>CAWHYZ010000005.1:0-212160 GCA_963833605.1 uncultured Alphaproteobacteria bacterium
ATCGACCCAACTGAGACATTCGACGGGTGGCTCCTGATCGCCTCGTCGGCGGCGCCGCAATCCGATAGCCCCATTACGCGTGACGGCAAGACGGTGCTCGCGCTTATCTTCTCGACCCGGCTATTGTACTTTACGTTCGGCACCCCGATTGATTCCATTGAAGACAAGTAGTCGCTTGTCCGTGAGCTGCCGATAAAGCGGGGACGTGTCGAAGGTCTCTGCTCCTCCAGTTGGCAGCTTGGTGCCGTCAGCAGGCACAATGACCGTTCAAATGGAGCTGTGTTCGGCTCGGGTGCTATCGGCATCCGGTCCGAAGTTCCGCTTCGGCTCCCGTTTCTTCTTCATCGAAAAGCGCAAGCGGTCATTGCCCGGCTTCAGCAAGGGAAGCCCCTTCGATATTTTCTTAACCTACGATGGAGTTGAACAATAATATTCCCCAGATTGTGGACTACAAGCCAAGAGCTGACACCAGACCTGTTCCGAGCGGTGCAGCGCGCAATGGAAAACGCGCGTCGCGCTTTTGATCAGAATTCGTCCTCTGCCGACATTGGGGCAGGCGCGCCGGCAATTAGTGTGTCGGAAACAAAGAATGCCTTCGAAGTGACGGCCGAGCTTCCGGGCGTGGACGAGAGGGATATCAAGGTCAGCCTGGACAACAACCAGCTGGTCATTTCCGGTGAGAAAAAGGCGGAAAGTACGAAGGAAGAAAAGGATTGGCACGTCGAGGAGCGAAGCTACGGCTCATTCTACCGATCGATGTCCCTGCCTTTCGAACCCGAGAACGGCGCGGTCGACGCTCATTTCGACAGGGGCGTCTGCTTGTCACGATCAAGAAGCCGGCTAAGGCTATCAAGACCACCAAGACAATCGAGATTAGGACGGCCATGTACCGAGTAAGGCCGCCGCCTAGGCCGGCCGCTCTAAGAACAACGTGAGACCGGAATTAATAGGCCACAATTCCGGTCTCAGCATTTTGTTGCGCGGCGGTACCGGCTGGCAACTCACCTGCGAACGCCGCTTCTAACGCAAGCCAACGCTCGCTCACTCCCATTAAGTATCCAACGTCGAGCGCTTCGCCCCCACTAGCACGAAGCCTTGCCCGGGCTTCGCTTCCTTAAAATGGGGATTGCTCGATAGTGCGTCGTTATGCGCCTGCGCGAGCTTGCGTGCGGCCTCTGCCCTTGGTGCCGGCGGCCGCACCGGCTTCTCAGACTTGGGCGCTGAGCGCGCGCATTCGAACGTGGTGGTCATTCTTGGTGCTCCTTCGTATCTGGACCTGCAAAACCGCGCTTGGCCGAGGCAAGGCGACCTATCCGTTGTCGTCGCCTAATACCTTGTGCGTCGATCGATTTACGAGATGCACCCGATTGCAGGCCAAGCAGGTCATGGCCTCATAGAGGCCTTGGCTTTCATTCGAGGACGGGTCGTCCGCCAACTATCCCTGCACATTCCGGCCTGTGAAGGGACATCGATAAGTAATTGGCGCCATGACGCACCCTAACGCCGTCGGCGGCTTGTCATTTGACCAATCTCAAAAAACCGCCAAAGGAGAGGGCCTATTAACCTTTGTGAAGATGACTTGCCAGTTTGGCTTCTTCCTCAGCCAAAAGCGTGAATAGAAGCGTCCGTTTCGTCGGGTCGTTTTCTGTTTTGAGACGTTCCGTGAAGTTAGCAATATTCGTGCGTTCGATGAAGTCTTGGATGTCTAGCATTGGGATTCTCCACTGTTAGGAGCCCCCCTCGAACCCGATCAAAAACCCGCCCCACCTACACAGTGCGGCGGGAAAGACACTTCAAGCTGTTCAATATTGCTCAATTGCTCATTCAAAACCGGCCAGTTCGCCTCAATTGCGACCGGGTACGCTTACTCCTCTCCCGCACCACGCGCAGCCGCGCGCTCCCCGAATATCTTTGGAAACTTTTGAACTTGCCCTGCATAGCACCGCGGGCGGTGAACTCGCCGCAGCTTCCCAATCACCCTGGTCGCCGCTGGCGCGTCCGGGTTCTTCACCTTGATCCAGCCGGGTGAGCGGCCTGATCGGTAGGCCCGATCACGGCGCTGGCGACGATGCCTTCGAGGCCCAGGGCGAAGCCGTGCCGGAAAGCAGCCTAGTTTGCTCGCTAATCGAGTTCATGTCTGGTTATGATGCTGTGGACGGCTCCTCCACCGGCACATGAGTGCCATGGACGTGGGTGCTGCTAAGGCCCCATGATTCGGAGGAGTAAGTCATGCAAACGGTCACTACAGTTGGTCTCGACATCGCAAAGTCTGTTTTCCAGGTCCACGGCATCGATGCGAAAGGCGATGTGATTATCCGCCGTCAGCTCAAGCGCCGCTACGTTCTGGCGTTCTTTCAGAAGCTGCCGTCATGCCTGGTTGGTATCGAAGCCTGCGCATCGTCGCATCATTGGTCGCGCGAGCTCACGGCGCTCGGTCATACGGTACGCCTGATGCCGCCGGCCTATGTGAAGCCCTACGTCAAACGGCAGAAGAACGACATGGCCGATGCTGAGGCGATTTGTGAAGCCGTCACCAGAGCCACCATGCGGTTTGTGCCAACCAAGACCCCTGAGCAGCAGAGTTGCCTGATGCTTCATCGCACGCGCCATCTGTTTATCCGCCAGCAGACCGCGGTGATTAATTCGATCCGAGCCTACCTCGCTGAGTTCGGCATTGTCGCGCCGGTCGGGCGCAGAGGAGTCGAGGAACTGCTCCATGTTGTTGCCGACCCGAGCGACAAACGGGTGCCTGAGATTGCGCGCGCATGCCTTGCCGCACTCGGCGCCCAACTGCTCATCCTGAAGGAGCAGATTGTGAAGTTCGATCGGATGATCATGGCCTGGCACCGGTCCAATGAAACGAGCCAGCGCCTTCATTACATTCCCGGGGTCGGTCCGATGTTGGCGACCGCTCTGGTCGCCAGTGTCGCTGACCCCAGGACCTTCCGATCGGGACGAAACTTCTCGGCTTGGATCGGGCTCGTTCCGAAGCAGCACTCGAGCGGGGGCAAGGACAGACTCGGCAGTATCAGCAAGCAAGGTGACCGCTATCTGCGTAGCCTGTTCGTGGCCGGTGCACTCGCCGTCATCCGCTACGCCAAGATCCACGGAACCAAGCATCGCCCCTGGCTTGCGGCATTGCTTGCACGGCGGCCAACGAAGGTTGCCGCCATCGCGCTTGCCAACAAGATCGCCAGAATGGCCTGGGCCATGATGGCCAGGGGCGAGCGTTATAGGCAACCCGTCGCACTTGCGGCGTAAACGAGATTGCGCCGGACATCCGGCGTGATGTGAAGGTTGGGAGGGCGAACAGCACGTAATGCAGAGCCAGTCGATCCGGCGATCAGGACAACCCACTTGTGCCAGCGCATTGTCGAATGCGAGGTTATGACCGGGACCTGATCCGCGGAGGGCATTATGGCCAGCGGTCATGTCAACCGCGCACGTAGGCCGAACACATGGCTGCACCGACCAAGCCTGCAAACGTGAAGATTCTCCTTGCCAACTCGGAGCCGTCCACACATGGCGACTTCGCGTCTTTCGCTGCGAGTCGCAATGTCGGTCGGCTTCGGGGGCAAAGATGGGGTAATCGGCCGGCCCAGGTTGTGGATAGCTGAAGATTTTGGGTGCTGCGCTTCAGGCTGATGGTGAAACGAGGTCCGTGTGTACGGCCTCAAGCATCAGAAGGAGAAGCGCAGCATGGACCATTTTGGTGGATTGGACGTTTCGGTCAAGGAGACCAGCATCTGCATTGTGGATGACACCGGCAGGATCGTGCGGGAAGTGAAGGTAGCGAGCGAGCCTGAAGCGCTGTTGGCGGTGCTGAAGAACCCCGGCTTCGACTTAAAGCGGATTGGGCTGGAAGCTGGACCGCTGTCGCAATGGCTGTTCAGCGCCCTAGCCGAAGCAGGTTTGCCAGTGGTCTGTGTTGAAACCCGGCACATGCAGGCGGTGCTGAAGGCGCAGATCAACAAGACCGACCGCAACGATGCGCGCGGCATCGCCCAGATGATGCGGGTGGGACTTTACCGTCCGGTGCATGTGAAGACTTTACGCAGTCAGAAACTGCGAATGCTGCTGACCCATCGCAAGCTTCTGCAGTCGAAGGCGATTGCCATCGAGAACGATCTACGCGGCACTTTGCGCAACTTCGGCCTCAAGGTCGGAATGGTTGGGAAGGTGAAGTTCGAGGCCCGCATCCAAGAGCTTGTGGAGAACTTTCCCGACTTGGCGGTACTGGTGGAACCGCTGCTCATCGTCCGGCGGGCGCTCCGCGAACAGATCGTCATCCTGCACCGCCGCTTGCTGGCCATCGTGCGGGACGATGAGGTGTGCCGGCGCTTGATGACGACCCCTGGTGTCGGCCCCGTGGTGGCGCTGACCTATCGCGCCACCGTCGACGCACCCGCTCGCTTCCGTAAATCCAAGGCTGTCGGTGCCGTGTTTGGGCTGACGTGCTCCAAGTATCAATCCGGCGAGATCGATCGGAGCGGCAGAATATCACGCTGCGGAGATGAGATGATGCGGGTCATGCTCTACGAAGCAGCTCAGAGCATGCTGCGGTCGAAGAAATGGTCCTGGCTCAAAGCCTGGGCGATGCAGATCGCCAGGCGTCGCGGGATGAAAAAGGCGATCGTGGCCCTGGCACGCCGGTTGGCTGTGATCATGCACCGCATATGGGTCGACGGCACCGAGTTCCGCTGGACCCGAGAACAAGCCGCGGCAGCAGCATGAAAACCGTGCAGGATTAAATTCAATAGGAGGAAACCTGAGATCCACCGGGCGGTGGCATGATGTCCCTCGCGGGACGATGGATGAGGTGAGTTCGCATGTCCGCTTGGATCTGCCGTTCGTCTGACGGCAAGGCCGCGGTAAAGATTGTTCCACCCCGTCCTCGAATCCCATGATGGAAGGGCCCTGGTGCCGATTCCGAAGAGAAGCACGAGCCCGTGAGCGACATCGACACTGCAGCGGTGGATAGTCTGAAAGTGCTTGACCCTAAACGGCCGATTAGAGAAGCGGACATTGAGCAAGCCGCATCCAAGATGTCGATTTATGAGTACACCCCCTAGCACTACTTTGGCAAATTTACTCACGCCCTCTCGTTCAAATCCATTTTCGACAATGCGGGCATCGCTGCGGCGGTAATCGAGCGAAGAGTTCGAGGATGGCGTGACGCCGGCGGGCAGAGTTGGCTGGGCGGCGGCCCGTCATTCTTTTTTTCCCGCCTTCTCTTGCGGCCGGCGGGCTGAAGGAAGCAACCCCCTTCATGAGCGGCGTGACCCCACCCCTCCCTCAATTCGAGACCGCTTTCTTCTCCCCTCGCCCCCTCCCATCCTTCTGCCTTGTCCCCAGGTACGCCGGTCTCTTTCCCTTTTCTCCCCCCCCCTCTCTCCCCCCCCCCCCCCTCCTCCCCCCCCTCTTCTCCCCCCCCCCCCCCCCCGCCCCCCCACCACCCCCCCCTCCCCTAATATACACTCCGGCCCAAATAACCCCCCCCCCCCTTCCCCGCCCCCCCCCCCTCCCCCCCCCCACCCCCCCCGCCCACCCCCCCCCCCCCCCCAAAAACACCCCCCCCCCCTAGTAGCGCGCGCGCTGGCGCGTGTTGAACTCCACGCTCTCATAATATTCATCGCCCACCGGCTCGCGCCCGCGGCTTGCCGTTGACGACATCTGCGGCGGCGCCAGCATGCGGCGCTGCGCCAGTCGCGCCTGCGCGCGGGCCGCCACCTCTTCGCCAGAGACGGCCTCTGGATTGCAGATGCGAGTGCCGCTCGATCGCCGCATCAAATCGAGATGCATGTGATCGTAGTGGAACGCGTTGGAACCGGGCGCGAGCACGGTCATGAATTGCGCGCAGGCTGCGGCTTCGACGTTGCGCAGGAAACCCTGCTCCTCCGGCATGCCGCGCCAACCGTCCCGCACCGTGATCCGGCGGCCGTCGGCAAGGGTGAATGCCGCGATGTCGAGCGCATTGCCGAAGGCATGCTCGGAAACAGGCGCGCCGGCCTGGCCGTTCATGCCCCGGCACGAATAGGCGGAGATCTGCTTGATCTCGACCACGGGACTGCCAAACCAGCGCTGCGCTGCCGGCTGCACCGCATCGGTGATCCATCGGTCGAGCACGGAGACCATCGGGCACGCGAGCGTCGCGGGCGGCGACACGCCAGCTGCCGTGGGGACAAACGGTTGCGCACGCTGAGGGGCCAGCGGGGTGGACTGCACGGGCTGGACAAGTGGTTGCGTGCGCGGCGGGGCGAGCGGGGCGGATTGCACGGGCGCGCCGCGTGATCCGCGGTAGCGATAGGGATCGTCGAGCGGCATGGTCGCGGCCTGGGGTCCGCGCGTGTGATAGGGATCGTTCGGTGGCGCGTATGACGGCTGATCGCGCGGCGCAGATTGCGCCGGATAGGACGGTGCGGATTGCGCCGGAAAGTTCGGAGCCGCAGGTACGAGGCCAGGCGGCCGCACCTCGTCGGCATAACCGAGCGGAGCGCCCTCCCCCAGCGCCGCGACTTTGAGCGGATAATCCGCGCCGCAGATCCCCGGTCCCTGGATCGGCTGCAGGAGCGCGACGGCGGGGCCTTCTTTGACCGCCCCCGATTTGAGGCACTGCTCTTCCGCCTCGCGCCGCCAGGGCTCGCGCTGCGCAAACCAGGAGCCGCTGCAGCCGGCGAGTGCGAGCAACAGGAGAGAGCCGCCGAGATACCGATGAACTCCGCGCATGACGCGCAAGATGCGAGGCGCGTTGTTAACGGCGCTTCAACGCTGTTGGGTGGATTTGCGGCAGTTCGAAATATGGTTAAGCAGGGTTCAGGAATGAGGTGGACGGCGTGAGTCAGATTGCCCTGACGCCTGCCCCCGACACGGAGAACCGCACCATGCTGCATGCGCTCGACCTCGCCGAGGCGATAGCAGCCGGAACGCTGACGCCGACGGCCGTGATGGCCACGTGCGCAGACGCAATTGCAGCGCGCGAGCCCGAGATCGGCGCATTTGCGGCCCTCGACCTCGAGGCCGCGGAACGACAGGCGAAAATGGCCGGCGCCACGTTGAAGGACCTGCCCTTGCGCGGGTTGCCGGTTGGCATCAAGGACATCATCGACACGGTCGATTTTGCGACCGCCTATGGGTCGCCGATCTATGCGGGCCATCGGCCGGCAAGCGACGCCGCCATCGTCGCGATGGTACGGCGCGCCGGCGGCATTCTGATCGGCAAAACCGTCACCACGCCGTTCGCGTTTTTGGATCCGGCCAGGACCCGCAATCCACGTAACCCGGCGCACACGCCGGGCGGCTCGTCATCCGGCTCGGCGGCGGCGGTCGCCGCCGGCATGGTCCCGATCGCGCTCGGCACCCAGACCGGCGGCTCGATCATCCGGCGGGCATCGTTCTGCGGCGTCGCCGGATACAAGCCCTCGTTCCGTTTGCTGCCGACGACAGGCATCAAGTGCTTCTCCTGGTCGCTCGACACCGCCGGCCTGTTCGCGGCCTCGGTCGCGGATGCGGCGTTCGCCGCCGCGGCGATCTCGGGCCGCGACCTGCGGGTCGACCGCGACGCGCTCGCGCCGCCACGCATTGCGCTCGCGCGCACCCACGCGTGGGACGATGCCAGCGAGGCGATGCGCGGCGCGGTCGAAGGCGCCGCGCGCGCCGCGGAGACGAAGGGCGCGCGCCTGAGCGAACTCGCCTTGCCGACGATCTTCGAAGATGCATCGCATGCGTTCGCCACCATTCAGGGTTACGAAGCGTGGCGCGCTTATGCGTTCGACTACGATCGCCATCGCGACCGGCTGCCGGCGCGGCTCACCGAATTGCTCGATAAGGCCGCGGCGATCACGCCCGACGCCTATGATGATGCCCGTCGCATCGCCAAGCGCGCGCGCCAGACGTTGACCCAGATCACCGCCGAGATCGACGTCCTGCTCACGCCGTCCGCCGCGACCGCCGCGCCCAAGGGCCTCGATTTCCTCGGCGCACCGACCTTCAATCGGCTGTGGACCCTGATGGGCACACCCTGCATCAACGTACCGGGCCTCACCGATGCCGACGGCATGCCGCTCGGTGTGCAGATCGTCGGCCGCTTCGCGCGCGACCGCACGGCGCTGGCGGCCGCGCGGTTCGTCGAACGGGCGATTGCGCCGTAGGATGGGTTGAGCGGAGCGAAACCCATCACGACGTGGAATGCGCGATGGGTTTCGCCGGCCAAGGCCGGCTCAACCCATCCTACCCCGCAGCACGTGATAGCTGAGTTCGCCCGGGTCGCGCAGGTCGGGCACCTTCCAGCCTTCGAGGTCGTACTCGGCCATGCATTCCTCGGCAAAGCCCTTGAATTTTTCCGCATTGCCGGAGGCCTGCGCGCCAAACAGGCAGTAGCGGCGGATCTCCTCGGTCGAGCCGCCGTAGTTGATCTCGTAGAGCTCGTGCCGGCCGCCGAACTCGCTCGCCAGACAATCCCACAGAAGCTTCAGGAGCTTCACCCGCTCCTCCGCCTTGTAGCCGTTGGAGCCGCGCAGGTATTGATCGAGATAAGGCCTGATCTCCGGGTTCTTGAAATCGCGCGCGTGACTGTTGAGATAGATCAGCCCCGAGGCGACCGTCTGCTCGATCAGATACTTCACGCGCGTATAGGCCATGGTGGCGATGATCTGGTAGGCGTTGCCCGGATCCATGTTGGGCAGCACGTAGTCGCCGATCCACGGTTTGGGATCGCGCACCATCGCGTCCGACAGGCCCCAGAACAGGTTGCGCCAGGCGATCACCTCGCCGACGTTGGCCTGCACGCCGCGATAGTCCTTGGTGCCGGCCGCCTCCGTCGCCTTGAGCAGCAGGCCGGAAATGAAATCGAGCTTGACCGCGAGCCGCGTACAGCCGTGCACCACGAAGCGCGGCAGGAAGCCGGTGCGCGGAAAGAAATTGTTGGCCTTGTCGATGTCGCCGTAGACGAACACGTTCTCCCAGGGCACCAGCACCTTGTCCAGAATGAACACCGCGTCGTTCTCGTCGAGCCGGCTCGACAGCGGGTAGTCGAACGGGCTGCCCATGGCGGTCGAGGTCATCTCATAGGATGTGCGGCAGATGAACTTCACGCCCGGCGCATTGGTGGGCAGCATGAACACGACCGCGAATTTCTTGTCCTGCACCGGGATCAGCCCGTGATGGGCAACGAAGGTGTAATTGGTGAGCACTGAGCCGGTCGCCACCACCTTGGCGCCGGACACGATGATGCCGGCGTCGGTCTCCTTCTCGACGTGACAACACACGTCGCTCACTTCGTTGGGGGGGCGGTCGCGATCGATCGGCGGATGGATGATGGCGTGGTTAATGAACGGCACGCGCTCCTGGCTGAACTTGTACCAGCGTCGCGCGTTGTCCTGGTAGGGATCGTAGAAATCGGCGTTGGCGCCCAGCGTTGCCAGAAACGCCGCCTTGTAATCGGGCGCGCGTCCCATCCAGCCGTAGGTGAGCTTCGCCCATTCGGCGATGGCATCGCGCCCGGCGATCAGTTCCTTGAGATTCTTCGGCGCCTTGAAGAACGCGTGGGTCACGCCGCCGTTGCCGGTGTCGGTCGGCAGCAACAATTTCGCCTTGCGCTTGTCGTCGTGCAGTGCGTCGTAGAGCCGCGCCACCATGCGGGCCGTGTTGCGAAATGCCGGGTGCGTGGTGACGTCCTTGACGCGTTCGCCGTAGATGAAGACCTCACGGCCGTCGCGCAGCGACTCGATATATTCCTTGCCGGTTTGCGGCCTGCTGACCTTCACGCGCCCGACGGTCTCGGGCTTCTTGGCGAATGCCGCCTGCACGTCGACACGCGCCGTCTTCGCGGCTTTTGCTGCTGCTTTCGCCATGGTGGTCCTCCCGTGATTCGCGCGGATGTTCGAAATGCGAACGCTCGTGCGTAATTCGAACGAAACGATACTGGACTCGCTACCGCGATGACAAGTCAGGTTGCTCAGCCGAGCTCGGCCGCGCGCTTGAGGCTCGCAATCATGGACAGGCGCAGCAGGTAGTCGTGGGTGCGCGCGCGGTCGACCGCGATGGCGCGCATTTGATCGCGAAAGGCGTCACGCTCTGCCGGATCGCTCGCTTCGAGATTGCGCTTGTTCGCGATCGAATGCGTTTGCACATATTCGAGCGTGATCCCGCGGCGCTGCCGGTCGTAGCGATCAAGTTCATCCACAGGGCTCTCCCCGCACCAGACGCGCGCCAGGCGTTGCGTCAGGTTGAGGGCGTCGTGAATGCCGCCGTTCATCCCCATGCCGCCCAACGGATTGTTGATGTGGGCGGCGTCGCCGGCGAGAAACACGCGCCCCACGCGGAATGATTTTGCGACGCGCTGATGAACCCGGTAGAGCGTCGTGTGGATGATGTCGTAATTGCTGATCCCCGGGATGACGCGCGCCAGCTGCGTCTGGGCGAAGTCACGGCTGGACGCGACCTCATCCGGCACGCCGGGGGGAACCGGAAACATCAGCCGCCAGGCATCGGGAATTTGCAGCAGGAAATGCCATTGCGCCGGGTCCGCCACGTAACTCACGGCGTCGAGCTGGGGAATGGCCGTGTAGAAATCGAACGGCGTGCTGACGACCAGGAAACGCTCGGGCCAGGTGAAGCCTTCGAACTCCATGGCGAGCGCGTCGCGTACGTCGCTGCGCGCGCCGTCGGCGCCGATCAGCCATTGGGCGCGGCGCTCCTCGGACACGCCGTCGGCGGACTGAACCCGGACCGTGACCCCCGCATCGTCCTGCGTGACGCCGCAGACACGGCGGTCGAACTCGATGCGGTAGTTGGGGTCGCCTGCGAGTTTTGCATGAATGATGCGCGTGAGCTTGAACTGCTCGGCCTGCAGCCGGTACGGATGGCGGGTCGCGTCGGCGATTGCCGAGAAATCGAACCGCGCGATGACGCCGTCGCGCCGGGAGCGATACTGCAGCCGGGGCGCCTTCAATCCTTGCGCGATCAGATCGGCCGCAAAGCCAAGCTCGGCCAGAAAGTCGAGGGTCGACGGGTGAAACGTCGAGGCTCGCGATTCGTCGTTCAACGTCGCCGAAGCCTCGAACACCGTCACCGGCACCCCGCGCCGCACTAGCGCCGCGGCGGCCACAAGGCCGACCGGGCCGGCCCCGGCGATGAGGACGCGATCATTGGAATTCATCGATGACGGCGACCTACAACTGCCCCACCGGGACGCCAGCCTTCACGATGATGTCGTGCCATTTGGCGGTTTCGGACGCGATGAACTTCGCCAGTTCCTCCGGCGTGCTCGTCACCGGCTCGGCGCCGAGTTCAATCAGGCGCGCGCGCACTGTGGGATTGGCCATGGCGGCGGCGAGTTCCTGATGCAGCTTGTCGATGATCGGCGCCGGCGTCCCGCGCGGGGCGAGCAAAGCGAGCCACCCGGAGGACTCGTAACCGGTCACGCCGGCTTCGAGGATCGTCGGTACGTCCGGCAGCGCCTGCATGCGTTTGGCGCTGGTGACCGCGAGCGCGCGCGCATCGTGCGACGCCAGCGGACCGCTGACATTGGGAAGAAACTGGAAGCCGGCCGGCACCGTGCCGGCAATCAGGTCGGTGACATATTGCGCGATGTTGCGATAGGGCACGTGCGTCATCTGGGTGCCGGTGACCTGCTCGAAATAGGCGCCGGCCAGGTGCTGCGAGCTGCCGATCCCGACCGAGCCGTAGCGCAAGTCGCCAGGATGCGCCTTGGCGTAGGCGATGAACTCGCTGACCGATTTGATCGGCAGCTTGCTGCTGACCACGATGATGTTCGGGATCATCGCGAACAGCCCGATCGGGGCAAAATCCTTTTCCGGGTCGTAGCCGAGATCGCGATAGAGGGTCTTGTTCGCTGCCAGCGGCCCGCTCGTGCTCATCACCAGGGTATAGCCGTCCGGTTCCGCCCGCGCCGCGGCGGCAGTGCCGGTATTGCCGCCCGCACCCGGCCGATTATCGATGATGAAGCGCCGGCCCAGCGTTTCACCCATGCGTTCGAGTACGACGCGGGTGATGACGTCGCTCGCGCTGCCGCCGGCGAACGGCACGATCACCTGGATCGGGTGGGCGGGATAGGGTTGGCCGAAGCAGACGACGGAGGACAGACAGAAGCAGACGACGGACGACAGCCGACCGAGAGCGAGAAAGACCGATGTCGCCTTGGCTTTTCGTTGCATGATCCTTGTGTCGTACAGCATCTCTCCTCCGTCGTGCGTTCGCTGTCGTGCAATCCTCAGGTTCCCCTGAACTTCGGCGCGCGTTTCGCATGAAACGCCTCGACTCCTTCGCGGAAATCATCGGATTGCCGCAGCCGGCTATAGCAGTGGCCCTCGAGCTCGATCGCAATCGCGAGCGTCGCGTCCTCGGTATCGTTGAGCAACTTCTTGGCGGTGCGCTGCGCGATCGGCGAAAACGTGCGCAGCTCCTCGACCAGCGCGTCGGTGGCGGCTTCGAGCTTGCCATCGGCCACGCACTCGGTGGCGATGCCCCAGTCACAGGCCTGCTGCGCCGGAATGCGGCGCGAGCGCATGACGATGTCCTTGGTGCGGGTGATCCCCACGATCTTCTGCAGGCGCGCCGAGCCGCCCGAGCCGGGAATCTGGCCGAGTTTCTGCTCCGGCAACGCATACTGGCAGGTCTCCGAGACGATCCGGAAGTCGCAGGCGAGCGAAAGCTCGAACCCGACCCCGAAGCAGTAGCCGCGATTGGCCGCGATCACCGGCTTGCTGCAGCGCGCGGGCGCCGCGACGTTCCAGGCGAGCTTCGATACCTGTTCCGGGCTCGCTTCCAGGAAGCCCTTGATGTTGCCGCCGGAAGAAAAATGCTCGCCGACGGCGCGCAGCACGATCACGCGCACCGACGCCTCTTCGTCGAGCGCCTCGAAGGTGAGCCGAAGCTGATCGCGCTGCGGCATCGAAATGACGTTGAATGGCGGCCGGTCGAGGATCAGGTCGGCGCGTTCGCGCGCCGCATCGATCTCGACGCGAAAGCCGTCGAACGTCGTAAGCCGCGGATCGGAGAACCGCGCGGGTGCGCTCATGCGGCAGTTCCTTTGCGCTGTGAGGAGACTTGTTCCAGATCGTATTCGCCGGCGACGAGTTTACGTCGCAGCAACTTGCCGACCGGCGACTTGGGAATCGCATCCACGAACACGTAGCGGCGCGGACGTTTGAAGCTCGCAAGCCCCGAGCTGCGGCAGAACGCATCGAGCGCTTCCGGCTCGATCGGCGCGCAGCGCTTGACGAACGCGGCGACGACCTTGCCCCAGCGCGCATCGGGCAGGCCGACCACCGCGACCTCCGACACGGCGGCATGCAGCGACAGGCAGCTCTCGATCTCGACCGGGGAGACGTTTTCGCCGCCGGTGATGATCATGTCGTCGACCCGGCCGGTGACGAAAAGATCGCCGTCGGCGTCGAAATAGCCGGTGTCGCCGGTGAAGTACCAGCCGCCGCGCAGCGCCTTTGCATCCGCATCGGGGCGCTGCCAATAGCCCTCGAACGATTCATCGCCGGCGAGCAGCGCGACGATCTCGCCCTCTTCGCCCGAGCTGACCCTCGCGTCGGGCGAAGCGGCACCGAGCTTTACCACCCGGATCATTTGGTTGAGCCCGGCACGCCCAGCCGACCCCGGCTTGGCCGGCGCATTCTGATCGATGGTGAAGGTGTAGATTTCCGACGAACCGTAATGGTTGACGAACAGTTCCGGTCGAAATGCCGCCTGCAGCTCCTTGAGCAAGCCGTCGGTCATGGAGGCGCCCGCAAAGCCGAGCTTGCGCACCGAGCTCACGTCGGCCGCGGCGAAGTGCTCGTGATGCACGAGGTCATGGTAGAGCGTGGGGACAAGATAGAGATTGCTGATCCGCTCGGCCGCGATCAGCTCGAGGGCACGCGCCACGTCGAAACGGCGCAGGCAGACGAAAGCGCCGCCGATCAACGCCATGGCCAGCAGCGAGCGCACTCCCATCGTATGATAGAGCGGCATCACCCCCAGCGTGCGCTCGTGCTGGCGGTAGAGGTTCTGTGCCACGTGCGCGAGCGCGGCGGCGCGCTCGGCGCGCTGGCGCCGGGGCACGCCCTTTGGCCGCGCGGTCGTGCCGGAAGTGTAGAGCATCACCGACCAGCTAGCGTCGTCTGCGCGCGGCAACGCGTCCGCGACTTGCTGTTCGATCAATTGTTCGAACGCAACGTCACCTCGCCCCGCGCATTCAACCGCAATCCGCAGGCGCGTCTGCGCCTCCTTGCAGGCGCGCACCGCCGGCGCCGACACATCCTCGTACACCACCGCCTTGGCGCCCGCGTCGGCGACGCAGAAATCGAGATCGTCGGCGGTCGCGCGCCAGTTGAGCGGCGTGATGATGAGGCCAGCGAACTGGCAGGCCCAATGCAGGGTGGCAGCTTCCCAGCGATTGGTCAGCGCGCTGACGAGGTGGTCACCGGGAATAAGCCCGAGCTGGTCGAAGCCGGCGACGAGTGCGGAAATGCGCTGGTACCATTGCGCGTAGGTCAGCCGGAGCGGACCATCGACCATCGCGTCCGCATTAGGGTCGCGCGCGACGCTCGCCAGGAATGTCGTCCCGAGATCAAGCATGGCTCGCAGATTTCCGCAGTTCCTCGGCGGCGGCAAGGGCTGCCGCGATGATCGGCACATAACCCGTGCAGCGACAGAGATGCCCGCTCAGGAACTCGCGCAGGCCCGCCTCGTCGGGCGCCGGATGCCTGCGCAGGTACCAGTCAAGCGACATCAGGATGCCGGCGGTGCAGAACCCGCATTGCAATGCATGGTGCCGACGAAATGCCGCTTGCAGTACCGACAGCCGCCCGGGCGCGGGCGCAAGACCCTCGATCGTACGCAGTCGTGCGCCGTCGGCCTGGACGGCGAGCGTGAGACATGCGCGCGCCGGCGCATCGTTCAACAGGATCGTGCAGGCGCCGCAGACGCCGTGTTCACAGCCCACGTGGGTGCCCGTCAAGGCAAGCACGCGGCGCAGGAAATCGGTGAGCAGCATGCGCGGTTCGGCGTCGCCCTCGACCTCGTTGCCGTTCACTTCGAGCCGCACGCGATGGCGGCGCTCGGCGCTCAGGCGCGACATCGGCGTGCCTCCTCGACGGTAGCGCGGCCCAGCCGGCGCACGAGCGCGCGCCGGTAGTCGGCGGTAGCATGCAGATCGCCGCGTGCATCGAGTTCACAGGCAAAGCTCGCGAGCGCATCATCGAGTGCGCCGCCGTCGAGCGAGCCGAAATCGCGCACCGTCGGGCGATCCGCAACTCCACCCACGCAAAGCCTTGTGTTGTCGCCATCGGCAACCGCCGCACAGGCCACGATCGCGAAGTCGCCATGGCGGCGCCCAAACTCGGCAAACGCGTAACCTTGGCCGGGCTGCCGGCAGGGAAAACGCACGGCCTCGATCAGCTCGTCGTCCTGACGTGCCGTCGACATCAGCCCGTCGAAAAAATCTTCCGACGCAACACGCCGTCGTCCTGCACGCGACGAGAGTTCGACCTCGCCGGCAAGCGCGATCATCACCAGCGGAAGCTCTGCGCTCGGATCCGCGAGTGCGATCGAGCCGGCGACCGTGCCGCGCGAGCGCGTTTGCGCGTGACCCACCCACGGGAGCGCGAGTGCCAGCAGCGGCTGGCGCTGCGGGAGGTCGGGCCAGTCGAAGAGCTCGGCCTGCCGAACCGCAGCTCCGACACGAATCGATCGCTCGGTCAGCGTGATGCCGCCGAGTTCAGGAAGATGCATGATATCGACCACGACTTTCGGCCGCGCCATGCGCATCGAGAGCAGCGGGACCAGCGTCTGTCCGCCCGCCAGAACACTGGCGTCGCTGCCCTCCGCCGCCAGCAGCGCGTGAATTTCTTCCACGCTCTGCGCGCGCACGTAGTCGAAGCGGGCCGGTTTCACGGGCGACGCTCCAGGGCATCGACCAATGCCGCAAGCTTCGCCGGGGTGAGCGGCAGATCGATCTCGGCCACGCCGAGCGCATCCGCAACCGCATTGGCGAGACATACCGGCGTGCTCATGCAGTTGCCTTCGCCGACCCCTTTGGCACCAAGCGGGGTGAACGGCGACGGCGTCTCGATATGCAGGATCACCGGGTTGGGGACTTCGGTCGACGTCGGCAGCAAATAATCCGCGAACGTGCCGGTCAGAAAGCTGCCGTCCGCGCCGTAGACAAACTCCTCATAGATCGCCGCACCGAGCGCTTGTGCGAAGCCGCCGGTGATCTGTCCTGCCACCATGCCGGGATGCAGAATGCGGCCGCAGTCGTGCATGGTGACATATTTGTCGATCCGCACCGCCCCGGTCGCGCGCTCGATCTCCACCGCGCAAAAATCGAAGATGAATCCGTGGCAAAGCGAGGAGTTGATCTCGTCGGCGTCATTCGGCGCGGTCAGCTCGGGCGGTGTCCAGAACACGGTCTCGCGCAGGGCCTGCGTATCCTCCGGCACCAGCGCGGGCGACCAGTGGCTCGCCGCCGCGAGCCGCGTGAACGCGACCGCGTTGTCGGGATTGCGACGCGCATGTACCTTTCCGCCTGCGAAGACGATCTCGTTTTCCGGCACGTTGAGCCCGGCCGCGGCATTGCGCTGCAGCTTTTGCTTGAGCCGGGCCGCGGCGAGCGCAACGGCCCCGCCGACCGCGGCGGCAAATCGGCTCGAATAGTTACCCGAGGCGATCGACCAGGCATCCCGCGCGGTGTCGAGTTCGGTCATCACGCGAATGTCACGCGGGGCGAGCCCGAACGCATCCGCAACGATCTGCGCCGCGACGGTGCGGTGCCCCTGCCCTTGCGGGGTCGAGCTCACGTGCACGGTGACGGCGCCGCCCGGATCGAGCGCCACCGTTGCGGTCGCCTGCGCCCCATTCTTGGGGCCGGCCCGTCGGCGCTCCTCGGCCGTGAGCAAGGTCGTGATGTAGCCCATATTCGACACGCTCGGCTCGACGATCGCAGCTAAGCCGATGCCGTAGATGCGCCCTTGCTTTCGGGCTTGTTCGCGGCGCGCGATCAGATCGGCGAGACCTCCATCCTTCACCGCGACCTCGATCGCACGTGCATAATCGCCGGAGTCGAGGCGGCCACCGGTGGCGGTACGATAGGGAAATGCACCGGCCGGAACGAGATTGCACCGGATCACGTCGAGCGGATCGAGGCCGAGTTCGATCGCAATGCGCTGCATCAGACGCTCGATCGCGTAGTAGAGCTGCGGCCCGCCAAAACCGCGGTTGAGGCCGGTCGGCGTCTTGTTGGTCAGCACTACGCGATTGCGCACTGCGACGTTGCGAATGTCGTAGGCGCCGGTCAGATTGCCGTGCATCCGGTAGAGCGTCGCAGGTTCGGGCGCGCGCAGATGGGCGCCAACGTCCTCGATCTGATCGAAGCGCAGTGCACTGATGCGCCCATCGGATTGGACGGCGGCTTCGATCCGCGTTTCACGATTCGTGGCGCTCACCAATGCGGCCAGATGCTCGAGCCGATCCTCGATCCATTTCACCGGCCGGCCCGCGACCCGCGCCGCAAGCCCCATCAGCACCACGTAGGGAAACACTGCCTGCTTGACCCCGAAACTGCCGCCGCTGTCCGGCGGCGTGCGCAAGCGCAGCCGATGGCCCGGCACCTTCAGGGCGCGCGCCATCACCGGGTGCAGGCTGAACGGGCCCTGAAAATTCGCCAGGACGTCGTAGGCGTCCTCGCCCGGATCGTAATCCGCCACCACTCCGCAGGTTTCGATCGGGGTGCAGGAATTGCGCGGATAGCGGGCCGTCACGGCGACGCGGTGCGGCGCCTGCGCGAAGCACGCGTCCGGATCGCCGTAGCGAAACGACCGGTCACTTGCGATGTTCGAGCCAAGCTTTTCATGCAGCGGCGGACCGGCCGGATCGAGCGCTGCCTGCGGATCGATGATCGCCGGCAGCGGTTCGTAATCAACGTCCACAAGCTCGAGCGCATCTTCAGCGAGATAGCGGTCCGCCGCCACCACGACAGCGACCGGCTCGCCGACATAGCGCACGCGCTCGACCGCGATCGGCCAGCATTCGATCGGCGCTCGGATACCAACCAGGAGGCTCGTGGACAGGGCCGTGACCTCCGCTGCGGTCAGCACGCCGGCGACACCGGGGGCGGCGCGCGCACGGCCCGCATCGACCGCGCGGATGCGCGCGTGCGCATGCGGCGAGCGCAGGATTGCGGCGTGCAGGCAGCCCGGCGGCTCGGCGAGGTCGTCGATGTAGCGCCCGCGTCCGGTCAGCAGCGCGGCGTCTTCCACGCGCTCGATCGATTGGCCGAGCCACTCACCTGTCGTGGGCGTCATCGCGGCGCGGCTTTCCCTGTTCTCCCGGTGACCGGGCTGCGCAATTGTTGGATAATGACCGCGGCCGCGCAAGCTCGGCGCTTTTGGGCCTCAGCCATTCTGATGAGCGCTGAGCATCATGTGGAGCAAGTAATCGCAATGGCCGATGGAGTCACGTCCCTCGATCGATCGCGCGCTCATGCGCGCGCGCGCAACGAGCCGCAGCCGATCACGAGCCTGCGCGACTGGCTCGATCATCTGGCGGCGCGTGATCGGCTGGCGGTGATCAACCCCGGCGCCGGGCTGCGCTTCGAGCTCGCCGCAATCGCGAAGCGGCTCGACGGCGAGCGCGCCACCCTGTTCCCCGCGCCAGGCGGACACCGGATCCCGATCGTCTCGGGCCTCGTCTCGAGCCGCGCCTGGATCGCCGACGCGATGGGAGTCGGATCCGCGGAGGTGCTGACGCATTTTCAGCACGCCGCCCTCAACCCCGTGCCCTGGGCGCAGGTCACATCCGCACCGGTCCAGGAAGTCGTGCACCACAACGTTGACCTTGCGAAGCTGCTGCCGTTGCCGGTCCACAACGAGTTCGACAGCGGGCCCTACATCACGGCCGGGCTGCTCATCGCCCGCAACCCGCGCACCGGCGTGCAGAACGTATCGATCCATCGCTGCCAGTTGAGCGCACCAAACCGGCTCGGGGTGCTGCTATTGCCGCGCCATGCCCACATGTTTTTCGAGATGGCGGAGCGCGACGGGGCGCCGCTTGATGTAGCGATCGTGATCGGGGTCGATCCGCTCACGCTGTTGGCCTCGCAGGCGATCGCCCCGATCGATTGCGACGAGCTCACCATCGCGGGCGCGCTGCACGGGCATCCTTTGCCGGTGGTCAAATGCATCGGCAGCGAACTGCGCGTTCCCGCGGAGGCCGAGATCGTGCTCGAGGGCCAGCTGCTGCCGAACCTGCGCGAGCCCGAGGGTCCGTTTGGCGAGTTCCCGCAATATTACGGCGAGCGCGCCGACCGTCACGTAATCGAGGTCGACCTCATAACGCAGCGCAAGGATGCGATCTTCCACACCATCGTGGGCGGCGGGCTCGAGCATCTCCTGCTTGGCGCCATTCCGCGGGAAGCGACCCTGCTCGCCCATTTGCAGCGCAGCTTCCCGAACGTCCGCGACGTGCATCTCTCGCGCGGCGGCGTCTGCCGCTATCACCTCTATGTGCGGATCGCCAAGCGCCAGGAAGGCGAGGCCAAGAACATCATGCTTGGTGCATTCGCCGGCCACTACGACGTGAAGCAGGTGATCGTGGTCGACGACGATGTGGACATCCACAACCCGGCCGAGGTGGAATGGGCGGTCGCGACCCGTTTCCAGGCCGATCGCGACCTTGTCGTCATCGCGGAGGCGCAGGGTTCGAAGCTCGATCCGTCCACGCGCGATGGCGTCGGCGCCAAGATGGGGCTCGATGCGACGAAGCCGTTGCGTGCCGGCGAGCTGGCGTTCAAGCGCATCCACGTGCCGGGCCGAAGAGCAGGTTGATCTGGAGCGGGTAACGGGGGCACTCGCAGCCACCCAATGGCGCCAGGCCATTGGGTAGAACTTCGTATACGATCGCAACGTCCGTGCTGCACTCGCGGCGCGTCTGCGCTTGGCTCCTCGTCAGTGCATCAGTGTCTTCAGCGCATTGAACAACACGCCCGGGTCGTATTTCCCCTTGTAGAGTTTTGAAACGCCCTTCCCGATATCGAGCAACGAATAGACCGCGATCTGGGCCGAGCGGACCGAGTACTCCACGGTGAACACGACATCGTCGGAGATCTCGCAATATTGTCCAACGAAGGCGATGTTGGTCGTTCCCTTCGGTCTGACCATGGGCCGGTCGCCCTTCATTCTTGGCATGAATTGGCTGGTGATGAATGGCAGCATGCAAGGGATACAGTTCGAGGTCTTCAGGATCAGCGACTTGTGCGCGTCGAAACGCAGGTGACCCAGGAGCTCAATCAGCAGTTCCTCGCCCGTGCATTCGGACATCTTCTGCTTGACGAAGTTGCCCTCGGCGTCGACGAACAGGCCGTAACCCCAGCAGACGCGGATGTCTTGCGGCTGGCCGATAAAGTGGGGCTGATGCGGCAGCACTACCGATAAGAGCCAGTTCGAGTCGGTAAACGTCACGAGGCCGCCGGTACCGGCGGCATTGCCTGTAAATTTCTCCATCAAATTGAAGAAGGTCGGGTCGCGCATCGTCACCGTGAATGAGAGCCACTTCGATTCATCGACATTGCCATTGAAGACACCGGGTCGGCCAAAATCGGCGTGCTTCTTGGCCAGGTTTTCCCACAGTGCCCAGGAGCCATCCTGGTCTTTGGCACCCAGCCTGGCCGGGGATGTCATCGATCCCAGGCTGGAGGCCGCGGTCATCGAGCCATTGGTGACAAAGACCAAGTCGCCGTCGCCAACGGCAATCGCATGCGGCACGCCATCGCGGACATATCGAATCCGCTCCACACCCCTTCCCGCCGGGCCATATTTGAAGTCGAGGTCGCTCACCCGCGCGCCGGTCTCGAAGCGAACGCCACGCGCGGTAAGCCACGCCGTCAGCGGTCGAACGATGGAATCGTACTGATTGTAAGGCGTCCGACGAATGCCGGCGAGCGTGTGAATACGGGGAAACTCCTGGATGAAACGGTTGATATAGCGTTTCAGTTCGACCGCGCTGTGCCAAGGTTGGAATGCGAAGGTCGTCGCCCACATGTACCAGAAATTCGTCCTGAAGAACGATGGTTGGAAGACGTCCAAGATCCGCCTGGCCCCGAGCGAGCTTTCGGGAATCATCATGACCTTGATGAGATCCAGCCGATCCTGGTGGCCTAAGCCCAGGACTGAGACATCGACTTTCTCGCCAGCTCTCACCAGCCTTGAGTGTGAGTGGTATTTGAGCCTTTCGTTGAACTGATAGATTTCATCTTTGACTGTCTTGTTGGAATCGGTGAGCGAGGGAATGAAAGAGAGCAGGTCGAGCGTGCACGAATAGGCCTCATAGGTGAACATGCGCCCGCCTCGCATCACATAACCTTGGTCGGGCGACCCGCTCGCGTCCAGGCTGCCGCCAAGCAGCAGCGTCTCCTCGAAGACACAGATGTTGCTCCCCGGCACGCCGCCGTCCCGGATCAGGTATGCGGCGCTGGCAAGTGAAGCGATCCCGCCGCCAACCAGGTAGGCCTTCGTTTGGCTTTGCGGCGCGGATTGCTCGGTGCCAGCCATCGCTGAGTACCTCCAAGGATGAATGATTACCGCGCCACATGCTCCGCGATCCGCCGCAGCTCCGGCAGAAACGCCTCGCGCATTTCGTTGCGAGTGGTACGGGTCGCGTGGGACGCGAGGTTGATTGCGCCAACGGCCTGGCCATCGCGCTCGAGTACCGGCACCGCTATCGAGCGCAGGCCGCGCTCGAGCTCCTCGTCGACGATTGCAAAGCCCTGGGCGTGGTCGAGCCGTACGCGCTCGAACAACGCCTGCAGGTCGGTGATGGTGTAGGGCGTGAACGGCTCGATACGCACCGACTGCAGCCGCCGCCAGATTTCTGCGTCATCCAAAAATCCGAGCTGGGCGCGGCCCAAGGCGGTGTGGAACGCCGGCAACCGGCTACCGACCGTGAGCGCGGTCGACATGATGCGGCGCGCCGGAATGCGGGCGACATAAACGATTTCGGCACCCTGCAGGATCGAACCCGAGCAGGATTCGCCCAGGCGCTCGCTCAGCTCCTTCATCAGCGGCAGCGCGCGGTCGACCCAGTTCTGCCCGGACAGGTAGGCAAACCCGAGATCGAGAATACGCGGCGTGAGCGCGAAGGCGCGACCCTCCTGCGCGACGTAGCCAAGCTGCGCGAGGGTGCGCAGGACGCGGCGCGCGGTCGCGCGCGAGAGGCCGGCCACGTCGGCGGCTTCCGACAGGGTCATGGCCGGCCGCTCCTTGCCGAACGCCGCCAACACCGTGAGGCCCTTGGCGAGCGTGGTCATGAATTCCTTGTCTTGACGCTCGTGCGGCTGTGGTCGCCTGCTGTCCATGCGGCCCCGGTGATTGACTCCATTTCCCTGTCGTTCAACACTTACCGAAAAGCGAACGCTCGTTCGATTATCGAACATATAATGCGAGAGCGGGTCAAGACCCCGCCGCCATCAGCAGGGAGGAGGAGATGAAGCACATTGGCATTGACCGCCGCACATTGCTCAAGAGTTCCGCCGCGACCGGCGCGGTTCTCGCGACGGGCGCCATCGCCATGCCGGCCATCGCGCAGGCGAAGCCGGTCAAGCTCGGCTATGTGAGCCCGCAGACCGGGCCGCTCGCGGCTTTCGCCGAGGCCGACAACTTCATCATTTCCAATTTCAAGGACGCCACCAAGGCCGGCATCAAAGTCGGCAGCGCGACCGCGCCGGTCGAGGTGATCGTCAAGGACAGCCAGTCCAACCCGAACCGCGCCGCTCAGGTCGCCAAGGACCTGATCGTGCAGGACAAGGTCGACCTGATGCTGGTCGCCTCGACGCCGGAAACCACCAACCCGGTCTCGACCCAATGCGAGATCGAAGAGGTGCCCTGCATCTCGACGGTGGCCCCGTGGCAGCCATGGTTCATCGGCCGCCAGGCCAATCCGGGCGGCGGCCCGCCGGCCTGGAAGGATTTCAACTACACCTACCATTTCTTCTGGGGACTGGAGGACGTGATCGCGGTCTTCACCAACATGTGGAGCCAGCTTCCAACCAACAAATCGGTCGGCGGCCTGTTTCCCAACGACGGCGACGGCAATGCCTGGGGCGACAAACAGGTCGGCTTCCCGCCGGTGCTGGACAAGCTCGGCTACAAGCTCACCGATCCGGGACGCTATCAGAACCTCACCGACAACTTCTCGGCCCAGATCAATGCGTTCAAGGGCGCGAACTGCGAGATCGTCACCGGCGTGGTGCTGCCCCCGGACTTCACCACGTTCTGGAAACAGGCTCTGCAACAAAGCTTCAAGCCGAAGGTCGCGTCGATCGGCAAGGCAATCCTGTTCCCGGTCGCGGTCGAGGCGCTTGGCCGCGACGGCAACAATCTCTCATCTGAAGTGTGGTGGTCACCGAGCCACCCGTTCAAGTCCTCGCTCACCGGCGTCAGCGCCAAGGATCTGGCCGCCGCCTACGAGGCCGCGACCAAGAAGCAGTGGACGCAACCGATCGGATTCGTGCATGCCCTGTTCGAAGTCGCGGTCGACGTGCTCAAGCGCACGCCCCAGCGCGGCGACGCCAAGGCGACCGTGAAGGCGATCGCCGACACCAACCTCGACACCGTTGTCGGTCACCTGCAATGGAACGGCGCCAACCTGCCGCCGTTCGCAAAAAAGAACGTCGCCAAGACGCCACTGGTGGGCGGCCAATGGCGGCTCAAGGACGGCAACAAGTACGACATCGTGATCACCGACAACCGCACCGCGCCGATCATCCCCGCCGCCGGCAAGATGGAGCCGATCAGCTGAATGGCCGATTGAAGTTTTGTTGTTGCTTCGTCATGGCCGGGCTTGTCCCGGCCATCTCGCTTAGTTAGCCACGGCAGTGCCCACCTGCTCGAGATCGCCGGGCCGAGCCCGGCGATGACGACAAATGAGGAACCCCGTGCTGCTCGAAATCAAAGGCCTGCGCAAATCGTTCGGATCAGTGGTCGCGGCGGATGACCTCGATCTCGCGGTAGCGCGCGGCGAGGCACTCGGGATCATCGGCCCCAATGGAGCCGGCAAGACCACGCTGTTCAATCTGATCGCCGGCGGGCTCGCGCCTGATCGCGGTGAAATTCGCCTCGACGGCCGCAACATCACCGCGGCGAGCCCGCATGAGCGCTGCGTCGCCGGAATTGCGCGCTCCTACCAGATCCCTCAACCGTTCGAAAACCTTACCGTATTCGAGAATCTGCTGGTCGGCGCCGTGCACGGCCGCCGGCAGAGCGAGCGCGACGCCGCCGGACCCTGCGGGGAAATCCTCGCGCGGACCGGCCTGATCGCGCGCGCCAATACGCCGGTAGCGTCGCTCAACCTGCTCGAACGCAAGCGGCTTGAAATGGCGCGCGCACTGGCCACCGGACCGCACCTCCTCCTGCTCGATGAGATTGCGGGCGGCCTGACCGAGGCCGAATGCCGACAGTTGATTTCGACCATCAAGGACGTGCATGCGGCCGGCACGGCAATCGTATGGATCGAGCATATCGTGCACGCGCTGCTCGCGGTGGTGAGCCGGTTGATCGTGCTCAATTTCGGCCGCAAGGTCGCCGAGGGCGAGCCACGGCAGGTCATGACGTTGGCCGAGGTCCGCCAGATCTATATCGGCATCGAAGCGTGACATGGCGGGCCTGCTCGACACCTTCATCCAGGGCATTCTGCTCGGCGGCCTTTACGCCCTGTTCGCAGCCGGCCTGGCGCTGATCTTCGGCATCATGCGGCTCGTCAATCTGGCGCACGGCGATCTGATCGTGCTGGCAGCATTCGCGATCCTGGCGTTGGCCTCGTGGCTTGGCATCGGCCCGTTCCTCGCAACCCTGGTGGCGCTGCCCCTGATGTTTGGCGTCGGCTTCGCGCTCCAGCACGTCCTCCTCAACCGCAGCCTCGGGCACGGCCTGCTGCCGCCTTTGCTGGTGACGTTCGGGCTCTCGATCATCATCCAGAACGGTTTGCTGCAGGCGTTCACCGCCGACAGCGAGCGCCTGCAGGCGGGCGCGATCGAGACCGCATCGATCAATCTCGGCGGCGGCATCGCTATCGGCCTGATGCCGCTCATCACTTTCGCGTCGGCGGTTGCGGTGATCGTCGGGCTGAACTTTCTATTCTATAGGACCGCGCTCGGTCGCGCGTTCCGGGCAACGTCCGACGATCTGGAAATCGCCGAGCTCATGGGCATCGACCACAACCGGATCTTCTCGCTCGCCATGGGGGTTGCGCTGATCGTCGCCACCATTGCGGCGCTCTACCTCGGTATGCGCGCCAATTTCGATCCGACCATCGGGCCGGCGCGCCTGCTCTATGCGTTCGAGGCGGTCATCATCGGCGGCCTGGGCAGCTTCTGGGGAACGCTCGCGGGCGGCATCGTGATCGGCCTCGCGCAAGCGATCGGCGCCAAGATCGATCCCGAGTGGCAAATCCTCGCCGGCCATCTCGCCTTTCTGCTGGTCCTGATGTTGCGCCCGCGCGGGTTGTTCCCGCGCGCGATCGACTGAACTCATGATGACGCGCACGCCCGCTCCATCACCGGCAGCGCCCTACCGACTCGCGGTTACAACCCGACTCTCATTCGGGCTCGCGACCACCGGTCTCGTTCTGGTTGGTGCGCTCGCGGTGTTGCCGGCATTTGCGGCGCGCGACCTGATCCAGGACATGATCTTCGTGTTCTACATGCTGGCGCTGGCGCAATGCTGGAACCTGCTCGCCGGCTACGCCGGGCTCGTGTCGGTCGGTCAGCAGGCGTTCGTCGGGCTCGGCGGTTACCTGTTGTTCGCGCTCACGATCTTCGGCGGGCTCGATCCGCTCGTTGCGATCGTTCTCGCTGGCTTCATCGCTGCCGCATTCGCGATTCCGACCGGGCTCGTGGTGTTTCGCTTCCGCGGCGCCTATTTCGCGATCGGCAGCTGGGTGGTGGCCGAGGTCTATCGGCTCATTTTTGCGCAGTTCAAACAGCTCGGCGGCGGTACCGGCACCTCGCTGCCGCCGTTCGTTACCAACGAGATCGCCGGCATCGACTGGGTGAAAACGTTGTTCGACGCACGCACGCCGGCGGCACGCGACATCATCTCCTACTGGGTCGCGCTTGCGCTCGCGGCCGGCACGCTCGCCGCGGTCTATCTGGTGCTGCGCTCGCGCCGCGGTCTCGCGCTGTTCGCCATCCGCGACTCCGAGGCGACCGCCGAGAGCGTCGGCGTCGACAATTTTCGCACCAAGCTTGGCGTCTATGTATTGACCGCGGCCGTTACCGGCATGATCGGCGCGCTGATCTATCTGCAGAAAGCGCGCATCTCGCCTGACGCGGCGTTCGCGGTTCTGGATTGGACCGCCTATGTGATCCTGATCGTGGTGATCGGCGGCATCGGTACGATCGAAGGGCCGGTCATCGGCGTGATCGTGTTCTATCTGCTCCAGCGTTATCTCGCCGACTTCGGCACCTGGTACCTGATCCTGCTCGGCGTCATCGCAATCACGATCATGCTGTTCGCTCCCGACGGGATCTGGGGCTATATCCACAAGCGCTTCGGTCTGGTGATTTTTCCGACACGGCGAAGGTTGGTGAGAGACCTGTAGCCCGGATGGAGCGAAGCGCAATCCGGGTCTTGAGATCAACAACGACAATAACTGCGGTCGGTACTTCTTGCGGCGCAGGCGTTGCTAGGAAAGACGAGATCCGCGACGAAGTAATCCCGGATTTCGCTTCGCTCCATCCGGGCTACAAAGCGCCGGACGCGCTCACGCCACCTCGCGCGACCCCGCAATCGCGAGCCGCGGGTCGCGTGCGAGCCAGAGCGAGACCGCGATCTCGCCGTCGGAGCCGGCGTCCGGCGGCACGCTGCGGTGACTGACCACGTCGAGACCCGCCTGCTCCAGCCACTGCGCCACCGTCTCTTGCGCAAAGCCGAGCCGGCGATGGGCGTGCTCCTCGCGCAGGAACTCGAGCTCGTGCGGGGCGAAATCGATCACCAGCAACCGGCCCTGCGGGCGAAGCACGCGCGCGGCCTCGCGGATCGCGCGTGCACCGTCGTCGAGATAGTGCAGGACCTGATGCACGATCACGAGGTCGAAGGAATCGCGCGGCAGCGGGAGGTCGTAGATGTCACCCTGGCGCACGCTGCAATGGCGCAGCCCGGCGCGGTCGAGGCGGGCGCGCGCCAGCGCCAGCATGTCGAGTGAGAGATCGATGCCAAGCCCGCGTTCGAGCCCGGGCCCGAGCAGCTCGAGCATGCGCCCGGTGCCGGTGCCGAGGTCGAGCAGCGAGCGGAACGGTTTATCGGCGACCGCTGCCTGGATCTCGGCTTCGACCGCCGCATCGGCCGCGTGCAGGCGGCGGATGCGGTCCCACTCGGCCGCATGCGCGCGAAAATAGGCTTGCGCCGCGGTGGCGCGCGCGGCCCGTACTTCGGCCAGGCGCTCGCGATCACGCATCACCACCGGGTCGTCGGGATCGAGTTGCGCCGTCAGTGCGCGGGCAAGCTCGGCCTTGTCGCCGTGATCGGGCAGGCGAAAGAACGCCCATGACCCTTCGCGAAACCGGACCACCAGCCCTGATTCCGCCAGCAGCCGCAGGTGGCGCGATATGCGCGGCTGGGACTGGCGCAGGATTTCGGTGAGCTCGGTGACGGTCACTTCGGCCTCGCCCAAGAGGGCGAGCAGGCGCAGCCGCGTCTCCTCGCCGGCTGCCTTGAGCACGCTTGAGAGTTCGTCGAATCTGAAGCGATTCTGAGCCACGCACCACATATAAAGATATCGTTATGTCGACGCAAGCGTGCGGCGCGGTTCTACGCGCGTCGCCTTCCATGGATGCCCTATGCACATGCGCACAAGGGCATCCATGAGAGCATGGAGGGAGGCTAGCAGCCGATCCCGGAAAGAACGCGCGGATTTCGCGTCGCTCCGATACGTTCTTTCCTCTCCTCCCTTGCGGCGAGAGGAAAGGCGATGATCTCGCGAAATGCCCGGTCACGGATTGCGCTTCGCTCCACCCGGGCTACAGATGATCTTTTGATCTTTCCGCTTGGGAGCATTTGCATGTCCACCGATCCATTCGGCGTCCGCCCAGGCGAGGTTGCAATCGAGCTCCCCAAGGAGTTCGACGCCGGGGTCTATTTCATCGGGCGCATCCGCACGCCGTGGACCACGCGCGACCAATGCCCGAAGAACGCGCGCGAGTCGGACGCCGTCTGCACCATCGAGGTCGACGCACGCTATGCCGCCGCCCTTACGGAGGTCGAGACCAGCTCGCACCTGCTGGTGCTCTATTGGATGGACAAGGCGCGCCGCGATCTTGTGCTGCAGGCGCCGCGCCACCACGACACTCAGCGCGGCACCTTCGCGCTGCGCTCGCCGGTGCGCCCGAACCCGATTGCCGCAAGCGTGGTGAAACTCCTCGCGCGCGGTGGTACCCGGCTCTCGGTGATCGGACTCGATTGTCTCGACGGTACCCCGTTGATCGACATAAAGCCCTATTTCGCCTCGACCGATGCGGTGCCGGACGCGACCGTCGGCTGGCACGCCGCGCGCAAGACCTGACTTCACGCATTCTTGTACGCACGCGCATTGACTCCCCTGAACAGCGGCGTTAATTAACAACTTAGTTAATTAAAAAGGAGCGCATCATGGCCAACGTCGAGATCATCGGATTTCCGCAATCGACCTACGTGCGGGTCGCCCGCATGGCCTGCGAGGAGAAAGGCGTGCCGTACGATCTGCGGCCGGCCCCGCCGCATTCGCCCGAGGTGCTCGCGATCCATCCGTTCGGAAAGATTCCGGCGATGCGCCACGGCGACTTCGAGCTGTTCGAGTCGAAGGCGATCGGTACTTACCTCGACCGCATGTTTCCCGGCCCGCGCTTGATCCCGGAGGACCCGCGTGATGCCGCACTGGCCGAGCAATGGATCTCGCGCGGTCAATACCGTCATCGACCGAACCTTGGTGCGCACCTACCTGTTCGCCTACATCTTTCCAAAAACCGCGGACGGAAAACCCGATCGCAAGGCGATCGACGACGTCACGCCGGCGCTGCGTGAGCAGATCGATATTCTCGACAAGGCGGTGGCGAAGACCGGACATCTCGCCGGCAAGCAATACACGCTTGCCGACATCAACCTGATGCCGATCCTGTTCTATGTACGCAACTTCCCGGAAGGCGGCGAGGCGATCGCCTCGGCCAAGCACCTCTCGGCCTACTATGAGCGGCATGCGCAGCGGCCGAGCTTCAAGAACACCATGCCGCCCCCTCCCCCGCAGCAGCAGGCCAAGCCCGACGAGCGCAAGGCGGGAGCCGCCGCATGAACACCCATCAGGTGGTCTCAGGCGAGCAATGGCTCGCGCAGCGCAAGTCGCTGCTCGACAAGGAGAAGGCCTTCACCCGCATGCGCGATGAGCTGAGCGAAGCGCGCCGCGCATTACCCTGGGTCAAGGTCGAGAAATCCTACGTGTTCGACTCGGACCGGGGCAAAGTCACGTTGGCCGACCTGTTCGAGGGGAAAAGCCAGTTGATCGTCTATCACTTCATGTTCCATCCCGACTGGGACGCTGGCTGCAAGAGCTGCTCGTTCTGGGCCGACACCTATGATCCGGTCATCGTGCACCTCAATCAGCGCGACGTGAACCTGGTGGCGATCTCGCGCGCGCCGCTCGAGCGTCTCAATGCGTTCAAGAAGCGCATGGGCTGGACGTTCCGGTGGGTGTCATCGGCCGGCAACGACTTCAACTTCGATTTCGGCGTCTCGTTTACGCCGGATGATCTGCAGAAGCCCGGCAACAACTACAATTTCGGCACCCGCCGGTTCACGATCGAAGAGGCGCCTGGCCTGAGCGTCTTTTGCAAGGAGCCTGACGGCAGTATCTATCGCACCTATTCGTGCTACGCGCGCGGGCTCGACATGCTCAATTCGGCCTACCACTACCTCGATCTGGTGCCCAAAGGGCGCGACGAGAAGGCGCTCAGCTATCCGATGGCCTGGGTGCGGCTGCACGACGAATATGTTGCCTGAGCACGCCATGCGGAGCGCGTCGCCGGATCGACTTGATGCCGTGTTTGCCGCGCTGGCGGACCCGACCCGGCGCGCCATCATGGAACGGCTCGCCGCCAAGGGTGAGCTTGCGGTCGGCGACATCGCCGAGCCGTTTCGAATCAGCGCGCCCGCCATCTCGCGCCATCTCCAGGTGCTGGAGCGCGCCGGACTGATCGAGCGGCGCACCGAGCGCCAATGGCGGCTGGTGCGCATGCGGCGCGAAGCGCTCAAACCGGTGGAATCCTGGCTGACGCGCCAGCACCGTCATTGGTCGGATGCCCTCGATCGGCTCGAGGCGCTCGCGGCCGCCGACACCCCGAAGCGGAGGAAGTCATGAACGATCGCGTGCTCGAACTCGAGCGCCTGATCCCGGCCCCACCCGAACGCCTGTTCGCGTATTGGACCGAGCCAGAGTTGCTGGTGAAATGGTTCGGTCCCGAAGGCTTCGACGTGCCGAGCCATCATCTCGATGTCCGCCCGGGCGGCCGCTGGCGCACTACGATGCGCACGCCCGATGGCAAGCTGCGCACGGTGAGCGGCGTCTACAACAAGATCGAGCCGCCGCGCCGGCTCGTCTTCACCTGGGGCTGGGACGACGACAATGGCGTGCGCGGGCACGAAACCGAGGTCACCGTGACGTTCGAACCGACCCCCGGCGGCACGAGGTTGAAACTCGTCCAGCAGGTTTTTCAGACAGGCGAGGTGCGCGACCTGCACAATGGCGGTTGGGCCTCGTCTTTCAACAAGCTGCAGAGAATAGCGGCGTTGTATTCGTAGCCTGAATTGAGCGTAGCGTAATCCGGGAAGCTCAAGACCTCGCCGACCCGGATTGCGCTTCGCTCCATCCGGGCTGCAGCGTTTACCCTTTTCACAGTCTCAAAATTGACAAACCGGCCGGTAATCTCTCGCACATTCGCGATGGTGGGGGGTCACCATATGATTCGTGTCGCCGTTCTAACCGGCTTTGCCGTGTTCGCTTTTGCATCGGCCGGCCATGCGCAATCCGCCCATTCCTATGACAGCCTGATCGCGTCCCATGCGGCCGCCAACCGCGTGCCGGAAGCGCTGGTCCACCGCGTGATCCTTCGGGAGAGCCGCTACAACGCGAGCCTCATCGGGCGCGGCGGCACCATGGGCCTGATGCAGATCAAACTCGCGACTGCGCGCGGCCTCGGCTACACCGGGTCCGCCGAGGGTTTGCTCGATCCGAAAACCAATCTGACCTACGCGGTCAAATATCTGGCCGGTGCCTATCGGACTGCGGGCGGCGATGCCGACCTCGCCGTCGGCTACTACGCCAGCGGCTATTACTACGCCGCAAAGCGGCAACGCGCATCCGTGCAGTAGCCCCGGCCCGCGTTGACACCCCGCACCATCGGCCTACATTAAGGTTAATTCCTAGGGGAGCCTCGCCAGGAGGCTGAGATACCGACCGCCATTGATTGTCCCGATGGCAGCGCGGTGACCCTTCGAACCTGATCCGGGTCATGCCGGCGAAGGGACGGGAACTTCCCCCTCCAAAGGCATGCCGAGCGCATATGTTGAACGCGCTTTTTTTGAACGCGCGCCAGGAGCATGCCGATGAACAAACATATCTCTGCAAACGACCTCGCATCCCCCAAGGTCACCACCGGCCCGATCTCCGGCTCGCGCAAGACCTATACCACGCCCGCGGCCGCGCCCGACCTGCGCGTGCCCCTGCGCGAGGTTCCGCTCACCGAAACTGCCGGCGAGCCGCCGGTGCCACTCTACGATACGTCCGGCCCCTACACCGATCCGAACGCGGCGCTCGAGGTTGAGAAGGGCTTGCCCCGCACCCGCATCGACTGGGTGCGCGAGCGCGGCGGGGTCGAGGCCTACCAGGGCCGCAACGTGAAGGCCGAGGACAACGGCAACGTCGCCGGCAAGCATCTGGCGCGTGCGTTTCCAGCCGCCCATGCGCCGCTGCGCGGCCTCGCCGATAAGCCGATCACCCAACTCGAATGGGCGCGCGCCGGCGTCGTCACCAAGGAAATGATCTACATCGCCGAGCGCGAGAATCTCGGCCGCAAGCAGATGCTCGAGCGTGCCCCGGCGGCGCTTGCCGACGGCGAGAATTTCGGCGCCGCGGTGCCTGAGTTCGTCACGCCCGAATTCGTGCGCTCCGAGGTCGCACGCGGGCGCGCCATCATCCCGGCCAATATCAATCATGGCGAGCTCGAGCCGATGATCATCGGCCGCAACTTCCTGACCAAGATCAACGCCAACATCGGCAACTCGGCGGTGACCTCCTCGGTCGAGGAGGAAATCGAGAAGATGGTGTGGGCGATCCGTTGGGGCGCCGACACGGTGATGGACCTCTCCACCGGCCGCAACATCCACAACACGCGCGAATGGATCATCCGTAACGCGCCGATCCCGATCGGCACCGTGCCGATCTATCAGGCGTTGGAGAAAGTCGACGGCGATCCGGTCAAGCTCGACTGGGAGGTCTACAAGGACACGCTGCTCGAGCAGTGCGAGCAGGGCGTCGACTATTTCACTATCCATGCCGGCGTGCGGCTCGGCTACATCCACCTCACCGCCAACCGGGTCACCGGCATCGTGTCGCGCGGCGGCTCGATCATGGCCAAGTGGTGTCTGTCGCGCCACAAGGAGAGTTTCCTCTACGAGCGTTTCGACGAGATTTGCGACATCATGCGCAAATACGACGTGTCGTTCTCACTCGGCGACGGCCTGCGGCCGGGCTCGATCGCGGACGCCAATGACCGCGCGCAGTTCGCCGAGCTCGAGACCCTGGGCGAGCTCACCAAGATCGCATGGGCCAAGGGCTGCCAGGTGATGATCGAAGGCCCCGGCCACGTGCCGATACACAAGATCAAGGTCAACGTCGAGAAACAGCTCAAGGAATGCAGCGAGGCGCCGTTCTACACCCTTGGCCCGCTCACCACCGATATCGCACCCGGCTACGATCACATCACCTCGGCGATCGGTGCCGCCATGATCGGCTGGTTCGGCACCGCCATGCTCTGCTACGTCACACCGAAGGAGCACCTCGGGCTGCCGGACCGCGACGACGTGAAGGAAGGCGTGATCGCCTACAAGATCGCGGCTCACGCCGCGGACCTCGCCAAGGGCCACCCGGCCGCGCAGATCCGCGACGACGCGCTTTCGCGGGCGCGCTTCGAGTTCCGCTGGGTCGACCAGTTCAACCTCTCGCTCGATCCCGACACGGCGCGCGAGTACCACGACGAGACACTGCCGAAGGAGGCGCACAAGGTTGCGCATTTCTGCTCCATGTGCGGGCCGAAATTCTGCTCCATGAAGATCACCCAGGACGTGCGCGATTACGCGGCGACGCTGAATGACAAGGAGCAGGGCATGGCACAGATGTCGGAGAAATTCCGGCAGCTGGGGAACGAGGTCTATGTCGAGGCCGAGGCCGTGAAGGCAAGCAACCGGGTGCTGTAGCCGTCGTTAGGGCGCTCCGATGTGCTGCGTCTGTGCGCTGTTTGTCGGCGCGCTCCTCGTTTTCCCTGCCGAGAGAAGCGACAGTCGGGCTTCTACAACACGTGGATGGGTTGAACGGGAGCTCATCGCTCCAACTGCGCTACCCTACCCCACCTCCGGCAGGTTCCACTTCAACCCGGGAAACCGCGCGTAGTCACGATCCATCGTGATCCATTGGCAGCCCCATTCGATCGCGAGCGCCGCGTACCAGGCAGCGGTCACGCGCGGTCCCCTGATGTTCGTCTCAACGCAGAGTCGCTTGAAGATATTCCAATGTCGTTCGCCCGGTTCCACGATCTGGCAGTGTGGTTGGCCAAGCAGGTAGTCACAGAACCTGAATGCTTCTTCGGCAGAACTCGGTGTCGCGTACACGCGCGGGTTCGTGGTGATTCGAACGAGGGCGCTCAGTGCCAGAGGCGAAAGGCCGAAACGCGCGTCACCATCCAAAATGCCGTTGAGCCAAGCGTGACACGTCGCATGTTGCGCCACATCCTGGCGAAACGCGTAAACGAGAACATTCACGTCCGTCAGGATCATTTGAACTGCTTCATGCGCGCCACATACTCCAGGTCCTCCATCTCCTGAAGCGCCGCAGAATCGCTGATATCAATCCCCGGCATCAAACCACCGGTAGCCGTGCTGACGGGGATCGGAGCACGCGAGCGTTTCTGAGGTTTTTGGCTCTCCCCGATCACAAGCCGAAGTCCATCTTCAATCAACGACGTGAGTGTGCGGCCCTCGGCGGCGGCCTTGCGCTTGGCGCGCCGCACGAGGTCCTCGGGAAGACGCACGGTGGTTCGTTCGGCCATATGTCGAGACATATCGTATTGGCGACCATATGTCACTATATTTAAAAATACAACTATAACGAACGATTACACCCATTTACACGTTTAATTTTCTCTCTAAGATTGTAATCCGCACGACCAGAATGGGGGGCATGGCATGTGTCGCACGCTTGGTCCGGTGACCCTCGCAACAATCGCGATCTTCGGCACGGCCGCAACGGCCGACGCTCAGACCAAGCCCGGAAAGGGGCAACAAGCCAATTCCGCCCAGTTCCAATGCGCCAAGGAAAATGGCGCTGGGTATGACCCGGCGACCAAGCAGTGGATGATGTACGCGACCGAGCGCGACCTTATGGTCAGGCTGGACGCCTATCGCGCCTGCGTGAGCCGCCGCACCGGCATTCCGCAGCGGACGATCCCGGTTCGCGAAAAATGGATAAACACGCCGGGCTAGCGCGTCGTGATTGGCGGCTCGAACGCCGCCAACACCAACCGGGCGAATGAATGTCTGGAATTCCCTCGACCCATGCGAATATCGGGGAGGTTCCAACCTGCAAAACTCGATGGACGCCATTGATGCCATCTTCCCAGGAAGGGCATCTATGGGAATCTATGGGCATCAATGGTCATCTATGATCACTATTGGCACAAATGGCTCTGCGCTCAGCGCATACGTGGATGATGGACAGCGTTCCCGCCTCGCCCACAAGATCAAGGTCACTCATGGATAGTCTTCTTCCCCTTGCTCGAAAAATCGCGGTGCGACTGATCGAGCGCCGCGAGACCGTCGCGCTCGCCGAGGGCTCAACGGGCGGCCTGATGTCGGCGGCCCTGCTCGCCGTGCCTGGCGCATCCGCCTACTTCCTCGGCGGCGCCGTGGTCTACACCGGCGCAGCGCGCAGCGGCCTCCTCGACATCGGCCCTGCCGAGATGAGCGGAATCCGGGCGGCGACCGAACCCTATGCGGCGCTGCTGGCGCGCCGCATGCGCGAACGGCTTGGCGCCACCTGGGGGCTCGCCGAGGCGGGCGCCGCCGGCCCCACCGGCAATCGCTATGGCGATCCCGCCGGACACTCGTGCTTTGCGGTCGCCGGTCCGGTGGAGCGCACATTCATGCTGCGCACAGGCAGCAGCGACCGGCAGGACAACATGCGGGCTTTCGCGGCACGCGCACTTGCGCTGTTCGCCGAGACGATCGGCGCATAGGGCGGCTGGAGAGCGCGATGACCGAGCGCGACGGCGGCGCGAGCAACCTGACCGGGGTCTGGCACGGCCTTTACACCTATCCGCAGATCAACAAGTCCGTGTCGTTCGTCGCAACCCTGATCGAGAGCGGCAGCTCGGTCACCGGCTCGACCCATGAGCCCTGCGAGCCCGGCATCGCCGCGAGCGGAACGCTCTACGCCGCGATCATGGGCAGCCGGCAGGACAGCGCCATCACCTTTGTAAAGACCTATGAGTCCGCCTCCTCCTTGTATGACCAGGTCGAGTACGATGGCCGGCTGAGTGCGGACGGCACCGAGATCGCAGGCCGCTGGATCATCCGGCGGGTGTGGTCCGGCACGTTTCTGATGATGCGCGCGAGCGGCCAAGCCGCAGAGCGCAGCCGCACGGTCGTCGAGCGGGTGTAGAGCGGCGCAAACGCACCGGTGCGAGACGTTTGCGCTCGTGCGGTCCGGCCGCGATATTCGTTCTTCCGAAGATTGATGCCATACTGGGCAGCAAGAACGCGCAGCATTCGCCGGCCAACGAGCGAGGCGCGCCAACGGGAGGATGCTCATGTTGACGACGCGCCGCAAAATCCTGCGCCTGTCTGGCGCAGCGCTCGCGATCCCGGCACTGCCGCGGGCCCTGCACGCGGACGCCTGGCCGACCAAGCCCATTCGCGCGGTGATCCCGTTCTCGGCCGGCTCGACCATCGATATCATCGGGCGCATTGTGATGGAGCCGCTGTCCGCGCAACTCGGCCAGCCCATCGTGATCGAGAACCGCGGCGGCGCCGGAGGGACCATCGGCGCGGCCAGCGTGGCCAAGTCCGACGCCGATGGCTACACGCTCCTGATCAACGCGTCCGCACATTCGGCGGCCCCGGCGATCTACCCGAACTTGCCCTACGATGCGGCGCGCGATTTTTCCGGCGTAGCCATGTTCGGCAGCGTGCCCAACGTGACGGTGGTGTCGCCTGCCAAGGGCATCAAGACACTCTCCGATCTCATCGCGGCCGGCAAATCCGGCTCGCTCACCTTCGCTTCGGCGGGCATCGGTAGCGCCACCCACTGGAGTGCCGAGCGGCTGCTGCTGAGTGCCGGGATCAAGGCACTGCACGTTCCGTTCAAGGGCGGCCCCGAGGCACTCACCGAGGTGATGACGGGGCGCGTCGATTTCATGTGTATCGGCGTCTCGTCGGGCCTCCCGCTCATCCGCGAAGGCAAGCTGATCGCACTCGCCGTGTGCACCCCGAAACGCACCGCCGCGCTCCCTGACGTACCAACGTCGATCGAAGCCGGTTTTGCGAATTCAGACTACACGTTCTGGAACGGTATGTTCGTGCCAGCAAAGACGCCGCGTGAGATCGTTGATCGCCTGTACCACGAGGCCCAGAAAGCCTTGCAACTGTCGAGCGTGCAGCAGAAGTTCGCCCCGCAGGGTATCGAGCCGATACCCCTTACGCCGTCCGAGTTCGATGCACTTGTGAACAAGGAAATCGCGACCAACATCGCGCTCGTGAAGGCAGCCGGACTTAAGTTCAACTAAACATGTTCAAACAATGTTCGAGATGGCGCCGGTGCGCGGATGATCATCATACCGACGTTCGTGCCGCCGATTTGAAGTTCCCGCAGAGGTCGCCGCAAGCTCGTTAAAGGAACTTCAAATCGAAAAGCGACACTAGAACCATAAACTTGTAGTGCCGCTTTGCTTCCGAAATTCGTGCCAGAGGCCGCCGCGATGTATCACGAACTTCGGAAGCGGAGCACCGGTAAGGTTAAATTAAGAACACACCCATAATTAGGGCTAAATTTGGTGACATCTGTCACTGACGCGGTGAACAGCCGCGCTAAGATTGGGGTCGGTGGGGCATTTCCGGAACGCTGAATACGTGTCGAGCGCCGGCAATTGCCATCCAGTTCAAATGGAGGGTGGTATGACCAAGACCTTGGCTACGTTCGCGGTTGCGGCGACACTGGCGGCTGGCGCCGTGACGCTTCCGCAAGACGCGAACGCGACCTGCTTTGGCTGCTACGTGGGTGCCGGTGTCGTCGCCGGCGCGCTGCTCGGGGCAGCGATCGCTGCGCCTCCGCCGGTTTATGCTTATCCGCCACCGGCGCCGGTCGTTTACGCCGCCCCGCCGCCACCGCCCTGCTACTGGCAGACCCAGCGGGTGTGGGACGGCTATGCCTGGGGCTTGCAGCGCGTGCGCGTCTGCTACTGAACCTCAGCCACGTCGAAACAAAGACCTGACGTTTTTGGCCGGGCGCATCCCGGCCACGGTTGCCGACGACACGCCGCCGGCCTGATTGCTATTCCTGTGCCGTAAATCCTGACGCCTTCACGATCGCGCCCCAGGCCGCGAGATCAGTTCGGATCCTCGCACCAAATGCGTCAGGGCTTTCGCCGCCCGGCGTGTTGCCAAGGCGCGTCATCAGGTCCCGCATCGATTTCGACGAGATCGCACGCCGGATCGCCGCATTGAGCTGCAACACCACGGGTGTCGGCGTTGCGGCCGGCACTACCACGCCGAACCAATCCGATGCTTCCACGGCGTAGCCTGATTCCAAAAACGTCGGGACGTTAGGCAGAAACGACGAGCGCGCGCGCCCCGCGGTTGCCAGGATTCTCAGCTTGCCGTCCTTGTGGAACGGGATGTGCGCGCCGACCGAAATATTTGACGCGATCTGACCGGCGAGAACGTCTTGAATGGCAGGCGCCGCGCCGCGATAGGGCACGTGCACCATGTCGACCCCGGCGGCGCGCGCGAACATCGCGCCCACGAAGTGATGTCCGCTGCCGGCGCCCGGCGAGCCATAGGCCGCATCCTTCGGGTTTGCTTTGCACCACGCCACAAAATCGCGCAGGGATATCACCTGATCGGGCACCTTGGGACCGACCGCGAGATCAAATCCGACGAGGCCGACGCTGGTCACCGGGGCGAAATCATTGATCGGATCGTAGCCGAGCGTCTTGTAGACATGCGGATTGAGGACGAGCGTCGATGACGGCGTCAGGATCATGGATGCGCCGTCGGGCGGGCTGATCTTGATCGCTTCAAGCGCGATGCGGCCGGCGGCGCCGGGCTTGTTGTCGACGATCAGCGCCGGCGCATAGTCCTTCATTTCTTCGCCCAGCACGCGGGCGATCATGTCGAGCGAACCGCCGGGTTGGAAGCCAACGACGATGCGTACGGGCTGGCTGACGACGTCCGCCAGTGCGGGCGACATCCGCGGCGCGATCGCTGCTGCCAATCCGGTTGCGCACGCCGCCAAAAGCTGGCGCCGGTCGAACTTTGTTCGCGCGCTGGTGGCCAAGTTGCATCTCCCAGCGGTCCGCACATTAGAACATCGCGGCATTGCGGCACGTCTCACAGTCGAATTGCGCCCGTCGCCCGACTCAACATAGCCTTATCCTGACACAACTGTTCAGGCGTGGTTCGGGCGTGCCATCAAACACTTGCGGATAGAACCTGACGAACCATCGGGTTGCCGATACCCGATCTGGAGGAAGCCATGAAAAAGACGCTTGTCGCCGTGGCGGCAGCTGCGACCCTCGCGAGTGCTGTGGTCGCCGCCCCGAGCCGGGCAGACGCGGCCTGCTGGGGCTGCTATGTCGGCGCCGGTGTCGCGGCCGGCGTGGTCGGTGGAGCAATGATCGCAGGTGCAGGCGCCGCATACCCGTATGGCGCCTACTACGGCTACGGCCCGGCCTATTATTATGCGCCAGCGCCGGTCTACTACGGACCCGGCGTAGGCTGCTCTTTGCGTAACCAACGGTTCTGGGACGGCTACACCTGGCGCGTTCGCCAGGTGCAGGTCTGCTACTGAATGCTTTGACCGGTACTGCGGCGGGTTGAAGGTGTTGACGCCCGCGGTGGCGCGTGGGGCGCGTGTTTGCGTGTCAAAATTGCATCATCGGCCCGTAATCGACCTTGGCAAGGGGCGCGTTGTTCGGCTCCGGAGGTCGATTCGTGCTACCCATTTGATTGAGTTCGGTAGCCCTTGTTGCGTTTGCGGTCTCACGGAAACGATCGAACGCCATTGGGGTGGCATCTGATGACAAAGCTTCTGAGTGCGCTCGCCCTGGCCTGCGCGATTGCGTTGCCCGGCGTGTCCCCGGCGAATGCAGCCGAACTAAACCCGTTCGCTTCACTCGCGACTGCATTCGGGTTTGGCGGCTATCCAACAACGCCGTCGCCTCCTCCGCCCGAGGCCCAAGCTCCTCCGCCCGAAGTCCAAGCTCCGGCACCCGATGTATACGTGCCGGTGGCGCCTCCTGGGATGGTGACCTACCCGGGCTACGCGGCAACCTATCCGAACACGGGCTGCCGGGGCGCCTATTGGTCGCGCAAGCCGATCTTCAACGCAGACGGGCTCCTCGTCGGCTATACGCGACCTCAGTACATGTGCCCCAACTGGTATTGAGGCCACAATTGGATCGTCTGATGGTTGCGGCGGTTTGATTTTACGCGTCGCGCCGACCGCGCTGCGGCGTTCAGTGTCGGTTCATCCACTGTGATTTATCACAGAAGCAATCAACAACTCAAACGTGCCAAAATACCGACACGAAAATGGCACAAGATTGCTTTGCCATCGGCGAGCGAGCCGCATGCGGGCGCTCCGGCCGGAACAAGATTAGAAGCGCAGGTGTTCAACAAGCAAGAGCAAGAACTCTGCCTGGGAGGAGTGCAATGCGGCGAATCGGTCAATTAGGAGCGGTCCTGCTGGCGTTGGTTCTCGGTGCCGCGCCCGCGCTTGCGCGTGGCGGCGGCCCCGGCGGTGGTGGTGGCGGCCACGGCGGTGGCGGCGGCTTCCACGGCGGTGGCGGCGGATTTCACGGCGGTGGTGGCGGCTTTCGCGGCGGTGGCGGCGGTGGGGGCTTCCGAGCCATGGGCGGCGGCTTCCGGGGCGGCGCCTTGCACATCGGCGGGATGCGCGGCGGCATGTCCGGTGCCATGCGCTCGTTCCGCGGCGGTAGCGTCCGCTCGTTCACGCGTGGTGCCGGGTTCAACCGTTCGATATCGCGCTCGTTCAGCCGCGGTGGTAACCGCGCGTTCTCGCGCTCGTTCACGCGCGGCGGCAATCGCGCCTTCTCGCGGTCGTTCACCCGCGGCAATAGCGCGCGGCTGGCCGGGCGCAATGTCGGCCGCAACGTTGGCCGCAATGTTGGTCGTAACGCCGCCACCCGCACCGCGCTTGCGGGCAGGAACGGCCTGCGCGCGCATGCCGCCGGCAATGCACTGATGTCGCATCGTTTCGCCCATGCGGGGTGGTCGCGTAACGGCGTGATCGGCAACCGCTTCCTGGCCAATCGATGGGCGCACGGGGGCTGGTACCGGAACTGGTGGCGCAACCGGGTGGCGTTCGGTTGGTGGGGCCCGGTGTTCTGGCCGTACGCCTATTACGACTTGTTCGCGGGCGTGTTCTGGCCCTACGCGTATTGGCCCTATTTCTACGATCCGTTCTGGTACTACGGGTATCCGGATCTCTATGCGGGCCTGTTCTGGCCCTATGGCTACAACGACTTCGCGGCTCCGCCACCTGTTGCCTATGGCGGCGGTGGCTACGTGGGCGGCGCATATGCCGGTAGTGGCTATCCGGCCAATGGCCCCAGCGGCCGGCGCTATGCGAGCGTGCCGCCGGGCGGCGGTGCGGTGCCGGGTGGAACCGAGAGCGACGTGCGCAGCACAACACGCGCCGCAATGGGTCGTTACACCGAATATTGCGGCGACGACTCGCGTGACGTAGCTGGCGTTCCGGTCGAGGACATCCAGCGCGCCCTCGATCCCAACGACACCCAGCGCGCCGCCCTCGACGACCTCGGGAATGCGTCCGTGCAGGCGGCGCAGATTGTCAAGGCCGCATGCCCGACCGATGTGTCGTTGACGCCGGTAGGCCGTATCGATGCGATGCAGCAGCGCGTGCAGGCAATGCTGAACGCCGTGAAGGTGGTGCGGCCGCCGCTCGAAAAGTTCTACGGCACGCTGAGCGACGAGCAGAAGGCGCGCTTCAACGCGCTCGGGCAAAGCAAGCCCCAGGCCGGACAGGCCGGTGTTGTCAACGCAGGCTCACCGGCTGCCAGCTGCAGCAATCGAGCCATTCCCGACTGGCCGACCGCACAGATTGAAAAGAGCGTGCGACCAACGGCGGCTCAGCAGGCAAGCCTCAGCGCGCTGCAGACCGCAGCGGCAAACGCCCGGGATATGCTGCAAGCGTCCTGCCCGACCGAGATGCCGGCGACGCCGCTCGCCCGTATTTCGGCGATGGAGCAGCGGCTGCAGACCATCCTGGCAGCCGTCAAGACGGTCAGCATGCCGCTGAACGACTTCTATGGGTCGCTGAGCGACGAGCAGAAAGCGCAGTTCAACAGCATCGGACGCACGCGTCCAGCCAAGCAGGGCTGACGCTAACGAACTGCACAAAGCGCGGAACATGCACAACGGCCGGCCCAAGCGGGCCGGCCGTTCTGTTTGCGCAGCACGTATCAGTTCCGGCCGGCAGTGCTCTGCATGTGGTCCAACACGGCAGAAGTCGGCCAACAGTCGACCGCCAGTCCGTTGGCCTTCTGATAGGTACCGAGCGCGGCACGCGTCTTCATCCCGGCCTTGCCGTCGATCTTGTCCGCATAGAGCCCGGTCTGAGTCAGCCGGCGCTGCATACGCTCCACCTGCACGGTCGGCATTTGCACGACCGTGGCCCACGGCGTCTCGAATGGGCGCTTGTCGGCAATGCGATCGCTGAGATGACCCACGAACAGAACATAGAGGTCGGAGAAATTGTATTCCTTGATCACGAAGTAGTTCTTTGGCGTGAGAAATGACGGCCCATAGAGCCCGGCCGGCTGCAGCAGGGAGGCGGACTCGGCGAGTTCCGTCGCATTCAGCTTGCGGCCATAGGCCGGCGTAAATCCGAGTCGCAGCCATTCGCTGATCGGTTTGGTCACCTCTGGAACCCCGATTGTGCAGTCGACATTGCGCGGGGGGTGGACCTCGATCGCCCACGGTGCGCCGCGCTGCCAGCCCTTGTCGACGAGTTGCTTGGCGGCAGACGCAAGCGCATCGGGCACCGATGTCCAGATATTGCGCCTGCCGTCGCCGTCGAAATCGACGGCAGAGCGGAAATAGTCCGAAGGCATGAACTGGGTCAGGCCCATGGCGCCCGCCCAGGAGCTCTTCATATCGGCGAGCTTGATGTCGCCCTCATCGAGCATCTTGAGGCCGAGCAGGAATTCCTGACGGAACTGATCCTTGCGCCGGCCAAGATAGGCCTGGGTTGCGAGCACCCGGATCGCGCTGCGCAAATCCTTGGCGCGCCCAAAGTCGGTCTCGCGCGCCCAGATCGCGAGCAGAACCGGCCCGGGCACGCCGAATTGCCGTTCGATCGCTGCCAGCGTTGCCCGATGCTGCTCGAGCAATTTGCGGCCGTGCTCGGCCAGACGCTGGAACGATGGACTCCTTGAGATAGTCGGCCGGCGTCTGCACGAACTCCGCCTGCGCGCCGGATGGCCTTTCGGGCCGGCCTGGAATGATGAGATCTGGCAACGACAGGTCGGGCTCAAGGCCGCGCGTCGCAGCCTCGAAGGTCGCGCGCGAGATGCCCATCTGCTGGGCCTCCGGCCACACGCCAGCGAGCCATTGCTGGAATGCCGGATCGGCCGCGCGCGCCGGCGCAATCGCGAGCAGTGCGGCCACCGCAAGCGCCGCGCATGAAAAACCGCGCTGCATCACGTTGCAAACGCCGGATCGAGCCGTTCGGCGAGCCGGAGGAAATACTGCCAACTGTGGTCCTCGCGCGGTGCGTTGCCCCGGTTATTGCCACCCATCTGCGCTTTGGTGCGATTTTGCAAGTCCTCGGGAATGATCCGGAAGGGCCGCCCCGTCGCCAGTACGCGCTCCTGCAGCGCACAGGCATCGATCAGGGCGCGCATCCAGCCAAACGCCTCGCCGACCGATGCGCCGACGCTGAGCAGGCCATGATTGCGCATGATCAGCGTGTGTCGGTGGCCGAGGTCGTGAAGGATACGCGGGACTTCATCGTGCTGATTGGCGAGGCCTTCGAACGCGTGGTAGCCGACCTCGTCGTACAGCCGGCACCCGCCCTGATCGAAAATCAACAGAGGGTCCTCGGTTGCGCTGACCACGGTGCCGGCACCGTGGTGGGTATGGATCACGCAATTGACATCAGGTCGCGCGTTCAGGATGCCGCTGTGGAAATTGAAGCCGGCGGACGCGAGGCGAACCCCTGTATGGCTGAGAATGCGGCCATCATAGGTGGCGGTCGCGAGCGAGGAAGCGGTGATCTCGTCCCAGCCAAGGCCCAGGGGGTTCATCAGGAAGTTATCGGTGTCGGCGATGCGCGCCGTGATGTGATTGAGCGTGTCGATGTTCCAGCCAAGGTGATGGGCGATGCGGAACGCGGCTGCAAGCTCGACCCGCAGCTTTTGTTCTGCATCGCTCAGCGTTCGTTGCAGATCAACGCCGCCGATCCGCGAGATCGGCATTCGCTCGTTCATAACCCGCTCCGTCCCGGCCCCGGTTCGCACACTAGCCTAGCCCAATCCGCGCAGGCGGCAAGCCCCGCCGAACTGCTCACGCGCTACGCCGACGGATCGATGCGTCAGCGCGTAAACTTCTTGTATTTGATCCGATGCGGGATGATCGAATTGGTTCCTAGCCGCCGCATCTTGTCCTGCTCATAGTCCTCGAAATTGCCCTCGAACCACTCGACGTGACTGTCGCCCTCGAAGGCCAGCATGTGGGTCGCGATGCGATCGAGGAACCAGCGATCGTGGCTGATGATCACCGCGCAGCCGGCGAAATCCTCCAACGCCTCCTCGAGCGCGCGCAAGGTATCAACGTCGAGATCGTTGGTCGGCTCGTCGAGCAGCAGCACGTTGGCGCCGGACTTGAGCATCTTGGCGAGATGCACCCGGTTGCGCTCGCCGCCCGAGAGTTGGCCAACCTTTTTCTGCTGGTCGGCCCCGCGAAAATTGAACGCCGAACAGTAGGCGCGCGAATTGACCTCGCGTTTGCCAAGCTGCAACAGATCGACGCCGCCGGAGATTTCCTGCCATACGGTCGCATTGTTGTTGAGGGCGTCGCGGGACTGATCGACGTAGCCGAGGTGAACCGATTCGCCGATCTTGATCGTACCCTTGTCGGGCTTTTCCTGGCCCGTGATCATGCGAAACAGCGTCGTCTTGCCGGCACCGTTCGGTCCGATCACGCCGACAATGCCCCCGGGCGGTAGCTTGAACGTGAGATCGTCGATCAACAGGCGATCACCAAAGCCCTTGGTCAAACCAACAAAGTCGATGACGTTCTGACCCAGCCGCTCGGCTACCGGGATGACGATCTGCGCACTCTGCTGGGCCTTGTCCGATGCCTTGGCCAGCAGTTCATCGTAGCGTTGATAGCGCGCCTTGGACTTGGCCTGGCGGGCGCGCGGGCTTGCGGCGATCCATTCCTGTTCGCGCGCGAGCGTGCGCTGGCGCGCTTCCTCCTCGCGCCCCTCCTGCTCGAGCCGCTTCTGCTTCTGCGTCAACCACGATGAGTAGTTGCCCTCGTACGGGATGCCGCGGCCGCGATCGAGTTCGAGGATCCAGCCTGTCACGTGATCGAGAAAATAGCGGTCATGGGTGACGATGAGGATCGCCCCCGGATAGTTGCGCAGGTGACCCTCGAGCCAGGCCGTGGTCTCGGCATCGAGGTGATTGGTCGGCTCGTCGAGCAGCAGCAGATCGGGCTGATCGAGCAGCAGCCGGCACAGCGCGACGCGGCGGCGTTCGCCGCCCGAAAGCTTCTCGACCTCGGCATCGTCGGGCGGGCAGCGCAGCGCATCCATCGCCTGGTCGATCTTGGAATCGAGATCCCAAAGCCCTTTGGCTTCGATCTCGTCCTGCAGCTTCGTCATTTCGTCCGCGGTTTCGTCGGAGTAGTTCATGGCAAGCTCATTGTAGCGGTCGAGGATCGCCTTCGACGCCGCCACACCTTCCATGACGTTCTCGCGTACCGACTTGCCGGCATCGAGCTGCGGCTCCTGCGGCAGAAAACCCACGCGGGCGCCCTCGGCGGCCCAGGCTTCTCCCGAGAAGTCCTTGTCGAGCCCGGCCATGATGCGAAGCAGGGTCGACTTGCCGGAACCGTTGACGCCAAGGACGCCGATCTTGGCGTCCGGATAGAATGACAGGTTGACGTTCTCGAGAACCTTGCGGTTGCCCGGATAGGTCTTGGTCAGACCATGCATGTGATAGACGAATTGTCGGCCGTTCATCGGTTCTCGCACGGCTTGGGGTGCACCGCCCGCGCAATGTCCGTCGCGCTCTGCGACGCTCAACCAGCGCATGGGTCGGAAAAGATCGGCCTGATGTAGCGATCAGGCCCGCAAAGGGCAATACCAGTGACAGGCGATCAGGCCGGTGGGAGCGATAGCTCCAGACGGCTCGGTCTCAATCCCTGACTTCCAGCGCCCGATCGGCTAAGGTCGATCGATGTTGAAATGTCTCGCTTTAATCGCATCGGCCACCTTGCTGGCTGGCAGCGCCTGGGCGCAGGACGACGGCGCCAAGTACCCAAGCCAGCCGATCCGTATGATCGTGACCGTTCCCCCCGGCGGCGGCGTCGATTCGGTTGCGCGGATCGTAGCCGATAGGCTGCGTCAACGTTTTGGCCAGCCGGTCGTGGTCGAGAATCGTGGCGGGCAAGCGGGTAATTTCGGCGCCGAGGCAGCATTCGCTGCAGCACCGGACGGCTATACCCTGATGGCGTCACAACCGGCGCCGCTCACCGTCAATGTGCTGCTTTATCGCAAGCTCAACTACGATCCTTCCGCGTTCGTGCCGGTCGCGATCATGACGAGGGTCCCGAACACGCTGACGGTACGCCCGGATTTTCCGGCCAAGACCGCGCAGGAGTTCATCGCCTATGCCCGGGCCAATCCCGGCAAGCTGAATTACGCCTCCCAGGGAACCGGCACGACCTCGCACCTGACGGCCGAGCTCTTTCAGCGGCGCACCGGAACCAAGCTGGTGCATGTTCCCTACAAGGGCACGGCGCCCGCGATCAACGACCTCGTCGCTGGTCACGTCGACCTGATGTTCACCGAGATGGCGTCGGCCATCGAACTGCATCGCGCCGGCAAGGCCCGCATCCTCGCCGTCACCGCCGCGGAGCGCGTGCCGCAGCTTGCGGACGTCCCGACCCTGATCGAAGCCGGGGTGCCCGGGTTCACGTCCGAAACCTGGAACGGCATATCGGCGCCGCCCAAGACCCCGGCTGCGATCGTGGAAAAACTCAATCAGGCCATTGTCGAAGCCCTGAACGCGCCCGATGTGCGCGCGCACCTCGCATCGCTCAACATGGAGCCGGTGGCCAGCACACCGGCGCAAACGGCGCAATTCATCAAGGCCGATGCGCAACGCTGGGCCGATGTGATCCGCGCGGCCGGCGTCGCCGCGGATTAGGTTCACGGACGAAAATCACACCAACAGCAGGACATATGATGCGCTGTGCAATCCTCGATGATTATCAGAACGTCGCTATGAAAATGGCCGATTGGTCGAAGATTTCTGGTGCGGTCAATATCAAAGTGTTCGACCAGTGGATCCCGCCCGCCGAGGTGCCCGGTGCGCTCAAGGGCTATGAGATCGTCTGCGCAATGCGCGAGCGCACGCGCTTTCCGCGGCAAGTGATCGAGGCGCTGCCTGATTTGCGCTTACTGATCACCAGCGGCATGCGCAATGCGGCGATCGACGTGAACGCTGCCAACGAACGCGGGGTCGTCGTCTGTGGCACCGCGGGCTCGGGCAATCCGACCGCCGGCATCGCGATCGGCCTCATGCTCGAACTGACCCGCCAGATCGGCTACGAAAACGCTCGCCTCAAGGGCGGAGCGCCCTGGCAAACCACGATCGGAATCGATCTCGAAGGCAAGACGTTGGGCATCGTCGGCCTGGGCAGGCTCGGCAGCAAGGTCGCCCGCATCGCACAGGCGTTCGGCATGACGGTGATCGCCTGGAGCCAGAACCTGACCCCGGAAAAAGCACGCGAGGCCGGTGTGACCTACGCCAGCAAGGAAGACCTGTTCCGCAGCGCGGACATCATCTCGATTCATGTGCTGCTGAGCGAACGCTCGCGCGGGCTGATCGGGGCGAATGACCTCGCGCTGATGAAGCCGACGGCTTACCTCGTCAATACGGCGCGGGCTGCAATTGTTGACCAGGCTGCCCTGCTAGCTGCCCTGACCGAACAGAAGATTGCGGGCGCCGGGCTCGACGTGTTCGAAACCGAACCGCTGCCGGTCGATCATCCGTTGCGAAAACTCGACAACGTCGTCCTCACCCCGCATCTGGGCTATGTGAGCGTGCAAGCCTACGAAACCTACTTCCGCGAGATGGTGGACGACATCCGCGCCTACCTGGATGGCAAGCCAGTGCGCGTGCTTCCAGCGTCGTGACCGCGAGGAGAAAAACGAGGTAGCGGCCGTAGACGCAATCTGGGGTTGTAGAATCTGGTTCGTCCCTGTATTTGTACGGCGATCAACCAAAACCCCGGGCCTGGGCAGGCCGACGCAACTCCGGCGTCGGAGATTGTTTGTTTCCAACACCGCGCTCCAGCGTCATTTTTGTTGAATTGCCGGGGTTTGTGGGTAGAGTTCAGTCAGAAGTCAGAGAGCGGCGGTGCGGGGCCAGCTCCTTATAAGAAACATCTAAAGTGCACATTCAGTGGGGGCGCAATCAACCATGCCGTCAAGGGTTCGTGTTTTCGTCGATTTCGACGGGACGATTTCGCTTGAGGATACGACGGACGTTATCCTCGAGCGTTTTGCGGATCCCGAATGGCGCAAGGTCGAGGCTGAATGGCTCGCGGGCATCATCGGCTCGCGCGAGTGTCTGTCACGGCAAATCGACCTCGTGCACGCGAGTCCGGACGAGCTCGACAGCGTCATCGAGGACGTGCCGCTCGATCCGCATTTCCCGGAACTAGTCGCGCTCTGTCGGGGTCATGGCGTGGCGCTCACGGTCGTCTCCGACGGACTCGACCGTATAGTCACCAAAATGCTCAGCCGGGCCGGCATCGATGTTCCGATTCTGGCCAACCGGCTGGAATGGCTCGGGGAGAATTGGTGGCGCCTCGCCTTCCCGTACGAAGCGGGTGACTGCCGCTCGCAGGCCGGTCACTGCAAATGCCGCGCGCTCGCCGAGGAAGCCAACACGATTCGCATCCTGATCGGGGACGGTCGGTCGGACTTTTGTGCGGCCGAGACCGCCGATCTCGTGGTTGCCAAAGGCGCCCTTGCGGAGCACTGCCAGGCCAGCGGCCTCGCGTACATCGTGTTTGGCAATTTCGCGGGCGCAACGACGTTGATAGCTGATTGGATCGGGGGTCTGCGGCGGCTCGACGGCATGCCGCGCTACGCCAAGGGCACGAGTCATGCGCCCTCCGCTTAGGCTCGCCGCCACTGCCGGCCAAGAACGAAACGCCGACCCGATCCTGGATGACGCCGAGCTGCTCAAGCTCGAAGCGATCTACTGTTCGCACGGCGACACGGTTCATTATTCCGAGCCCAAGATTTTCGACCGCTGCGAAGGCTCATTTCTTTATGACGCCGAGGGCCGCCAATACCTCGATCTGCAGATGTGGTACTCGGCCGTCAACTTCGGGTATGGCAACCGCCGGCTCAACGACGCGCTCAAACGCCAGATCGACCGGCTGCCACAGGTCGCGAGCCAATATCTGCACCGGGAGAAAATCGAGCTCGCCGCCATGATCGCGCGCGACGCGGAAGCAAAATTCGGCCGCAAGGGGCGTGTGCATTTCAACGTCGGCGGCTCGCAGGCGATCGAGGACTCGCTCAAGCTCGTGCGCAATGCCAGCAACGGCAAGAGTCTGATGTTCGCATTCGAAGGTGGGTATCACGGCCGCACGCTCGGTGCCTCTGCGATCACCTCGTCCTACCGCTATCGCCGCCGCTTCGGCCATTTTGGGGACCGCGCGCACTTCCTGCCGTTTCCGTACTACTTCCGCGGCCCGCAAGGACATGAGCAAGGAAGAGTACGGGCTGCACTGCGTACAACAGCTCGAGCGGCTGTTTGAGAGCGAGTACAACGGCGTCTGGGATCCCAAAGCGGGCCAGGCCGAATATGCGGCTTTCTACGTCGAAACCGTGCAAGGCACCGGCGGCTATGTGATTCCGCCCCGCAACTTCTTCGCTGAGTTGAAGAAGGTCCTCGATCGCTACGGCATTTTGCTGGTGGTCGACGACATCCAGATGGGCTTTTTCCGCACCGGAAAGCTCTGGTCGATCGAGCATTTCGGGGTGACGCCGGACGTGATTGTGTTCGGCAAGGCGCTGACCAACGGGCTCAATCCGTTGTCCGGACTATGGGCCGCCGAAGAGCTGATCAATCCGAAGGTGTTTCCGCCCGGCTCGACCCACTCGACCTTTGCGGCCAACCCGCTCGGCACCGCGATCGGGCTCGAGGCGATGAAGTTGATGCAGGAGGAAGACTTCGCAACCGCGGTGCCAAAGAAGGGCGCCTACTTCCTCAAGGGACTCGAAGAGCTCAAGCGCCGCCACAAGATCATCGGCGATGTCGACGGGCTCGGCCTCGCGCTGCGCATTGAAATTTGCGAGCCGCACGACCGCTTCACGCCGTCGAAGGCCATCGTCGACCGCATGGTTGATGAGGCGCTGAAAGGCGATCTCGAACACGCCGGCAAACGCTATGGCCTGGTGCTCGATATCGGCGGCTATTTCAAGAACGTGATCACGCTCGCACCCTCGCTCGCCATCAGTCATGACGAGATCGACCTCGGTCTTGCCTTGCTCGATCAGCTCATGGCCCGCGTCTCGAAAGCCTAAAGCGCATGACCATTATCGATCGCAGCTTCAAGGTTGGAACGGGCCGCACCGGCTTTCTGCTGATTCACGGCCTTGGCGGCACGCCGGTCGAACTCAAATTCGTGGCTAAGGGCTTGGCGCGGCGCGGATTTCTGGTGCACTGCTGCCAACTCGCGGGGCATTGCGGCAGCGACGCCGACCTCATCGCCACAACCTGGCAGGACTGGTACGCGAGCGTCGTTGCCGCGTTCGATGCGCTGCGGACGCAGTGCGACACGGTGGTGGTTGGCGGCTTGTCGATGGGCGGCGTGCTGGCGCTGCATCTCGCCGCGCAACGGCCCGGCGAAGTGCACGGTCTCGCGCTTTACGCACCAACGCTCTGGTACGACGGTTGGGCTACACCTTGGTATCGCTTTGTGTTGCAGTTTGCCCTGTGGTCCGCCTTCGGGCGAGCGCTCGTGCGCAGGATTTACCGCTACACCGAGGGCGAGCCATACGGGATCAAGGATCCGGCCATCCGGGGCGTGGTGACCTCAGCCATGAAGTCAGGCGACAGCACCCAGGCTGGAATCCTGACAACCCCCGGCGAATCGGTGTGCCAGCTCTATCTTCTGGTGCAGGCCGTACGGCGCGAGTTCAAGGATATCACGGCACCCGCGCTGATCGTTCAGGCGCGCGATGACGACCTCTCGAGCCTCAAGAATGCCGAGTATCTGCAGCGTCACCTCGGCGGCCTGGTCGGCACAATCGTGCTCGACGACAGCTATCACATCGTGACCGTCGACCGGCAACGCGATCTGCTGATCGAAAGCACGATGGCCTTCGCGACCCTGCTCGCTACGCGGCTGCAGCTGGAGTTGCTGAGCGGGGAGAGGGTACTGCCAATCAACGCGGCGGCGCAGGCTGCCAATGCGAAGCCGGCGCCTCCCCTTGCGCCGGCTCCCGAACTGCCCGATGCGGCTAGGGGCCCACGGTTACCATAACCGCTAAACGCTCTTGCGCCGGGCGCCCTGCGGCGCCCATGATAGGCGCTGGACGATTGTTTTGTCGCGTTGGGCGTAGCGCATGAAGGCGATCATTGTCGGCGGCGGCGTCGGTGGGCTCACGACTGCGCTTATGCTGCATGCCCGCGGCCTTGATTGTGAGGTATTCGAGCAGTCGGACGCGATCCGCGAGCTTGGGGTGGGCATCAATACGCTGCCGCACGCCATCAAAGAGCTCCGCGAACTCGGCCTACTTGAGCGGCTCGATCAGGTCGCGATCCGCACCTTTGAGCTCTTCTACACCAACCGCTTTGGCCAGGAGATCTGGCGGGAACCGCGCGGGACCGATGCCGGCTACGACGTGCCGCAGTTTTCGATCCATCGCGGACACTTGCAGGGTGTCATCTATCAGGCGGCACGCGCGCGCCTCGGCGAACACCGCATCCACACCGGCCATCGTCTCGGCGCCTTCACCCAGGACGACGGCGGCATCAGCGCCTACTTCTTCGATCGCAGCGGTGCGCACCGCGCGACCGCGCGTGGCGATGTGCTGATCGGCGCCGATGGCATCAACTCCAAGGTGCGCGAGACACTTTATCCGAAGGAAGGACCGGCACGCTGGAACGGCGCCATGCTCTGGCGCGGAGCGATCGATTGGCCGGTCTTTCTGACCGGCCGTTCGATGATCGTCGCCGGCGGCATGGCGGCGAAGCTTGTAATCTACCCGATCGCGGCGGGCCGGCGCGAAGGTACCCGGCTCACCAATTGGGCCGTCGTCGCCAAGATCGGTGCTGACGGGTCGATCCCACCCAACAAGGAAGATTGGTCGCGGCCGGGCAGGTTCGAGGACCTCATGCCGCATGTGCGCCGCTTCAACATTCCGTTCGTGCATGCACAGGCTCTGATCGAGGCTACCCCGGAATTCTGGGAATACCCGATGTGCGACCGCGATCCGCTGCCGCGCTGGTCGTTTGGACGCGTCACGCTGCTCGGCGACGCGGCGCATCCGATGTATCCGGTTGGCTCCAACGGCGCCTCGCAGGCGATCCTCGACGCGCGCTGCCTCGCCGACCGCCTCAAGGACGCAGAGCATCCCGCCGCTGCGCTGTGGGCCTACGACCAGGAACGGCTGCCGCCGACCGCCCAGATCGTGCGCATGAACCGCAGCGGCGGCCCCGAGGGCGTGATCGACGCGGTCGAGCAGCGCGCGCCGGATGGCTTCACGAATATCGACGCGATCCTGAGCTACGAGCAACGCAAGGCGATCGTGCGCGGCTACGCCTCGACCGCCGGGTTCGCCCACGAGCAGGTGAACCGGCCGGCAAAGGCGGCTTAGCGCGGGACGTGATCTGTTCGTAGTTGACCGGCTTGACCCCACAATTCCGATAGCGATGAAGCGAGATGGCCGCGACGAGTCCCGGCCAGCACGAATCGGAAAAGTGGTCGTCTTTACGCCGCCGGCGGCGGCAGGAAAACGACTTCATGCTTGGCGGAGAGTGCGACCACTTCGCTGGGGGTCTGCTCCGGCATGCTGTGGATCGCCCAGAACAGATCGTAGAGACGGCGGGTGGGCGAAACCCAGAAGAAGCATTTCACCGGCTGATCCGACTTGTTGAAGATGCCGTGCGACAGCCCCATCGGCAGTCGGATCAGGTCGCCCGTGGTCGCGACGAAATCCTTGCCCTCGAGCACCAGGTCAAAACGGCCCTCGAACATATAAATGAATTCGTCCTGGGTCGGGTGGATATGCGGTGGCACGAAGGTGCCGGGCGGAAACGTCGCATGCCAGGAAAACGAAGACTCCGACAGGCTCTTGGGCACGTAGGTCTGGCCCAGGATGTTCCAGGAAATGCCGTCAATCCCAGTATTGGTCTTGGTGATCCCTGCGGTGAGCGGTTGCATGAAACTCGTATCCCCCTGTGACGCGAACTTACCCTTGCGGCTGCCGCATTCAATCATGATTGCCCGCAGACCGAAACGCCCGATCGGCGCGGCCGGGGCCGGATTTGCTGCTATCGTAAACGCCGGTATGATAGGCTGTCGCAACAAGCCCCGCAGCGGGCCCATAAGAACTTAACTATCAAGGGGTTACTAACTGGCGGGAGGCTCGGGCGTTGGCACGCCGCGTGCTTTCCGAGTGGGAACAGGGGCCGGATCGAACCCTGACATGGGAGACATTGGACATGCTGTCACGAGTAATCGTCGCGTCTGCGATGGCCTTGGTCGCAAGCAGCGCCTTGGCGCAAGACAAGGCTGCCGACAAGATCAAGATCGGCCTGATCACAACATTGTCGGGCCCGCCGGCTGTCATCGGCCAGCAGCAGCGCAACGGGTTTCAGCTCGCGCTTAAAGAGCTCGGCAACAAGCTCGGCGGTCGCGACGTTCGAGCTTTTGGTCCAGGACGATGAGCTCAAGCCCGATGTCGCCGTATCCAAGGTCAAAGCCTTTCTCGAGCGCGACAAGGTCGACTTCGTCGTCGGTCCGGTGTTCTCCAATATCCTGGCGGCGATCATCAAGCCGGTGACCGAGGGCGGCGCCTTCATGATCAGCCCCAACGCGGGCACGTCCAGCTTCGCCGGCAAGGACTGCAACCCGAACCTGTTCGTCGTCTCCTATCAGAACGATCAGAACGCCGAGGCGATGGGCAAATATGCGCAGGACTCCGGCCTCAAGAAGGTGTTCATGATCGCGCCGAACTATCAGGCCGGCAAGGATGAAATCGCCGGGTTCAAGCGCTACTACAAGGGTGCGATCGCCGACGAGATCTACGTGCCGCTCAATCAGCTCGATTACGCGGCTGAGCTGTCCAAGATTGCGGCAGCGCAGCCGGATAGCATTTTCGTATTCCTGCCCGGCGGCATGGGCGTCAACTTCGTCAAGCAGTTCCGTCAAGCCGGCCTCGCCGACAAGATCAAGTTCCTGTCGGCGTTCACCGTCGACGAGGGAACCTTGCCGGCCCAGCAGGATGCGGCGCTCGGCTTCCTTGCCGGGGGAAATTGGGCCCCGAACCTCGACAACCCCCAGAGCAAGGCGTTCGTCGCCGCCTACGAGAAAGAGTACGGCGCCGTGCCGGCGACCTACGCATTCCAGGCCTATGACGCCGTGAAACTGCTCGACAGCGCGCTCAAACAGACCAAGGGCGACACGTCCAACAAGGACGCGCTGCGTGCCGCGCTCATGAAGGCCGATTTCAAATCGGTGCGGGGCGATTTCAAGTTCAACAGCAATCACTATCCGATTCAGAACTTCTACGTCGTCAAGGCTTCGAAACGCCCAGACGGCAAGTATCAGACCGAAATCGTGGAGAAGGTTTTCGGCGACTACAAAGATCCGTATGCGACGGACTGCCCGATGAAGTGAGGGTTCAGACAACGGACAGCTGATGATTGAGGACGGAAGATCGTCCGGCCAGTTGGACGGAGAATAAAGAATCTCCGTCCGTCCTCCGTCCGCCGGTTTGCCATGCCCACCACCCTCCTCGTCGTTCAAATACTCAACGGCCTTCAGCTTGGCGTGATCCTGTTCCTGATCGCAGCCGGGCTGACGCTCGTGTTCGGCGTAATGGACTTCGTCAACCTCGCCCACGGCGTGCAATACATGTTGGGCGCCTATCTGGGGGTGATGTTCTACAGCCTCACAGAGAACTTCGCCGCGGCGCTGCTGCTGGCGTTGGCGACAGCGCTGATACTAGGCCTGCTTCTTGAATTCGTGGTGTTCCGCCATCTGTATGATCGTGATCACCTCGACCAGGTGATAGCGACACTGGGCGTGATCCTGTTCGTGAACCAGGGTGTGAAGTTCCTGTGGGGCGCGGCGCCGCTGTCCTTGCCGATCCCGCAGGTGCTGTCGGGCTCGGTCGTGTTGATGCCCGGCCTGCTCTACCCTGTATGGCGGCTGATGATCATCCTCTCCGGTTTGCTGGTTGCTGTGCTGTTGTTCGTCCTGGTGACCTATACCAGGGTCGGCATGCTGGTGCGGGCCGGCGCAACAAATGCCCCCATGGTGTCGGCACTTGGGGTCAACATCCGCCGCCTGTTCATGATCGTATTCGGCTTCGGCACCATGCTGGCGGGCTTTGCCGGCGTGATGGTGGCACCGATCCTCTCGGTCGAGCCCGGCATGGGCGACAGCATTCTCATCCTCGCCTTTGTTGTGATCGTCATCGGCGGCATCGGCTCGATCCGCGGTGCTTTCCTGAGCGCGCTGTTGATCGGGCTCGTCGACACGCTCGGCCGCTCGTTCTCGGTCGACCTGCTGCGCCTGTTCCTCGACCCGTCCGCCGCCCGTACCGTCGGACCGGCGCTCGCCTCCATGCTGATCTATCTCTTGATGGCGCTCGTTCTGTTCATCCGCCCGACCGGGCTGTTTCCGGCCAAGGGTCGCTGAGATGGTGGCCCTCCCGGCGCCCGCCGTGCCGTCCCGCTGGTCCGCCGACGTGGTTGCTCCCGTGTTGATTTTCATCGCGCTCGCGGCACTTCCGCTTGCAACCATCTACGGGACGGAAACCTACGTGCTGGCACTGTTCACCCGCATCATGATTTTCGCGATCGCGGCAGTGGCGCTCGACTTGCTGATCGGCTATGGCGCGCTGATCTCCTTCGGCCATGCCGCGTTCATAGGGGTCGGAGCCTACGCGGTCGGTATTCTCAGTGCGCACGGAATCGGTGACGCACTGACGGCACTGCCGGTGGCGCTTGTTGCGTCGGGACTGTTTGCATTTGCGACCGGCGTTGTGTGCCTGCGCACCCGCGGCGTTTATTTCATCATGATCACGCTGGCGTTCAGCCAAATGGCGTTCTTCACCGCCGCCTCGCTTGCTCCCTACGGGGGCGACGATGGTTTGACTATTCGGGCGCGCGACACCATTGCCGGTTTTGCGGTGATGCACGACGAACGCGCGTTCTACTACATCGTCTTTGCGTGTCTGCTCGCAACCTTCCTGCTTTGCCGTGCGCTGATCGCGTCGCGCTTCGGCCGCGTTTTTCGCGGGGCACGTGAAAACGAGACCCGGATGGCGAGCATCGGCTACGAGGTCTTTCGCTATCAACTGGTGGCCTATGTGATCGCCGGCGCGATCGGCGGGCTGTCCGGATTCCTGCTCGCCAACTCGACCGAGTTCGTGAGCCCGGCCTACATGTCATGGCAGCGTTCGGGCGAGCTGGTGATCATGGTGCTGATGGGCGGCATGGGAACGCTCTATGGCGCCATTATGGGTGCGGCGGCGTTTCTGTTGGCCGAGGAATGGCTCTCTGGCCTCACCGAACATTGGAAAATGATCTTTGGCCCCTTGCTGATTCTGATCGTCTTGTTCGCCCGCGGCGGCTTGGTGGGAGCCATGGACCGGCTTCGGGGAATGAAGTCATGAGCGGGCCCGCGCTGCGGGTTGAACGGCTGCGCAAGCGCTTCGGCGGCTTGCTGGTCACCGATGATGTGACCCTGGAGATCGAGCCCGGCGAACTGCATGCCGTCATCGGCCCGAACGGAGCCGGCAAGACCACACTGATCAATCAGATCTCCGGCCTGCTCCGATCCGACGCCGGGCGCATTGAACTTGCTGGTTGCGATGTGACTGCGCTGCCGACGCATGCGCGTGCGGCGCTGGGGCTTGCCCGCTCGTTCCAGATCACCTCGGTGCTGCCGCGATTTTCTGCACTGGAGAATGTTGCGCTCGCCGTACAGGCCCGCAACGGATCGAGCTTTCGCTTTTTCGGTCGCGCTGATGCGGAGCGCGCCCTCAATGATCAATCCGCCGCCGTGCTGGCCGAGGTCGGGCTTGCCGAACGCATGTATGTGCCGGCCATGCACCTCTCGCACGGCGAGAGGCGCGTGCTCGAGCTCGCGATCGCGCTCGCCATGCAGCCGAAGCTGCTGCTGCTGGACGAGCCAATGGCGGGCACCGGCCGCGAGGAGACCGAGCGGCTGATCACCGTGCTGCGTGCGCTCAAAGGCCGGTTTCCGATCATGCTGGTGGAGCACGACATGACCGCGGTGTTCGCGCTCGCCGACCGCATTTCGGTGCTGATCTACGGGCGTATCCTGGCAAGCGGACGACCCGAAGAAGTCCGGAGTGACCCGGCGGTGATCACGGCCTATCTCGGCGACGAGATGGAATGACGATGCTGCACGTCGAGCGCCTCACCGCCAGCTACGGCCACGCGCAGGTCCTGTTCGACATCAGCTTCGAGGTCGGCACCGGCGAGGTGGTCACGCTGCTCGGCCGCAACGGCATGGGCAAGACCACCACGATCCTCACCCTGATGGGATTGGTGCATGCACGCGGCGGCTTCGCCAGTTTCGACGGCATGTCGCTGATCGGCTTACCGCCATTTCGGGTCGCACAGGCTGGGCTTGGGCTCGTACCGGAAGGGCGGCAGATATTTCCGACCCTGACCGTGGAGGAAAACCTGGTCGCCACCGCGGCGGCACGGTTCGGAACCCCGCGCTGGACCCGCGAACGGGTTTACGCGTTCTTCCCGCGTTTGGCGGAGCGCCGCCGGCATATGGGCAACCAACTCTCGGGCGGCGAGCAGCAGATGCTCGCGATCGGGCGTGCGCTCATGACCAATCCGAAGCTGATCATCCTCGACGAGGCAACCGAAGGCTTGGCGCCGCTGATCCGGACGGAGGTGTGGGCCTGCCTCGCACGGCTGAAGGCTGACGGTCAGGCCATTCTGCTGGTCGACAAGCACCTCGATGCGCTGCAAAAGCTGGCAGACCGGCACGTGGTGATCGAGAAGGGCCATGTGGTGTGGACCGGTACATCGGCGGCCCTCGCCGCCGATGTCAGCGTGCGCCAGCGCTATTTGCAGGTGTGATTCGATACTCTCGTGGTGATGCGCGGGCTTGTGGCGCAGCGACTACTTACGCACCCGGGAGATCTACAAATAGAGCCATGCGCCAGGCGCAATGGGTGAGCGTCCATGTGCGTCCATGGATGCCCATGGATGCCCTGTTGTGCGCGGGCACCCATGGGACGTCCATGGCAAAGATTCCTGACATTTCGCGCTGCATCTCCCCATTTTTCGCATAGCTCGTTCCCGTTGCGGTATTTGCGTCCGCGAGCCCATCATTGGTTTGCGGATTCGATGATACGGTCATGCCCTCGGGGGAACGCACACATGAACATTTTTCACCTGTTTTTTGGGTTTGGTGGGCGCCTGAACCGGGCCAAGTATTGGCTCGTGACGGTCGTCTGGATCGCCATCTGGGTGGTCGCGTTGGTCGCCGCGCTCGTCATCCTTGGCGCAAACTGGCCCGACAGTGACCTGCCGGCCGATGAGAAACGAAGCGCATACTTGGATATCCTGCTGGATTATGCGGCGATCTTTGTCCCGCTGTTCGTCATAGGCTGGATTTCCGCGTTGGCAGTCGGCATCAGGCGGCTGCACGATCGCAACAAAAGCGGCTGGTGGATCGTACTGTTCTACTTCGGGCCGGCCGTCATCGAGATCTTTCGTCTAGGCACCGATCTGCCTGGCGCTTCACCCGTCCTGGGGCTTGCTTCCGCTATCATCTCGATCTGGATGCTCGTTGAGCTCGGCTTTTTGCGCGGGACTCACGGGCCTAATCACTACGGCGCCGATCCGCTGCAGAGAGGTGCGGTGGCCGCCACCGCCTGACGGAGTTCGGATCGGATCCTAGCGAGGGCCCCTCAGAGTTTGTGCGGGGATCCGCGATACCCTTCGACATCCGCATAGCTGAAAAACCGCTTGGCGTGCTCCAGGCACTCATCATTGGTCCACACGTCGGGCTGATCGGGAAATTTGGTCCCGCCGAAATCGAGCCGCATGGCGGCAAACTGCTTCGCGCCGTCGTCGAAAATCCTGAACGCCGCATCGGTACACAGAAAGGACGTGATCGATGATGAGAAATCCGGCGGGTCGGGAGGCACCGCACCACCGTCCGCCTTGGCGGGCGCCGGCGAAACAAAGAATGCCCGCGACGCATCACCCTTCTGCTTGGCATCCACAATGTTCTTGATAAATGCGAGATGCGCGGAATTGAGGTCGTCAAACTGCCGCAGGCCGATAGCAGACGCGGGAATCGGGATTGGCGCCGTACCGGGGTCTGCCAGATTGAACATGATGTTCCCGATCATGTAGGCGGTGAAATCGTTCTGCAGGTAGACGACCTGTTTGACACCGCCAAGCGACATCACGCCCGAGCATTGTGCGCACGACTCTGAGCGAGGTGTAGAGCGTAACGTCTTTAAGCGAAAAGGCGCGCGATTTCCCCGGCAGCGGGGTTCCGGTCTTCCAGTTGTCGAAGATGTCCGTCAGGCTGAAGAGGCGCCTGACCATGCGCGATTCGGCGTGCTCAGCCGAACTCCGGAAGAAATCATTGTGATTGAACTCGAAGTCAATGATTTCACCCTTACCATCCACTGCCAGACACGCAATGTTGTGACCAAGGTACCGGTCCCATGCAACGCGCAACGGATCGCCGGTTTCGATCATATCGCCGCGGTAGCGAAAGAAAGCCGCCTGTGGATCTTGCCCTTCAGCTTTCTGGGCTTCGCGCTGCGGATAGAGGCCGAGCGGGCCATGCTTGTTGCCATTCCAGAAGCGTCGTATCAACGTCATCAGCAGGAAAGAGTAGATCCGATGCCTTTCCCTGCAGGCATCGTTCGCCAACTCAGGCGAAGCCGCATTGAGATTCACGTTTACAACTTCGCGCAGTTGTCGTTCCCAGTTGCGCGAAAAAGGTGGCTGAGCATCGAAGCCGGGAGGCGGCGTCGCCTGCGCGTTCGCGACACCTAGCGTGCCGCCCGCAATGGCGCTTGCAGCTCCGGCGGTGCCAGCTGTCTTGGCGATGAAGTCGCGTCAATTCAATTCATCGGCCCTCTTCATCTGCGACCCCCTTACGCCTGGCGCGATGAACCGCGCCGATCAGGCGGTTCTTCCGATATCAGCAGGTCTTGATCCTACAGGTCACACAGCCAGCGCCCTCATCGAATAAAGTAGAACGGGTTGGGCACCTTGAACGGGCAGTCGGCATAGCCTCCGTCGAGATCGCTCTGCTGGTCACCGACGTTGGCGATGATCGCATACCCGGCGGCCGCGATCTTGCTGCGCTCCTCGGTCTTATAGTCCTGAACACTGCGTTCAGTGTCGTTGTCCGCCCGCATCACGAGCTTCTGCCAGCCATTGAATTTCTGCTGATTCAGATTCAGCACGGTCACGTTGCGGTCGGCCTCGTGGCGGCCGGTGATAAAGAACACCGCAACCCCCTTCGCCTTGGCGGCGTTGAACAGCATGCGGGTGGGCGTGATCACATCAGCGGCGTGTTGGCCGATCCACACCTTGAACCCGCACGGCCCCTTGGGCAGCCGGTTGCATGGGCCGTCGGCAATGAAGCCGAAATCGTTGGCGTCCAGATTGCGCCAGTTCGAAAGTGAGGTCTCGTCGATATCGAGGACCAGGGCTGGTTTTGACACCTCGCCTGCGCGCTGCTCGACATAGGCCACGGCATCGGTAACAACCGCTTCGATGTCGCCGACATAGGCCTCATCGTGGTAGGCACGCAGTTGCTTCTTGATCTTGTCGATGTTGAGCGGACGCGACGGCTCCGAAATCCGGGGCTGACGCGGGGCAGGACATTCGGCCGAACGCGCCAACGGGGCAGCGCCCGCGAGCGTTGCACCGATGACCGAGGCGGCGAGCAATTGCCTGGTCCAATCGCTTCGTATCATCGGCGCTCTCCCGTGCGAATGCACGCCACCTCGGCAATTCTCAATTGAGATCCGTCCTGAGCATCGTATCGGCGGCCCATAGCGATAGCGCGGCCAGGGTCAGCGTCGGATTAGCGGTGCCGACGGTCGGAAACACGCCACTGCCGACAAGATAGAGGTTGCGGTGGTCCCATGACCGCTGTTCGCGATCGACGACCGAATTGCTCTTGTCGGTGCCCATGCGGTATGTGCCCACGAGGTGGCCGGCACCAAGGAAATTGAGCCGCGTGCTCTTGCCGTCAATGTCCCAATCGAACGCGTTCGGGTCGCCGGCACCGGGTGGCGCCGTATGCTCTTTCGCGCCCAGCCGGGCGAAGATCGCATCCGATGCCTTTTTGGCCGCCGCGATGCCCATTTTGGTGTAGTCCGACAGATTGTAATCGATCTGCGGTCTCGGCAAACCGAGGCCATCTTTGTGTTGCTCGGAAATGGTCACGCGATTGGTGGCATCGGGCGATTGTTCGATCAGGAAGCCGAGGCGAAACTGGCGCGTGATCCGATCGTTCAACCGTTTCACCAGTTCCGTGCCGAATAGATTTTCGTTTCCCGTGTTAAGCCCGCTGATGTTCATGCCGTTGATGAAGTCCACCGTGGTTACGCCGGGGTCATCACCGCTCCCAACTCCGCCAACCACGAAATTCCAACCCTCGTTGCCGACTTCGATCCGGAAGGCCCCGCGCTGGCCGCGGAACTTCCCGTCGCGTAGATCTTCAATGCCGGCGGTCGACAGTGGACCGCGATAGGGAAAAACCTGTTCCGGCATCAGGCCCCAGGTCACGTAATACGGGTGGTCCATCAGATTGCGGCCGACCAGTCCACTGCTGTTGGCCACCCCGTACGGAGTTCGTCCCTCGTTCCTCGACATCAATAACAGCCTGGGTGTCTCGATCGCATTTCCCGCAATGATGAACACTTTGGCACTGACACAGCCGCTGCCGGTTTGCGGGCCTGATTCGGCGCCATACTGCAGATAGTTGATCTGGCTGATGCGTCCGTTCTCGCCGACCACGACTTCGCTCGCAACCGTGCGATACATGATCGTCACGTTCCCGGTCCGCAGTGCCGCGTTCACCGTGATCGTCGGGTCATACTTGGCCTGAATGGGACAGATCGGAATACAGTTTGTGTTTCCGGCACACGCGCGCCGTTGTCGATAAGGTTGCGAGTTACGAGCCGCAGGGGTGCCGGTGATTTGCAATGCAACGTCATCGATGGTCATTCCCGCGATCTTGTTTGCGATCGTTTGGTCGACCCAGGACAGGGGGATACCCGGCATAGGATAGGAATAGTCCTTGGGAAAATGAATCCCCAGATATTGCTGGGCGTCGGCATCCGCCGAAACGCCGAGCTCCGCTTCGGCTTTCGCGTACCACGAGTGCTCCAGGTCCTTGTCGAGGTCTTCGTAGCTGATCGGCCAATCGGCGAACTGTCCGTACAGTGTTTGCATCTTGAAATCGTTCGGCAGAAATCGAAGGCAGGTACCGAGCCAGTGCAGACCGGTGCCGCCGCCGATGCGCTCATACGTGCTGCCAAACGGCATTGGTCCGTTCTGGACCAGATAGCTTTGTGCCGGATCTTTCCAGCCGGGTCCGAGCATCACGGACGTGGGTCGACCGGCATTGACCTTGCCTGGGTCATTCAACCGGCCGTCGCGAAACAGTTCAGGCGGATACGGGCTCTCGGGAACTTTCGCGACCGCGTTGAAGAACCGCTGCATGTAGCCGTTGATGTTGGGAGGAATCTCCGGACCGGCCTCGAGCATCAGAACTCGCTTGCCGGCGGAACCCAGTTGCAAGGCGACCAATGCGCCAGCGAAACCCGATCCGACGATGACCGCGTCGACGGACAAGCATTGATCGGCGGCCATGATGCTGCTCCCTATTCCTTGTTGGCGAGGAACTCACCAAGTTCGCGGTCCGGCTTCCTCGACCAATAGCCAAACGCCCACTCGCTGTAACCCATGGGATGAGCCTGAGCGACGCGCCAGACTTGGCCTTGGGTGTAGGCCGCCGGTGAAATGACCTTGAATGGAAGCGGCGGTGGAACCGCCGGCGGATGCTCCAGAATGTTCGGGTTCGTACCAGGCGCCGAGATACCAAGCCAACATGATGCTGCGGGCCAGGTAGCGGATTTCAGGCTGATTCAAGATGATCTTGGCGAGCGCGTTCTTGTCCGGGTTGGACTGGTTTGATTTGTAGGTCTTGAGCAGCAAGTCGAACGCCGGGTGACTGCTCGCCTGGTCGAAATAGGCTTGCTTGACGTTGAGCGGATCGCGCGGAAGAGAAGGCTTACGCTGCGGACTGAGCTTGTTCTCGGCGATCCCCGTCAGCGCCGACGACAGGCCGATGAACAACGCCATCGGGGTCTCGGCATCAGCGGCCAGGGCCGGCAGGGTTGTGCTGATCGGGCCCACCGCAGTTGTGGCGGTTGTTGCGACGGCGCCGCTCAGCACGGTTCGGCGGCTCAACACGGTCATGAAGGTCTCCTGTCTTCAATGGTCTCCTGCTTCGGTCCGCCGCGAAGGCGCAGAGAATCGTACCTGTCGATCGCGCTCTGATCGTCAGGCATTCGCAGCCCAGCCCCGCGGCGGCTTCGCATAAAGATGCTCCTAGTGCGCTTTTTCCAGGATGTAGGTGAAGTCGGAGGGTATCGGACTTGGGCTGGCCGTCGTTGCATTCAAATGGCATGCGATGCAGCTTGACGACGCGAGCGGGAACTTTCCCTGGCTGTAGGTCTCGAGCGTCGTGTTGGCGAGGTAGGTGGGCGCCGGTATGCCGGTCAGATCGATCGGGTTTGCGGAGTTTGTTGGCCACTGGGTACTGACCAGCATGTAGTTCTCCCAGACCGTACCCTTGATGCCTGCAACCGACCGGGACAGGCTGTTGATCTTGACCACGTCATCGGTGAGCGGGATCGTGCGTGTGATCTGGCTCCGATAGCCGCCAGGAAACGGTTGGATACTCGGGTCCCATGGAGTTGGCGGCGTCTGGTTGATCGAACATTTCGCGGGATCGCACGCCGCATCGTAGAAATTGTAGTGATCGAGCAACGCGCGGCGGCCATCGACCTCCGCTTGCTCAGGCACGTTCGCCACGTGCTCGAACGTGGTCCAGACCCATTGCGTATTGAATTGGGCTTTGTGCCCTACATGGAATCCGATCAAGCCCAAAGTCCGTTGCACGCAGGACGCAACAGCCTTCGGATTCTCCTTGGCGGGCGTGTAAACCAACCCGTTGATGGTGTGGAATTTGTCAGGATCGTCGTGGGCGCCGAGCACCTTCCAGGATGCCTTGACCATCACGGCTCCCAACCCCGCGTTCGGCGGACGGTTGGAGCCCAGCGGGAAATCGACGCCCTTGCTGGAAGACGTTTGCTTCTCTGCAAAGGCCTTCTGGCCGGCTTTGCTATAGAGACCGTTGTCGACAATGTATTGGAACATTTCCTTGTTCATAAGGATGACGAACAGGGCGTAGTTGCCGTCCTGGTCGATCAACGGGCCACTCTTGAACGGCTGATTGAAGGTTTCTTCCTCGATATGAACGACCATGGTGCCTGGCTTGACGACGCCACCGCCACATTCATCAGGAATTTTTGCCGGCTCGCCCCAGGCGCTCGGCTTGCTGCCATCCGCCAGCATCACGTCAGGGAGTTGTTTGTAGCTCTCCCAAAATGCCGGCGCGTCGCCACCTTTCCCGGTGCCGCGCCCGATCGGGGTGGTCCCGTCGACCGGCGAATTCAAGGCGGCGAACGTCAACCATGAGTACAGATCAAATCCATGCTGTAGCCGGTCGACCGGATCGGTGAACGCTTCCGTCAGTGAGTTGTCGCTGACCGCCGGCGCACACGGCTGCAACATGCCAGGCTTGAGCAGGTCGGCCGTGAGCGGCGTGTTCAGCGGATAGGGGACGCAGTCGAGCGCAGCGGAAGCCGGGCTCGGCGCCGGGGCTTGCGCGTCGGACCGCTGAGCCTGATTGAGCAGAAGAACAGTCGCGAGCAACACACTCACTACACCGATGGTGATCATCCGATGGTCGTGCATGGCTCGGTCTCCCCCGTGGCAGACGAGTTTGCTTGTCCGTTGAACCGCTTGGCGAGATGTCACATCGGCTACGACCTTTTGAGAAGCGCTCCGATCTTGTCCACCGTCGTCGACGGTACGAACTCGGGATGAGTAACGATCGCCATCGCTTCGGGCTCGGTCAGGGCGCGCGTGCTACGTACGTTGGTTTCGCCCTCTCCGGCCGCCCACGCACTTTCCCACAGCACCGCCAGCAGGTGGGCGCCATCTTGCATCACGGAAATCGTTTTCTTGCCGAACTCCTTCCAGAGCGCGGCCGTTGCGGCCTTGCCGCTCTTGCCGGTATCGATGTAGGTCTGAACCAAGTCCTCCGGCGGAATCAGCTCAAAGGTGTTGCGCATCAGCCCGATCACCGCGCGCGCAGCCTCGAAACCGGATGTGACCAACTCCTTTTGCGCGACCTTGGGCGTCTTCTTCAGCCCGTCGAGAATATCTTCCCGGTGGTCGTGGACCATCGCGTCCTCGTAAGCCGAATGAACCCCTTGGCCGAGCGGCCGCTGTTCTGTCTCGCCGGCACGCTTGCCGCGCGAAAACGTGTGTTCGGCCGGCCGATTGGGGTCGCCATCATGCAGGAATGAAATGTGCAGCGGCTGGCAGGCGTCACCGACATAGTGCGCCAGCACGCCAGCGGCACAGACAAAATTGTCAGCCTGGCCTGCGCTCGCAAACTCGACCATTGCATCGAACAACTGCCATACGCGGAACGGCAGCAAGCCGCGATGTTCTGGCGCAATCGGTTTGCCGCTCAGGATGTCGTTCACGCTGTCGTAGAATGCTTCCCAGCGATCCGGATTGATGAAATCGTCGTCCTCGCTCAAGTCCAACAAGGTCTTTCCGTCTGGACCTGGCTGATCCATGTCGGCAAAATGGTTGGGGCCTTCAAACGGACGTGTGTGTCCCTGCTTGCCAACCCGTGGTTTCCAGAAGAAGTCCGGCACGTCCGCCATCGGCACGAAGCGTTCGCTTCCCATGCCGCTGAAGTCACCTCGCATGATCGTCTCGTCGTCATGGCTTACGATCAATGCGTTGTTGTTCATCAGGGTGTCGAGCTTGGGAAAGCGGCCCGAAAGGGCAACCAGGGTGCGCGCCGCGATTGAGAAATGTCCGATCGACCCCCAGGTGTCGGTCTGGTCGACGTTCCAGTCGGCAACAGGGTCAACTTCGAGCAGAGCGCAGACGCGCGACAGCAACGTGGCGAGGGCGAAGCTCTGCGGACGCACGCCGTTCGTCGAGTTCGAGCATGTGACGGCCCCACTCCACGGCCAGCGGCAAGTAGGCATGATCCTGCGTGGCTTTGGCACGCTTGCCGTTGGATCGCTGCTTGCGATCGCCATTGCCATTGCCATTGCTATCGGGTGCAGGTTCGAGCAGCCACAGCGTCCCCGAATCTCCCGGTTGCGTTTCAAACGGCGGCGCCTTTCCGGATCGCTTGCCATTGCCGTTGCCGCCTGAGGATCTGGGCCCAATGAAGAGGTCAGCAACATATTCGAAGCCACCGGTGGTCTTGTAACGGTAAAACAACCCCTGAATCTCTCCGCGCATGTCGCCGCTTGCCGCACCAACGCCGCGCACGTGACACCCGATCAACGACAACGAAAGGTTGGGACCGGAAAAATCGGCCATCGCTCCCATGGTGCCAATACCGCGAATTTTTGTCGTCCAACGCGAGAGATCATCGAGGTCGATCAACCCGATGTCGACGTTGATGAAGGCGTCCTGCGCGGGTAGCTCCGGATAGAGCTGCGCAAATGGCACACGCGTCATCTGCTTTGATGCGCTCACGCCAACCCGTTCGAGATGGCCACCAATGGAGGCCCACACGGTTTCACCTACATCGCCGGCGACGTGCCGATTGGTCAGCGCATAGACACGATGACCATCGGTGACCAGGCACGCAACCGTCGCCGCATATTGATGCCCTTGAACTTGCGCGACGATCGGATTGCCGGGACCGATATTGTTGAGCGGATAGCGAATATTGCGCGCCTCGATGTCGGTGGTGCGCTCCCTCGGTGCCTCGATTACACACACCGGCACGAGCCTGCCGTCGGGCATGAACAGCGTCTTCGGCACCATATCTTCCGGACGACTGGCAAAATCTTTTGGGTCCTCCCACTTCTCGACGAACACGAGGATGGCCGGCCATGAGTACGGCCGGACTTCTGAATTGTCCAAACGGCGCACACCTGTGCCGTGATGATGCTTGCGGGCTTTTGGCCAACTATCGGTCTTGCGGATGCGATATCGCCCGACGGCCGTTGCGACCACATTCGGGTGGCGCAGCAAATGGACGTGGTAAAGATTCCGGGCCTGGACGAGATCCTTCAATGACAGATGCACGAAATCGCTGTTGGGGCTCTTGAATTTTGATAGATCAAGTTGAGGTTGAGCGTGTGCCATTGTCCGCCCCCGAGGTATGCGAAATTGAAACACGCAACGCTAAATGTTTGGGTGATCAGGATCACACGTCGCGATCATATACTTTGTTAGCTTACGCGGCGACCGTAAAACAGTCGGCGTCGCTCCTACCATGATACTGCATGGGGGCGGGCTTGTCGGTTCATGCGGTGTCGGCTTGGTTGTTCAGTAAGTTTGGGCGGAGCAACCCATGACATCACAGGAATACCGCTCCAAAGCCATCGAGTGCCTGGAGTTGGCGCCATGGGTGCACGACGCCAATGCCAAAAATACTCTCATTGAGTTGGCGCTATACTGGCTGCGGCTCGCCGATTTGCATGAAACGAACCGTGGCGCAGAAGGAGCGACCAACGAGACCACCGACAAGTCGCGGGCCGAAACATTACCCTCGTAGAGGCGACCGTGCGGCCCGGCGCAGGCGGTTCCGGCTCACATGTCAACAACCACGTAATCCTGCTCCACGCGCACGGCGAACGTCTCCGCCACATAGGGCCCCTTCACCAGCTCGGCACCCTGCGCAACCGCAGTCTTGAACTGCCTGATCTTCAGATCTTTGGGATCGCACCAGGACTGGCCGGTGCGGATATCGAACTCCCATCCGTGCCAGGGGCAGCGCAGAAACTCGCCCTTGCGGGAAATGCTGTAATCGCCGGGGCCTCTCGACTGCACCAACCCAACCACCCGGCCTTCGCACATCGGCCCGCCGGCGTGGGGACATCGGTTCGCAAGCGCAAAGAATTCGCCGCCGACGTTGAACACGCCGATCTCGCGACCCTTCACGGTGACGAGCTTCTTATCGCCTGGCTTGAGTTCGGCGACCGCCGCGACGACGTGGCGGCTCATGTGATGCGATAGAGCGCTTTGGCGTTCTCGCGGAAAACTCTGGCGCGCTGACCTTCCGTCAAGTTGATCTTGAACGTGTAACGCGGGTCGTCGAAGTCCCAGTGCGGATAGTCGGTCGAGAACACGAGCCGGTCCCAGCCCAGCCAGTCGATGATGTCGGTGAGGTGAGCGGGGTTCTCCGGCTCCTCGATTGGCTGAGTGGCGAACCAGAAATGCTCCCGCACGTATTCGGATGGGGCCCGCGTCAAGTGCGGCACCTCAGCCCGATAGCGTTGCCAATGCTTGTCCATGCGCCAGCACAGCGCCGGCACCCAGGTGAACCCCGACTCGATCAGGCAGACCCGCAGGTCGGGAAAGCGTTCGAACACGCCTTCGAACACCAGGCTCGCCAGCACCCCCTGCATGCCGGTCTCGAACGAATAGTGCTCCTGCATGTAGTAGGTCGGCCAGCCGGATCCGGTCGAAGCGTAACCGCCGCTGGCGCCGGCCGGATGCAGCCCGATCGGAAGCCCGGCAACCTGTGCGGCCGCGAAGATCGGCCAGTAGCGCCGGCGTCCGAGCGGCTCGGCGGTGCGAGGCGAGATGATAATCTGGCGGAACGCGGTGTTGCCGGCGCGCGCCTCGATCTCGGCCACCGCGGTCGCTGCATCTTCCTGCGGAACCACAATGCCGGCGCGCAGTCGCGGTTCGGGCTTGACCCACTCCTCGAGTTGCCACTCGTTGACCGCGTGGGACAGCGCCGCGGCGTAATCCTGGTTCTGCTCTTCCATGCCGCCGCGCGCGAGCGCGACCAGCATGCCGACCTCGACTCCGTTGCGATCAAGATGCTGCTCGCGCATCAGCGGCAGGTCAGAACCGGGCGGGCCGCCGTCAGCCGGGTAGGCGTCGACGCGCTGGCCGGCGGCCTGCATGCGAGGGTGGGTCAACTGGGCGTTGAGACCTTGGCGGACGTGCGGCCCGAAGGTTTTGGCGTGCTCCTGCCAGCGTGCGGAGAGATACGGCCGCAGCGAAGCCGGCGACTTGTGGGTCGGATGGATGTCGCAATCGACAATCGCAAGGCGCTGCTGCAGGGCTTTTTCCAGGACCGGTGCGTTCACGGCACCTCCTCCTCGTTCGCTTGGGACGCGCTGCGCAGTTTACCCGGATCGGCGAGGCGCGGGTAGGTCGCAAGCGGATTGTCGACCAGCATGCGGCGCATGGTGGCCTCCGACAGACCGTCGGGCAAAGCCTCCTCGCCGTCGAAGTGCCAGTGGGGATAGTCGGTCGAGAACAGCAGTATTTCATCCGAACCGATATGGTCGAGCGTGCGGGCGAGCTTCTCGCCATCCGGCGCATCGACCGGTTGCAGGGTGAACCGCACGTGCTCGCGCACGATCTCGGCCGGCGGGCGGTCGATCCACGGCACCTCGGCGCGCACCCCGCGCCATTCCTTGTTGGCGCGCCACAGCAGCGTCGGCAGCCAGGTGAAGCCCGCCTCGCTGCAGACGAGCTTCAATCTCGGAAATTGCTGAAATACGCCCTCGGCGATGAAGCTGATCAGCACATTCTCGAACGCGGCGCTGTTCGCCACGTAGTCCTCGACCTGAAAGGACGGCCAGCCCGAGTAGGTGGGCGCACTGCGAAAGGCACTGCCGGCGTGGAGCGCAATCGGGAGTTCGTGGCGTTCGGCCGCCTGATAGACCGGCCAGTAGCGACGATTGCCGGCAAGCACGTCGCCCATGACCAGGATCAGGGCCTGGACGAAACGGCGATCGGGCGCGAGCCGTTCGATTTCCTTGACGGCAAGATCGGGGTTCTGGATCGGCAGCAGGATCGCAGCGCGCAGCCGCGGGTCGCGGTCGAGCAACTCGCGGGCCGTCCAGTCGTTGACGGCTGCGCACAGGACTGCCGCCATATCCTCGTTGAAGAGCGCGATTGCGCCGTGCAGGACGTTGCAGATCGCAATGCTGGTGCCGAATGCGTCGAGCGCCTGACGACGCAGCGCAGCGATGTCGCTACCGGGAAGTCCCACCTCCGGCCGCCAATCCGGGCGGCAGCTCGCCGGCGCGTCGGGCGGATAGCTCATCAACGTGAACGGGTAACGATCGATATGGCGATTGAGAAACTGATCGCGCCAGTATTCGGGAAGGTAGGGCAGCAGCGCCGCGGTCGACGGCACCGCAGGGTGGATATCGCAATCGATGGCGCGGGGCGGGAGTTTCATGGGGCGGTGATGGGTGATTGGGGACCGGGCGTCAATCGCGACCTGATCCAATCCGGTTCGGTTGCCGGACACCGCGATTTTGTGATACTGTGTAAATATGAAAAATATCACAGTATCGGTTGACAACGAGGTTTATCGCCGGGCGCGCATCAAGGCGGCCGAGCAGGACACATCCGTTTCCGCGTTGGTCAAGCGCTTTCTCGTACAACTGGCGTCCGAGGAAGGCGAAGCGGAACGGCTCAAACGCGAAGAGAGAGAGCTGCGGTCCCGAATCACATCATTTCGCGCCAAAGACCGGCTGTCGCGCGACGACATCCATCATCGAGGCGCGTAGATGTCGTTGCAGTTTCTTGACACAAACATCCTCCTTTACGCGATCAGCAATCATCCAAGCGAGCGAACAAAGCGCGATCGAGCGCTCGCGCTTCTTGATGGCGACAACAATGCTCTGTCGGTTCAGATTTTGCAGGAATTCTATGTCCAGGCCACACGCCCGAATCGACAAGATGCAATTTCCCAAGAGATCGCGGCTGGTCTCGTTCGCACCTGGTTACGCTTCCAGGTCCAAGAGATTACAGTGCCGATAATGACGCATGCGCTCGCAATCGCGGCGACGCATCGCGTCTCCTACTGGGACGCGGCTGTCCTCGCAGCCGCGCTGGCCCTCGGATGTCGCGAACTATATTCAGAGGATATGTCTCATGGCCGCAGCATCGAAGGTGTTACGATCGTCAACCCATTTCGGTGACGGCGTCGTGATCGACTGCGGATCGGCATCATCAAGAAGCTGATCTCGCAAGTCGTGCGGTTACCCTTGCGGCTCGATTTTGGCGACTCGGACGTACTCGGCCCAGTTCTTGATATCCTCCAGCAACCGCGCCTGTCCCTCCTGTGGGGTCGCGATCCAGGGGTCGCTTCCATAGGTGTTGTGAAACGTCTTGGTCTCAGGCAGTGCCTGCACCTGATTGAACCAGGTATTGAGCTGTTCGATGATCGGACGCGGTGTCGCCGCCGGCACGAACGCCCCCCACCAACCCAGCAGGTCGATCGCCACACCCTGTTCCGCGAAGGTCGGCAGATCCGGAAAACCCTCCATGCGTCGGCCGGCGCTGATGGCGAGGATGCGCAGCCGGCCTTCACGCTGTTGGGCGAGCGCATAGACCGGATCGAGCACCGCATAGTCGACCGCGCCGCTCTGCACGTCGTTGGCACTGTCGAAGCCGGTCTTGTAGCCGACCTGGACTGCGCTGACGCCGGTCGCCTGCTTGTAGAGCTCGCCCACCGCCTGCGCGACCGGATTCGTGGAAGCATAGGTCGCCTCGTCGCCCCGCGGCTTGAGATAGCCGGTCAACTCAGCGAGCGATTGCCACGGCGCGCTGGCGCGAACCGCCAGCATGGTCGCGAGCCGGTTGATCGAGGCCACAGTCCGCAATTCCTTGGCAACGTCGACCGGCGGTTTTTTGAATAGATACATGTTGGCGGCAAGAACGCCCCCGCCGGTGAGGTAGATCGTATAGCCGTCGGGTTTGGCACGCGCCACGTACTCGGTCGCGATGTTGCCGGCGGCGCCGACCCTGTTATCGACGATGACCGTGCGCCCGACGATCGGGCGCAGCTTCTCCGCATAGTACCGCACGATGATGTCGGCGCCGCTGCCGGCGGGGTAGCCGCAAATCAGGTGGACGTCCTGGCTGGGGTAGGTTTGCGTCGCGGCGGGAAGGATGGAAAACAGCAGAACTGAGAGCGTGAGAGGGACGAGAAAACGCAAACCACGATGCTTTAGGCGCATGACTGTTTCTCCTTCGTCATGCGTGGGTATTCGCACATCCCGCTCGGGCTGGCGTTCTGCCCTCCTTGTCGGGATGGCCGGGACTCGGGCTTCGGCCGGCCCGGCCATGACGGCGTTATCCCTGCGGCTCGATCTTGGCGATGCGCACATATTCGCCCCAGGCGGCTTCTTCCTTGACGAACAGCGCCTGGGCGGCGTCGGGGGTCGAGATGAACGGATCACCGCCGAACTTGTTGAGGAACTCGCGCGTATCGTCCATTGTCAGGATCTTGTTGAACCAGGTGTTGATCTGATCGATGATCGGTCGCGGTGTCGCACTCGGCAGGTGCACCGCCCACCAGGAGGTCAGGTCCATGCCGGACACGCCGGATTCCGCCATGGTCGGAATATCGGGAATGGCAGCGAGTCGCTGGCCCGAGCTGTGCGCCAGGATGTGGATCCGGCCCTCGCGCTGCTGCGCGAGCGAAAACACCGGGTCGTGCATGCCATAGTCGACGCGGCCGCTTGCCATGTCGTTGAGCGCGCCCGCGGAGTCCTTGTAGCGCAGCTCCACGGCGCTCACGCCGGTGATCGCCTTGTACATTTCGCCCATGACGATGCCGGAGGTGGCCGCGACCGCGTAGGTCGCAGCACTGCCCTTCTGTTTCATGGCGGCGGTGAGCTCGGGCACGCTCGTATACGGTGATTTTGCATCGACCGTGAGCATGAAGGCTTGCCGGTTGATTGTTGCGGCGAGCTGGAATGCCTTGAGCACGTCGACAGGCGGGACCTTGAACAGATGCATCTGAGCGGCGGTGCCGCTGCCGGCGGAGAGATACATCGTATAGCCGTCCGGCTTGGCGCGTGCCGCGTAACCAACCGCAATCGCGCCGCTGGCGCCGGCCTTATTCTCGACGATCACGGTGCGGCCGGTGAGGGCGTGCACCTTCTCGGCAAAGAAGCGCGTCAGCACGTCGGCGCCGCTGCCGGGTGGGAAGCTGGTGACAAAATGGAAGTCCTGGCTCGGATAGTCTTCGGCTTTCGCAGTGAGTGTCGCGCTCGCGACGATGACGAGCGCGATGACTGGGGTGGCGAAGCGCAGACCCCGCCGCGACGCAGCTTTCACCGGGCCCTCCCCGTGGAAGTTATTTGCTTGGCGTTGATTGTCGGCCGGGCCGTCGGAGAAAGCAACGGGCACCGCTCGGCGGCCGCGCCCATACGACCGCTCTTAATCTCGTGGACTCGGCGCGCATGACTTTGGGCGTACGCCGGCTACTCAGAGCCGGGTTGAACGCTACCCGGACAACATGCCGCTGACCAACGCTTGCCACGTGACGGGACCGACGATTCCGTCGACAGCGACTGAGGGAATGTCGAGCGACAGGGCGTGCTGAAAGCCACGTACCGCACCGTCGGTTTGCGGTCCGAACGCCCCATCGACCTGCACGCCCTTGCTGGGATCACCCGACTCGTTGCGAAATTGAAATTCCTCCTGCACGCCGCGGACAGCGTCGCCGCTGCTGCCTTTTTTGACTTGAATGATCAGAGCCGTCCACGTCGGCTGACTGACCACGCCGTTGGCGGGAAGGCCCTTGCTTGTTTGAAAAGCCTTGACCGCTGCATCGGTTTGGGGACCAAACGCGCCATCGATTGCGACGTTGTGGCCGCGCGCGCGCAGCAATAACTGCAGTGTCTTCACAGGGTGTCCCTGATGGCCGATCTGTACTGACGGCCAAGGGCTGAGGCTGGCTGGCATGAGGCACCTCTCTCAACAATACCCGGACCGTCGCCGCGCGGAGGAGACAACGATGACGGCGCGGGATGCCATCATCGCATCACTCGGTGTCGTACAAGCGCTGCGCCGAATTCCCATTGATGAGAGCTCGGCGGCGGTACCGGCGGATGGATCGATGTGACATCGAACGCGTCAGTGACATCTTTCGATTGCTCCGGTGATGTAGCATCGATCTTCGGATTGGTCGGAGCACATGACGCAGATCACAATGCACGAAATATTCTGCCGGCGTCGAGGTCGCGCCGGCACATACTTGCTCCTATCCCTGCGGTTCGATATTGGCGGTACGAACGTATTCTCCCCAATCCTTGATGTCCTGGATGAACCGTGCCTGGCCTTCATCCGGCGTGGTGATCCACGGGTCACCGCCGATGCTGTTGAGGAATTTCCTGGCCTCGTCGGTAGCGTCCAGGTCATTGAACCATTTGTTGAGCTGATCAACAACCGGACGCGGCGTGCCCATAGGCACCATGGCGGCGAACCAACCGAGCAGGTCCATTGCGACGCCCGACTCCGCCATGGTCGGCAGTTCGGGGTTGGCCTTGGTGCGCTCGCCGGTGCTCACCGCCAGAATGCGCATGCGCCGCTCCCGCGCCTGAGTGGTGGCGAACACCGGATCGTAGAGGGCATAGTCGAGCGCACCGCTCTGCATGTCGTTGACGGTGTCAAACGCGGTTCGGTACGGCACCTCGACCGCCTGCAGGCCGGCGCGCGCCTTGTAAATCGCCCCCATCACTTTGGCGGGTGGATTGGTGGTCGCGTAACTTGCCTTATCCTTTTTGTCTTTGAGATAGACGGTGAGCTCGGCCACGCTCGTCCACGGTCGGCTGGCGTCCACCACCAGCATGTAGGGCTGTTTGTTGAGCGGGGCCGCGATCTGGATCGCCTTGCCGACGTCGACTGGCGGGTGCTTGAACAGGTGCATGTTGGCGGCAATCGAGCTCGCGCCCTGGATATAGACCGTGTAGCCGTCGGGCTTGCTGCGCGCCACGTATTCGGTCGCGATGTTGCTTACCGCACCTGGCTTGTTCTCGACGATGATGGTGCGACCGATGATGGGCCGCAGCTTCTCGGCATAGAAGCGTACGAAGATGTCGGCGCCGCTGCCGGCCGGATAGGCGCAAATGAAGCGCAGCTCCTGGGCCGGGTAGGTCTGGGCGGAGGCGGGGTCAGACATGACGACCAACTGAACCGCTGCGCAGGCCGTGATCACATGCATTGGATTCAAGGGTCGTCCTCCGTCAGTCTGCCCTGCCGCGCGCGCGATACCTCGCCTCGGTTGCGGGGCGAGGTACTTATCCCTGCGGCTCGAGCTTGCCGATGCGCATGTACTCGGCCCAGGCCTTCTCGTCACGCCGGAGTTTCTCCTGCGCCTGTTCGGGCGTAGCGATGAAAGGATCGCTGGCAAAACCATTCAGAAACTTCTTGGTTTCATCGCTCGCCGTCACCTGATCGAACCACTTGTTGAGCTTATCGATGATCGGCCTCGGAGTTTGCGCCGGAACCATCGCGGCCCACCACAGGCTCATGCTCGCGCCCGCAATGCCGGCCTCGATCATGGTCGGAAAATCCGGCGCCGCGTCGAGCCGCCGCTCGCTCGAGACCGCCAGCACGCGCAGCTTGCCTTGCCTGTGCTGGGCGGTCGCAAAGATCGGTTCCATCACCGCATAGTCGAGGGCGCCTCCGAGCATGTCGTTCATCACGTCCGAGGACTGCTTGTAATTGACCTCGACCGAGGAGAGCCCCGCCGATGCCTTGTAGATCGCGCCGAGCACCACGCTCGCCGGCGCGCCGCTCCCGTAGGTCGCCTTCTCACCCTTCTGCTTCATCGCCGCAGTCAGTTCGGCGACTGTCTTCCAGGGTTTGTTGGCGTCAACCACCAGCATGAAGGCCTGTTGATTGATGGTCGCAAAGATCTGGAATGCATCGACCGTCGCAACCGGCGGCTTTTTGTAGACGTGCATGTTGGAGGCAAGCCCAGACCCTCCGTGCACCAGGATGGTGTAGCCGTCCGGCCGTGATTTTGCGACGTATTCGATGGCGATGTTGGCGCCGGCGCCCGGCCGATTCTCCACCAGGATAGTGCGGTCGATAATCGGCCGCAGCTTCTCGGCGTAGTAGCGTACGATCGTGTCGGCGCCGGTCCCGGCCGGGAAGCCGCAGATGAAATGGATTTCCTTAGCCGGATAGTCCTGGGCCTGGGCGGGGAAAGCCATGACAAAAAGCGTGGCTGCGGAACCGGCGATTGAGCACACCCATCTCATGACATCCTCCGGAATTTTCTGGTTCGTAGCCCGGATGGAGCGCAACGTCAGGCCGGCTCCGGGCATGGAGTGTCCGCAGACCGTGTTGCTCCAGGCGGGCTACAACACCTATCCCTGCGGCTCGAACTCGGGCCGCCCTAACGTAGCCTTCCCAATCCTTGATGTCCTGCATGAGCGCTGCCTGTGCCTCGTCCGGCGTTGTCACATAGGGGTCACCGCCGAACTGATTGAGGAATTGCTTGGTCTCGGCGGTGCTGATCACATCGACGAACCACTTGTTGATCTGGTCGATGATCGGACGCGGCGTCGCCGACGGTACCATGGCGGCAAACCAGCCGGTGATGTGGATCGACGGGAAACCAAGCTCCACCATGGTGGGAAGATGCGGCACCGCCTGCATGCGCTGCGCCGTGCTCACGGCGAGATTGCGGATGCGCCCTTCGCGCTCCTGGACCAGCGCGAATACCGGATCCACCATGCCGAAATCGAGGGCACCGCTCATGAAGTCGTTGAGGCTCTCATTGGCGGTGCGGTAGGGAATGTCGACCGCCTGGATGCCGGTTGCAAGCTTGTAGAGCTCGCCCATGACTTTGCCGGTGACGTTCGACTGCATATAGCTCGCCTTGTCGCCCTTCTTTTTTACGCCCTCGGTCAATTCGGCGACGCTCCGGTAGGGCGACTGTGCGGGTACCGCGACCATGAAAGGCTGCCGGTTGATGGTGGCGGCCACGAAGATATCGCGCGCCGCGTCGATCGGCGGCTTCTTCAGGAGCCACATATTGCCGGCAACCGTGCTCGCCGCATGGACGTAGATGGTGTAGCCGTCCGGCTTGGCGCGGGCCGTGTATTCGGCCGCGATCATCCCGGCATTGCCGACCTTGTTCTCCACCAGGATCGGCCGGCCGGCGAGCGGGCGGACTTTTTCCGCCACATAGCGCACCAGTACGTCGGCGCCGCTACCGGCCGGGAACGCGCAGATGAAATGAACGTCCTGGCTAGGATAGGTTTGGGCAAACCCGACGGATGGGATCGCCAGGACTGCGAATGCTAAGGCGGCAGCTAGATGAGACCGCGACATTTGCTCCTCCCTAATGGCCACAGTTAAAGGTCCGTGGGCCTTCTTAGGCCTCATCCTTCGAGACGCGCGGCCCTTGACGGGCCGCGCTCCTCACAGGACGAGGTCCGAAAAAATTCATACGCCCGAGGTTCACCCCTGTGGTTCGATATTCGCGACGCGCACGTACTCGCCCCAATCCTTGATCTGCTGCAGCAGCAACGCCTGGGCCTGGTCCGGTGTTGAGATGAACGGATCAGAGGCAATCCGGTTGAGAAACGCCTTGGTCTCGTCGGTTGCGACGATCTGGCTGAACCAGATCCCGAGCTGATCGACGATCGGGCGCGGCGTCGCCGACGGAACCATCGCGGCGAACCAGCCCATGAGATTCATCGGATAACCGAGTTCGGTCATAGTCGGAAAATCCGGATTGGCCGCCAAACGCTGCGCAGTGCTCACCGCCAAAATGCGTACGCGACCCTCCCGTGCCTGTGCGGTCGCGAACACGTTGTCGAACAGCGCATAATCAATGGTTCCGCTTTGCATGTCGTTGAGCGAATCCGACGCCGTGCGATAGTTGACTTCCACCGCCTGCAGGCCGGCCTGTTGCTTGTAGATCGCCCCCATGGTCTTACCGACCGGGTTTGAGGTGGCGTAGGTCCCCTTCTCCTTGCGCTCCTTGGCGTAGGCCGTCACCTCCGCGACCGTATGCCAGGGCTTGCTGACGTGCACCACGAACATGGTCGGCTGTTTGTTCAACGTGGCGACCACCTGGATCGCCGTGCCGGCGTCGACGGACGGGTGCTTGAACATGTGCATGTTGGCGGCGACGGCGCTGCCGCCGTGGATATAGATCGTATGGCCGTCGGGCTTGCCGCGCGCCAGATATTCGGTGGCGATATTCCCGATGGCGCCCGGCTTGTTCTCGACGATCACGGTGCGGTTGAGGAGTGGTCGCATCTTTTCAGCGAAATACCGCACGATCACGTCGGCACCGCTGCCGGCCGGAAAGGCACAGATGAAATGCACGTCTTGAGAAGGATAGGGCTGCGCGTGGCCCGCGGATGGAGACAGCATCAATGCCAGCGCCGAAAAGGCCGCCAGTCGAACTGCCATACGCGTCATCGACATCCCTCGGGCATTTTCATCCCTGCGGCTTGAGCTTGGCAACGCGCACATATTCCTCCCAGTCCTGGATGTCCTTGAGCAGGCGCGCCTGGCCCTCATCGGGCGTGCTGATCCACGGGTCGCCACCGTAGCTCGTGAGGAACGCTCGCGTCTCGTCGGTCGCGAGAATCTGGTTGAACCAGGCGTTGATCTTGTCGACGATCGGGCGCGGCGTCGCGGCCGGCACCATGGCGGCAAACCATCCCATCAGGTCCATCGGATAGCCGAGCTCGCTCATGCTCGGCAGCTCCGGCGCCGCGGCGAGGCGGCGCGCCGACGCGACCGCAAGGACGCGCAGGCGTCCTTCGCGCGCCTGCGACAGCGCAAACACCGGATCGTGGCAGCCGAAATCGACCGTACCGCTCGCCATGTCGTTGAGCGAATCCTGCGCCATCTTGTAGTTGACCTCCACGGCCGCCAGATGCGCCGTCTCTTTGTAGATCGCACACATGATCACGCCGGAATTGGCGGCGGTCGCGTAGGTGGCCTTGTCGCCGCGTGCGAGGACGTGGGTGGTCAGATCCGCCAGCGTCTTCCACGGGCGCTGGGCATCGACGACCAGCATGAACGCCTGCCGGTTGATGGTCGCGGCGATCTGGATCTGCTTGCGCGCGTCGACCGGATTATTCTTGATCAGGTGGAAATTGGATGCGAGCGTATTGCCGGCATGAACGAAGATGGTGTGGCCGTCCGGTTTCGAGCGCGCGACGTATTCGGTCGCAATGTTTCCGCCAGCGCCGGCCTTGTTCTCCACCAGCACGGTGCGGCCCGCCAGCGGGCGCAGTTTCTCAGCGAAATAGCGCACCAGCACATCGGCGCCGCTGCCGGGCGGAAAGGCGCTGATGAGATGGAGGTCCTGCGCGGGGTAAGTCTGGGCGTGGCTTGCAGTTGGCAAAAACGCCAACGTAAGAACGGCTGCCCCTGCCAGTTGTCGTGCTGCGCGTCGCAACGTCCTGCCTCCTCCGTCATGGCTGGGCTCAGGCTCGTCCCGGCCACCTCGCTTACCCAGGCTCCTTCCCTCCTCACAAGATCGCCGGGTCGAGCTCGGCGATGATGAAAGAGAGTGGCGGTTAGCCCTGCGGCTCGATCTTGGCAGCCTTGACGTAGTTCTCCCAGTCCTTCTGATCCTTGGCGAGCTGCGCCTGGCCTTGTTCGGGGGTCGTGATCCAGGGATCCCCGCCGAAGCTGTTGAGAAACTTCTTGGTCTCCTCGGTGGCTTCGATCTCGTTGAACCACTTGTTGAGCTGATCGACGATCGGACGCGGGGTCGCCGCCGGCACCATGGCGGCGAACCAGCCGAACAGCTCGACGCCAGGGATGCCTGATTCCGTCATGGTCGGCAGATCAGGCACCGCCTGCATCCGCTTGGCGGTGGAGACCGCGAGCATGCGCCACCGGCCAGCTTTGGTCTGGCTGATGGCAACGACCGGATCCATCATGCCGTAGTCAATGACACCGCTGGCAAAATCGTTGAGCGAATCGCTCGCCGTGCGGTAGGGCACATCTAGCGCTTTCACCCCGGTCGCGATCTTGTAGAGCTCACCCATCACCTTACCGGTGGTGTTCAATTCCGCGTAGCTCGCCTTATCGCCCTTCTGCTTCATCGCCGCGGTGAGCTCAACGAGTGTTTTGTAGGGGCTGCTTGCCGCCACCACGACCATGAACGGTTGCTGGTTGAGCGTCGCGACCACCTGCAAATCCTTGGCTGGATTGATGGGTGGATGCTTGAACAGCCAGAAATTCGCCGCGGTCGAGGAGCCCGCGTGGATATGGATCGTATAGCCGTCCGGCTTGGCGCGCGCCGTATATTCGGCCGCGATGTTGCCGGCGGCCCCGACTTTGTTTTCGACGATCACCGGTTTGCCGGCGAGCACGCGCAGTTTCTCGGCAAAGTAGCGCACCAGCACGTCGGCGCCGCTGCCGGCCGGAAACGCACAGATCACGTGGATCTCGCGCGACGGATAATCCTGCGCCTGCGCACTGAACGGCGCGGCTAGAATTGCGATCGAAGCGGCGACGAGCAGACGAGTTGGCCAGAATCGCATTTCCATTTCTCTCCAGCGCGGAAGTTGGCACCGTAGTCCGGATGGAGCGCCAGCGAAATCCGGGGTCTTGCCCGTTCACGATTGAACCCGGATTGCGCTCCGCTCCGTCCGGGTTACCGGCGCGTTACTGCGGCTCTATCCTGGCGATGCGCACATAATCGGCCCAGTTCTTTTCATCCTTGATGAACAGGGCCTGACCCGCCTGCTGCGTACTGATGAACGGGTCGCCGCCGAACTGGTTGAGGAACTTCTTGGTTTCCTCCGTCTCCAGCACCTGTTTCATCCAGCCGTTGAGCGCGTCGATCACCGGCGCCGGCGTGCCGGCCGGCACGTGCAACGCCCACCATGAGGTCAGATCCATGCCGGTGACGCCCAATTCCGCCATCGTCGGCACGTCAGGAATCGCGTTGAGCCGCTGACCAGAACTGTGGGCGAGTATACGCAGCCGGCCCTCGCGCTGCTGGGCGAGCGAAAATACCGGATCATGCATGCCGTAATCGAGCTTGCCGTCCATGATCTCGTTGAGCGAGCCGACCGCGTCCTTGTAGCGAACCTCCACAGCCTTGACCCCGGTAATCGCCTTGTACATTTCGCCCATGACGATGCCCGAAGGCGCCGCCGTGGCGTACGATGCCTTCTCACCCTTGGCTTTCATTGCAGAGGTCACGTCGGCCACGCTCTTGTACGGGCTCTTGGCGTCGACCACCATCATGAACGCCTGCCGGTTGATGGTGGCGGCGATCTGAAACGCTTTCAGCACGTCGACCGGCGGGTTCTTCAGGAGGTGCATGCTGGCCGCGGTCGCGCTGCCCGCGTTGAGCAGGATCGTATGGCCGTCGGGTTTGGATTTCGCCGCATACTCGATCGAGATCGCACCGGCGGCGCCGACTTTGTTCTCGACCAGGATATTGCGGCCGGCGAACGGACGCAGCTTTTCGGCGAAATAGCGCGTGATCACGTCGGCACCACTGCCCGGGGGGAAGCCGGTGACGAAGTGGATATCCTGAGTGGGATATTGCTGGGCCTGTGCGCCGGGGCAAAATGCCAGCAGCGCGATGGCGAGAGCGGGCAACCAGGTTGTTGATCGCTTCATCGAGTTCCTCTCAGGATTCGTTCGACCCGCGTTGTCGCCCGGACGAAGTCGTAGCCCAGATGGAGCGCAGCCAAATCCAGGATTCTCCTTCCCGGATTACGCTTCTCCATCCGGGCTACAAATTGCAAAGGCGTCAACCCTGCGGCGGGATCTTCGCCAGCCGCACGTACTCGGCCCACTCCTTCACGTCCTTGACCAGCCGCGCCTGCGCCTGTTCCGGCGTTTCGATCAGCGGGTCGCCGCCGAACTGACCGAGGAACTTCTTGGTCTCGTCCGAGCCGACGACCTCGACGAACCATTTGTTGATCTGATCGACGGCAGCTTTCGGGGTGCCGGTCGGCACCATCGCGGCCCACCACCCGGTGACGTCCATCGGGACGCCCTGCTCGGTCATGGTCGGCAAGTCGCCGGTCGCATGCAAGCGCTGACCGCTGCTGATGCCGAGAATGCGCCAGTCGCCCTTGCGTTGCATGCTCAACGCCTGCACCGGATCGGCGGAGGCAAAATCGAGCTGCCCACTGGCAAGATCGTTCACCATGTCGGCGCCGGTCTTGTAGTCGACCTGCACGGCCTTCACACCGGCGGTGTTGCGGTAGATCTCCGCCAGAATGGTCGAGCTCGGGTTGGACGTGCCGTAGGTCGCCTTCTCGCCCTTCTCCTTCATCGCCGCCGTCAGTTCCGCAAGCGTCTTATACGGCTTGCTCGCATGTACGACGATCATGTAGGGCTGCCGGTTGATCGTGCCGGCGACCTGGATCTGTTTTGGAACATCGACCGACGGCGCCTTGAGCAGGCTCATGCTTGCAGCCGCGCCGCTGCCCGCGTGGACGAACACCGTGTAACCGTCAGGCTTCGCCTGCGCCACGTATTGCAGCCCGATATAGCCGCCGGCGCCAACCTTGTTCTCGACAATGATGGTCTTGCCGGTGAGCGGACGAACCTTCTCGGCGAAATAACGCACCAGCACGTCGGCGCCGCTGCCGGGCGGAAACGCGCAGATGAAGTGGATGTCCTGGGTTGGATATTGCTGGGCCCACGCCGTCGTCGGCGCCATCCCGAGGGTCGCAACCAGCGTCGCTGCCGGCGCGATGGAACGTAAGCATGTCCACGAATGCTGCATGTTACTTCCCTCCCGTTGAATAAAGCGGCGCGGCACCGCTATCTTCGACGCCGCGCCATGTTCGCACGTCTACGCGCCGAGACGAGACCCACGGCGGGCTCTCCAAGCGCGCCGGATCGTCGCAGCCGCATCAGCCTTGTGGCTCGATCTTCGCGACCTCGATGTAACGCTTCCAATTGCCCACGTCCTGCAGCAGACGAGCCTGAGCCTTGTCGGGTGATTCGGTGAGCGGATCGCCGCCGAACTTGTTGAGAAATGCTTTGGTTTCAGGGGAGCCAACGACCTGGGCAAACCATTTGTTGATCTGGTCGACAGCTTCCTTCGGGGTGCCCTGCGGCACCATCGCAGCCCACCAGCCGGTGAGATCCATCGGGATGCCCTGCTCGGCCATTGTCGGCAGATTGGGGGTGGCATCGAGTCGCTGGCCGGTGCTGACCCCGAGGATGCGCAAGCGTCCCTCGCGCTGCTGCGCCAGCGAATAGACCGGGTCGTGCATGCCGTAATCGACGGCACCACTGAGCTGATCGTTGAGCGAATCGACGGCGTTCTTATAGGGAACCTCAACAGCCTTGACCCCGGTTGCCACCTTGTAGAGCTCACCCATCACCGTTCCGGTTGGTGCGGCCGACGCGTAGGTCGCCTTGTCACCCTTTTTCTTCATCGCCTCGGTCAATTCTGCGGTGGTCTTATAAGGAGACTTGGCGTCGACCACCAACATGAACGGTTGCCGGTTGATGGTGCCGGCGACCTGGATAGCCTTGCCGGCGTCCGGGAACGGCGGTTTCTTGAACAGCCACATGTTCGCCGCCACGGCACTGCCGGCGTGAACGAAGACCGTATATCCGTCAGGCTTTTGCTTGCTGACGTATTCCATCGCGATGTTGCCGCCAGCACCCGACTTGTTCTCGACAATGATGTTCTTGCCGGTCAGCGGGCCCACCTGCTCGGCGAAGTAGCGCACGAGCACATCGGCGCCGCTTCCAGGCGGGAACGCGCAGATGAAATGGATGTCTTGGTTGGGATAGGACTGTGCCTGCGCGGGAGACGACAGCATCGCGGCCAGCAGCATCGCCGGCGCGGCGGCGCAAGCGAAACGTTTCACACCGTGGGTCATTGCGATCTTTTCACTCCACTAAGATTGGGCGCGCCAGCACCATTGCCGGCGTGCCGGGACGTCACCCCGCGGGCACGAGCTTGGAGATACGGACGTATTCGGCCCAGTTACCGATTTCCTTGAGGAACAGCGCCTGCGCTTGGTCCGGCGGCATGATCAGTTGATCGCCGCCGAAGCTCGCGAGGAATTTCCTGGTTTCGTCGGATCCGACCACTTCATCGAACCACTTGTTGATCTGATCGGCCACCGGCTTGGGCGTACCCTGCGGCACCATGGCGGCCCACCACCCCATCATATTGAGATCGGAAACCCCGAGCTCCTTCAGGGTCGGAAAGTCCGGATTGGCCTTGAGCCGCTCAGAGGTGCTCACCGCCAGGATGCGCAGTTCACCCTTGCGCTGCTCGGCCAGCGCATAGACCGGATCGTGGACCGAATAATCGATGGCCCCGCTGAGTTGATCGTTGAGCGAGTCGATGGCGTTCTTGTAGGGCACTTCAACCGCCTCGACGCCGGTGCCGCGTTTGTAGATCTCGCCGACGACGGTGCCGAATGGCGCCGCGGTCGCATAGCTCGCCTTGTTGCCCTTCGGTTTCATCGCAGCCGTGAGCTCCGCCAGCGTCTTGATCGGCGACTTGGCATCGACCAGCACCATGAAGGGTTGCCTGTTGATCGTGGAAACCACCTGGATGGTCTTGCCCACGTCGACCGGCGGCTTCTTGAACAGGCTCATGCTCGCGGCCACGCCGCTCGCCCCGTGGACGAACACCGTGTAACCGTCGGGCTTTGCCCGGGCGACATATTCGATCGCAATATTGCCGCCCGCTCCCGACCGGTTCTCGACGATGACGTTCTTGCCGGTGAGCGGCCGCACCTTGTCGGCGAAATAGCGCACCAGCACGTCGGCGCCGCTACCGGGCGGGAACGCGCAGATGAAATGGATGTCCTGCGCCGGATATTGCTGGGCTTGCGCAACAACCGGAACGAGGCCCAAGCCCGCGGCCAACAGCAGTGCCTTGGTCGGAAGTTTCCAGCTGTTGTTCCTCATAGTCATTCCTCCCACATGAAATCGCGCCATGCACTGAGCCTGGATCGCGATCGCTCTACTGTTGAGCATGTCCTATTCGCAGAGCCGGTTCCCTGCCCGGATCACGCCCGGGGCAGGCTCTTTTGCGGAACATGCCCAAATCATCGGCGATCCGTGCGATCGCTCTATTCTTGGAATACTTCTTCGCGGGACTTGCGCAGCGCCGGCAGCACGATCAGCAGAACGACGCAGGCCGACAGCACGAGCAGGGTCGCCGAGATCGGCCGCTGAATGAATATCATAGGGTCGCCGCGCGAGAGCACGAGCGAGCGCCGAAGGTTCTCCTCCATCAACGGGCCCAAGATGAAACCGAGCACCATTGGCGCCGGCTCGCAGCCGAACCGTACCAGGATATAGCCGAACAGGGCGAACCCCGCGGTGAACACCATCAGCACCGAGTTGTTGTTGGTCGAATACACACCGATGACGCAGAACAGCAGGATCGCCGGATACAGGAACCGGTAGGGCAGCGAAAGAAGCTTGACCCAGATTCCGATCATCGGAAGGTTGATGATCACCAGCATTAGATTGCCGATCCACATGCTGGCGACCAGGCCCCAGAACAGGTCCGGCCGGCTCGTCATCACCGCCGAGCCGGGCTGAATCCCCTGGATCATCATCGCCCCCATCATCAGCGCCATGATGGCGTTGGACGGCAGCCCCAAGGTGAGCAGCGGAATGAACAACGTCTGCGCCGCGGCGTTATTGGCCGAACTCCGGACCGGCCACGCCTTCGATCGCTCCCTTGCCAAAGCGCGACGGATCCCTGGCAACCTTCTTCTCGACCGTGTAGGCCGCAAATGAGGCCAGCACCACACCGCCGCCCGGCAGAATGCCGAGCAGCGCGCCGAGACCGGTACCGCGCAGCACTGCCCGCCACGATTCATGGAAATCCTTCATGCTCGGCCACAGGTCGCGGAAACGCGCAGAGATGGCCGAGCGCCCCAGGTCGGGCTGCTCGAGATTGCGGATGATCTCGACCACGCCGAACATACCGATGACCATGGGGAGGAAATCAAGTCCGTCCCACAGCACCGAAACGCCGAATGTGTAGCGGGTCGCGCCGCTGTTGACGTCGGTCCCGACGAGGCCGAACAGAAGCCCGATCAGGATCATCGCAATGGCCTTGATCACCGAACCGTGCGCCAGCACGACCGCGGTGATGAGACCGAGCACCATCAGCGAAAAGTAGTCGGGCGAATTGAACTGCTGAGCGAGCGCGGCCAGAGGCGGCGCGAACGCACAGATAAACACGGTGCCGACGCAGCCGGCAAAGAACGATCCCAGCGCCGCCACCGCCAGCGCGGCACCGGCGCGCCCCTGCTTGGCCATCTGGTGACCATCGATACAGGTGACGATCGAGGACGCCTCGCCTGGCATGTTGACCAGGATCGACGTGGTCGAGCCGCCATACTGGGCGCCATAATAGATGCCAGCGAGCATCACCAGCGACGACAGGGGGTTGAGCCCGTATGTCACCGGCAACAGGATCGCGATGGTGGGGATGGGGCCGATGCCGGGCAAGACACCGATCAGCGTTCCGAGCACGCAACCGATCAGCGCAAACCACAGGTTCTGGAGGGTTCCGGCTGCGGCGAACCCGGTCGCCAGGTTGGCGAAAACGTCCATGGCCTATTCCCCCCACCAAGCCGGCAGGGGCTGTCCGAGCCCATAGACGAAAATGAGAACGCAGCCGATCGACAACCCAACCCCGAGCAAAAGCGACTCGAACAGATTGATGTTGCGGCGGGCGAAAGCGGCAATCAACGTCATCACCACACCCGTGATGGCGAGCCCGACATAGCTCATCATGTAACCAAAGACGACGACCGACAGCAGCACGAAAAACATTGGCCGGAACTGCGGCCTCTCGATTGGCGGCCCTTCGATCGTCAGCGACATCAGACCGACGGCGACGCCGATACCGATGATCAGCCAGCTCAGCAAATACGGAAAATAGCCCGGCCCCATGCGGCTGGTCGTTCCGTACGTTAGATCCTTGCCGAAGTACAGACCGGCCAAGCCGATCAGCAAGAAAAGAATAGCCGAACCGAAGTCTTGAGGACTCTTTACCCGAAACATTCTGCTCCCGCTCTGTTTGCCGCGCAGATGCCGACAGCCGTCAATGCCAAGCCAACTGCGCGGTTTTTTTGATGAAATCTATATCGTTCGACCAAGCGCAGGGCAACAATGTTGCAGCGAGAAGCCGCAATCCATCACGTGTTAGTCATCAACGGGCACGTGCCCAAGCGTGTGGGCGAACTGGTGGGCCCGGCAGGACTCGAACCTGCAACCAAGCGGTTATGAGCCGCTAGCTCTGACCATTGAGCTACGGGCCCTGCGGCGCGGCGCACGGTAGCATCGTTGCGTCGAGATTCGGAATCGGTTTGGCGAAGGTACAGCGGCGCTCGTAGCCCAGCGGCCGCGTGCACGTGCCACCGCCACGACGGTGATGACCAACGCGCATTGGTCGGTTCACGCCTCAATGGCGTAACCGACCATGCGCCGGTATCACTCTTCGGCGCCGCCGGCTTCAGACAGCCATTGTGTGGTTTGAGCGAAAACGCTTCCTCCCGATACATTCGGCAGCGAGCCCAAACGGCTCGGGGTCGCGGGCCGCCGCAAACAACGCGGGCGACACCCACCCAGATCACAGCATCTAGCCGATGACGAGCAGCCTTCGGCTCTCCGCCGGACCTTGGCCTTATTCCGGCCCAGGTCCGCACCTGTTGCATTTCTGCAATGCAACATCGCCCCTCCACTTGGGCGGGAACAAAGACAACATAACGCACGTTGAGGGGGTGGCATGAAGGGGTTTGCAGCCATGAACCTTGCGGAGAGAAACTGCGTTCACCGCGCGGAGCGGGCCAGTGAAGCCGTGGCGCGCGTCCTGATCTGGGGTGGACTCGCGGTGTGTGTCGTCGGGTCAGCGATCTATGACCTTTGGATGATCCACTGGTAAACGCCGCCGGACGGACCGCGCTAGCGGTCGTCAAGGTTATCCTTTTCGGCTCATTTCACTCAATATTTGCACGGCAGCGTGGCCCGACGCGGGCACCCGCGACAAATCCGTCAGCCAGTTGTAGAGCGAAGCGCGGCTCGATGGGCTGGTGCAGTTCCACAATTGTGGCGTTAGAGGAGCGGACGGCCCGGTCGCAAAACCGGGCAACTACTGACTATATCTGCAGGTGTACGGGCGACTCCGATGCCCCGGGAGAATGCCATGGACCCGGTTTGCCACATTGATCCGCGCAGCGGACGCGCAATTCCCCCCGACTTTCTGGTGCCGCAGGAGCCCGAGCGCTATAGCGCGCAGGATCACGCGACGTGGCGCACCCTGTTCGTCCGCCAGACCAAACTGCTCAAAGGCCGCGTAGTGCCTGATTACTACGTGGGACTCGAGGCGCTCGGCATCACTGGTACCGGTATTCCGGATTTCGCCGAGATGAACCAAGTGCTCAAGCGGGCGACGGGCTGGACGGTGGTGGCAGTACCCGGCCTCGTGCCGGACGAGGTGTTTTTCGCGCATCTAGCGGCGCGCCGCTTTCCGGCTGGGTATTGGATCAGGTCACCCGAGCAGCTCGACTATATCGAGGAGCCTGATGTCTTTCATGACGTGTTCGGCCACGTGCCGTTGCTGATGCAGCCGCGCTACGCCGACTATATGGCGGCCTATGGTCGCGCGGGGCTCGCCTATGCGGGTCACCCCGCGCTCGAAAACCTGGCGCGGCTCTATTGGTATACGGTCGAGTTCGGGCTCATGCGCACGCCTGCGGGGCTGCGCATCTTTGGCGCCGGTATCGCCTCCTCGGCAGGCGAATCCGTGTACGCGCTGGAGAGCCCCCAGCCGCTCCGTGTCGCATTCGATTGCGAGCGCGTGTTGCGTACGCGCTACGAGATCGACCACTACCAGGGCATCTATTTCGTGCTGTCCGGCTACCACGACCTGCCGGCTTTGGCGCCCGCGGAACTCGATGCGCACATTGCGTCGGCGCGCGGCCATGCTGACATTTCGGCCGGCCAAAGCATTGCATCTGACCACCTTGAAGCGGCCCCCAGTTGACGAGATTCACTTTTCGTTCCTATTGTTTGGCACCCGCATGCCAACCTTCTCGTCACATCAAGATGCCGCCCTCAAGGCGGTCGCGGACTGGCTCAAGGCCAAGCCGGGCCGTCGTGACGCGCCACAGATTTTCCGCTTGTTCGGCTATGCGGGTACCGGCAAGACCACGCTTGCCAAGCATGTCGCCGAGGCGGTGGATGGCAAGGTGCTTTACGCGGCCTTCACCGGCAAGGCCGCGCAGGTCATGCGCAGCAAGGGCTGCAGCGGCGCCTCTACGATACACAGCCTGATCTACAAGGCGCTTGAAAGCGAGGAGGAGACCCCGAACTTTGAATTGTGGGACGCCGCACCCGCATCCAAGGCGAAGCTCATCGTCATCGACGAGTGCTCCATGGTCGATGCCGAGCTCGGGCGCGATCTGATGTCGTTCGGCGTGCCGCTGCTGGTGCTTGGCGATCCAGCGCAGTTGCCGCCGATCAGCGGTGGCGGCTTCTTCACCAATGCCGAACCCGACGTCATGCTGGGCGAAGTGCATCGCCAGGCGCAGGACGATCCGATCGTACGGCTGTCCATGGAGGTGCGCGAGGGAAAGCCGCTCGTGCCCGGGCAATATGGTGCGACCGCCGTGGTTCGACGATCCGAACTCGATCCCAAATCGGTGCTCGACGCCGATCAGGTCCTGGTCGGCCGCAACGCGACCCGCCGCGCCTTCAATCAACGCATGCGTATGCGGCGCGGATTTGCGAGCCCGACGCCGGAAGCGGGCGACAAGCTGGTGTGCCTGCGCAACAACCGCCGCAAGGGGCTGTTCAACGGCAGCCTATGGACCGTGAAGGAGCGCGGCGCAACTCGACGCCGGATCATCAAACTTCAACTCGCCTCCGACGAGGGGGCTGGACGTGGCGTGAAGGTGTCGGTGCGGCCGGAATGTTTCACCGGTGACATCGACCAGTTGGAGTGGCACGAGCGCAAGCATTACGACGAGTTCGACTTCGGTTACGTGCTCACCGTGCACAAAGCGCAAGGCTCGCAATGGGACCGGGTCGTATTGTTTGATGAATCGTTCGCGTTCGCCGACGGTCGCGAGCGCTGGCTCTATACCGGCATCACGCGGGCTGCAAAACAGCTCACAGTCGTGATGTGACTGCGGCCCATTTGCGCCGATGGCGCCAATCCCACGGTCGCACGAAACGGCCGCGCCATAGCCCGCGCTCCGCATTGCGTGCTGCGTCTTCGGCATCGGCGTAGGCGCCGGCCGAGTAACGCGGCCAGTCGAGCGCGAGACCTTGCTGGACCATCCAGCGCGCGATGTCGTCCTTTCCCTGATAGCAGGTGGCGACCAGGCGATCGAACTTGTCGCGTGTCCGCGGCACGCAACGGACCGACGCGAACTGGGTGCGATGGACGAGCGCACGGAACGCGAGGCGGCCGCAGCCATAAAAATGACCGTTGCCGCCGCGGCAGCGCTGTCGCCGCTCCGGTGCGTCAATCCCGAAAATCCGAATCTGAGCGCCGGCGACCATGAGGGAATCCCCATCGACCACGCGGGCGCGGCCGATGATGTCGCCGGGTATCGGTATTGATTCGGCGGTTCGCCGAGGTGCGGCGCTACGCAGGGTGGCGTCGGAAAGCCGTGCGCTTTGTGTGGCCGCCAGCAGTGCGGCCGTGCACAGGGCGCAACACGCCAGCAGCAAAACGAGACGTTTCATGGTGTCCCACGACCAGTTGCACCCCGATGCTAAGCGGTCGTCTTTACACGGTAAAGTTGAAATTTCATATACCTACAGCCGGCGGAGTTTCTTATTCATTGGCCGGGTCAGCGGAGCAAACTGTCATCGAAGACCACGGGTGGGCATCGCACAGACCTGGGAGCGCAAAGACCGGCGGGCAGCATGATGCCCACCCCGGCGAATTTTCGAGTGGAACCCGCGCTCTAGAATTTTCTTTTGCGCGTGTCCCTATCGGAAAACCGGCATCCACTTTTGCGCTAATTATCCAAGAAGCTCCGCAGCTTGCGCGACCGGCTCGGATGCTTGAGCTTGCGCAGGGCCTTGGCCTCGATCTGGCGGATGCGTTCGCGCGTGACCGAGAACTGCTGGCCGACCTCCTCGAGCGTATGGTCGGTGTTCATGCCGATGCCGAAGCGCATGCGCAGCACACGCTCCTCACGCGGGGTGAGCGAAGCCAGCACACGGGTCGTCGTCTCGCGCAGGTTCGATTGGATCGCGGCGTCGATTGGCAGCACCGCGTTCTTGTCCTCGATGAAATCGCCGAGGTGGGAATCCTCCTCGTCGCCGATCGGGGTCTCGAGCGAGATCGGTTCCTTGGCGATCTTGAGCACCTTGCGCACCTTCTCGAGCGGCATGCCGAGCTTTTCGGCGAGTTCCTCCGGCGTCGGCTCGCGGCCGATCTCGTGCAGCATCTGGCGGCTGGTTCGCACGATCTTGTTGATCGTTTCGATCATGTGCACCGGGATGCGGATGGTGCGCGCTTGATCGGCGATCGAGCGCGTAATTGCCTGCCGGATCCACCAGGTCGCGTAGGTCGAGAACTTGTAGCCGCGCCGGTACTCGAACTTATCGACCGCCTTCATCAGGCCGATATTGCCTTCCTGGATCAGATCGAGGAATTGCAGGCCGCGATTGGTGTATTTCTTCGCGATCGAAATGACGAGCCGCAGGTTCGCTTCGACCATTTCCTTCTTGGCCTGACGCGCCTCGCGCTCGCCCTTCTGCACCATCTGCACGATCTTGCGGAATTCCTGGATCTCGAGCCCGGTCTCGCCGGCAAGCGCGTGAATTTCGCCGCGGATTTCCTTGATGCGGTCCTTGTCCCGGCCGACGAAGTTCCGCCAGCCTTTGCTCGCGAGCTTCGAAACGCGATTGAGCCAACGCGGGTCAAGTTCCGAGCCCTGGTAGTTCTTGAGGAAGTCGTCGCGCGCGACACCATGGCTCTCGGACAGCCGCATCAGGCGGCCCTCGTAGCCGACGAGCCGCTTGTTGATGTCGTAGAGTTGCTCGACCAGGGCGTCGATGCGTGCCTGGTGCAACCGCAGCGACTTCACCTCGGCGATGATCTCTTCTTTGAGCTTCTTGTACTTGCGCTCCTGCGCCGGCGACAGCGACTGGTTCTTGAGTTGGAACTGAATGTCCTGATCCTGCAGTCGCCGCAGACGCTTATAGGAATCCGCAACGTTGTCGAACGTTTCCAGCACTTTGGGCTTGAGCTCGGCCTCTATGGCCGCGAGCGAGAGCGAGTTCTCGAGATCGTCATCGTCCATCTCGCCTTCGCCAATGGGGGGCTCAGTTGCTTCGGCATCCTCGTCATCATTCGCCTTCGGCATGAATGGGGTAGCAGCGCTCGGCGCGGTCGCGGGTGCCGGCATCTGCGGAGGTTGAGCAGACACTGTGCCGGGTACCGCCTGGCCGTCCACCGTCGCGGCCGCCGTGGCGGGCATCGCCTTGGCATCCGGCCCGGCGTAGGTCGCCTCGAGATCGATGATGTCGCGCAGGAAGATCTTTGCCTCATTGAGTTCGTCGCGCCAGATGATGATGGCCTGGAAGGTCAGCGGGCTCTCACACAGACCGGCGATCATCGCCTCGCGGCCGGCCTCGATGCGCTTGGCGATGGCGATTTCACCTTCGCGGGAGAGCAACTCGACCGACCCCATCTCGCGCAAATACATGCGCACCGGGTCGTCGGTGCGTTCGCCCGGTTCGGCCTTCTCGGATTTCGCCGGAGTCTTTTGCGAGACCTCGACCAGATCGCCATCGCTGTCGTCGGCCTCTTCCTCCTCGCGGCTTTCCGCCTCCTCGGCCTCCGGCTCCTCCGATTCGACGACGTTGATGCCCATTTCATTGAGCATGGCAAACACGTCCTCGATCTGATCGGACGTCACCTCTTCGGACGGCAGCACGGCGTTGATCTGTTCATGCGTGACGTAGCCGCGCTTTTTGGCGAGCTTGATCATCTTCTTGACTTCGGCGTCCGAGAGATCAAGCAGCGGCAGCGGAGTGTCCGGTGTCACCTCGGCTCCGTCCTTTTCCGGCGCCTCATCCTTATGATTGGCGATTGGCTTTCCTGGACCTTTCACGGGTCCCCTGGCAGGGGCTGCTTTGGCGACAAATTTCGGGGCAACCTTAGGCTTGAGCGGCGTCTTGGCGGCCGGCTTCGGTGTTGCCTTGGTTTTCGTCTTAGTCGCCATTCGATATCTCCCAGAGCGAATCGTCGATCCGCTCTCAAGCGTGTTAATTTCTGCCCAACCCGTGGCCCAAGCACGAGGGTTGGAACATGACCCTAAAACCCTGACGCGGTTCGTGTTCCTCATGCGGCCGGGATACCAACCGCCGCATGAGGAACACCATCGGCGCGCCCTCGTTCACAAGTCTCCCAAAGAAGGCCGCCCCCCGGTCGCCCTACCCGCCGCGAACGGGCCGGAAGTCTCGCTCAGGCCTCCTAAGCCCGCCTTAAACTCTCCCGTCGATAAAAAGCTCTCCAGTACGCGAGCCCCGCCGCGCCGTTCTAGGCGGACTCAGATGCGGTGGAAACTCCATTGAGTCCAGAAGATTTCACGACCGGGCTAGGCCCGCGAGGGCCGGCCGGACAACGCCCCAAACCCATCGATCATGGCCTCCGTTCCCTCAACGGCCAACAGGCGGCCCTGGACGTTCCGCAGCCAAGCGAGATTCTCCTCGCTCGGCTCTTCTCCTAGCGCGTGTTCGGCTTCTTTGAGTTCTCTATTTAACGTGCGGGACTTGCGATGCAAGGTGACGACATGGGCCCACCATTGACGCACGTCATCGGTAGCGGCCCCGGCGCGTGCCGGCCAATCTGACCTGTGCGTCACCGCGGATTCAATCTTTGCGAGAATATGGTTTAGATTTCGCCTCTCTAGGCCCTGTCGCAAAGTTTCGGGCTCCCGACTTTCATGGGCGGCACCGGCTTCGAGCAAGGCACGGCGCAATCTATCGGCCTCGGCATGCAAAAATTCGATTTCGGCCAGCTCTTCGGCGCAGCTTTCCAACAGCCAGGGGTGATTGATTGCCGCCAGCAGGATCAAGGCCTCGCGCGGCGGTATTGAGGTGCGATAGCCGCGCACGATCGAGCTCGCGGACAGACGCGGACTTGCCGCAGCGGGCGCGGGGCCAGGTGCGAAGCGACCGGGTTGGCGCAGCTGTCGCGGATAAGGCCGTTCGCTGCGTGCTTGCACCGCAGCTGACGGGGCGAACAGTTGCCGCATGCGCGTGTCGAGATCCTGTCGGTAATATTTTCGCACCGCCTCAGGAATTGCCGAACTGATCTGGGCCAGCCTCGCCTCGAGCCCAGCGCGCCGCTCGGGCGTATCGAAACGACCGCCCTCTGTCTCACGCGTCCACAACATCTCGGCGAGCGGTCGTGCCAGCGCGAGCACATCGGCAATCGCGTCGTGTCCCCCTGCGCGCGCGAGATCATCAGGATCCTGGCCATCGGGCAGCATTGCAAACAGCAGGCTCTTGCCGGGCCGCAGCAGCGGCAGTGCAAGATCCACCACCCGATCGGCGGCGCGACGGCCGGCGGCATCCCCGTCGAAGCAAAGAATCGGCTCGTCGGCCATGCGCCACAGGAGGCCCAGCTGATCCTCGGTGACCGCCGTGCCGAGCGGCGCAACGGTCGCGGGAAATCCGGCCGTCACCATGGCGATCACGTCGATATAGCCTTCAACCGCAACCAGCGGGGCTCCGTCGTTGGCCGCCGCGCGCGCGGCGGCGGCGTTGTACAGCAGCCCGCCTTTGTGGAATAGCGGCGTTTCCGGCGAGTTGAGATATTTCGCAGGCGCATCCTTATCGAGGGCGCGACCGCCGAAGGCGACGATCCGTCCGCGCAAATCGGAAATAGGAAACATCACCCGGTCGCGAAAGCGATCATAGGGAACCGGGATGTCGTCGCCTGCCACGAGCAAGCCTGCTTCGACCATGTGCTCGACGGAGATGCCCTGCCCGCCCAAATGCTCCTTGAGCGCAAACCGATCGGCGGGCGCGTAGCCAAGCCGGAACTTGAGCTGGGTTGCGGGCTCGATGCCGCGATCAGCCAGATAGCCGCGTGCCTTGGCGCCGGTTCGGGCAGCAAGCGTTGCCTCGAAGAATCGCGCCGCCAGCTCGATCACGTCATGAAGGCTGCGCCGATGCTGCTCCTGTGCGGCTGCCTCGCCCGACATGACCGGCATCGCCACACCGGCCATGGCCGCGAGGCGCTCGACTGCCTCCGGGAAGTCGACCCCTTCGGTCTCCATCACGAAATCAAAGATGTCGCCGTTGCGGCCGGCGGAAAAATCAAACCACGATGCCTTCTGATCGTTGACAAAGAAGGACGGGGTTTTTTCCTTGTTGAAAGGCGACAGCCCCTTCCACTCGCGCCCAGCCTTTTTGAGACGCACGCGACGCCCCACCACCTCCGAGACCGGAAGGCGCGCGCGCAGTTCATCGAGAAAATTGGGCGGAAAGCGCATGGTGATTCGCCAGCCTAGTGTGGTGGATTTGAAGTTCCTACTTTCTTGCCGCGCGCTCGCATAGCAACTTCAAATCCAAAACCCACACTAAAATCATAGATTTGCTAGTCTCCTCTCGACTCCGAAGTTCGTGCAGAGCGTGCCGCGAGGTGTGACGAACTTCGGAATTGGGACACTAGCGCGCAACTTTGGCATTACCAGCGGTCGTGGGCGCGGCCAGCGGGTGGCCGTGGCTTGTCCCAGTTATCCACAGCGAATACGTCGTGGGCTTGCGGCTGACCACGAACGTTATCGCGCCCGGGCAAGCGCCAGCCACACACCCCCGCCGATGAGGAAGCCCCCGCTCAGGCGCGAGACAAGCCGCACCCGTGGCGGCGACAACAGCGAGCGGGCGCGGCCCGTGAGCACCGCATAGGCGCTGTCGAAGATCCCTGCAACCGCCATCGCGGTAACTCCCAGGATCAACACCTGGCCGACGTAATCGCCCTTGGGGTCGACGAATTGCGGAATGAACGCGCCGAACAGGAGCAGTGCCTTCGGGTTGCTCATCAGCACCAGAAAGCCTTGCAGGAAAAATCCAACTCGCGGCGCCGGGATCCCGCCCGGATCACCCAACGCCCCGGGCGCGCGCAAAAACTTGAGTCCAAGCCAGATCAGATAGGCGGCCCCGGCAAGACGCACCCAGTCGAACCACACCCCGACCGTTTCGATGAGCGAGGCGAGCCCGACCAGCACAATTGCGATCATCACCGCAAGTCCAAGCTGAGTGCCCGCGATATTGATGAGACCGGCGCGGGTGCCGTACTTGATGCTGTTCGCGACAATGAGCGAGACGGTCGGCCCCGGCACGATCACGATCACGACGCACGCCAGCACATAGGCGAGGTAGAATTCGAAGGACATCGGCCATTCCCTTTAGCGGACCGGATTGCGCCGTTATGATTCGCACTACTGCGGTTGCAGGCCGGATTGCCTGACGACGCGCTCCGACAAGAGGCGATCCTGCGCCAGAAAGTGCGCGAATTCCTCCGGCGTGTCCGCGATCGGCTCGAGCCCGCGGTCGATCAGATTGCGCTGCCGGAAGTCGGGTTCGCTCATGACACGGACGATCTCGTCGTGCAAGCGCGCGATCAGTGGCGCGGGAGTTGCTGCCGGCGCGACAACGCCGAAATATTGCCGGGTGATCTCGTCCCGATAACCGAGCTCGCGTAGCGTCGGGATGTCGGGAAACAGCGGCGAGCGCGCGGCGCCATCCACGGCCAACCCGAACATGGTCCCGGCGCGCAGGTGCTCGATGAAGTTCGCAAGCCCGAAGAACGCAATCGGGCTAGTGCCCGACAAGATGTTGCTCACGGCTTCGCCGCCGCCCTTGAACGGAATTCGTACCAGATCCGTCCCGTTCTGCTGGTTGAAATGTTCAAAAAATAACCCGAGCGGAATCGAGGGCGCCACAAAGGCCAAAGTCTTCGGCTTGGCCTTGGCAAGCGCCGCAAGCTGATCAAGCGTTCTCACGCCGAGCACAGCATTGACCACCAACGCCTGGGTATTGAAGAAGAAATTCGTGATCGGTGCGAAATCCTTGCGCGGATCGTAGGGCAGCTTCTTGAACAGAAATTCGTTGTAGACGAGGGTCTCGCCGGACAGGACGCATATCGTATAGCCATCGGGAGGCGCTTCCGCGCACGCGCGACCCGCCACGATGAAGCCGCCGCCAGGCCGTGGATCGATGATGAGGGGCTGGCCGAAGCTGCGGTGCAGTCCTTCACCGAGCGTGCGCAGGAAAACATCTGCCGTGCCGCCGGCGCTCACGTTGATGATGGCCCGGATCGGGCGCGACGGGTAATCCTGGGCAAGCGTCGACGTGGGCCCGGAAGCCCACAAGACAAGCAAGGCGCCGATCGTGGCGCGAAAGCGAGGGACTGCATTCATGTGCGTTACTGCCCTTGCAGCATCTCCTTCACCAACGGGCTCACCTTGCCGAAATCCATCTGGCCTGCGTAACGCGCCTTCAAGGCGCCAATCACCTTTCCCATGTCCTTCATGGAGGCGGCGCCGGTGTCCTTGATCGCCTGCACGACAGCTGCGCGGGCCTCAGCCTCAGACATCTGTTTCGGCAGATAGGCGGCGATAATCGCGATCTCGTCGCGCTCCTGCTGCGCCAACTCCGCGCGCCCGCCCTTCTCATAAAGTACGATCAATTCTTGACGCTGCTTGATCATCTTCTGCAGCAGCGATTTGAGCTCGTCGTCACCGAGCGATGCCTTGCCCTGGCCGCGCGCCTCGATGTCCGCGTTCTTGAGCGCCGAATTGACAAGCCGCAGCGTCGAGACCCGGCGTTCGTCGCGCGCCTTCATGGCATCCTTGAGTGCATTGTTGATATCGTCGCGTAGCATGTTCAACCCTCAGGTTTTGACCAAAACAATCGCCGCCCGATTTCGCCAGCGCGCAACCGCGATCAGCGACCAGACGGCCTCCACGATCCCAAACGGCCACGCGCCCTGCAGAAAACCATACAGCGAGGCGAGCGCGCAGGCAGCAGCGAATGCCAAGATGAACCACCGGCTGCGATCTTCCAGCGCGTAACACACGAGCATCGCAGTGACGCCAAATAGTCCAAAAGCCGTCAGCGCATCCATCGCAGGCATCCGTCGAAGCGAGGTGACCGCCCGAGGCCATCAAGTTTTAGGCCGCTGCTACGCGGTGAACAAGCAATTCGGCGAGACCGACATTGCTGCACCCTGCGGGCGCAGCTATCCCGGCTTCATCAGGCGCTTGCGCACGACTGCGAGAACTCGGTCCGACAACGCCGGATCCTCAACCACGCGCGCGAGCACCACCGCCCCCAGCATCGTGGAAATCGCCGCGATGGCTTCCTCCTGTCGCACTTGGCCGGTCGCGCCTTCGCCCGCGTCCGTCATCACATCGATCAGCGCCTCGCTCGCCTCGGAAAATGCGCGCCGGATGTTCTTGCCGTGCCGGGTGGCCTCGGGACCCATGGCGGCGAGCGCGCAGCCGCTGCCCGGCTGATCGCGATGGGAACGCGACACGTAGGACCTTACCAGCCGATTGAACAAGCCCGGCGAACCCTCGCCGCCGGCGTCTGCAATCCAGCGCGCGCGAACCTCGCTGAGCGACTGCCTGACCGCCGCCGCCGCGAGCTCTTCCTTCGAGCCAAAGTGGCTGTAGACGGCGCCGTGGGTCATGCCGGCCGCCTTGGCGAGCGCGTCGACGCCGATGCCCTCGATGCCGCGCTCGCGCAACAGCTTTGCGGCCGCCGCGATCACGTGCTCCCGGTTCCTGGCCTGCTGTGCCTTCGATACGCGCATGGGTTCTCCTGGTTCGCGCTCTCTGGACAATAGCGCTAGATTAGATTACGATAGTAATTAATAAAGATCGCTGCGACAAGACCGTGAACCAACCCATGGATGAGCGTACCAAGTTGACCGTTGGGGTCGTGCCCGCAGACACGCTCGCCGCCGTATCCGGCCTGGTGTTTTTACGCGGCGTCATCGACGGCCGCTATCCAGTGCCGCCGATCGCCGATCTGCTCGGGTTTTGGCTCACCGAGGTGGAGTTCGGGCGGGCGGTGTTCCAGGGCACGCCGGAGTTCAAGCACTACAACCCGCTTGGCACCGTTCACGGAGGTTACGCCGCAACCCTGCTTGATTCGTGCATGGGATGCAGTGTGCACACGACCTTACCGGTCGGCGTCGGATACACGACGCTCGAATTCAAGATCACGCTGATCCGCGCCATAACGGCTGAAACCGGCCCTGTCACCGCCGAGGGTCGCATTCTCAATTCCGGCCGCCGCGCCGCGACCGCCGAAGGCCGCCTGACCGACGCCAAGGGGCGTCTGCTGGCCCACGGCACGACGACGTGCCTGGTGTTCGATCTGCCCGCGGACGAGAAGCGGCGCCCGGCAACCAGCTGAACCATCCGGATCGAACTCATTCCTCGCCGCGACTGGTCAAGCAAACCTGCGATCGATATGCATACCCGCCGCCAGGCGCCGCGGGGGTAGCATGCGCGAATGGATCGAATGGTACGACTCGGAGCATCCGATCTACGTCAGCGCGCGGCATCGCGACGTTCATTTTCGCCGCATCGCAGAGGATATCCGGCGGTTCATTCCAGGACCGGATGCAACGGTGCTCGACTATAGTTGTGGCGAGGCCCTGCATGCGGATCTGGTAGCCGCGCGCGTCGCAAGATTGATCCTGGCGGAACCGGCGACGGGTGTGCGCAGCCGACTTGCGGCACGCTTCGCCGGCACGCCCAACATCGACGTATGCTCGCTTGAGGAACTGCCAAATATACCGAACGGCAGCGTCGATCTCGTCGTGATGCACTCGGTCGCACAGTACATGTCGCCAGAGGAACTGGACGCGGCGCTGCGTCTGATCAGAGTCTTGCTCAAGCCGCGGGGTCTATTCGTGCTGGGCGACATCATCGCGCCGTCGACACCGGCAGCAGTGGATGCATTGGCGCTCTTACGATATGGAGCGGCCAACGGGTTTTTTCTCGCCGCGCTCGCCGGCCTTGTGCGCACATTTTTTTCCGACTACTGGCGATTACGCGGCGCGATCGGCCTGGCCCGCTACGATCAAGCGGCGATCACAGCCAAGCTCACCGCTCACGGCTTTGCGGTCGAGCGCGCGAACCGCAATATCGGTCACAACCAGGCTCGCACGACCTACGTGTGCAGGATGACATAGATTCGACGATCAATGTTGCGCTCGGCCAACGGTATCCGCCATCACTGCGCCGTGGGTTGCGAGCGCCCGAAGTGGACCGTGCATGGCAATGGTGCCGTGACCCCTTCCATCGCCTCCGATTCTACGCTACAGGCTGCCCGCCGCTAGCGATGCCGGACCGTCTGCTCGGCGTCACGGAATACACAAGTCGGCTGACGCGGGTGCTGCCGTTGCGCGCCTGCAATCCCTAAGCGAGCGGCTGATGCCGCTTTTTTTGTGCCGCTCCCATGCCTGCCCTCGATGCGACGGCGGGCGAGTACACCGAAGCTGAATGCCAAAACGAACCGACATTTCATCGATCCTGATCATCGGCGCCGGCCCGATCGTGATCGGTCAGGCCTGCGAGTTCGACTATTCGGGGACGCAGGCATGCAAGGCGCTGCGCGAGGAGGGCTATCGGGTCGTCCTGGTCAACTCCAATCCCGGCGACGATCATGACCGACCCGGATCTCGCCGACGCCACCTATATCGAGCCGATCACGCCTGAGATCGTCGCCAAGATCATCGAAAAGGAACGGCCCGACGCGCTGCTGCCAACCATGGGCGGTCAGACCGCGCTCAACTGCGCGCTGTCGCTGCGCCGCATGGGGGTGCTGGACCAGTTCGGCGTAAAGATGATCGGCGCGTCTGCAGATGCGATCGACAAGGCCGAAGATCGCGAGCTGTTTCGCGAGGCGATGCAAAAAATCGGCCTCGCAACCCCTAAGTCAGCGCTGGCTGACGCCTCCGATCTGAAGAAGCTCGACCGCGACCAGCACGCGATGGAGATCGCACGGATCAAGGCGCAGAAGCTCTCCCCGGCCGCGGAGGTGCACGCGCTCAGCGCGTTCCAGACATCCTGGGACGCGGACGAGCCGGCCAGGAAGCGGCGCTACATCGAGAAGGGATTGATCGAAGCGCTCGAGGCGCTCTCGGAAATCGGTCTGCCGGCCATCATCCGCCCCTCATTCACGCTTGCCGGAACCGGCGGCGGCATCGCCTACAACAAGGCCGAGTTCTTCGAGATTGTCGAGCGCGGGCTTGATGCGTCGCCGACCACCGAAGTGCTGATCGAGGAATCGGTACTCGGCTGGAAGGAATTCGAGATGGAGGTGGTGCGCGACCGGCGCGACAACTGCATCATCGTCTGCTCGATCGAGAATCTCGATCCGATGGGCGTGCATACTGGCGATTCGATCACCATTGCGCCGGCCCTGACCTTGACCGACAAGGAATATCAGATCATGCGCGATGCCGCGATCGCGGTGCTGCGTGAGATCGGCGTAGAAACCGGCGGATCCAACGTCCAGTTCGCGGTCAATCCGAAAGACGGCCGCCTGGTCATCATCGAGATGAACCCACGGGTGTCGCGTTCCTCGGCACTGGCGTCGAAGGCCACCGGATTTCCGATCGCCAAAGTCGCAGCCAAGCTCGCCGTCGGCTACACCCTCGACGAAATTGAAAACGACATCACCGGGGGCGCGACCCCGGCCTCGTTCGAGCCCACGATCGACTATATCGTCACCAAGATTCCGCGCTTCGCGTTCGAGAAATTTCCCGGTGCCGAGCCGGTCCTGACCACGTCGATGAAATCGGTCGGCGAAGCGATGGCGATCGGCCGCACCTTTGCGGAGTTCCTGCAGAAAGCGCTGCGCTCGTTGGAAACCGGGCTCACCGGGCTCGATGAGATCACCATCGATGGGCTTGGCCAGGGCGATGACAAGAATGCGATCCGCGCCGCGCTCGGCACGCCCACGCCCGATCGTATCCTTAACGTCGCGCAGGCGATGCGGCTCGGCTTCAGCGACGAGCAGATCCACGATGCGTGCGCGATCGACCCGTGGTTCCTGGGCGAGATCCGCGCCATCGTCGACACCGAGCACGAGATCAAGACCAAGGGATTGCCGGCAAGCGCCGCAATATTTCGCCGGCTCAAATCCATGGGCTTCTCCGACGCAAGGCTTGGCAAGCTGACGGGCGTGGCTGCCGACGAGGTGACGGCCAGGCGTCGCGCCCTGGGTGTGAGACCGGTCTACAAGCGTATCGATACCTGCGCGGCCGAGTTCGCCTCGCCGACCGCCTACATGTACTCGACCTATCAGGCTCCCTTCGCCGGCGTCGCGGCCAACGAAGCCGCACCCTCGGACAAGAAGAAAGTCGTGATCCTGGGCGGGGGACCAAATCGCATCGGCCAGGGCATCGAGTTCGACTATTGCTGCTGTCATGCGGCCTTCGCCCTCAAGGAGGCCGGCTACGAGACCATCATGGTCAACTGCAATCCGGAGACGGTCTCGACCGATTACGACACGTCCGATCGACTTTATTTCGAGCCGCTGACCACGGAGGACGTGGCCGAAATCATCGACACCGAGCGCAGCAACGGAACCCTGCACGGCGTGATCGTGCAGTTCGGGGGCCAGACACCGCTCAAGCTCGCGGAGGCGCTGGAACGCGCCGGGGTGCCGATCCTTGGGACGTCGCACGACGCCATCGATCTTGCAGAGGATCGCGATCGTTTCAAAAGGCTGATTGCAAGCCTCGGCTTGCGCCAGCCGCAGAGCGGCATCGCGACGAGCCCCAGTGCGGCCCGTGCCATCGCCGAAGAGATCGGTTATCCGGTCCTCATCCGCCCGTCCTATGTGCTGGGCGGGCGCGCCATGGAAATTCTGCACGACCGCACGCAGCTCGATCGGTACCTGGCGCGCCTCGCCGGCGATCTCGACCGGCCGTCGGATTTGATCGTCTCCGACAAGCGCCCATTATTGATCGATCGCTACCTCTCCGACGCAATCGAGGTCAACGTCGATTGCCTGGCGGACGGCAAGGACACGTTCATCGCCGGAATCATGGAGCATATCGAGGAAGCCGGCATTCACTCGGGCGACTCGGCCTGTGCGCTGCCGCCACGCTCGCTCGACCTTGCAACGATTGCCGAACTCGGGCGGCAGACCAGGGCGCTCGCGCTCGCGCTCAAAGTGGGCGGGCTGATGAATGTGCAATACGCCATCAAGGACGGCGATATCTATGTCCTGGAGGTCAATCCGCGCGCCTCGCGCACGGTCCCGTTCGTGGCCAAGGTCATCGGCATTCCGGTTGCCAAGATCGCCGCGCGGGTCATGGCCGGCGAGACACTCGCAAGCTTTAGGCTTGAACCGATCTCATTCGAGCCAGGGCGCTCCAAACACATCGGCGTCAAGGAAGCGGTCTTTCCGTTCGCCCGCTTCCCGGGCGTAGATACCGTGCTCGGGCCGGAGATGAAATCGACCGGCGAGGTGATGGGGATCGACCGTTCGTTCGAGATCGCATTTGCCAAAAGCCAGATCGGCGGCGGCGCCCGCCTCCCGAAATCTGGAACGGTGTTCGTATCGGTCCGGGACGCCGACAAGGCACGTATATTGGACGCGGTGCGCCTGCTCGAGAGCTTGGGATTCCGGGTGATCGCCACCTCCGGCACTCAGCGCTACCTGGCCGAACAGGGGGTCACCGCGCACAAAGTCAACAAGGTGGCGGAAGGCCGGCCCCATATCGTGGACGCCATCAAAAACGGCGATGTCCAACTCGTCTTCAACACCACTGAGGGGGCGACGGCGCTCGCCAATTCCCGGTCCCTGCGCCGGGCCGCCCTCTTGCATAAAGTCCCGTATTACACCACTCTTTCAGGCGCCGTCGCAGGGGCGCTAGGTATCAAAGCCTATCTCGGGGGTGACTTCGAGGTGCGCGCGCTGCAGGCCTATTTCGCTGACCAGGCCTGACGAAGGGCCTTTTTTCGAGGCTCGGGGTCGCCGGAATTGCGAAATCGAGCCGCCGAGCCTGCCCCGAAGGCGGAAGGGTACGCAGCGTGTGTCGCAGTCGCGGCGCCGGAACCGACCGGCCCGCGAATGCATTTTTTATGTCTGAGGTAAATGAGCGATGGAAAAAATCCCGATGACCGCCGCCGGCTATGCCCTGCTTGAGCACGAGCTCAAGCACTGCCAGCAGGTCGAAAGGCCCCGCATCATTCAACAGATTACCGATGCGCGCTCGCATGGCGATCTGTCCGAAAATGCCGAGTATCACGCCGCCAAGGAGGCGCAATCCCACAACGAAGGGCGCATCGCTGAGCTTGAGGACAAGCTTGCGCGCGCCGAGGTGATCGACGTCTCCAAGCTGTCCGGCGATACCATCAAGTTCGGCGCCACTGTGACCCTGATCGACGAAGATACCGAGGAGAAAAGGATCTGGCAGCTCGTCGGCGAACCGGAGGCCGACGCCAAGAAGGGCAAGATCTCGATCACTTCTCCGCTCGCCCGCGCATTGCTCGGCAAGAAGAAGGGCTCGAACATCGAAGTCGTCGCCCCCGGCGGTGCCAAGGCCTACGAGGTCGTTAAGGTCGAGTGGCGGTGACCAACTCGTCCGATCGCTGGCATTCCCGGGCCTGAAGCGACCGGGATCGAGCCGGGCGAGCTCATCCGAACCGGGTAGGCTGTTTGCGTGCGCGTCCCGCCGCGCGCATGACTGCCATTGCTCGCGGCCATTGCGTTTCCGCACGCGGTTTCCGACACTTGTGCAAAGCGTCGGGGAGGAAGCCAATGAAGTTCGGGGTCTTCGATCACCTGGACCAATCCGGGCTTCCGTTCGGTCAGCTCTACGAAAATCGGCTGCGCCTGATTGAGGCTTACGACCGCGCTGGCATTCACGCCTATCACCTGGCCGAGCACCACTCGACCCCGCTTGGGGTTGCGGCCTCGCCGGGAATTTTCCTGTCGGCGGTTGCGCAGCGGACCAAGCGCCTGCGCTTCGGCCCGCTCGTCTATTTGCTGCCGTTCTATCACCCGATCCGGCTGATCGAAGAAGTCTGCATGCTCGATCAGATGAGCGCGGGCCGCCTGCAACTCGGCGTCGGGCGCGGGGTGTCGCCGTTCGAAACGGCATTCTACGGCATCGACTTCGCCCAGAGCCAACACATGTATCATGAGGCGTTTGCGCTGCTGATGAAGGGCCTCACGGTCGACGAGCTCACCTTTGAGGGCAAATATTATCGTTTCCAGAACGTCCCGATGATCCTCAAGCCAGTGCAGAAGCCGCATCCGCCCCTGTGGTATGGGATCGGCGTACCGGAAAGTGCCGATTGGCCGGCGGCAAACGACGTCAACATCGTCATCATCGGGCTGCAGCCGACGGCGCGCGCGATCGTCGAGCGTTACCTCGCCGAGCGGTCGCGCCTCGGCAAACCGAAAGCAAGCGTGCCGCTGATGGGCGTGAGCAAACACGTGGTCGTTGCAGAGACCGATGCCGAGGCGCTGCGCATGGCGCGCCGCGCCTATCCGATCTGGCTCGAGAGCTTCCGCTGGCTGTTCAAGCGCCACGGAACCGAACCGCGTATCGTCAACATTCTGCCGCCCACGTTTGACGAGCTGATGGCGCTCGGCAACGGCGTCGCCGGTTCGCCTAAAACCGTGCGCGATTTTATTGCAGCGGAGCAAGAGGCGACGGGAATCAACTACTTCGTGTCGTGGCTGGCGTTCGGCGATTTGTCGATCGAGGAATCACTCGCCTCGCTCGATCTGTTCACGCGCGCCGTGATGCCGGCGTTCGCCGATACGCGGGCGGCTGCCGAGTAGTGCCGCGCGAGCGTTTCTCGGTCGCATGAGGTGCGCCGAGCAGTGTGCACCCTCGGGTCCAGCCCGAGGACGCCGGCGAAAAATTCCTACATCGGCACCATCGCCTCGTCCTTGGAGTTGCGCAGGGTCAGCGACGTTTTGACGTTGCGCACATGCGGGGCGGCGGTGAGTTCACTCACCAACAGCTGGAATGCGGCGAGGTTCGGCGCCACGCATTTCAGGATGAAATCGATTTCGCCCGACAGCATCCAGCACTCGCGCACAAATGGCTTCATGCGCACGAACTGCTCAAATGCGGCGAGATCGGCCTCGGCCTGACTCGACAGGTGCACCATCGCGAATGCAGTGACCTCGAAGCCCAGTTTCTTCTCATCGAGCAGCGCCCGATAACCCTTGATGTAGCCGGCTTCCTGCAACGCCCGTACCCGTCGCAGGCAGGGGGGTGCCGAGATGCCGACACGGCGGGCCAATTCCACATTGGTTATGCGGCCATTGGCTTGCAGTTCCCTGAGGATGTGTCGGTCGATCGTATCGAGCTCGATGGGCATGGGCCCTCCAGGCTTACGCCGGACATGGCTTCGGCCGGGGTTTAGCCCCAATTGACGGCCGGCGCGAAACATTATTGCGCAATTTCGGTATCGACCAATCGCGTGGCTACCCCCGATCTCCGCCAGATTGAGGGTTGCAAGACTTGCATAGCTGCCTAGATTGCCTACATTGCGCCCGTGTCGAAGCCGGCGGCCTACAGCCGGTAATTGCGTTCCGTCGGGAACCCGGAATGTCCAAGCTCACCACCCACGCCAAGGTTGTCATCGTCGGCTCCGGCCCAGCGGGCTACACCGCTGCCATATATGCCGCTCGCGCAATGCTGGAACCGCTTCTGATTGCCGGAATTCAGCCCGGGGGCCAACTCACCATCACGACCGATGTCGAGAACTATCCGGGTTTTGCGGACGTGATTCAGGGTCCATGGCTCATGGACCAGATGCAGAAGCAGGCTGAGCATGTGGGCGCCAGGCTCGTTTCGGATCATGTCATCAACGTTGATCTGTCGCGGCGCCCGTTCCGCGTGACCTGCGATTCCGGGGACGTTTATCTGGCCGACTCGCTGATCATTACCACCGGCGCGCAAGCACGCTGGCTGGACTTACCGAGCGAGCAGAAGTTCAAAGGCTATGGAGTTTCCGCCTGCGCGACCTGCGACGGCTTCTTCTACCGCGGCAAGAACGTGGTGGTGGTCGGCGGCGGCAACACCGCGGTCGAGGAGGCGCTGTTCCTCACCAATTTCGCCGAAACCGTAACGGTCGTGCATCGACGCGACGCTTTCCGGGCTGAAAAAATTCTCCAGGATCGGCTGTTCAAGCATCCGAAGATCTCGGTGATCTGGGATAGCGTGCTCGACGACGTGCTGGGGCAGGACGATCCACGCAAGGTCACGGGCGTGAAGCTGCGGAACGTCAAGACCGGTGCGGTCCGACAACTGTCGGTCGACGGGGTGTTCATCGCCATCGGCCACCTGCCAGCTACGGAGCTGTTCGAAGGCAAGTTGGAAATGAAGCCGTCGGGCTATCTGAAGATCGCGCCGTTCTCGACCGCAACGTCCGTGCCTGGCGTATTCGCGGCCGGCGATGTGACCGACGATGTCTATCGCCAGGCGGTCACTGCCGCCGGCATGGGGTGCATGGCGGCACTCGAAGCGGAAAAATTCCTCGCTGCACACGAGCCGCAGCGCGCTGCGGCGGAGTAGCCAAATGCCAACGCGCACCACAATGGATTGGGACAAGCTGAAGGTGTTTCACGCCGCGGCGGAAGCGGGCAGCTTCACGCATGCCGGCGAGCAGCTTGGCCTGTCACAATCGGCGGTCTCACGTCAGGTGAGCGCACTCGAGCAGGAACTTTCGGTCGCGCTGTTCCACCGCCATGCGCGCGGTCTCATCCTCACGGAGCAGGGTGAACTACTGTACCGCACGGCGCACGACGTGTTCATGAAGCTCGAAGCGGCGCGCACCAAGCTCACCGATAGCCGCGAGCGGCCGAACGGCGACCTCAAGGTCACGACCACACCTGGGCTGGGCGTCAATTGGCTCATTCCTCGCCTCGGCGAATTCATGGAGCTCTATCCGGAGATTCGCATCAACCTCGTGGTCACCGACGAAGAACTCGACCTCTCCATGCGTCAAGCCAACGTCGGAATCCGCATGCGCCAGCCGTCGCAGCCTGACGTGATCCAACGCAAGCTGTTCGCGGTCCACTTCCACGCCTATGGCTCGCCCGGATACCTCAAACGCTTTGGGACACCGCGGACGCTCGACGACCTCGACGCGCACCGCATCCTGCTGCTCGATGGCGGAAGCGTGCCATCATACCTGCAGAAGAATCGCAACTGGCTGGTCGAGGCGGGCCGCAACGGCAAGGGCTCGCGCACGGCATACTTCACGGTGAACAACATCCTCGGAGTGATGCAGGCTTGTCAGCGCGATCTCGGGGTCGCGTTGCTACCGGATTACCTGGTCGAAGACTCAGGACTTGTTCAGCTGTTCGGCGAAGGCGACGAAATCGCCCTCGACTGCTATTTCGTTTATCCGGAAGAGCTCAAATCCGTGGCGCGTGTGCAGGTCTTCCGCGATTTCCTGGTCGCCAACGCACAACGCTGGAATTTCTGAGTATCAAGGAATCGGCGATCAAAGATTGACATCTGACCTCCGGTAATGGCTGCCATGCGGCTCGCTTCCTTGTGCAGGAGCGCAGCGTCGGCATACTGAAATCAGGCTGTCGGCGAATCGTTGCGAACTCCTCCCAGATCGCGGCGTTTTGCAGTCAGCTGTTCCCCTCTGGAAAGTGATCGTCGGCTCCTATGCCGATGAAAAACTTAGCCGAGCCTTCGGGCTCGGCGTTTTCTTTTTGTGCCGGAAGTTCGATCTGAAGCCGGCCCCGGCCCGTCAATCGCTCAAGTCCAGAGGCGCTCGTTCTCGATCCCCTGATAGAGCTGTGCGACGTACTCGCCATAGCCATTGAACAACAACGTCGGCCGGCGTTCGCCGATCCCGATCAATTCCTCGGTTGCCTGGCTCCAGCGCGGGTGTGGAACCTGAGGATTGACGTTGGCCCAGAAACCATATTCGGACGCCTGCAGCGCTTCCCAGAAGCTCTTGGGCCGCTGGTCTGTAAATGTAAATCGGGTGATCGATTTGATCGACTTGAACCCATATTTCCATGGAACCGCGAGTCGCAACGGCGCGCCCTGCGGCTTTGACACCGGCTTGCCGTAGGCGCCGGTGACCAGAAACGCGAGCTCGTTCGTGGCCTCTGCCATAGTCAGCCCCTCGACATAGGGCCAGGGGTACCAACTCGCGCGCTGACCAGACGCCATCTGGCGATCAAGGAACGTTTCCATCCTGACGTACTTCGCCGATGACAACGGCTGTGCGAGCTCGACAAGTTTCGCCATCGGGAAACCCGACCATGGAATCGCCATCGACCAGGCCTCGACACAGCGATGGCGATAGAGCCGCTCCTCCAACGGCATCTTCGACAGCAGATCGTCGAGCCCGATCTCCAGCGGCTTCTCCACCATCCCGTCGATCTTCACGGTCCACGGCCTAACCTTGAGCGCCTGCGCGGCGCGCGAAATAGTCTTGGCGGATCCGAACTCATAGAAATTGTTGTAGGTCGTGTTGATCGCCTCGTCGGTGATCGGGCGATCAAGCACATACTTGTCGTTACGTTTGACCGGGTAGAGGCCGGCTGACGGATCGGGGAGATCAGTCGCACGCTGCGCCGACGCGAGCGTCGGAGCTGCCAGCACGGCGCCGGCCGCGGCCAGGAAGGCGCGTCGGTCAAAGAACAGATGCTCGGGTGTTGCCGCTCGTTCGGGCAACTCCCAACCGCGGCGGTGAAGAATATTCATGGCGCTGCTCCGGGACTGACATCGCACGCACCCACATCGCGGACAGAGCTACCGTTGCGCGCGATCACCGGCAAGTCACGAGAGCGCCAGCACAGCGGGAAAGAGTCCGCGGCGGCGGCGCTCCCCAGATTGTCCCTCGTTGCGTGGACAGCAGCAGGTCCGGTTCGATCCGCGTCGGCCGGGATCTTCACGATTGCGTGCGATGACAGCATTTGGCTTGACCTGGGTGTTACTGGTCAGTACCTATGTTACCGATCGGTACCATAGTCCACGGCAGAAGCATTGACCGTCCTTTCGGGAACATCAGACGATGCATGAAATCGCTCCTAACCGATGCCATGAAGGCGTTGGCCGCCTCGTGTTTCCAGACATCCTCGCTGATCCATTGATCCGCGCGATCATGGCAGCCGACCACGTCGATCCGATTGCCCTCAAGGCGGATCTCGGACGGATCGCATCGGCATTGCCTTTGCGCCCAGGTCTGGACGTGTCGGCCGGTTGCCGCATGGGGTGCTGACGATCGGACCGCAACGGCGGGCGAACGCTGGAGCCGAGTGGATCGAACCGGCTTTCCAGCGCCTCGCAACGCAAGAGCCCGCCCCCAACTGTCTTATCCGGGAACCACACCGCATGAACCCCGCCCTTTCCCCGAACGTGAGTGCCCGCCACAACGGTGCGAGCGAACTCCTGTCACCGTATCGGCTTGGTGAGATCGAGCTTGCCAACCGCATGGTAATGGCGCCGATGACCCGCAGTCGGGCGCTTGCCGGCAACGTGCCAAACCCATTGGCAGCGACCTACTACGCCCAACGCGCGGGTGCCGGGCTAATCGTAACCGAGGCGACCCAGGTGAGCCCGCAGGGTGTCGGCTACATCCGCACTCCGGGCATTCATTCCGCCGAGCAAGTGGCCGCCTGGAAAGAGGTGACGCAAGCCGTGCATCACGCAGGCGGGCGAATCTTTCTGCAGCTCTGGCACGTCGGGCGCATCTCGCACCCGGATTTTCATGGCGGCGCATTGCCTGTCGCACCATCGGCGATCTCGCCTGGCGGTGAGGTGCTCACCGCACAGGGCATGAAGGCGCGCGTCACGCCGCGCGCACTGGAACTGGCGGAGTTGCCCGGGCTTGTGGCGCAGTACCGTACGGGTGCGGAGAACGCCAGGCTGGCCGGGTTCGATGGCGTCGAGTTGCACGGCGCCAACGGCTATTTGCTCGACCAATTCACCCGCGACGGCACCAACAAACGCACCAACGTCTACGGCGGTTCGATAGTCAATCGCGCGCGCCTGCCGCTCGAAGTGACCCGCGCGGTGATCGAGGTTTGGGGACCAGCGCGGGTCGGGTACCGAATTTCACCGACCGGCGAGTTCAATGCGATGTCCGACTCCGATCCGATCGCGACCTTTTCCTATCTGACAGAAGAACTGAGCAAGCTCGGTATCATCTATCTCCATGTTGTCGATCCGGCGGCCGCGCCCAAACGCGTGTCGCCGATCCTGCGGCCGAAGTTCAAAAATACGTACGTGGTCAACGGCGGTTTCGACCTTGCGACGGCGAACGCCGTGATTGCACGCGGCGAGGCCGACCTCGTCGCCTTCGGTGTCCCGTTCCTCGCCAATCCGGATTTGCCGCGCCGATTTCACGCGACCACACCGCTCAATTCGCCCGACCAGAGGACATTCTACACTGGCGAGGACAAGGGCTACGTGGATTACCCGGCGCTGGCGTGAGGCGCGGCAGCGTACGGCCGCCTGCCGCACGCCCAATGCAACAGCAATTGCGCGTTTTTGACCCGCCCCCGTAATGGGGGTGGTTCGTCTACGCCGCCGCGGCTGCGGCCTTGCGGGCGGCGACGATCTGCTCTGCGGGTTTCCCGGAAAGCTCTGCCATGTGGTCAAACTTGGCGGTGAACGTGCCGACGCCTGCGGTCGCCGAGCGCACCTCGATGATCAGGTCACCAATCTCCGACTCCGGCATCAGGGCGCGCACCACGTCCCATCCGCTCCAGCCCTCGCGCGTATCGAACCCGAGAATCTGGCCGCGCCGCCCCGACATGATGGCGTTGATCTTGGCGGTGGCGTCGGTCGGACACACGATTTCGACGGTGTGAATCGGCTCGAGCAGCACGGGATTGCATTGCGGCAACGCTTCGACGACGCCAATGCGCCCGGCCGTGCGGAATGCCATGTCGGAGGAATCGACGCTGTGATACGAACCGTCGATCAATTTCACCGCCACGTCGACGACCGGGAATCCGAGCGGCCCGTGTTTGAGGCCATCGATGACGCCTTCCTCAACTGAAGGGATGTAGTTGTTCGGCACCACGCCGCCCTTGATCTCGTCCGCAAACGTAAAGCCGTTGCCCCGCGGCAGCGGCTTGATATCGAGCACCACGTCACCAAACTGGCCGTGGCCGCCAGACTGCTTCTTGTGGCGTCCACGCTGGACGATCGGCTTGCGGATGGTTTCGCGGTAACCCACCGTCGGCTGGCGCCGTACGATTGCGACCCCAAAACGCTCAGCCAATCGTTCGGTCGCGACCCGCAAGTGCATTTCGCCCTGTCCCCAGACCACGACTTCGTGGGTTTCCGGGTTGTGGACGACGGTGAGCGAAGGATCCTCGTCAACCAGTTTCTGCAGCGCCTGGCCGAGTTTTACATCGTCTTTGCGCTCCTTCGAGGAGATCGCGATTGCCAGCACTGGCGACAGCGGTTTTACTTCGGCGACCGCTGCGTGCAGCTGCTTACCCGAGGACAGGGTCTCGCCGGTCCTGGCGCGGTCGAGCTTCCCGAACGAAACCGTGTCCCCGCTGATCGCCGGCCCGCGCTTCTCGGTGTTTTGTCCGACCATCTTGAACACGCCGGACACTCTGCCGGCTTCGCCGTCGCGCGAGCTCAGCGTGGTGCCGTCGCCGATCTGACCCGAGAGAACACGCACCACCGAAGTCTTCCCGCCGTGGGTCGTGTGCGAGGTCTTGAGAACATAAGCCACCGCTTCGCCGTTGGGCTTGACGCCCAACCGCTCGGCCGTTTGCGCAATCCCGGTCGCCTCGTGACGCAGCGCCTTCAACAGGCGCTCAACTCCATTGCTGCGGGTCGCAACTCCCATCAGCACCGGACAAATGAGGCCGTCGCGCTGCTCCTTGGCGAGATCGTCGAACACCTTGTCGCGCGGCGGCGGAATATCTTCGAGTAGTTGCTCCATGAGTTCATCGTCGTGGTCGGCGAGCGTTTCCAGCATGCTGAAACGCGCCTCCTTCTCACGGTCCAACTCGTCGCCTTCGAGGGGTACGACCTCGGAGGCCGCGTGCTCCCGATAGACGTAGGCACGCTCGAGCGCGAGATCGACAAAGCCGATCACGATGTCGTCCTTCCAGATCGGGATCTGGCGCAGCAGCAGAGGCACCCGCGAAGCCGGCTGCAGCATCTTGATCACGTCCACGACCCGGGTGTCGGCCTTGTCGATCTTGTTGAGGAACAGAAAGCGCGGGATCTTCAGGTCTTCGAGTTCGCGCAGGATGAGCTGCAGCTGCGGGACCTTCTTTTCGTCGGCCTCGCACACCACGACCGCGGCATCGACCGCCGGCAGGGCCGCGCGTAGGTCATGGATGAATTCGACGGAGCCGGGGCAGTCAATGAACGTGTAACTCTCGTCCATGAATGTGGTGGTCGCCGCCGACAGTTCCACGCTCATGTGGTGCTCGCGCGCCTCCTTGCTGGCGTCGCCGACCGAGGTCCCTGCATCCACGGATCCCATGCGCTGGATGGTGCCGGTCTGGGCCAGGATCGCCTCCAGCAACGTAGTCTTACCGCTCTGGAACGGGCCCACCAGCGCAATGCAGCGGGGACCGGAATTCGATCTTGGCATGTCCGTCTCCACACAAGTGGGCCTTCATTCACTCGAGGCCCTGCTGCGCCTATGCTTTCAAAGCAGGTGGGCATTGGCAAGTGGCGGCTTGTTCGAGGCGGGCCGACCCGGTCGCGGACGATACGACGCCACGCTCGTGCAAGACGGAACAACGATCCGGGACCCGGAGGCGATTGCGCGAAGCCGCCATATTATGCGGCTTCGCGGTGATTGCGGGCTCGACCGGGATCACGCGATGGCGCTTGGCGCCAATGCGGCCCGGGGTCCGCTCTTCAACGCAAATTGCCGCAGAAGCGTTGGATGCGGCGGCATGCCTCTTCCAGCATCGGAGTAGCGGTCGCATACGAGATGCGGAACGCCGGGCCGAGCCCAAACGCCGAACCCTGCACGACCGCAACGCCCTCGGCATCGAGTAACTCGGTGACGAAGTCCTCGTCGCTCGCGATCACCTTTCCGGACGGGGCGGTTTTGCCGATGGCGCCGGCGCAGAACGGATAGACGTAGAACGCGCCTTCCGGCTTTGGACAAGTGAGGCCGTTCGCCTGGTTGAGCATGCCGACGGCGAGGTCGCGCCGCTCCTTGAACACCGCGTTGTGCTTAGCGATGAAATCCTGCGGACCGTTGAGCGCCTCGACCGCCGCCCATTGGGCGATCGAGTTCGGGTTGGTGGTCGATTGCGACTGCAAGGTCGCCATGGCCTTGATCAGGAACTCGGGCGCACCCGCGTAGCCGATACGCCAGCCCGTCATGCAGAACGCCTTCGACACGCCATTGAGCGTCAGCGTGCGTTCGTAGAGCGAGGGCGCAACCTGCGCCGGTGTCACGAATACAAAGTCGTCGTAAACGAGGTGCTCGTACATGTCGTCGGTCAGCATCCATACGTGCCGGTGTTTGATCAGCACGTCGGTGATGGCCTTCACCTCGGCAGGCGTATAGGCGGCGCCAGTCGGGTTCGACGGCGAGTTGAAGATCAACCACTTCGTGTTCTTGGTGATTGCCGCTTCAAGCATCTCCGGCTTCATCTTGAAGCCGTCATCGAGCCGCGTCTTGACGACCACAGGCGTCGCCCCGGCGAGCAGCACGATGTCAGGGTAGCTGACCCAATAGGGAGCCGGGATGATGACCTCGTCGCCCGGGTTGAGTGTCGCCAACAGGGCGTTGAACAACACTTGTTTGCCGCCGGTTCCGACGATGATCTGGCTTGGCTTGTAATCCAGGCCGTTCTCGCGCTTGAACTTGCGGGCGATTGCTTCCTTGAGTTCCGGAATACCGTCGACCGCCGTGTACTTAGTCTTGCCGGCCTTGATCGCCTTGATGGCGGCTTCCTTGATGTTGTCAGGCGTGTCGAAATCGGGTTCGCCCGCGCCAAGCCCGATCACGTCGCGGCCCGCCGCCTTGAGCGCGCGCGCTTTGTCCGTGACCGCGATGGTCGCGGACGGCTTGATGCGCTGCAGCGATTCGGCGAGGAACGACATTTCTTCTTTCTCCATCATCACACGCGTCCCGGCAATTCGATCATCCAGTGCGATGGCGTGCACGCACGTCGTAAAGCGCAGAAGGCCCGCCTGCAAGCCTCAGAAGCGGCCGGCTCACACCGATCGCACACAATTGTGAGAAGAAGAAAGCGCGCGCCCGCGCACCGGCGCCGGAAATTTTTCTGCTGCTGTGCATCATCATCATGATTGTTGTGACCCATCAGGCGCGTTGATGGGGCGGATGTCGCATTGGCGTCGCATTTCGCTGTTGTGGTGCCCGCCATCGAGGCGCTAGGGTCGTGCTTACAACCCGCACACTGCGCAATTTCAACGCAATCAGAACGGGCCACCCGGAGGGACGCAGCAGGGATACCGATGTATACGCTTTACTCGATGCAGCGTTCGGGAAACTGCTACAAGGTGCGCTTGGCGCTCGCCCAGCTGCGCATTCCCTATAAGCTCGTCGAGATCGACATTCTCAAGGGCGAGAGCCGAACCCCGGAATTCCTGTCCAAGAATCCGAGCGGTCACGTCCCCTTGCTCGAGGTCGAACCGAACCGCTACCTGCCTGAATCAAACGCCATCCTGTGGTACCTCGCCGGCGGTACCCCGCTGGCGCCCGAAGATCGCATTCACCGCGCCGAAGCGCTGCGCTGGATGTTCTTCGAGCAGCACAGCCTCGAGCCCAATCTCGGCGCAGCCTGGTTTTGGCTCACACTCGTGAAGGGCGGGCGCGACCTGCAGGTGCACGCCCTCGAGGACTGGACAGAGCAGGGTTACCGGGCGCTGACTGTGATGGAAAATCACGTGCGGCGGTTCGGCTTCTTTGCTGCCGACCACTACACAATCGCCGACATAGCGCTTTACGCCTATACCCACATTGCCCACGAGATCGGCTACGACCTCACCGGCTTTCCGGAGGTGCGCGCGTGGCTCAAACGGGTGGCGGAGCAGCCTGGGCATGTGCAGATGGACTGGCAGCCCGCCCGCATGGCAATTGCGGGGTAATCGACGGCGACCTCCTTGCGGCTGCCTTAAAGGTTAATCAAAATTAACCGGCGCCACCAAATTGCCGTATCAATTCAATGACTTCGCCCCAGAGGCGCCGAACGCGCGCCGGCATCCGGCAAAATAGTGCCGTTAACCTTTTGATTCGTGGATAGATGTCATGACTGGAACCCCGCCAGATGTATTCGTGCACCGTCGGCGCTACACGCGCCGCATGCGGCTTTTCGTGCAGCTAATTGCGACCGTTGCGCTTGTTTTATCGATCGCAGTCGCGGTCACTGCGGTGTCGCTCGGCGCTCGCGCGGAGATCGCCGACAGGTGCCGGTAATTCGCCTCACAACTGGTGCAATCCTCAATCTGACTTGGATCGCGCCGGGCTCAATCCGGGCTGCATTCCTATAGGCAGGCGTCGCCGGCGCCGCCGCGCCCGGAACTGCCGCACGGAATACGCTTGCCGAGCTGTTCGATTTGCTTCTTGGCATTGACTTGGGCGATCGCATCGAACAGGCCCTTGGGCGGCAGTTCCGTCGCCTTGCGAAAGTCGGCGACCGCGCGCTCGGAATTGCCTTGCGCCTCGTAAATTTGGGCGCGCATGTAGTAGCTCTCGACGCGTTCCTCCTGGGCGATCGACTGATCGAGGTCGGCGAGTGCATTCCCAAAGTCGCGTTTCTTCGACCAGACCATGCCGCGCGCCGCCAATGCCTCGGCGTACTTTGGTTTGATCGTCAGGGCCTCGTTGAAATCGGCCATGGCACGATCGAGCTCGCCCTGCGTCAGCAAGGCCTTGCCACGCAGCAGGAAGGCAAATGAATTCTGCGGGCTCTTGGCAATCACGTGGTCGAACGCGACGACCGCACGTGCCGGCTGGCCCGTCGCCATCATGGCAAGGCCCCGGCCTAGCATCGCCGTCAAGTTGTTGGGATTTGCTTCGAGCGCGCGGTCGAGATCCGACGTTGCTTCGGTGGCGCGGCCCTTGAGCAGCAATGCGATGCCACGCTCGGCCAGCGCGTCACCCTGCTTCGGGTTGATGGCAAGCGCCTGATCGAATTGCGCCAGCGCCTTGTCGAACTGTCCCTGCTCGCGATAGACGATACCGCGACCAACAAATGCGCCCGTTTCCTTCGGATTGAGGGCGAGCGCGCGATCGTATTCGGCAAGCGCCTTGTCGCGCTCACCCTTGAGCCGGAACACGAGGCCGCGGCCGGCGATCGCGGCGGATTTCTTTGCGTCGAGTGCGAACGCGCGGTCGAAATCGGCGAGCGCCGTGTCATATTGCTTCGTCGCCGCCAGCAGAGTTCCGCGGGTGACCAGCAGCTGCGTATCCTTCGGACTATTTTTGACCAATTGATTGAGGTCGGCCAAAGCCGGCGTCATCTCGTTGCGCTGCAAGTGAACGACGAGCCGCAGTCGCCTTGCCACGATCAAACGTGGGTCGAGCGCGATCGCGCGGTCGAGCAGCGGGAGCGCTTCGTCGAACTTGCGTTGGTTCATCAATTGCGCCGCCTGCTGGGTCATTTTCGCCGCCGACGGATTGATTGGCGCGGCCGGCGGTGCGGGTGGCGGGCTAGGTCGCACGAAGATCTGAGCATCGGCAGCCGTGGACAGCGCCAGTGCGCACAGAAATGGCGCAATCTGGCCGATGCTGTAGGCCGACACCCGCAAACGGTGCGCTCGCGCACCCACGACCTGAAACATGCGGTCCCCTGCCTTTGCTGCCCGCCAAGGGAAGGTTAACCCGGGATGGGCCTCCGAACAATTGATGAAATGATCTATTCCACCATTCCGAGTGCTCCGCCACAGTGCGGTCATGAACGCCCGCTAGGTCGACGCATCCGAAATCAGCACAATGTCCCGGGTCGCCGTGCGGACCGCGTTCCGCCGCGTCGGCCCTTTTCTGATCTGCCATGTTCGCGTTCTTTGAGCGTCTACTGAAACCGACACAGGCGCCCGAGCGGCCGGAGCCGCCCGCAAGCCTGCTTGCGTTCTATTGGCACTATGCGCGCCAGGCGAGGCGGCTGCTGGTCGCGCTGTTTGCGGCCGGGTTCGCGGTCGCCCTGCTCGACACCTTGATCCCGGTATTTTTCGGGCGCGTGGTGACGCTCATCACGACCAATCCGCCGGATCAGCTGTTCGCGCAATTCTGGCCGCTGCTGCTGCTGATGGCGTTCGTGCTGCTGATCGCGCGTCCGGCCGCCCTGGTAACTCAGGCTCTGATCGCCAACCAGGCGATCGCCGCCAACGTCTCGAACCGCATCCGCTGGCAAAACCACTGGCACGTCGTACGCCAGTCGTGGGCATTCTTCCAGAACGACTTTGCGGGCCGGATCGCGACCCGGGTGATGCAGACTGGGCCCGCGATCCGCGAGAGCATCGTCGCGCTCATCACCGCGGTTTGGTACATCCTGGTCTACGGCACGGGCGCGCTCATTCTGCTGGCGCGCGCCGATCCCTGGCTCGCGCTTCCGATCATGCTGTGGTTTGCAGGTTACCTCGTGATGCTGCGGGTGTTCGTGCCACGCATGCGCGACCGCTCCCGGGACATGACCGAGGTCCGCTCCATGCTGACCGGACGGATCGTCGACAGCTACACCAACATCCTGACCGTCAAGCTGTTCGCCCGCGCGCGCGAAGAGGACGCCTACGTGCGCGATGCGATCGATTCGCATACCCGCAAATTCTATGTCTCGCTGCGGCTCAACACGCTGTTCGGGTTCACCCTGGCGACGCTCAACGCTCTCTTGGTCACCGGTACCGGCGGCCTCGCGATCGTGCTGTGGACGCGCGGCCAGGTCAGCGTCGGCACCGTCGCGATGGCACTGCCGCTCGCCTGGCAGATCGTCAACATCGCCGGCTGGGTCGCCTGGCAGGTGACGGACATCTTCGAGAACATCGGCGTGGTGCAGGAAGGCATGCTGACGATCGCGCGGCCGATCACACTCACCGACCGCGCCGACGCGGCCGAGCTCAATATTACTCGTGGCGAGATCCGCTTCGAGGACGTGCGCTTCGGCTACGGGCGCGCGAGCGGCGTGATCGAGGGCCTCAGGCTGCGCGTCGCACCCGGCGAAAAGATCGGGCTGATCGGCCGCTCCGGCGCCGGCAAGTCGACGATGGTGAACCTGCTGCTCCGCTTCTTCGACCTGGAGGATGGCCGCATCCTGATCGATGGCCAGGACATCGCTGGCGTCACCCAGGAATCGCTGCGCGCGCAGATCTCGATGGTGACCCAGGACACCTCGCTGCTGCACCGCTCGATCCGCGACAACATCCGCTACGGCCGCCCGCAGGCGAGCGAGGCCGAGATCGTGGCCGCGGCGAAGCTCGCGCATGCACATGAGTTCATCCTCGAGCTCGAGGACTGGCGCGGCCGGCACGGCTATGACGCCCACGTCGGCGAGCGCGGCGTGAAGCTCTCGGGTGGCCAGCGCCAGCGCATCGCGATCGCGCGCGTGATCCTCAAGAACGCGCCGATCCTGGTGCTCGACGAGGCAACCTCGGCGCTCGACAGCGAAGTCGAGGGCGCGATCCAGCAGAGCCTCGGCACTCTGATGGCGGGAAAGACCGTGATCGCGATCGCGCACCGGCTCTCGACCATCGCGCGCATGGACCGCCTGATTGTGCTCGACCGCGGGCGCGTGGTCGAGCAGGGCACCCATGCCGACTTGCTCCGGCTCGGTGGCCACTACGCCGCCCTGTGGCGACGCCAGTCGGGCGGGTTCATCGACGCGGTGGAGGTCGAGGCGGCAGAATAGGTCCCGCAACCTATCTGCGGTTTTCGGCCTTTTCGTCGTTCCATCTCATTGTCACCGTTCCTGCTCGAAGCGGCGCGCCGGTCTTCGCTGATCGCCAAAGATCGGATTCAATGCCCGGGCGGCGCCGTGCGAGCGAGCGATAGGCGCACGTTTCGATGCGGCCTGGTAAGTTGCGGCCCGAATCAAATCGTTACTGCTCGGCTCGGATTCCGATTCGTTGGCGCGGGCAAGAGGCGGAACAATGCTCATCGCTTAAAAAAAACACGTGGATGGCCGCGACCAGCGCGCACACGGCGATCGCTGCCGCACCACGAATCGCGCACTTTGATGTCCTTCGTAGTTGGTGCTTGGTCTGAATGGGAGGGGCTTGCCCGTTCAGTTGGCTCGGAACCGTGGTCGTACATGTGGGTTATGGAGCCACGACCACAACGGTGAGGTGGGCACCATGCGATGGAAAGTCACCATCGACGCGGACGACCTGACGTTGGCGATCGCGATGATCGTTTTTGCCGTGGCGATCTGGCTGGCGCTGATCTGAAACACGCGCCCGCCGATCGACGCGGCCGCCGCCCGCCTTAGTCCGTCTTCACGGCTGTCAGATAGTTCACCGTCACCATGGCGAGGCGGCTAACTCAATGTGACGCGCATCACAGCCCATGTCACGAGCATGAATTCCCGCTTTTTCAGGCGATCGCGCCCGTGTGATGGCTGAACGCGCCGGTGCCGCCGGGCGACGAAGCAGCAGCTTGTGCGATTTGCCGATTGCGCATCGGGTTGGGGCACGGTTTTGCGGTCGCAAAATCGTTACTTGAACGGTGTGCGTTGCATCACACGTGTTAGCCACGAAATAAGCCCACCTTACGGCAAGTTAATGTAGCCGAATGGAGGCGAACATGTTGGCGATCCGACAGCAGGCGGCACCAGCCGCCGAAAACATGGTGAGATCGCCGCTCGATTCCCGTGAGCGCCGGCCTCACCAGATCGGTCTCAAGCGCATGAAATCGGCCTACCGCTTGTCGCTCGATACGTTGCAACACGCCGAGGAGCGCCGCGGCGGAAAATTCGCAAAGCTGGTCGATCTCTACACGCGGCTTGGGTTCGGGACGCACTGAGCCATCGACCCGCACGGACCTCGTGCGGGTCAAGCCTGCTGATGACGGCAGCATACGGCAATTTAAGCTGAGCGAAGCGCGCTCTAAGATGAACCCTAGAACGGCGCCGGACAGGCGTAATTCTTTACCCAGCGCGCGTATTCGGCGCGGCCTGGATAATGCCAGACGATCATGTCCGGATAGACATCGCCTTGCAGACCCCAGAGAAACGCGGTGACTTGCGTTGGGCCAGTGAAGGCCCCGGGCGATTCCTGTCCGACCTCGTTACGAAACATCATCGTGTTGTTGTAATAGAACGCCTTGGTGCAGCCGCCCTGAACCAGGCAATTGCCGACGCAAGAATACGGCGCGTAGATCGTGAGCTGGGCATCCGCTGACGGCGCGAACCCCAGCAGCAATCCCGCAAACCCGAGCGCAACCATTGCTCGCTTGATCATCTCCAGCCTCCCGTCATGTCAATCGCGGCATCGCACCGTCCCGCCTTCAACACTCGCCATGATCAACATCGCGCGAAACGACGCTTTGATCTTGATCAACGGGTTGATGCTGCAGCCTATACCCAAGCGCATCACAGCACCGATGTTTGCTTTCGCCCAAGCGAACCCGATTTGGCTTAAATCCCCGGCACATTGACCTGGATCTTGTAGATCGTCGGCCGCGCCGTGATGTACAACGTCTTCTTGTCGGCGTCGCCGAAAGCCAGGTTGGTCACGCTTTCGGGCGTGCGGATCGTGCCGATGTGCTTGCCGTCGGGCGCAATCACCCAGATGCCGCCAGGACCAGACGAATAGATGTTGCCCATGCGATCGACTTTCATGCCGTCGGTGATGCCGGGCGCAGGGTCGGCGCTCATGTCGATGAACATCTGGCTGTTGGACAGGGTGCCGTCGGGCTTCACCTCGTACCGGCGGATGTATTTGTTTCGGCTGCCATTGGCATAGAGAAATTTCTCGTCCGGCGAGAACGCGAGGCCGTTGGTGGCCGGGAGATCATCGGTCAGTCGCGTCACCTTGCCGTCCTTGACCATGAATACCGCCTGATAAGGCAGACCAAGTGCAGGATCCTTGTCAGCCAGCCGCAGGCTGCCGAACATATCGGTGAAGTAGATTGCACCGTCCTTCTTCACCACCACGTCGTTGGTGCCGTTGAAGCGCTTGCCGTCATAGCTGTCCGCCACCACCGTACGGGTGCCATTCGGCTCGATGCGGTCGATCGACCGCCCGGCGAAAGTCGCGATCACCAGCCGGCCCTGGCGGTCCAGTGCCAAGCCGTTCGACCCGTTCATGTAGAACTTGGCGAAGGCGGGATCGTTCGGATCCTTGCCGTTGTTGAACTCAAAGCCGACCCGCCAGATGTCGGGCTTGGTGTAGCCGCTACGGTCAAGATAGACCGAGGCGGTGCCATCAGGTGTGAGCTTGTAGATCACGTTGGCCGGGATGTCGCTGAACAGTAGATAGCCGCTCTTGCCCCGCTGCACCCAGACCGGCCCCTCGGCGAACCCGAAGCCGCCTTTGACGACTTCGACCTTAGCGTTCGAGGAGACCAACGCGTCGAGCGCCGGATCGAGCTTGACGACATCCTCGGCCCACGCGGTCGTAAGCCAGAATGCGAAGCCGCATGTACACGCGGCGGCGAAACGCGACACGGTCATGGAAGACTCTCCGGGCGAAATGCGTCATGGCCAGCCTACCCCGGACCGCAATCGCGCGAAATGACCTCGTGCGAGCGCCACGAAACACGGCACGCAAAGCAAAGGGCCCCGGTGCATGGGAGCAGCGCGGGGCCCGGATCTTCGCCTCTGCGAAGGATGTCTGGATTACACCAGTCTGTTGTCGAAGCTTGCGGACACTTGGCCTTTGCGTCCCGGCTTCGCGACGATTTTCAGATTGTCGGCGGCGCGGAATTTGGGCTGCCTGGCGAGCCCATTACCCGCGCCGTGACCTTGCGCAGCGGCAAGGTCGTCTTCACGGTACGGTGGAGTCATCCTCCTCACCTGGGTGGACCTCGAACACATGCATCCATATCGCATGTGTCCGTTCGCCGCCTGCCGCCGCGACCATATGATCGGGCTGCAATTGCCCGCGATCCCAGAAGCCACGCTTCGCGAGGCTCGCGAGTGCAGCAACCGAATGCTCCGCCCGGAACGTGCCCGAGTCAACCCCGCCCATTTGCCCAGGGGTTATATGTCCCCAGGCAAGACTTGCGTGACCCCGATCGAACCGGCGAGAGCTATGTGGAACCGTTCCCCACGGCGAAGTGAGCGCGACAGCGCCTGCAGCGATGGCCCTGCGTGCGGGCCCTAAGGCGGCGGTGCGGTGACTGGAAAATCGAAATAGGTCTGCGGGAACGGCTCGTCGCGCAGCGTGTAGTGCCACCATTCTTCGTGATAATCCTTGAAGCCGTGCTTGAGCATGAGGTCGTGCAGGAGCGCGCGATTGTACTGTGCGGCCGGCGGTATCGATGTCGCGTCGATGTGCGAGGCTTCATCCATGCAATCAAACGCGGTACCGAAATCGAGACTGCCGTCGCGCCAGCGCGTGTTCGCCGGAGCGGCGCAATCGACCTTGGGCGCATTTTCGAGGTAGGGCGTCGGCGCGGCCATGGGCAACGGCACGATCGCCAGATCGACCGTGCTGCCGCGGGTATGGCCCGATTTGTCGGACACGTAACCGAGTTTGACGAAATCGGCTTTGTCGACGCGCGGATAGAACTCGGATTTCATCTTCTGATCGGCTGGATCGCGCCCCCATGTCACAAAGTCGTCGACCGCCCGCTGCGGGCGATAGCAGTCGTAGACCACGAGCAAGAGGTTCGACGGCGCAAGCTCGGCCTGCACCTCAGTCAGCGCGCGCGCTGCCTGGGATGTGAGAATGCATTCGGGTGCCTGATATCCAGTGATCGGGCGACCAATGAAATTGTGCCGGCCGAAATAGCGCATGTCCTGACGGATGGTCGGCGCCACATCGCGCAAGTAGACAAAACCGTCGGGCAGATTGTCGGTACCCGCCGCGGCCGCGCCGAAGAAGGAAAACAGCCACAGCATCATAGCCGACAAATTTCTCATTCCATGCACTCGTTCCATGCAACACTCACGCGCAACTAGGGGATGATGAACCCAGTGGTGCGACCCAAACAGATGCTTCGCATCTGTTTGGAAAGTCGCCCCACTAAAATCAATATCTTAGTGGGCTGACTTGTCCCAACATTTGGGTACCAAATGTTGGGGTCAGGCCACTGGGATCAACGCGCGTGTGTCAAATAGAGCACGTCGCTCAGCAATTGATCAACCCGATCATGGCTTTGCTGGCGCGACCCGGCGCGGCGCGGATCAGCTGGTTCGATCATTGCGCCGACCAGAGAAACGTCCGAGAGCTGCAAGCGTCCACAACACCCGGTGTCATGAACACGTCGGAGACGATCAGCATCATGACCGGGCGCAGATGGAACCGGATCGATGAAACGGGCATTGATATCGTCTAGAATTGTGGTGTAGGAGGCTAGCCGGCCTGCCATAATTACGGGCCTTTACATGGCCACCGCGAACCTATTCGACGCCTTGCGGTGTTGATCCTTCGCACAGGAGATTGGCTGATGCGCTTTCTTGTAACGGCGCTTGCATCGTGCGCCCTCGCATTCCTGCTGCTTGATCCGGCGAGCGCCCAGGGACAGCCGAAGCCGCCGCCCGCCGCGGCGCCAAAACCCTATAAGATCGTCGCGGTCGAGCCGCCGCAGCCGCTCAAAGACCCGGGCTTCGAGGAGTTCCGCAAGCAGCTCGGCGATGTGGTCAAGCGCAAGGATCGGGCGGCGCTGCGGAACATGGTGGTGACCCAGGGATTTTTCTGGGAAACCGAGGATGGCGACAAGATCGACAAGAAGAAATCGAGTTTTGACAATTTCGCAGCTGCCGTCGACCTCAATGCCAGGGACGGTTCGGGTTGGGAATTGCTGCAGGCCGCCGCCGAAGAGCCGAGCCTCGAAGAAGTTCAGGATCGCAAGGGCGTGATGTGCGCGCCGGCAAGTCCTAATTTTGATGAGACGGCGTTTGACGAACTCACCAAAGACACCAGGACCGAGGTTGAGGAATGGGGCTATCCGTCGAGCGCCGGCGTCGAAGTTCACGCCACTAGCAAGCCGAACTCGCCGGTGATCGAGAAGCTTGGGCTCAATCTGGTGCGCGTGCTCGACGAAGACACCGCACCCGCTGGCCCCACCGGTCCGCCGCCGATGCTGAAAGTGGCGACCCCCTCCGGGAAGGTTGGCTACGTGGCGCCCGACACGGTGCAGCCGGTCGTGTTCGATCAGCTCTGCTACATCAAGGAGGGCAGTGGCTGGAAGATCGCCGGTTACGCCGGCGGGCAATAAAGCAGCGGACGGACCGGCCGCCGCGACGGCTACCCTGAACGACCGGCGTGTTGACCGTTATTCCATTCGGTCAAAGAAATTTTCCGCTTGAGGACGCGCGTTCGTCGCACAAGCATGCCGTGCCAATCATGGAGGATCGCATGCGATTTCTATTGGGGATAAGCGCCGCCGCGTTGTTGGCTTTGACCGCATCCGCGTCCGCACAAAGTCCGCCGCCATTTTCGACCCGCAAGGTCGATGGCACCGACAACGTCTATCTCTTTCGCTACCAGGGGCACCAATCGATGTTCGTGGTGACGCCCGAAGGCGTGATCGCCACCGACCCGATCGGCTACCAGCGCCCGCAGGCGGTCGCGACCTACATCGATGAAATCAAGAAGGTGACACCGCTTCCGATCAAATACGTGGTGTACAGCCATCATCACTTCGACCATATCGCCGGCGGCAAGCCGTTCAAGGATCTGGGCGCCACCTTCGTGGCGCACGAGCGCGCCAAGGAGCACCTGCTCGATGTCAACTATCCGGACGTGGTCATTCCCGACCTCACCGTTCCGGACACCGGCGGTCGCGTTACGCTCGGCGGCACCACGCTCGAGCTCATCTATGTGGGACGCAATCACTCCGACAATTCGCTGGTGATGCGGCTGCCTAAGGAGAAGATCATCTTCGCGGTCGACTTCATTCCGATCCGCACCGTCCTGTTCCGCGATCTGCCCGACACTCCCAATCCGATCGAGTGGGAGGTCAGCCTCAAACGCACGCTGGTCTTGGACTGGGACCGCACGATCCCAGGCCATCCCTACGCGGGCGGCCGGCTTGGCACCAAGGACGACGTGAAGGAACTGATCGGCTACATGAACGATCTCTCCACCGCCGTGAAGAAGGCGGCGGACGAAGGCAAGTGCGCCGATCAGGCCATGAAGGAGGTCAAGCTGCCCAAGTACGAGAGCTGGGGCAACTACAACGACTACCTGCCCGGCAACATCGAGCGCTACTGCTATTACTGGAGTTGGGGATATTGAGGGCCCCTCGCCCTCCCCCTTGTGGGGAGGGTCGTTGCCCGTAGCCCGGATGGAGCGCGCAAGCGCGTCATCCGGGTCGGGAGTTCATTCCCGGATTGCGCTTCGCTCCATCCGGGTTACAGCGCACGGCCCTTAGCGGGCGCCCTTCCCTCGCCCGAATGCTTTGCCCATATTCGGCCGATGGCAAAGAAACCCGACACGCCGAAAAAACCGAAGGACCCGGCGCGGCCGACCCGCTCCAAAGCGAATCGCGAGCAGCTGCCGCCAATCGCGCCCGCGCTCGCCGACTTGCTCAACCCGGCGATCAAGCGCGGTGAAGCGGGTGTCGGCTCGCAGACCGGCCTGCAGCAGCCACCGGATAATTCCAGGGATCGCCGCGCCGATGCGGCGGCCGCCCACAAGGCGCGCGCCTCGACGGCGCAGGGCTTTGGCGAAGCGTCGCAGACCGGTTACGTGGCAAAGACGCCGAACACGCAGCCGGTGGTCTTCGATGCCGAACTCGCACGCGCGTTCGGCATGCCTGGTGACGGGCCGGCGCAAAGCGACGGCGCGGAAGAGCAGGCACACGGTGCGCAACGCCAGCGTCGCGATGACATCGAGGACAGCGGCGTCGCCGCTACCGCCAGTGCGCTCGAGCAATTGCTGCGCCAGGGCCGGCGCGAATTTCTGCGCGATGACGGCACCCCACAGATCTGGACCCGCATCGGCCGCCGCGGCCCGAAAAGACCGAGGGCGGTGTCCGCTTCGTGATCAAATCGGATTTCGACCCGAAGGGCGATCAGCCCGCCGCGATCCGCGAACTGGTCGAAGGTGTGAGGCGCAACGATCGCATGCAGGTGCTGCTCGGCGTCACCGGCTCGGGCAAGACCTTCACCATGGCCAAGGTGATCGAGGAGACCCAGCGCCCGGCGCTGATCCTCGCACCCAACAAGACACTGGCCGCCCAGCTCTACGGCGAGTTCAGGTGGTTCTTTCCCGACAACGCGGTCGAGTATTTCGTCTCCTACTACGACTACTACCAGCCGGAGGCCTACGTCCCGCGCACCGACACCTATATCGAGAAAGAGATCCTCGATCAACGAGCAGATCGACCGCATGCGCCACTCGGCGACCCGCGCGCTGCTCGAGCGCGACGACGTGATCATCGTGGCGTCGGTGTCGTGCATCTACGGCATCGGGTCGGTCGAGACCTACACGGCGATGACCTTCCTGCTCAAGCGCGGCGAGCGCATCAATCAGCGTCAACTGATCGCCGACCTGGTCGCTTTGCAATACAAGCGCACCGGCGGCGATTTCGCGCGCGGCACGTTCCGGGTGCGCGGCGACACCGTCGACATCTTCCCGGCGCACTACGAGGACCGCGCCTGGCGCGTGCGTCTGTTCGGCGACGAGATCGAAGGCATCGACGAGTTCGACCCGCTGACCGGCCAGAAGACCGACGAGCTCAAGTTCGTGAAGGTCTACGCCAACTCGCACTACGTCACGCCGCGCCCGACCCTGCTGCAGGCGATCGCCGGCATCAAGATCGAGCTGCGCCGGCGGCTCGACGAGCTCAATCGCGCCGGCCGCCTGCTGGAGGCGCAGCGGCTCGAGCAGCGCACATCGTTTGATCTCGAAATGATGGAAGCGACGGGAAGCTGTGCCGGCATCGAGAACTACTCGCGTTATCTCACCGGCCGCAAACCGGGCGAGCCGCCGCCGACCCTGTTCGAATACGTACCCGACAACGCGCTGGTGTTCGTGGACGAAAGCCACGTCACCATTCCGCAGCTCGGCGGCATGTATCGCGGCGACTTCCGCCGCAAGGCGACGCTCGCCGAATACGGCTTCCGCCTGCCCTCCTGCATGGACAACCGGCCGCTGCGGTTCGAGGAATGGGACCTGATGCGGCCGCAGACCATGGCGGTGTCGGCGACGCCGTCGGCCTGGGAGCTCGATCAGTCGGGCGGCGTGTTCGTCGAGCAGGTGATCCGTCCGACCGGGCTGATCGATCCGCCGGTCGAGGTGCGTCCGGCCCGTACCCAGGTCGATGATCTGGTCGGCGAGGTGCGCCAGGTGGCGGCGGCCGGCTACCGCGCGCTGGTCACCGTGCTGACCAAGCGCATGGCCGAGGATCTCACCGAATACCTGCACGAACAGGGCCTGCGCGTGCGCTACATGCATTCCGACATCGACACGATCGAGCGCATCGAGATCATCCGCGACCTGCGGCTCGGCGCGTTCGACGCGCTGGTCGGCATCAACCTCTTGCGCGAGGGCCTCGACATTCCCGAATGCGCGCTGGTCGCGATCCTCGACGCCGACAAGGAAGGTTTTCTGCGCAGCGAAACGAGCCTCATTCAGACCATCGGCCGCGCCGCCCGCAACGTCGACGGCAAGGTGATCCTCTACGCCGACACGGTCACCGGCTCGATGGAACGCGCCATGGCGGAGACCAACCGCCGACGCGACAAGCAGCAGGAATTCAACGTCGCCAACGGCATCACGCCCGAGAGCGTGCGCAAGGGCATCGCCGACATACTCGACAGCGTCTACGAACGCGACCACGTGCTGGTTGCGACCGGTGACGGCCGCGGCGGCGAGTTTGAAGACGCGGCAACCATCGGGCACAATTTCGAAGCGGTGATCGCCGACCTCGAAACCCGCATGCGCGAGGCTGCCGCCGATCTGAACTTCGAGGAAGCGGCGCGCCTGCGCGACGAGATCAAGCGCCTGCGCGCAACCGAACTGGCGGTCACCGATGATCCGACCGCCAAGCAACCCGGCCTGCCCTCCCGCTGGGGAGGAGCGCGGAGCGCCGGCAGCAAGGCGCGCAAGCCGACCCTCAACGAGATGGGTCCCGGGAACGAATCCGTCCCCTACCGCAATCCGCGCTCGACCCTCGGGCGCCCCGGCATGCGGGGCGGGTTCAAGCGCAAGGGACGCTGAACCATATCAGCCTGCGCCTTAAGGAAGGCAGTCGGCACCTGTCGAGGGTGATCTCGGAGCGCGGGGCGGGCTTCGGCGCAACGAGCCGGGCGAGCATCATAGATGCCCTTTCCCACATAGAAGCCCTCGCACGGGCAAACGGCATCTATGGCGGGATTCCTCATAGATGCCCTTCCTCACCATAGATGCCCTCGCCCGGGCAGACGGCCTCTATGCCGGGATTCCTCATAGATGCCCTTTCCCACCATAGATGCCCTCGCCCGGGCAGACGGCCTCTATGCCGGGATTCCTCATAGATGCCCTTCCTCGCCATAGATGCCCTCGCACGGACAGATGGCGTCTATGGTGCGTCGGGCGTGGGCAGCCCGGCTCCCACGAAGGGGTCCCCTCCTGCTCACAAAAGCCCCACATTTCACTTGTGTCTTGGTGCAGGTACAACGTAAGCCGGTTCGTCACGATCCGATCCTGGGTGCTGCAGTTGGCCGGCCTGTCGGCGGCTTGACCCGGGGGCGTAATCGCGCAATCAATTCAAGGGCATAACCGCTGGTGACCCGAACCATGGCCAAGCCCATCCGAGCTTTTTTCCGGTTGCTCCTGCTCGCTGGCACCGCCGTGACGGTTGCAGGCTGTTTCGAGACAACAGCGGGAATCGGCGGCTCCCCGGGAGGGCTGTCGACGGCTGCCCTGGATACCCCGGGATCAGTGCCCCGTCAGGCCGCCCAGGCCGGCCGTGGCACCCGCGCCCCTACCATCACAGAACCGGCACCACCGCCCGAATACCTGACATTGGAAAAGGCCAAGGGTGACTGCTGGATGCAGGCCGAGACCGACAAGAAGGCGCCCAAGGCGCTCGATGCGCGCGGCAAGTGGGTCGAGAAATGCGCGGCCGCCAAGATGCGGGAACAGGCGACCCAATGGGCGAGCCCGACAGCGCAATCGACGAGCACGACCCCGCAGCCAACGGGCCTGAGTTTTTCGCCAACGTTTGCGGCGCCCACAGGCCCGTCGCCGCCGCCGGAAGGGGTCGGTGACAGCGTCATGCAAAAAGGCATGTGAACGCATACCGGCAAGTCAACCAATACACCTGACGAAGATTGAAGCATGCCGAATCCGCCGTGGTGGAGTTGCATTGTCGTCGTCGCTGCCGGCATCGCGCTGGCCGGATGCTTTGAGGCGAGCAGCAACGGCCAGACGCCGCCCCCCGCCGCCGCCGTGGGCGCGCCGGCCGGCGGCCCGAACGCGGCGACGGTCGCCGATCCGGTTCAACCCGCCTTGAGCGCGGCGGTGAACGCGCCGATGACGCTCACCGGGGCGCGCGAGAGTTGCTGGATGGACATGGAGAACAACAAGAAGGCGCCGAGCAATCTCGAGCAACGCGCCAAACTGGTTGAGCAGTGTGTCACCGCCAAGATGAATGGCCAACGGGCGAGGTAGGCTGCGATCCATGGCCTTCAATCTTCTACGTCGTCCAACTGATATGATTGCCAGTCTGGCTGGAAAGCCGGACGCTGCGTTGATGAACAATCCCAACGCCGGTGGAGGAATGCTCATGCCCACGACCCGCATGCTGCCGCTTGCCCTGACCCTCTTGACCGGGCTCGCCCTCACCCTCACCGCGGCCCTCGCGCTCGAAGCCGGCACTCGTCAACTGCCGGCGCGCGACATTCCGGTGCCCAACACCGCGAGCCCGGCTGCACAGGTGCTGATCGGCGCGCCGCTGTCGCCGATCTGGAATGCGCACCCGAAGTCGGCCGAAGAGTGGAAGGCGCTGGTGGCGCAGCGCGCGAGCGAAGCCCTAAAAGTCATTCCGGCGTTGCGCGAGCGCTTCGCCGTGAAATCGGAGCCGAGCGTGATCGGGGGCGTCAAAGTGTTCGTGCTCACCCCCGACAACATCCCGGAGGCCAATCGCAACCGCGTGCTGGTGCACGTTCATGGTGGCGGTTACGTGCTGAGTCCCGGCGAGGCCGGTACCGGCGAAGGCATCATGATGGCGGGCAGCGGCCGCTTCAAAGTGATCTCGATCGACTACCGCATGCCGCCGGACTTCCCCTACCCGGCCGCGATGGACGACGCGATGGCGGTCTGGAATGAAGTGGTGAAGTCGACCGATGCGAAGAAGACCGCGATCTTCGGCACTTCGACCGGCGGCGGCATGACGCTGGCGATGGTGCTGCGCGCCATCAAGGAAGGCCTGCCGCTGCCGGCCGCGATCGCGCCCGGCACGCCATGGTCCGACATGACCAAAACCGGCGACAGCTACTTTGCCAATGAGATGTTGGACAACGTCCTGGTCAGCTATGACGGCTGGCTCGGCGATGCAGCCAAACTCTATGCCAACGGCACCGATCTCAAGGATCCGATGCTGTCGCCAATCTACGGCGATTTCCGCGACTTCCCGCCGGCGATCCTGACCACCGGCACGCGCGACTTGTTTCTGAGCAACACGGTGCGCACGCAGCGCAAGCTGCTCGCCGCCGGGATCGAGGCCAAGCTCATCGTGTTCGAAGGCCTCTCGCACGCGCAATATCTGTTTGATCCCGCCATGCCGGAGAGCAAGGAGCACTTCGCCGAACTCGCCGCGTTCTTCGACCGGCATCTCCAGAAATAATCTGCGCCAACGATGCATCTGATGATTGGCACCTGCAGGCCGGCCGGCTGGGTGCTGGCGCGCGTTCGGCGGGCGCGGAGGGCTGGCATTAACCGCTTGTCCTGGCGTAGATTTCACCCGCGACCCCGGGGTTTATTGATCACACAGGATGCGGACAATGAAAAGCTTCGCGCTCTCCCTCGCCGCATTGTTCATCGGCTGCGGGCTACCGGCAGCGGGATTTGCGCAGGCTCCGGTCCAGGACCGCTTTCCGGGCGCCGACGACACGAAGCCGCCCGCCCAGACGCAGGCGCCAGCGAAGCCTGCAAAGGCGGCGAGGCCGACGGCACCCGCCGCCAAGCCGGCGGAGGGCGAGCAACCCAAGCATGCCGCAGCGAGCGCGGCGGCGCCGGCCCGCATCGTTTCCTGCAAGGACGCGTTCGCGAAGGACTCGAGCCACATCAAGCTCGCGACTTTGTTTGGTTCCCAGAACGTCACCTGGGATGACGTTGACGGGCCGGAAGGCTCCAAGCTCAAAGCCACCGTGGTGTTCCCGAACGATCCCAAGCGCCGGCTCGAAGTGATGTGGACGCAGCCGGACGCGCGCAGCGACACCCAACTGATTGCGATCAACGGTCAGTCCACCTGGGGGGCGCCCAAGGGGCTCAAGCTCGGCATGCCGCTGGCGGCTGTCGAGAAACTCAACGGCAAGCCGTTCCGGCTCAACGGGTTTGGCAAGGACGGCGGCACGGTTCAAAGCTGGGAAGGCGGCGCGCTGTCGGAACTGCCCGGCGGTTGCAAGGTCTCGCTGCGCTTTGCGCCCGATCCGAAGGTCTCGCCGGAAGTTCTCAAGGACGTAGCGGTCGATAAAGCGTTCGGATCAAACGACGCCGCCATGAAGAAGACGGTGCCGAAGGTGGTCGAAATCTTGATCGGTTACTGAGGGCGTCCCATATCGGCCACGACCCGGCGGGTCGCCGGATCGACCAGCAGCATGCGATCGTTGATGACGGTGTAGCGATAGCGCCAGAGCGAGGGTGCCTGCGCAACCATCGCATCGGGTACAGCAACAAGCGGGACTGATTTCGGCAAGCGCCGGCCGACATAGTTTTCCGGCGCGACGGCGGCATACGCCGGAGCACCGACAGCGGTCGATCGCATTGCAGGCGCGTAGCCGAACGGTGCAAACGCCTCGCCGGTCATCACTTCGGTGTTTGGAAAGGTGGGAACGGCCGGCGGGAACATCGGCTGCATGAACGGAGGCGAGAAGGAATTTGAAGCAAAAGCCGACCCCACGGGCGCCGACGGATTCTGGGCCAAGTTCGCCTCGTAGAGGCTCCGCCGCTGCTCATTGGATAAGCCAAACCGCGGCGCCGTCCGCTGTGCGCGCGCCACGTTCCTGCGGACCGTCGTGCGGGCAACAGCAACCCGGTGCGCCGGGCGCGTTGCCACTGCACGGGGCGCCGCCGGGGTCACGGTTTCGGCTGCCCTGGTGCGCGGAGCCATAGCGGGCGCCTCTGCGGCCGGCGCGCTGCCGGCTGGTGGAACGAATTTCGTCGGAGCCCGGGATGGCGGTCGCGTGATCAGGTCGTCGGACCCCGCAGGCGCGACCGAGGATGGCGCTTGCGGCCACCGGTTCACGACCGGCTGATCGGCGGATCGGGGACCTGCCGCCTGCGCAAGCGTAGTTGAGCTTTGGGCGGTCCCCGCGGTCTGCGCATTCGCGCCCGCGCATGTGAGCGCCACGCCCAAAACCGCGCAAAAAACATGATTCATGACGGCCTCCGCCGCACGCGGCCGCCTGTTATGAAGAGCTCGTGCAAGAGCCCATTACCATCTATCGGACGCAATACGTGCGCCCGCCGGTATTACCGGAGCGGCCGCTACCAGCTTGTCGCGCAACCGATTATTTTGCAAGTGTTTAGCGCCGGTGCGACGCGAGCGACAGGCCGCAGCGTTAACGGCGCTCGCGTTCCGGCCTGCTTGTGCCCCAGGGCGTGCCGGACTCCGGCGCGATCCTCGCCGATGCCCGCTGATGGTTGCTACTGCGTAATGACAGCGAGCGCCTGACGGTAGATCGGATCCGCCAGCACCAACCGTTGCCGGCCAGATGGTATTGCAGGCCCGTCACCTCGTATTCTGCGCCGCCGCCACGATGCTCGAGATTGCCAGCAGGTGGAGCGCCAGCAGAGATCGCGTCATGCACCTTCCTATTGCCGATGGTTTTGCGCGTGGCGCCGGGATTGATCCGCAGGCTGCGCACCCCGATCGGTCAGCTGCCTGGAGTCGCGCGCCATTTCGAGACAGGTCATCAGTTCGGTGTAGACCGGATCCACGTCGCCCGCCTTCGAGACACCGACGCACATGTTGCGATCTGCGGGACTGAACTGAGACCATTGTTTGAGCAACTGCTCGCGTGCCTCATGTTCGGCATCGAGACAGTGCTGGGTGGCATCGGGTTGGGTGGAGTCGATGATGCGCGCTTCCGGTATCGCCGAAAGGGCGCGGCAGGCAGCGTTGATGTTGTAGTTCGGTACCGTCGCGCCGCCGGGCGCCGCCTGCGCGGCGCCGACCAACATCGATGCGGCGAGGACGAGTGCAGCGTGTATCCTTAACATGGCACCTCGCATCGCGTTTGCAGAAGGGACTTGTTAAACAACGCATCAGGAAGTCGCCGGTTGCAATCCGGTTTGCCCGTTCCCGCCCCATCAGAGCCGCGGTCGCGCCCCATTCTCCTGGCGTCGTTGCAACCGGCGCACGAGGGCCGCCGATTTGAACTGGGGGACGAACGCATGACTGAGATCGATCGTGATACCGACATTCCGCGGGGTGCCGATGACCCGGGCGCGGGACCGGCCGCGCAGGTCGAAGCCGCGATCCGCGAGTTTGTGCGCCAGGACATCACGCATGTGCGCCGCGCGCCCATTGAGGGGCCGGCCGAGGTGGTGACCAACATCAATTCCCTGGTCCAGCGGGTTGCCGGAACCTCGCTGCGCGAAATGCAGAATGTGATCTGGGAACTCGAGAACCTGCGCGACTTCCTGAAAAGCGAAGGTGAGCGCGTTCAGCGCGAAATCGCCAACTACGCACAGCTCGCTCAGGCTGCGATGAGCTCGACCCGGGCCATCGCCGACAACATGGTGCATTGGAAGAAAGTCGCCGACAGCACGAGCACGAATTGAGTTTCCTACGCGAGCCGCAACCCAAAGGCTCGTGCATCCTTTGTCTGGCCTCATCCTGAGGAGCACGCGCCCTACGGCGCGCGAGCATCTTGTAGGATGGGTTGAGCCCCTTGCGAAACCCATCATGTGCCTCAAAGCGATGGGTTTCGCTGCACTCAACCCATCCTACGGTCCCGAGGACGAGGCCGAATAGATCACACACCCAGAGGTCTCGCGGCTCCAGGCAGCGGGCATCGCTGTTTCAATTCCCGCTCAGCGCGGCGGCGGGAGCTGCGCGTAGTGCACGATCGTAGCCTTGGCGGTCGTCGCGCGCGCATCCATGATGGTGCGGTCCTGCAGCTGGCTGATCGAGAGAAACACCGCAAACCCGGTGATCAGAAATGTGACGCCGCCAAACGTCATTCCGAGCAGAGCAATGCCGAGTTTCGAGGGCATCGCGCGTCTCCGTGGCCGATGATTCGGCCCGCTACAGCCCCTGGCAACCCGACTCTCCAACGCCGAACGCCCGCAATTGTTTCCAGCCACCGCCAGCCTGACGTATGAAATCGTGCCGGGTCTGGCACCCTTTTTGCACCGGGCGACGGGTTGACCGAGTGGAAATCGCGGCAAAGCCGGGATAGGGTCCCGCAAAAGCACGGGGATAAGGAAATGATTCTGCCAGCATTGACCGGCCTCTCGATGGTCGTCCTGATCACGACCGGCCCGATGAACGGTGAACCTTCGACCGCGCGTCTGTCGGCTCAGCAAAAGAACGCGGCAGTTCAGATCTATGTGACGCGCGCGACCGAGTGCGTCGCCCGCAAGGTCGCGGCTGATCCGCGTTTGGCGCGGATGCGGAACCAGAACGACATCGGTGACCTGATCGTCGACTCGATGCCGTCCTGCGCCGAGCTGATGCGCGCGATGATCGAGAGTTACGACCACTATTTCGGCGATGGAACGGGCGAAGCGTTTTTCACCGGCCCCTATCTCGACGTTCTTCCCACCGCCGTCACCAAGTGGGTCGAGGATTCGCGCCGCTGACATCGGTCGCCTTCCGGGCTGTCATGCCCGCGCTTGTCGCGCGCATCCACGCCAAGGCATCAGCTGCGCAAAACCGGGTCCCACTTGCGGGACACGGTATTTCTTTGAGCGTGTCCTTTGCGCAAAACCGGTTCCCACTTTTGCGGGACACAGTATTTCTTTGAGCGTGTCCTTTGCGCAAAACCGGTTCCCACTTTTGCGGGACACGGTATTTCTTTGAGCGTGTCCTTTGCGCAAAACCGGTTCCCACTTTTGCGGGACACGCTTTACGGCTTGATCACATCGACGACGCGCATGGTCGCGGGGTCGACCAACACCACCTCGTTAGCGATCATCGTGTATCTGTACGGCCGCGCCGCCGGTGCCTCGGCAAGCGCGCCCTCCGGCAGCGGATAAAGCTCGATCGTGGGCGGCACCGACCCACCGACCGTGACGTGGAACACGTCGGCCGGCTTGATCTTGGATTTATCGAGGGTGACGGAACTGAAGATCGCCGCCTTCTGGGCCGCGGTCAGCGCCGGTGTTTGCGCCGGCGGAGATGTGACCGGCTGGCCGGTTGGGCTCAGCGGGCCGATGTGCTCGATCGCATCGCCGGGCGGATTACTGGTCTGGGCCGTGGCCAGGCTGAGGGACTGCCGAGCCAAAAGGCCGCCCCTGCAAACGTCGCCACGAACGCCTTCATCGCATCCTCCACGACATCCCGTCTCTCCTTGGGAAAACCTGGGACGCGGGCCAAGGTTGCGGCGCGGCAAAAATAATTCCGCCGGCACACGACCGGCCGGACGGACGGACCGGCACCCTAGTGCCGTCAGGCCGAGATTTGGTCGTAAAGGCGGCTACGCGCTGATGCGCGTGATGTCGGCGCCGCAGGCCGCGAGCTTGTTCTCGAGCCGCTCAAAACCGCGGTCGAGGTGGTAGACGCGGTTGACCATGGTTTCGCCTTCGGCCGCGAGCGCCGCAATCACCAGCGAGACCGATGCGCGGAGGTCGGTGGCCATGACCGGGGCGCCCTTGAGCACATCAACCCCTTCGATGGTCGCGGTTTCGCCGTCGAGCGAAATGTGTGCGCCGAGACGGGCGAGTTCCTGCACGTGCATGAAGCGGTTCTCGAAGATGGTCTCGGTGATGCGCGAGGTGCCGCGAGCGCGGGTGGTGAGCGCCATCACCTGCGCCTGCAGATCGGTCGGAAAACCGGGGAAGGGCGCGGTCGTAACATCGACCGGCATGAGGCCGGCGCCATTGCGCGATACGCGCACGCCGGTATTGGTTGCCGCGACCTGGACGCCGGCTTCGCGCAGCACATCAAATGCAGCCTGCAGCAGCTCGGGGCGCGCGCCGGCGAGCATCACGTCGCCCCCGGCCATGGCCACCGCCATCGCGTAGGTTCCGGTCTCGATGCGGTCGGGCAACACGCTGTGGCGCGCGCCGGACAGGCGCGCGACGCCCTCGACGATGATGCGCGACGTGCCGGCACCCGAAATCCTGGCGCCCATCTTGTTCAGGCAGTCGGCAACGTCGCGAATTTCCGGCTCGCGCGCCGCGTTGTCGATCACGGAGGTTCCGTTCGCGAGCGACGCCGCCATCAGCGCCGTATGGGTGCCGCCAACCGTGACCTTCGGGAACACGATCTCCCCGCCGCGCAGGCCGTACTTCGCCTTGGCGACCACATAGCCGCCGTCGATCTCGATCGCGGCGCCGAGCTGCTCGAGCGCCATGATCAACAGATCGACGGGCCGCGTGCCGATGGCGCAGCCGCCTGGCATGGAGACGCGCGCCTCGCCCATGCGGGCGAGCAGCGGCGCAATCACCCAAAAGCTCGCGCGCATCTTGGAGACAAGTTCGTAGGGCGCCGTAGTGTCGACGATGTGAGCCGCGGAAATGTTCAGGGTCTGGCCCTGGTACTCGGTATCGCCCGGGCGCTTGCCCGACACCATGATGTCGACGCCGTGATTGCCGAGGATGCGCTGCAGCGACGCTACGTCGGCGAGCCGGGGCACGTTGTCGAGGATCAGCATCTCCTCGGTGAGGAGGCTTGCGATCATGAGCGGCAGCGTGGCGTTCTTGGCGCCCGAAATGGGAATCGTGCCGTGCAGCGGCCGCCCGCCGACAATGCGAATGCGATCCATGTCACCCCGCCTATTTTTGGGTTTTGCCCCTCCGGCCCTGGGCCGGCAGCCCCACACCTAACCCCTTAGGTGTTACCGCTTGGTTTGTCCTTGGTAATTCCGGCGGAATTGGGGGCTCGTCGGGTATCTGGGTCCGTCACCTCCGCGCCCTCCGCCCGATGGGCGCGCCCTTTGGCCTGGGCCTTGCGGCGCTTGAGGTTTTCCCGCAATGACGCCCCCAGGCGATCGGCGCGGGGCGGCCGCGCAGCCGATTTCGATGTGGAGCGGTCGGTCATCCGGCATCCAGGTCCCAAACAGCGTGGTTTTTGGCCTACCGGCCCTTTCGGCGCAAGCGTGGAGCCCGGTACCCGCCTCCTTGCGGCGCTCATCCCCATGTGGCAAGGAACGCGGCGCTTGTCCGTCATCATCGTTTTTCTTTGCGGTTCCCGATCGGCCGGCGCGCTGCGGTAGCTCAGTGGTAGAGCACCCCCTTGGTAAGGGGGAGGTCGTGGGTTCAATCCCCTCCCGCAGCACCAGCTTTCATCAACAACAGCGCTTAGCGCACCGAGCACCCCCTTCTTTTTCCCAGTTCTCGGCCATGAACAAGTCGCGAATCGCCCAGCAAACTGGGGGGACTCTGTTCGACAGATGTTCTGACGCAAGTGGGCGTGCATGATGGCGATCATCGTGACCGCCCGCACCTACCCGTCGACCGGGCCGCCCAAAAAAGGAAGACCCGAGCGGAAGCCCGCCGGGCCAAACAAAAAGAAACTCAATCTCGGCAGCGTTCTTCTAGGGCGAAATTCAATCCTTCTTCTTGAAGGCTTGCCAAATATTTGATGGAAGGCTGCCAACTATATTTGGCACCCTCGCCTCGACGGAACCCCAAGGAGCTACTCCAGCGTCAACAAAAGCACCACGAACAGCACGATCAAAGCCGTCACGGCCACACGGGCGCTGAAGCTATCGTTGTTGAAGCCACGCACGACACTACCCATTGCGAGGCTTTGCATATCGCTGCAATGCAAACAGGTTTCCCCCTACGCCGGTTCCTCCCCGCCAGCGTGGCATGGTGCCGCGCGATAGTCTCGCCGCGTCAGAGTATTGAAGATGCGAACGCGTGAAATTGATCCTGAGAGTCCATAGCGCATTGATCTGCCTACATTAAGAAATCCCTTGATAGGGTGGCGGTCGAGAGTTCAATCCTCTCCCGGAGCACAAGGAATCGCCAACCTCAACCGTGACCAGCGCGCCGGTAGCGCGTGGATCCGCTGAGCCCGCCATTTGCATCCGCCGCGAAACAGCGCCCATACTCGACTTCAGGCTCGCAACAATTCGACCCGTGCAGGGCAGTGTCCGCAATTTGCGCATGTCGGAGCGCCGGAAGATCGGATTAGGATTGTTGCTCGCGCACGAAGGCCCACGGGAGATCCGGATGGCGGCACTCGCTGAGCTTGGTGTCGGAGAGGCGGCAGCGGCGATCCGCAGCGGTGACGCAACCGCCGAGGCGCTGGCCGAGGCGCTGCTGGCCCGCTGCAAGACGGCGGCCTCGCTCAACGCCTTCATCAGCCTCGATCCCGACCGGGTGCGCGCGGCGGCACGCAGCGCCGATCAGCGCCGCCAGCGCGGCGAAACCCTTGGTCCCCTTCACGGCGTGCCGCTTGCGCTCAAGGACAACCTCGACACGGTCGATCACGCGACCACCGGCGGTACGCCCGGCCTCGCCAAGAACCGACCCAAGCGCAACGCGCCGATCGTGCAGCGGCTGCTCGACGCCGGCGCACTCGTCCTGGGCAAGGCCAACATGCACGAACTGGCCTACGGGGTGACCAACAACAACGCCGGTTTCGGACCGTCGCGAAATCCCTACGACCCCGCGCGCATTCCCGGCGGCTCCAGCGGCGGCACCGGCGTCGCGGTCGCTGCCCGGCTCGCCCCCGGGGGCATCGGCTCCGACACCGGCGGCTCGGTGCGCATCCCGGCGGCGCTGTGCGGGATCACGGGATTCCGCCCGACCACGTTGCGCTGGTCGCAGGACGGCATCGTGCCGATCTCCCACACCCGCGATACGGCCGGGCCGATGGCGCGCAGCGTCGCCGATTGTGCGCTGCTCGACGGTGTCGTCACCGGCGGGCCGACTGCGCTTGCACGCGCCGACCTGAAGGGCCTGCGCATCGGCGTCCCGCGCGGGCACTTCTGGGAGAATCTCGATGCCGAGCTCGCGCAGATCGCCGAGGCCGCGCTGGCGCGGTTACGCGACGCCGGCGTCGTACTGGTCGAAGGCGACGTGGCGGATGTCGGCACGCTCGACGGCGCCGCCGGATTTCCGATCGCGCTCTATGAGACCGTCACCGATCTCAATCGCTATCTCACGGACCACGCATCCGGCCTCGATTTCGCGGGACTGGTGGCGCAGGTGAAGAGTCCGGAAGTGAAGCAAATCCTTGCGAGCCTGCTCGGCGCCGGCGCCGTTACCGAGGCCGCCTATCGCGAGGCGCTCGCCACCCACCGCCCGGCGCTGCAGGAGACCTGCCGCCGCGCCTTCCGCGAACGCGGCGTCGCCGCGATCGTGTTCCCGACCACGCCGATGCCGGCCGCCAAAATCGGCGAAGACGACACCGTGATGGTCAATGGCGCGCTCAGTACCGACCTTCTTCACTTACATCCGCAACACCGGCCCCGGCAGCGTCGCCGGCATTCCGGGGCTGAGTCTTGCCGACTGGCATGACCAAAGGCGGGCTTCCGGTCGGCATCGAAATCGACGGGCCGGAAGGCAGCGATCAACAACTCCTGGCGATCGGCCTCGCGTTCGAGACCGTGCTGCCGAAACTGCCGGCACCGCGCATCTGACGATCAGCAACGGGGGACACCCATGGCACATCTGGCAAGCACGCGTCGCAGCTTCCTCGGCAGCGCCTTGGGCGGCGCAGCTCTCGGCTTGGCGCCCGGACTTCGTGCGCGGCGCGCGCGCCGCCGATGAGTTCAAGATCGGGCTGTTCATTGCATTGAGCGGGCCGGCTTCGCTGTTCGGGCCGACGCAGCAGGCCTCGGCCGAGCTTGCGGTCGAGGAGGTCAACAAGGCCGGCGGCATCATGGGCCGGCAGATCAAGCTCATCCCGACCGACGGCGGCGGCCCGCCGGCCAATTCCGCGAAATCCGCGGTACGGCTGATGCTCGACGACAAGGTCGACCTGCTGATCGGCTCGCACGACTCAGCTACGCGCCAGGCGCTGGTCGCAACCATCAAGGGCAAGGTGCCCTATATCTACACGCCGGTCTACGAAGGCGGCGAGTGCTCGTTCGACACCTACGTGATCGCCGACACGCCGGAGCAGCAGATCCGCCCGTCGGTGACCTGGATGATGAAGGAGCGCAACGCGAAGAACTTCTATCTGATCGGCGACGACTATGTCTGGCCGCGCAAATCGAACGAGCATGCCAAGAAGTACATCGCCGAGAACGGCGGCAAGGTCGTGAACGAAGAGTACGTCCCGTTCGGCGCACCCAACAAGTTCGAGGAAGCCGTGACGCGCATCAAATCAGCCAAGCCCGATGCGGTGCTGATCACGCTGGTCGGCGCCGACAACGTCAATTTCAACCGCACTTTCGCCGGCTTCGGACTCGACAAGGAGATCGCACGGCTCTCCCTGCTGCTGGAAGAGAACACGCTCAAGGGCATCGGCGCCGAGAGCAGCAACAATCTCTACTCCTGCATGTCCTACTACGCCAACGCGCCCGGCGACGCGAACAAGAAATTCAAGGCCGCCTACTTCGGCAAGTTCGGCGACAAGGCCCCGCAGCTCAGCATCATCGGCACCGACTGCTACGCTGGCGTGAAATGTGCCAAGGCGCTGGTCGAAAAGGCGGGCGGCACCAATGCGCGCAAAATGATGACCGCCTCGAACGGCCTTGCCTTCGACAGCGCGGCTGGACGCTGGACGATGTACGGCCAACATGTCGACAAAACCATGTACATCGCATCCTGCAAGGGCACCGAGTTCGAGATCATCAAGACCATCGAACGCGTGAAACACGGCGAGGCCTGCAAGGCCTGACGCGTCCAGGCCCTCGATAACCGCGGCACGGCCTCTCATCCACCCTCCCCCTTGTGGGGAGGGTCAGCCCGCGAAGCGGCCGGGGTGGGGGTCGTTGTGGAGATTGTGGACCGTGCAACGCGCGACACATCCACCCCCACCCCGATCGCCTTCCCCCGGATCCAATCCGGGGTTCGGCGATCGACACTCCCCACAAGGGGGAGGGTATCCGTGGGGCTCCTTCCCGCCACATGCCGCGACCCCGAGATGATGGATCCATTGATCGTCACGCAGGCAGTGAACGTCCTCTACGGGGTGACGACGCTCGCGGTGCTGGTGCTTGGGCTTGCCGTGATCTTTGGCCTTCTGGGCGTGCTCAACATCGCCCACGGCGAATTCATCATGGCCGGCGCCTATTGCGCCTATGTCACGCAGGCGGGCGGATGGCCCTTTCTGGCGGCACTGCCAGCTGGCCACCATCGTCTGCGGCGCGCTCGGGTTCGTGGTCGAACGTGGTCTCATCCGTCCGCTCTACGCGCGGCCATTCGACACGCTCGTCGCCACCTGGGGGCTGAGCCTGCTGCTGCGCAAGCTGGCCGAAGCGATGTTCGGCATGGGCTACCACAGCCTCGATATGCCGCTCGCCGGGACTGTGGCATTCCTGGGCACCGACTATCCGGCCTATCGGCTCGCGCTGATCGTTGTCGGCATCGTCGTGCTGGCAGGGCTGGTGCTGTGGTTCAGGCTCAGTCGCACCGGCACGCGCATCCAGGCGATGGTCGGCAATCGGGAACTCGCCGAGGCGCTCGGCGTACCCGTTCGCCAGCTTGCCGCGCGCGCATTTGTTGTTGGAACGGTCCTCGCGGGGCTCGGCGGCGTCATGATCGCGCCGCTGGTGCCGGTGCAGCCGTTCATGGGGCTCGATTATGTGCTCAAGGCATTCTTCGTCCTTGTCGTCGGCGGGCTCGGCAGCATTGCGGGCCTGATCTCCGGTGCCGCGGTTGTCGGCGGGCTCGACAGCATCGTCTCCGCCGCCGTCGACGCCACCTACGGTTATCTTTGCGTGCTGGTGGTGGCGATCCTGTTCCTCTGGCTCAAGCCGCGAGGCCTCTTTGCGCGCAGTTAGTTTTGCGTTGGTCGCGCTGCTGCTCGCATTGCCGCTCGGCCTGAGCGACTACCGCGCCTATCAGCTTGCGCTCTATTTCCTGTACGCCGCGGCAGCGACCGGCATCGGGCTGTGCTGGGGACGCGCCGGCTTTCTGCCGCTCGGGCAGGCGATGTTCTTCGGCCTGGCCGCCTATCTGTCGGGCCTCGCGCTGATCGCCTTCGAGGATAGTCCCTGGGTCTTCGCGCTGCTGCCGCTCGCCGCCGCAGCATCGGGCCTGCTCGCCTACGGCATCGGCCTGCTGGTGTTTCGCCGCCAGGGCGAGAGCGGGCCCTACTTCTCGATGATCACGCTCGCGCTGTCGCTGCTTGCGTTTCAAGTGGCCACAAGTTGGAACAACGTCACCGGCGGGTTCAACGGACTGAAGGGCATTCCGGGGCTCCCGGGCCTCGACGATTTCTCCGCCGCCTACTACGTCTCGGCGGCGGCTTTGCTGTTGGTGCTGGGGATCGGCGCGTGGCTCACGGCCGCCCCAATCGGAATCCTGTGGCGTGCGCTGGCGCAAAACGAGCGGCGCCTCGCGCTGTTCGGCTTCAACACCAATGCCCTGAAGGCGGTGGCGTTCGGCGTCAGCGGACTGTTCGCCGGCATCGGCGGCGCAATCTATGCGCCGCAGCAGGGGCTGGTGACACCGCAGGTCGCGGGCTTCGGGCTTTCCGCCGACCTCGTGATCTGGGCCGCGGTCGGCGGCCGCTTCAATCTGCTCGGGCCATTCCTCGGCGTGCTTTTCGTCGGCGCGCTGACGACGGAACTGCGCGATCGCGTCGCCTTCTGGGAAGTGCTGATGGCGTGCTTGTTCATCCTTGTGGTGCTCGTCTTTCCGCACGGGTTGATCGGGGCGCTGGCACCGCTGCAGCGGCGCCTCGACCGGCGTCGGCACGACAAGCCGGCAACGCACGCGCCGCCGCGCGGCGGCACGACCGAGCCGGCGCGGATCGCCATCACCGATGTTCGCGCCGAGATCGGCGAGGTCCGGATCCTCGACCGGCTGTCGCTGCGCATCGAGCGCCCGGGCATCTTCTGCATCATCGGCCCCAACGGTGCCGGCAAAACGTCGACCTTCAACCTGCTGACCGGCGAGCTTGCGCCCGGCGCAGGAAAGGTCGTGCTCGATGGCGGCGACATCAGCGGGCTTGCGCCATACCGCATCATCCGTCGCGGCGTCGGCCGCAAATTCCAGATCCCGACCGTGTTCGCCGACCTGACCATCGAGGAGAACCTCAGCGTCGCGCTGTGGAGCTGCCGGGCCTCGCGGCTCGACCTGTTGCGGCCGCGCCTGCGGCGCTGGGCGAGCCCGATGCGCGAGGAGTTCACCCGCCGCTACCCGTTTCTCGCCGCCGGCCGGCGCAAGGCAGCCGAGCTGTCGCACGGCGAGCGTCAGATCCTCGAACTCGCGATGGCGCTCCTGACCGAGCCGCGCCTGTTGCTGCTCGACGAGCCCTGTGCCGGGCTCTCGCCGGAAGAGACTGCCTCGGTCATCGATGTCATCCGCTGGGCCGGCAGGCAGCTGCGCATCGCCATCATCGTCATCGAGCACGACATGAGCCTGGTCAAGGAATTGGCCGAGACCGTCTACGTGCTGCACAACGGTGCGCTCCTGGCGCAGGGCGGCATCGCCGAGATTCGCGCGAACCCCGCCGTGCAGGCGGTCTACGTCGGCGGCGAGAAATGAGCGAAGTCCGCCTTGCCTTCGACGGCGTCACCGGCGGCTATGGCACCGCCCCGGTGGTCCGCGATGTGAGCGGGGCGGTCGCGCCAGGTCAGGTGCTGTGCGTGCTCGGCCGCAACGGAACCGGCAAGACCAGCCTGATGAAGCTGCTCATGGGCTATCTGCGCTGCTGGCAAGGCAGCGTGCGCCTGAACGGCGCCGCGATCGAGGCGCTCGATCCGCCGGCGCGGCGCCGGCTCGGCATCACCTATTGCCCGCAGGAGCGGCCGGTGTTTGACGATCTCACCGTGCGCGACAATCTCACCCTGATGCGCGCGGATCGCGGCCTCGCTCCCTTTGCAGCCTATTTCGCGCGCTTTCCCATCCTGGAGCGGCGGCTCGATCAGCATGCCGGCACGCTGTCGGGCGGTGAGAAGAAGCTCCTTTCGTTCGTGCGCGGCCTCGCCGAAGCGCAACCGGTGGTGCTGCTGGACGAGCCGAGCGAAGGCGTGCAATGGGAAAACATCCTGCACATGGCCGCGTTCATCGCCGCGAAGAAAGTTTCCGGCGCCGCGCTCATCGTGGTGGAACAGAACCTCGCCTTTGCGGAGCGCATCGCCGACCACTACCTGGTGATGGACCAGGGCCACGTGGTGCTCAGCGGCGCGCGCGAGGCCGTCGACCGCGTGCGGCTGCTTGGGCACCTGCATGTGTGAGGTTGTTGACCGCGGCCCGAGCAAACGAAACAATGCCGCTCACCCGCAACCCGCGAACGCAGTCACCTCCAATGCCCAAAGTCATCGAGCACGTACACTGGCCGGATGCCCCCGACATGTGGATGCCCTATGCGCCCGCCATCAAGGTGCGCGGCGGCACGACGGTCTATCTGGCGGGCGTCACCGCCGCGCCGGTTTATCATCATCATCCGCATCGGCCCGAAGAGTTCGACGGTATGCCGAAGACCATGGAAGGTCAGGCGCGCGCCGCACTCGAGAACCTGAAGCGCGGGCTCGCGGCGGTGGGGGCGAGCTTCGCCGATATCGTGGAGGCCGACCGGTTCGTCACCGACCTGACCGATCAGGACGCGCTCAACCGGGTCTGGGCGGAGTATTTCAAGGACGCCAAACCGGCGACCACGACCGTGCAGGTGGTGCGCCTTGCGACCGACCCGCGCTGCCTGATCGAGATCAACGCGATCGCGGTGATTGATTGATCACGACTGTCGTGTAGCCCGGATGGAGCGCAGCGAAATCCGGGGCAGCCGGCCCCGCATTCCGCTCCGCTCCATGCGGGCTACGAACGGGGCGCGCGGGCGCGCGGGGCCATGACGCGGCGCCTCAGAAAAACGCCAAGGTGCGAATTTCGATGCTCTCGCGCGGGCGCGCATTGGCAGGCGCGGTCGGATCGTCGAACGCGGTGTGCGCGGTCCAGCGCGCGACACCATCCTTGCGCAAATCGTAGACCTTGAACACCAGCGCCTCGTCGCGCCGCATGCGCGGGAACCAGTACCAGTGGTGCGCCGGGTTGTACTTGACCAGATAGGTCTGACCGACACGGTTGGGATAGCGGCGCTCGGAGATCACGAAATCGTCGAATGACACGCTGCGCGCGTCACAGATCGCGAGCGGGAAAGTCTCGACCGGATGCCGGATCGGCCGCCACACCTGCACGATGGCGAAACGGCGGCGCAGCAACTCATCGGCTTCCGCCGGTGGGAAGAGATCGCGCACGCGCTGCGGCCCTGACCACTCGGTGTAGTCGTTGTGGGCGCGCTGGACGACTTCGCGGATCTTGCGTTCCTGGCGCAGCGCGTCATCGGCGGTGCGCAGCGTATGATCAAACACAAATACGCGCGACGCGCCGGTCTCCGCCTTCACCAGCGCTTCCATCTCGGGGTAGTACACCCGGCGGATTTCGTCCTCTTCGAAGAAGCTCTGCACCTTGGTGTCGTGATGCACGAAATGGAAGCCGTCGCGCTCGATCGCAAAGCGATCGACGAACGGCCGGCCGTTATGCATGATCACCTGGTGCGGATCGGGCACCGTGCTGGAACGGATATCGAGCGAGCCGGGGCCGCCGGTGTAGGTGTACGGCTTCTCGCCGGTGTCGAGGTAATAGTTGATGGTGGCCTGAATGCTGGCCTGGGCTTCCGGCTCGGCGAGTTGGACCATCGGCGGTACTCCTTTGGCGGTCTGTCTGATGAATGGCCACGCTCTGCAGGAACTCCAGAATAAGCATCCTGCGCGGCACCTGCCATAGTGTCCGCCGGCCAAAGAGCAGGGAAGCCGCAATATAATCTTCTCCGGTCGCCGTGCCGAAGGGACGAATGTTTCAGGCCCGGTCAGAGCCCTGCGCCAGCAGCGCGTGCGATGCGTCCGATCCGTCGAGCCGGCGCGAGACCCGCCGGGTCACCTGCCAGCCAGCTTCGCTGCGCGCGAACTCCCAGCGGTTGGCGCTCAGACTGATCACCCGGTAAGCATCGCCCTCGCGCCGGTAGAGGCGCGAGTGACAGGTCGCGACCGCGGTGTCGCCGTCTATCACGATCTGCGGCATGCTGACGATGTGGCCGCTGCCCTGCGCGATCAGGCCCTGATGCCATGCGCCTTCGAGCTCCTCCGCAATCGCCGCGCGCCCAACCATGATGCGGGAATGGAGATCGTAGACGCCATCCTCGGCCCACAGCGCGATCGCGCGCTGCGTGCTGCCGCTGTCAGCGGCCGGACCGTAGCTCGCCATCAGCTGGTAGATCGCAATCTGGTCCTCCAGCAGGTTGACCCGGCGTTCCAATGCCTGCAGCCGTTGCTCCACTGTCTGCATGATCACTCACTCCCCGATTGACGACCCGTTCGCGATCCATGCCGCGCCCGCCTTGTTTTGATCAAATGGTAAAATAAAATGAAATATATTTACCAATCGGTCTAATGATGACAGTCTTCCGCTGCCAATGACCGGCAGCCGCCGACGACCGGGCCCCGGCCCTGCGGCGCTGGATGGGGAGGACCGGATGGCCCATATCGCCTACGCGTTCGGCGCATCGCATTCGCCGATGCTGACCCTCGAAGGCAAGCGCTGGAGCGAGCGCGCCGCCGACGATATGCGCAATCCAAGCCTGAACACGTCGGACGGGCGCTTCCTGAGCTACGATGAGCTCGCGCGCGAGAATGGCGCGCCCTACGGCGATGTCGCCACCGAGACGCATTTCCTTGCAACCGAAGCGGCCTCGCAACGCGCGCTCGACCGGATCGCTGACGAGCTCGCGGCCATCGCGCCGGACGTCGTGGTGATCGTGGGCGATGACCAGCAGGAGTTGTTCAGCCCTGCCAACATGCCGGCAATCTCGATCTTCTACGGCGACAAGATCGTCATGCACCCGTTCGCCATCACCGCGCAGTCGCCGTCCTGGCTGTCAGCCGTGACCAAGGGCTACGCCATGGATGCGGCGCACAGTTTCGCCGGCCATCCGCCGCTCGCCCTCGATTTGGTGCGCGGCCTGATCAAGCGTGACGTCGATATCGGCGTCAGTGCGCAGATCGACGATCCGCACAAGGCCGGTTTCGGTCACGCCTACGGATTTCTGATCGAGCGCCTGTTCAGGGGCCGCGCAATTCCGGTCGTTCCGGTGCTGCTCAACACCTATTATCCGCCAAACCAAATGACCGCGCGCCGCTGTCACGACATCGGCCGTGCGCTGCGCGCCGCGATCGAAGCGAGCCCGCTGCCGCTCAAGGTCGCGGTCGCCGCCAGCGGCGGCTTGAGCCATTTCATCGTCGACGACGTGCTCGACCGCAGGGTGCTCGGCGCATTGCAGGCGCAAGACGCGGACACGCTGCGCTCGATCCCGCAGGGCGCGTTGAACTCTGGTTCCTCGGAGATCCGCAACTGGATCATGGTCGCCGGCATGGCGGAGGGCCTGCGGCCCAACTGGTCGGAATACTTCCCGGTGCGCCGGACGCCAGCGGGCACCGGCACCGGGGTCGGATTTGCGTCCTGGCGATGAGCGCGGGCCGCGGGAGGACACCATGACGTTTCATTTCGACCCGTCGCATCCGTCATTCGTCGAAGACCCGTACCCGGTCTACAAGGCTTTGCGGGACGACTGGCCGGCGCATCGCGACGACGTATCTGGATGCTGGCTCATTTCACGCTACGACGACGTAGCGCGCATTCTGCTCGACACCAAGACATTCTCATCGGCCAAGGGCAACGCGATCATCGATTCGCCGCTGCGGGTCGGCAAGACGCTCGGCTCGATGGACCCGCCCCGCCACGACGAACTGCGCCGCATCATCATGCGGGGGGTCACCCCGCAACGCATCGCTGCGATGCTGCCGGCGCTGCGCGCGCATATTCGGCGCGTCCTCGATGAACTCAAGCCTCACCGCAGGTGCGATGTGGCGGCCGACATCGGGCGTCCGGTTCTGTATGGCGCGCTCGGCCGCATGCTCGGGCTCGACGACGAAGGCGCCGACGCAGCCGTCGATCTCGCCAAGGATCTGTTCAATGCCGGGCTCGGGCCGCTGGGCTCGCCGCTGACCCCGGACGGATTTCGCGCCGTTTTTGATTTCCTGGGCGCGCAGACCGAAAAGCGCAAGGGCGACCGAGGCGACGATCTCATTTCGATGCTGATCAGCGCCAAAGAGGCCGGCGCACCGCTCGCCGATCAGGAGATCGTCGCCAACATGACGACGGTTTTGCTGGCCGGCAATGCATCGATCGGGCACTATTTCACCAACCTGATCCATGCGCTCTGGCTCAACCCCGATCAGCGCGAACTGGTGCGATCGAACCCGGCCAGGATCGAGGACGCCATCGAGGAGGGCGTGCGCTGGGACACGTCCACCCAATGCTTCGCGCGCCAGACGATGACCGAGGTCGAGGTCGCGGGCGTCACGATCCCGGCCGATGCACGGCTGATCGTGCTCTACGCGTCGGCGAACCGCGACGAACGTGCAATTCCAGACCCGGATCGTTTCGCTGTCGGGCGCGCCAAGGTACGGCATTTCGGCTTCGGGTCCGGCCCTCACATTTGCCTCGGCGCGCAAACCGCGAGGCAGATGTTGCGCGTCATTCTGGAGGAAATGCTGCCCGTCGTCGGAGACTATGAGCTCGATATCGGCGCCGCCAAACGGGTACCGCACCTGATGGTACGCGGGTTCTCCCGGCTGCCGATGTCCTGGTAACCAGCCGATGGTGGTTTGATCCTTCATGCGCAAATCCGAGACCGAAACCGGCGAAGCATCCGAGGGAGGGCCCGCACCGACGCGGCAGCGCCAACAGCGCGCCCTCGACACCAGAGAGCGGATTCTCGCCGCGGCGCTGGTGGAGTTCGCCCACCACGGATTTGCGGGCGCATCGACCCGCGCTGTCGCAGCAGCGGCCGGCGTCCAGCATCCGCTGCGTCAACTACCATTTCAAGAGCAAGCAAGGCCTCTGGCAAGCGGTCCTCGCCGCCACCGCCGGCCACTTCATGGCGCAGTTCCGAGACAGGATTGCCGGGCTGCGAGGCGTCGACGATGTGACCAAACTTCGGCTGGTGCAGGAGGACTTCGTTCGCTTCTCGGCCGCGCACCCGCACTTTCACCAGCTGATGTCGCAGGAAGCACGCCAGCCCAGCAAGCAGCTGAGCGCAATGGTGAAAGACTTCGTCCGACCATATTTCGCCGAGATCACCGCCCTGATCCGATCGGCGCAGCGGGCTGGACGCTACGTAGAGGGCGATCCGTACCACCTGCAGTACTTGTTCATCGGCGCGGCCACGCGCATTTTTTCGCTGGCCGCCGAAGTCAAGCTGATTACCGGTGCGTCGCCGTTTGCGCCGCAGATGCTCGATCAGCACGTCGAAGCTTGCCTCGGCCTGTTCTTTCGATCGCCGTCCGCCGCATCCGACCGGGTCGCACCGGGCAGCCGGCAAGTCTCTACCAAGCAGTGCCGAGCGTCAGCAATCGGACGGGGGCCAAGAGGGAGCCGAGCATGAGCACAGCGGGCCTCGCAGGGACGGCGGGGATCTACCAGCACAGCCTGGCGGACCTCCTGCGGCGAACCGCGGGTCGCATACCAAGCAAGATCGCGATCCAGTGCGGCGGCGTCAGCTGGACCTACGCCGAATTCGAGAACGTCTGTGCGCGGCTCGCCGCTGGGCTCTGGCGAAGCAACATCCGTTCCGGCGACCGGGTGGCGATCCTGTCGCGTAACTCGCACGCGTTCGCGGCCATGCGCTTTGCGCTGGCGCGGATCGGCGCCGTGCTGGTGCCGATCAACTTCATGCTCAATGCCGACGAGATCGCGTTCATCCTGCGAAAGCTCGGGCGCAATCGCGTTGGCGGTCGGCCGCGATTTCGTCGAGACCGGCGCGTGCCGCCGCGGCCCGCGGCGGCAAGGTCGCGACCATGTTCTGGCTGCCGGGCGAGACGCCTGCGGATCAGCCGATCCGGCCTGATCGGCTTCGACGAACTCGCCGCAAGGCGGCACGTTGGCGACCCCGGTCGAGGTCGACGCGCGCGCGATCTGGCGCAGATCGTCTACACCAGCGGCACCGAGTCGCTGCCCAAGGGCGCGATGCTGACCCACGAGGCGGTGATCTGGCAGTACGTGAGCTGCGTCATCGACGGCGAGATGGCCGCAGACGACGTCATGCTGCACGCGTTGCCGCTCTATCACTGCGCGCAACTCGACGTGTTTCTTGGCCCGGCGGTCTATCTCGGGCGCCACGCAACGTCATCACGGGCGCAGCCGACGCCCGACAGACTGCTGCCACTGATCGCCAGGCACGGCATCACCTCGTTCTTCGCGCCGCCGACGGTCTGGATCGCGCTGCTGCGCTCGCCGCTGTTCGACACCACCGACCTGTCGACGCTGCGCAAGGGCTACTACGGCGCTTCGATCATGCCGGTGGAGGTGCTGCGCGAGATGCAGCAGCGCCTGCCGGACGTGCGGCTGTGGAACTTCTACGGCCAGACCGAGATCGCGCCGCTCGCCACGGTGCTCGAGCCCGAGGACCAGCTGCGCAAAGCCCGGTTCGGCGGGCAAGCCGGTGCTCAACGTCGAGACCCGCGTCGTCGACGACGGCCATGGAGAATGTGCGCGCCCGGCGAGGTCGGCGAGATCGTGCACCGCTCGCCGCAACTGATGCGCGGCTATTACGACGATCCCGAGAAGACCGCAGCGGCGTTCGACGGCGGCTGGTTCCATAGCGGCGATCTCGCGACCGTCGACGAGGACGGTTACATCACGGTCGTCGACCGCAAGAAGGACATGATCAAGACCGGCGGCGAGAACGTGGCGAGCCGCGAGGTCGAGGAGATGATCTACCGATTGCCAGCGGTGTCGGAAGTTGCGGTTGTCGGTCTGCCGGATCCGCATTGGATCGAGGCCGTCACCGCGGTCGTGGTCGTCAAAGCGGGCCAGTCGCTCGACGTTGATACGGTCGTCGGCCATTGCCACCAACACATGGCCGCCGTTCAAGGTGCCGAAGCGTGTGATCTTTGCCGACAGCCTGCCCAAGAACCCGAGCGGCAAGCTGCTCAAGCGTGAGTTGCGCACGCGCTACCAGGACGCAGCAAGGGCCTGATCTTCGGCGACTTACTGCTGCTTCAGCCCGAGCGTCTTCACGAGCTCGTTGATGCTCGTCACTTCTTCGGCCAGGAGCTTGCCCATCTGTTCGGGCGTGCAGGTGACGATCGGCGTGCCGTTCGCCTCCAGCCGCTCGCGCAGGCCGGGATCGCGGGAGGCCTGGATGAACTCGGCGTTGAGTTTCTGCACGACATCGCTCGGCGTGCCGGCCGGCGCGGCAAGCGCAAACCAGTTCGCGATCTTCACGTCGCCGAGACCCGCCTCACCCATGGTCGCAACGTCCGGCATCACACTCAGGCGCCGGTCGGCGTCGACTGCGAGCGCCCTGAGCTTGCCGTCGCCCAGGTAGCCTTTGGCGACGGTGTAGGAGGCGAGTGCAAAGTCGACACGGCCGGTCACCAGATCGGCCATCATCGGGGCGCCGCCGCGGTAGTGCACGAATTGCATCGGAGTCTTGGTGACGTAGCCGATCTTGGCCGCCAGCAGATGCGACGGGGTGCCGACGCCGGGCGAGCCGAACAGCAACCCGCCGGGCTTCTGCCGGCCCCAGGCCAGCAGCTCAACGAGCGACTTCGCCGGACTGTCGGCCGGCACGGTCACGAGCGCGGCGAGATTGAAAAGGAGCGTGATCGGCGCAAAGCCCTTCACCGGCTCATAGGTCGCGGGCTGCAGGGCCGGCACCGCCGCGTGCTGGGAGCCGGAAAACACCAGCAGCGAATAGCCGTCGGGCGCCGCGTTCTGGACGTTGGCAGCCGCGACCGCACCGCCGCCGGTGGGACGATTGTCGATCAGAACGCGCTGATCGATATTTTTCGACACGGTCTCCGCATAGAGGCGCGCCGTGATGTCGGTGATGCCGCCGGCCGAGAGCCCGACCACGATGGTGATCGGCCGATCGGGAAAGTCGCCGGCGGGTGCACCGGCGGAGCACACCGCTGCGAGGGCGGCTGCGAGACAAGATCGTTGTAAACCCTGCCAAATCACCGGTCCCTCCCACAGCTCAAACCAGCCTCGTTCATGATGCGCCCGCCACCGCCACGCCCTTGCGCAGCCGCGTCGGCCGAACCGTGCGCACGTCGGCTGGGCACAGCGGCGTCGGGATCGGCGTCTTGGTGAATTGCGGGGCCCCGTCCGGTCTCAACACGTCGACCCAGACCAGCCAGTCCTGATCGTCCCGCTCCGGATGGTCTTCCCGGAAATGAGAGAGCCGCGAATTCCGTGCGCACCAGCGACGCGCCCAGGATGAACCGCGCAGCAAGCAGCATCGCCTCGGTCTCCTTCAGACGCACGAGCTCGTGAGTGTGCGGCGCGCCGAGTTCCGCAAACTGCTGCGATAAGCTCTCGACCTCCCGCAGCGCGCGCGCCAAGCGGTCGGCGCGTTTGAGAATGCCGATGTCGTAGGCGAACATCACCGCCTGCAGATCGCGCAGGATGCGATCGGACTCCGCTTTCGCCTTCGCATCGAGCGGACGCTGCGCCTCGTCATAAGCGCGCTGAACCGCGCCGGCATTGAGTTGCGGCGGCGGCAGGCGATCGAGATCCTCGATCGCGCTGCGGCCCGCGACCCAGCCATTGCCGACACAGAGCCCGATGTGAAAGCCGGCGAAATGGTTGGCGCAGCCGGCCTGGGCGAGGCCCGCCGCCAGCAACCCCGGCACGTCGGCGCGACAATCGGGGCCGGTGCGGATCCCCATCTTGGTCATCTGGTTGAGCGCATAGTATGGCGTCTTGCCGAACATGTCGGTGCGCGCTTCCGAACCGAGCTTGCGGAAGAAATAGTCCATCCATTTCACTTTGCTCTGGATGAAATAGTCGCGCATGCCCTCCGGGATCGGCGACATGTCAAGGTAGAGCGGGTCGTTACCGTGCTCGCGCTCGAGTGCCATGGCGCGGGCGATGCGCGGGACGTCGGCCTCGTCGGCCCATTCGGGCTCGTAGTCGCGCATGAAAGGATCGCCCTTGGCATTGACGAAACGCGCGCCCTCCTGGATCGCAAACGTGATGCCCTCGAAATAGAATTTCGGCGTGCCTGGCCGCACGTAGCTGAACTCGGCATTGCGCAGCCCGGCGCCTGCCCGACAGGCGAGCAACGTGCCGGTGCCGGTGATGTCGCGCACGAAGCCGGAGCGGAACGTGATTGCGTTGGTGCACACGATGACGGCGCGCGCCTTGAAGACGTGAAATTCGCCGGTACGGATGTGAATGCCGGCGGCGCCGACGACGCGGTTGTCCTCGCTGCGCAGCAGCGTGGTCACGAACACGCGGTCGACGAGCTCGACGCCTGCGGCCGCGAGCGCGAGCCGCAGCTGCCAGCAGAACTCGAGCCCGCCGCCTTCCGGATACATGACGCGTGCGAGATCGAGCCCGCGGGTGGGGCGCCGCGCGTAGCTGCCATCGGGCTCACGATGGAACTTCATGCCGATCGCCTCGAAGTCCCTCAGCCGCGCGTGGGACTGGGCAAGCAATTCGCGCACGAGCAGCTGGTCGGCGATACCGTCATTGCCGGCGACGATCTCGCGGGTGATGCCGTCGATATCGTCGCCGGGTAGCGCGACGATCATCCAGCCGTTGGAGAATGCGGTGTGGCCGGTGCGGCCGATCATCCACGAGTCGACCAGCGTGACGCGCGTTCCCGACGTTCCGTGCCGCTTGGCGCTGAGCGCCGCCAGCAGGCCGCCGGCCCCTGCGCCGACCACCAGCACGTCGGTCTCGATCAAACGGCCGTTGAGCTGCGCCATCGCGGTCACCACGGCCGCGGCCGGTTCTTGATCGACGGATGCACGTCCACGATCTGCTCCGGGCAGAAGATTTCGCAGCTGAAGCAGGTGATGCAATGCTCGCGAAACTTGATGACCGGCAGCGCTTTGGTGCGCCTGAGCCCGGCGACCTCCACCGCCACGGTGACCGGCTCCATGTGGATCACATCCGCCGGGCACACGTCATCGCAGATGCCGCAGCCCGTGCATCGCTCGATCTCGATTTTTTCGATCATGGGTTCGGCGAAAATTGCGAATGATTGGAGTTAGGCCCGGCCCACCACGATGCCCATGCCGGTGATCCATTCCGGCACCAGGTGGTAATAGCGCAGCTCGGTTTTGAGCTCGCCCATGCGGCGGGCGGCCGCTGCGGCAGCGACCCAGGTGCGAACCTCGTGGGCGCCGAAGCCGGCAACGCGGTCGATCTCGGCGTCGGTCATCGCATCGAAGCGAGCGTGGTCGGTGCCGAGAAAGGTGGTGAGAAAATCGCGATCCCAACGCTCGCTCGGCGGCAGGCACGGCCCCTTGCCGACGACGAGATCGCGCGCCGCGCGCACGACGCGGCTCTCGCGCGCGTCGAGCTCTTCCTGGCTCGGGGTGCGACGCTGGATCAGCCGTCGCGCTACGTCAGGCGGACTGGCGTCGAGACGCGGGGTCGGCGGATCGTGCGACAGGCCGCCGGACCCGACGATGGTGACGCGAAGGTCCTGGCCGGCGAGGAAATCGCCGACGGCGGTACCGAATGCGCGCACGCGGCGAAATGACGGGCGTGGGTCGGCGGCGCAATTGATGAACACCGGTAACACGTCGTAACGCGCGAGCGCACCGGTGAGCTTGAACAGCGGAATGGTGATGCCGTGGTCGACCTTCATCTCATGCGAGACCGCAACGTCGAAATCCGCCGCCTGCAGCGAGCGCACGCAAGCCAGGGCGAGCGCGCGCGGTACCCGCAACGGGCCAGATTCCAGGCGCCAATCCTTCGATCCTTCGGCCGCGGTGCCGATGCAGAACGCCGGCATCAACTCATAGAAGAAACCGTTGAAATGGTCGGGCCCGAACACCACCACGAGGTCGGGCTTGAAGGCGTGGACCGCGGCTGCGCAGGAATCGAGCTCGCGGAAGAACTGGGCGTGAACGTTCGCCTCGGTCTCCTCCACATCGGTCGTCATCAGCGGGCTGTGGGAGCAACAAATGAGCTGAACCGTCATCGGCACCGTCCTGATCGCTACACGCGAATCTCTTGCAACGTGCTGGGCGCGAACATGTCCTCGATCGCCAGCAATTTTACGGCGAGACCTTGCTCATAAGAATAACGCGCCATCGCGGTCAATGTCTTGCGGTTGGCCGCGACTCCGTAGGACCAGAAATCGTCGCCCATGAGCTCGCGGGTCGCATCGTATTCGGCGTTGACCCATGGCAGGCCGATCTTGAGCGCGGTGGTCTCCGCAAATTCGGCGTCGGCGAGCCGCTTCGCAGCAACGAAGGCCTTGTAAGCGCTGGCCGCAAGCCACGGATGGCGCTCCTGCAAGTCCCGGCGGACCCCGACTGCGTGCATGATCGGAAACAGGCCCGACCGGCGGTAGTAGTCGCGCTCGGCGGCGCGGTAGTCGTTGAACAGGCGCCGCACGCTCGGATGGCCGGCAATGAAGCAGGTCGGCCGGCGCGCAGAAATCACCGCGTCGAGCTTGCCGTCGGCCAGCATTGCCGACAGCGTGTCGCCGTCGGCGGCGCGGGTGAGCGGAAAATCCGGCGGCAGATTGAGGGGAAACTTGTCGCGGCGACCCGCCTGGTCGAGGCCGGCCTGGACCCACCGGATGTCCTTGGCGGCGATCCCGTGCTCGTCCTGCAGCATGCCGCGCACCCAGAGCGCGGCCGACATCTGATACTCGGGGACCCCAATCTGCTTCCCGCGCAGATCCGCCGGGCCCTCGATCCCGCGATCGGTGCGGATGAAGATCGCTGCGTGGCGAAACATGCGCGACAGGAACGCCGGGATCGCCACATAGGGCGCGGTACCGCGCGAGAGCGCAATCAGGTAGGGGCTGAACCCGATCTCGGCGATGTCGAACTCGTGGTAGAAAAAGGCGCGCTCGAAAATTTCCTCCACCGGCGCGGCGATGTAATTGACTTCGCAGCCCTCGATGCGCACGCGGCCGTCCCTGAGCGCGCGCACCCGATCGTAGTCCCAGGTGGCAACGGTGATCGGCAGCGCGCTCATCGCTCACATCTTCAGATAGGCCGGCAACCAGTACACCAGTTGCGGCAACAGGATCAGCAGGCCGACCAACACGAAATCCGCCACCAGGAACGGCAATGTGCCCAGATAGATGCGCGCGACCGGAATCTCGGGGTGCTGCGCCTGAATCACGAACACGGTCATGCCGGTCGGCGGGCTGATCAGCCCGATCGTGCACATCACGGTGACGAAAATTCCAAACCAGATGCCGTCATACCCGATTCCGAGAATCAGCGGCAGCGTGACCGGGACGGTGATCAGGATGGTGCTGACTTCGTCCAGGAAAGTCCCGAGCAGGACGTAGAGCGCCATGACCGCCATCAGAATCCAGAACGGCGACAGGCCGGCCTGCTGGACCCACCTCGCCAGCTCGTTGGGAAACTGGGTCAACACGATGAAGCGGGAGAAGATGAAGGCGCCGACCACGATGAAGAAGATCGCCGCCGTGGTGTAGACCGTTTCGAGCAGCGCCTCGAGCAGGCCGTGCCAATTCATCGCGCGGGTGGCAAACGCGATCAGGATGGCAACGAATGCCGCCATGGCGGCGGCTTCGGTCGGCGAGAACCATCCGAGGTAGATGCCGAACACCGCGAAGAAAAACAGCACGCCGAGCTTCCACATCCCGACCGCGGCGCGCAGCCGCGCCCAGAACGGCATCGGCGCGACCCTTGGGATCCATTTCGGCCTCATCCACGCGACTGCAAAAACGACGAGAACGTAAAGGCCAGCGAGCACGAAGCCCGGAATGAACGCTGCCGCATAGAGCTTGGGCAGCGATTGTTCGGCCACGATCGCGTAGATCGCGATCAGCACCGACGGCGGAATGAGCACATCGAGCGTTCCAGCCGAGGCGACGGCACCCGCCGCGAACGCGGGATCGTAGCCGTGGCGGCGCATCTCCGGAATCGCTACCCGGGAGAAGGTGGCGGCGGTCGCGATCGAGGAGCCGCAGATCGCGCCAAACAGGGCGCACGCGCCGATGGTGGCGTTCGCCAAGGCGCCACGGATGCCGGAAAACACCGCATTGGAGGCCTGAAACAGCTCGGTTGCCATGTTGGCGCGCGAGGCGACCGCGCCCATCAGGATGAATAATGGGATCACCGAAAGCGAATAGGCGCTGGCAAGCTGATAAGGCACAAGCCCGAACATGGTGAGCGCCGTCGACCAGCCGTCGAGCGCTGCGTATCCGAGGAGTCCGGCGGCGGCGAGCGCGGGCGCGATCGGCACCCGTATGAAAATCAGAAAAAGGAGGAGCGTGACCCCGGCCACGCCGATGACGGCGACGCTCATCGGCCGGCGTTCCCGCGCATGGCCATGGCCAAGGCGGCTATGCCCGACCCGACCAGGCCCGCCAGCACCGCGATCCAATGCAGAACGCGCGGCAGACTGAGGTCCGCCGTGACGTCGTGGAACTCGATCGCGTCGCGCGCGGCGATGAAGCCCTGCCAGGTCATGACGGCGAGCACCACGAACGCGAAGATTTCGGCGAAGCGCTTGAGGGCGGGCACGGCACGCGGGAAGAGATCGTCGATCGAGTTCACCAGGATGTTCTCGTCGCGCAGGAACACGGCCGGAAGCGCGAGGAAGAACGTATAGGCCAGCAGCAGTTCGACCAGTTCGTAGACCCCGCGGATCGGGGTGTTGAAGGCAGCGCGCAGCACCACATCGGCGACCGTGAGCAGCATCATCGCAGCAAGGAATCCTGCCGCGAGAAGACCGCACAGCCGTGACGTGACGACACGCCAATCTTCCATAATCTCTCCCGTGAGCAAAGCAGAGCGCGGACAAGACGCCGCCGCCCGCGCGCCGCGATGTGCTGATCGTCCCCGCTAGTTCCAGAAATTCTTCGATGTCTTGGCGTGCTTTTCCGCGAGCGCCTGCATCGCGGCGTAGACGGCCGGTGCCGGCAACCCCTTGCCGGTCAGTTCCTTCACTTTAGCGTCCGAAACCTCGGCACCGATCTTGCGGAACTTCGCGTCCTCGGCCGCCGACAGGCGGATCGCCTCGCCGCCGCCGTCCATGATCGCCTTCTTGCCCGGAACATCGAGCCCATCCCACGCGGCACCGACCTCGTGTTCGACGCCGGTCACCGATTTGGTCACCAGCGCTTGCAGGTCCGGTGGCAGCCTGTTCCAGGTGCCTTCGTTCATGGCGACGCCGAAGCTCGACACGTAGGAGTACATTTCGGTCGAATACTTCAGGATGCCGCCCATTTTGAACGCAATGCCGGCACCGCCATAATCGATGAAGACGCCGTCGATCGTGCCCTTCTCGAGCTGCTCGACCTGCTCGGTCGGCAAAACGCCGACCGGCGTGCCGCCGAGCGCCGCGACGAAATCGCGGATCGTCGGCGAGGCGAAGCGGATGCGCAGTCCCTTCATGTCCTCGACCGCGCGAATCGGCTTCTTGGTCGTGTGCACGTTGCCGGGTTGGTGGGTCAGCAGCAGCAACACCTTCACGCCGCGGTGTTCGGCGTCGAGATATTTTGCCCGCAGCTCCGAATCGTTGAGTACCTTGGTGCCGATTTCGGCGCTGCCAACGAGATACGGCACTTGGACAAGCTCGGTGAGCGGGAAACGTCCCGGCGTCGCGCCGTGCAGGAACCAGGCGACGTCCGCCTGTCCGGTGCGGGCGAAATCATAATGTTGCTGGACTGGACCCATCTGTGAGCCGGGAAAGCGCTTCACGACGATGCGCCCGCCCGAGTCCTTCTCCAGGTTATCCGACCATTTGATCAGCCATTGCGACATGGCGTGTTGGTCGCCGACGAAATAGGCGAGCTTGAGCTCGAACTTCTGCTGTGCCCAGACCGCCGGAGCGGCGACCGCTCCCGACAGCGCGGCGATTGTCGAGGCGCCGAACTGGCGCCGGGTCATGTTCATGGTTGCCTCCCGGTTTCGTTTTTGGTCAATGGAACAACTTGCTTGCGCCAACGTCAGCGGCATCTGCCGAGCAATTGCTCGATCAGTTTTGGATGGTCGAGGCGCCTAGCCGCGACGTCATTCACGGGCCAGCTCCCTGTCGAGAAATGTACGCGTTTCGCACAGGAATCCGGCTTCGTTTTCGCCGGCAACATTGTGCCCGGCGTCAACTTCCACCAGCCTGAGACGGGCGTTCGCGGCTTTCACTTTGGCAACCGTCTCAGAAGCAAACATATCGGAGCGCGTGCCGCGAATAACGAGGATCGGGCAGGTCACGTTCGCGAGCGCCGCCCATAGATCGACGCCGAGCTTGGGCCGCTCGCCGGTCTGCAGAATCCGGCGAAACTGCTTGCGGAAATGCGGGTCGCGCTTGATCTCGTAACCGCCGGGCACTGGATTGAGATAGGCTTCGAAACGCGCCCGCATGCCGGCGCCTTGCGGCGAATGGGCGTCGGCGCCGAAATAAGCCATGGCGTCGTCGACGCTTTTGAACAGTTCGGGAGTGCGCGCTACCGTTTCGGTCACGCGCTTCGCGCCCGCCGGCGCAGTCTCGGGCGACCAGTCGATAAGTACAAGACCGGCGATGCGAGCCGGGTTCTGTGCGGCACAGAACGTGCAATTGCGCCCGCCCATGGAATGGCCGATCAGGATCGCGCGCTTCCACTCGAGATGGTCCATGAGCGCAATGATATCGGCGGCAAACGCCGGCACCGAATAGTCGCTCGCGCGGCCGGAATCCCCGAAACCGCGCATGTCCATGGCGGCAATCGCGCGATCCGTTGCCAACGCTTGCGCCGGCGCGATCCAGTCGTAGGAAAAATACGACAGGCCATGGACGATAACGACCGGGGTCCGGCCGGGCGAGCCGAACAGCCGATAGAAAATGCCGACGTCGCCCGATCGAAATGTCTTGGCGGCAACCTGCGCCATGGTCCTCCCCGGCGTGGCCATGCGGTGCTCAGGCACGCGTTGGACGCAATTGTAAACCATCCGGCGGCACGATAGCTATGCGGCGACCGCACAATGCCGAGGCACACATGACCGAATTGGAGCGCTGGGAGGCCCGATTTTCGGCCCCCGATTTCGTGTTCGGGACCGAGCCCAACGAATTCCTGCGCGCCCAGGCGCACCTGCTGCCGCCGCGCGGCAAGGCCCTGGCAGTGGCCGATGGCGAAGGTCGCAATGGGGTCTGGCTCGCGCAGCAAGGGCTCGATGTGCTGTCGGTCGATTTCTCGCCTGCCGCGCAAGTCAAGGCGCAGACGCTGGCCAAAGCGCGCAACGTATCGATGCGGATTGAACGCGTCGATATTATTGAATGGGATTGGCCGGAGAACGAGTTCGATGTTGTTGCCGTCATCTTCATCCAGTTCGCCAATCCGGCACAGCGCAAGCGTATCTTCGCAGGCGTTCGCAAAGCGTTGAAGCCCGGCGGCCTGCTGCTGTTGCAGGGTTACCGGCCCGAACAGCTGAATTACAAAACGGGCGGGCCGTCGGCGGTGGAGAATCTCTATACCGAAGCCATGCTGGCCGAGGAATTCGCGGATTTTTCCGATCTGAAGATCAACTCACATGACAGCATGACCCACGAAGGCATCGGCCACGTCGGCATGGCGGCGTTGATCGATCTCGTGGGACGCAAGCGCGCAGCTGCGCAGGCACGCCGGGATTGAAGCTCATTCGGCCTCATCCTGACAGGATGAGGTCTGAGAACATCAATACTGTCGCTGGGGCGGCGGTGCCGGCTGGCGCGCAGTCGTGGACGGCGCACCACCGGCAGCCGGCGCGCCGCCCGGAGGCGCGACCTTGACGGTCGCCTTGCCTTCCGGCGTCGCGACCGTATCGCCGGGCCGCAAGGTCGGATCGTTGCTGGCGTCGAGTGTGACGAGGCCGCCCGAATCCTTGCCGTTGCAGGTACAGCCCGCGACCAAGGTCTTGCGATAGAGATACGCGTTCTTGAGTTCGGCATAGCGTGCGCCGTCCGGGCCCACCGCATTCTGAATCTCGCCGCCGCGGAAGACCCGGGTCTGGCTCGCTGGACAGAACGCGCTGCAAAGCTGAGACGGGCTCGCCGTCGGGTGGGGCTGCAGCGGAAAATAGCGGCCATCGCAGAGCCGCACGCAAAAGGCCTGGCCGCCACCGTAGCCGGTTTCGGGAATCGTGCCCGATGGCGCTCCCGGTTGAGGTTGCTGCGGCGCCTGCCGCTGCTGAAAACCACCGAACAGGAAATCGAAGATGTTCTGGGCGCGGGCCTCGACGGCGAGCGCCGATGCGGCGATCGCGATCACAACGCATGTCGAGATGCGTCCGGGGCTTCGCATCCTTTTCGCTCTCCTCAACCGCCGTACTCGAATCCACCGCAGCCCATGTTACGACGAACCTCGATCCAAGGCCACTCGGGGTCGCCCCTACACGACGATTGCGTCCCACCCGCCATCGTGGGCGATCACCTGCCCGGTCAGGTAGTGTGACGCGTCACTGGCGAGATAGATCACGAGTCCGACGAGGTCGTCCGGGGTCCCGCGATGCCCCATGGGGATGCGCCGGTGGATCGCCTCTTCGAAGGCGGCGATCTCCTCCGGGCCGAGCGTCGCACGCCGCGCGGCACCCAGCGCCGTGCCGCCGTGCCAGCCGGGCGCAATGGCGTTCACCCGGATCTGTTCCTTGGCGTACTCAGCCGCAACCTGGCGGGTGAAGCCTATCACCCCTGCCTTCGAGGTCGAGTAGTTGACGGCAAGCGATGGAAACCCGGGCCAATAACCGCGCAGGCCGGCGATCGAGGCAATGTTGATGATCGAGCCCGGGCCAGGCAGCATCAAAGCCAGCGCCCTGCGCGTCGTGAGAAACACACCGCGCAGGTTGATCGCCATCAGCTGATCCCAATCCGCAACGCTGAACTCATGGGTGCGCGCGGTCTTGGTGGCGATCCCGGCATTGTTGATCAGGATGTCGACGCGGCCGTGGTCCGCGGCGATCCGCCGCCACATGTCGTCGACCGATGCTTCGTCCGCAACGTCGGTGTGGATTGCTTCCGCCACACCGCGCGACTGTTTGGCGAGCGAGACGGTCTCGTCGGCACCATCGAGGTTGCGGTCGGCGCAGATCACGGTCGCGCCGTAGGCGGCAAGCCCGAGCGAGAACGCGCGCCCGAGCCCATTGCCAGCGCCGGTGACCACGGCGACTTTGCGGTCGAGGCGGAAGAGATTGTCGTACATCAAGCCCCCTGCAATCCCCTCACGATCGGCGTGCGCGCCGCACGGATCGCCGGGAAAAGTCCACCGATCAGACCGATCACCAGCGCGAGCACTACCGCCTGCATGACCAGGGCGGAGCTGAGCGTAAACCGGAACACCACCTGGGTGAAGCTCGCGCCCAGCGTCGAGGTGGTGAAGCCGTTGAAGATCAGGAACGTCGCCAGCGCCCCGATCAATCCGCCGAGCGCCGCCAGCACCAGCGATTCCACGAGCGTGCCGAAGAACGCTGGCAGGACCCCGAAGCCGATCGCGCGCAGCGTTGCGATCTCGACCGTGCGGCCGGCAACCGCCGAGTACATGGTGTTGAGCGCGCCGGCGAGCGCGCCCAGCGCCATTGCGATCGCCAGCGGCCAGCCGAGTTTCTGGATTAGGTCGGAGGTCTGGGAGGCCTGGTCGGCGAAGTACTCAGCTTCCGATTTAACGTCGAGTTTGAGCCGCGGATCGCCGTCGCTGTAGCTCTTGAGCGCCGCAAGCGACCCCGGGCTCTGCAGCCGGGCCCGCATGGTCTGAAAATAGTTGTTGCGCTTGAACAGGCTCTGCACCACCGGCAGGTCGGCCCAGATCTCTGAATTCGAACACGCTGCCGTCGGCGTCGAACACGCCGACCACGGTCCAGGGTGAGCTGCCGAAATTGACGGTCTGGCCGAGTTCGAAACCGGCGAATTCGCTGACGATGCCCTTGCCTACCACGATCTCGTTGCTGCCCGGGTTGAACATGCGGCCCTGCGTCAGCGTGATGTTGCGCCGGATCGCGGCGCCTTCCTGCCCGATCCCGCGCAGCGGCAGGTTGGCCTTGGTGTTGCTTGCGCGCTTGATGCCGTCGACGATCAGGTAGAGCTCGGGCGAGGCAAGCGGCTTGCCGGTCGCGTTGCGGGCGATCCCCGGTGCGTCCTCGAGCAACCGCACCTGCTCGCGGGTGAGCGTGCTGTTGATCTCGGCCTGCGAACCGCCGCGCAGCACGACGGCGACCTCGTTCGAACCCGAGCCCTCGAGCGTGCGCCGGAAGCCATTGCTCATGGCGAGGAACGACAGCAGCACCATCACCACCAATGCGATGGCGACCACGGTCGAGAGCGAGAGCCAGAAGCGCTGCGGAATGCTCTTGAGGTTGATGGCAGTGACGGCCACGATTTGCAGCAGGAGCGAGCGCATGGGTCAGCTCCGGCCGAGTGCGACGGCGGTCTTGAGCCGCATGGCATTGAGCGCCGGCGCCAGCCCGGTCAGCACCCCAAGCACGATCATGAGGATGATGCCGATGACAAAGATGTCCGGCGTCACCGCCAGGCCCGGTACGAACGCGGACAGGCTCACGCGCAGCTGCATGGCGCCGAGCGCTGCGACCGCGAGCCCGGGCAGGCCGCCGATCAGCGCGAGCGCGATCGACTCGCCCAGGACCAGGCGCAGAATGCGCGGCCCGGAGAACCCGAGCGCCTTCAGCACGCCGATCTCGCGGGTACGTTCGCGCACCGCCATCACCATGGTATTGCCGACGATCATCAGGATGGTCACGAACGCCGCGCTCACCACCAGGGTCACGATCAGTGCGATGTTGCCGAGCTGGGCCACGAAGGCCTTGTTGAACGCCTTCTCGGTGTCGGTCGAGGTCTCGGCAGTGGAGTTCGCAAACATCGCGTCGATCGCCTTCGACACCTTGTCGTTCACGTCCGGCGAAGCCGTGCGCAGCACCAGCCAGCCGATCGTGTCGGTTCCGAACGACCTCGTTTCATTGAAGTAGTCGTATTGAAAGATCATGAAGTTGGTGTCCATTTGCGGGACCTTTTTCTTGAAGATGCCGACGACGTTGACATCCCAGATGCGCCCGCCGCTCTTCTGACTGAAGATGTTGCTGGCGATCGGAATGCGGTCGCCGACCTTCCAGCCGTACTTGGTGGCCAAGGTCTCGCCCACCAGCGCGCCGGCGCGATCGCGCACGAACGCCTGGCGCATCTCGGGCGTGAAATCCATCTCGTTGCCGTAGAGCGCCATGTAGGTCGCGGGCTCGACCGCCAACACGATGATGAAATTCTTCGGATCCTGAAAGTAACCGCCGAACCAGTTGGCGTGGGTGACCTCGCGCACGCCGTCAATGCCGCGCACTCGGTTGAAATAGGCATAAGGCAACGGCTGGGTGAAATTGATCTTGTTGACGCTGACCAGCCGGTCTGCCGCCGCCTGGTCCTGGCCGGCGTTGAAGGCGCGTTCGAAGCCGGCCAACACGCCAAAAATACCAAAGGCGATGAGAATCGAACCGATCATCAGCCAGGCACGCAGTTTCTTGCGAAACAGATTCTTGCGGATCAGGAAGAAATCGTTCACGCGGCGAGGTCCTTCTCGATAAACTGGCCCTTGTCGAGATGCAGCGTGCGTCGCGCGTAGCGCGCCGCCGCCGGATCGTGCGTCACCATGACGACGGTCTTGCCAAGATCGCGATTGAGGATCTGCAGCGTGGCCAGAATCTCGTCGGCAGTGGCGCGGTCGAGGTCGCCGGTCGGCTCGTCGCAGAGCAGCAGCTTGGGGTCGGAGACGATCGCGCGCGCGATCGCCACCCGCTGTTGCTGGCCGCCGGACATCTCGCGTGGATAGTGCCGGGCCCGATCCGCCAGGTTGACGATGTTGAGCGCGGTCTCGGCGTGCTCGCGTCGCTGCCGTGCGTTCAGCTTGGTGAGCAATAGCGGCAATTCCACATTCTGCAGCGCGGTCAGCATCGGCATCAGGTTGTAGAACTGGAATACGAAGCCGACCGTGGCGGCGCGCCATTTGGCGAGCGCGCCTTCGGAGAGCTGATCGATGCGCTGCCCGGCGATCAGTATTTCACCCGCATCCGGGCGGTCGATACCGCCCATGAGATTGAGCAGCGTGGTTTTGCCGGAACCTGACGGACCCATCACGGCGACGAAATCACCGCCGGCGATCGACAGATCGAGACCGTCGAAGATCGCGATCGTGTCCTTGCTTTTGGTGAAGTGCTTGCCAAGGTGGACAAGCCGGACAAGCGGATTGCTGGACATCACTTTTCTCCGTTGAATGGTATTAGTTGGCGGCCGCCGTGCCGGACGCGACATCGGCCGCGTCTTGGAGGAACGTGACCTTGACCGCCATGTCGGGAAGGATGCGGGGATCCTTCTGCTTGAGCGCGATGCGCACCTTGACGGTCGCCTTGTCGCGGTTCGCCGTGGGCACGACCGCAATCACCGACGCCGGTATGATCCAGTTCGGATAGGCGTCGAGCACCGCCGACACCGCCCCGCCGGCGTGCACGCGGCCGATGAAGGCCTCATTGACGTCGACCTCGATCTCGATCGAATCCATGTCGACGATGGTGCAGATGCCGGTGCGGGTGAAGCTGCCGCCTGCCGACATCGGTGAAATCATTTCGCCCGGCTGCGCGCTGCGGTCGACCACCACGCCGCTGAACGGCGCGCGGATGTTGTGCTTGTCGAGCACCGAGGCGGTGCGCTGAGCATCGCGGCGGGCGGTCTCGAGCTGGGCCTGCGCCTGCACGAGCTGGGCACGCAGCACATTGACGCGCGCATCGGCCTTGGTGAGGTCGGCCTCGCTGGCAAAGCTGTTGCGCGACAGGCTGCGCATGCGCGCGAGGATGCGCTCCGCATCCTGCAGATCGGCCGCGACCGCCTGGGCCGCACCGTCGGCCGCCTGCGCGCGCGACTGGGCGAGCGCGAGGTCGTGCTCGGCCAATATACTGTCGAGCTTGGCCACCACCTGGCCGGCGGTCACCATCATACCTTCCTCGATCAGGACTTCGACGACCTTGCCGGTAATCTCCGCCGCTACCGTGGCCTTGCGCCGCGCCACGATGTACCCGGACGCGGCGAGACCCCCCTTTGGCGAATCGGAGGCGACGCTCGCCGGCTGCGCCGCTGCCGCACCCGGCCCGGCCTGCGCAATCGCTCGCTCGGCGCCGTCGACCACCGGTGTCCGCGACAGCAGCAGCCACAGCACGGCAAGCGCCACAACGCTCGCCAGCGCGCCGTAGATTGCCGCAATCCGCCAGGCGCGCGTCCGCCGTGGCGCCGGGGCCTTCGCGGCGGCGCGATCGATCACCAGCGCATGCAGAAGCGTTGTCTTATCGCTGCTTGCCATCCCACCGCGTCCACAACCGATACGGCCCCGCCGCAACTTTCTAGAGCGAGGCCTCAACCAAAACTAGAGCAACATCGTGGCGGATCGACGCAGGCTCGCATCTTTGCGAGGATCATACATCGCAACGCAAAGAGCGGCGCGAAGCAGCAGGGGGAAAGTTGATGGCTGGAAGAATGAACGTGCGCGGTATGGTCGCGCTCACAGTTCTCGGTTTGAGCATGCTGCCCGCCTTGGCGCAGACCTATCCGAGCCGGCCGATCCGGATGATCGTTCCGATCGCGCCCGGGTCGGTGACGGATGTGGCCGCGCGCCTGATGGCACAGGAATTGACCGACCGCATGGGGCAGCCCGTGATTGTGGAAAACCGGCCCGGCGCCAACATGGTGATCGGTGGCGCGGAATGCGCGAAGGCCGCGCCCGACGGCTACACCCTGTGCGTGGTGAGCCCCGATACGATGTCGTTCAATCCGTTCACGATCCCTAATCTTCCCTACAATCCGGACCGGGATTTCCGGCCGGTCACCAACATGTACTATGTGATCGAGGGACTGGTGGCGAAGCAGGCGCTGCCGGCGAACTCGGTCGCAGAGCTGCGCACGCTGGCGGCGGCGCGTCCCGGCGCGCTCAACTTCGGCACGCTCGGCGCCCGCACCACCACCGACATGTATCGGCTGTGGCTCGGCGAATTGTGGAAGACGAGCTTCGTCGGCGTTCCCTACAAGGGCGGCAGTGAGATCATCGGCGCGCTGCTGACCGGAACCATCGACGTGTCCAAGATCGGGGTCGGCAACATGGCAGGCCAGCTCGACGGAGGAAAACTCAAGGTCCTGGCCTTGCGCAGCCTGGGCCGCAATGCGCGCCTGCCGAATGTGCCGACCCTCGCCGAGGCCGGCCTTGCGGGTTTCCCGGGCGGCCCGATCTTCTGGGGCATGATGGTGCCGGCCGCGACCCCGGACGACCTCGTCAAACGGCTCCATTCCGAACTGGTGGCGGTCATCCGCGGTCCGAAGTTCACGGCATTCGCGCAAGCGCAGTTCATCGAACCGGACGGCTCCACCCCTGAGCAGTTCGCGGCGTTTCTCAAGGAGGACCGCGTCAACGCCGGCAAGTTGCTGAAGTTGTATGCGGGGGAGAAATAGAAGCCGCGTAGCCCGGATGGAGCGAAGCGAAATCCGGGATGAATTCACTACCCCGTATTACGCGCTATCGCGCTCCATCCGGGCTACAGGCCTGCGTATTGGCCAAGCCCCCCGCATTTGCGGCGGCGCCCGGTTTGGCGCAAACTGCACGTTGTCACACCGCAACGATCGGACGGCACCGATGAAATACCGCAAGCACGAGGCCAAGGAGTATTCGCGGGCGCACATGCGCGGGATCTTTGCCGCCGCCAACACGCCGTTTCGCCCGGGCGATCTCGCGCTCGATGAGGCCGGGCTACGCCGCAACATGCGGCACTGGATCGACGAACTTGGCATTGACGGTCTGTTCGTCGCCGGCAAACAGGGCGAGTTCTTTTCCATGTCGCTTACCGAGCGCAAACGCAGCTTCGAAATCGCGGTCGAGGAAACTGCCGGGCGCGCGCAGACCGTGCTGTCCTGCTCCGACCAGAACCTCGACGTGGTGCTCGAGCTCGCCCGCCATGCCGAGGCGATCGGCGGCGATTACATCGTGGTGCATGCGCCGATGCTGCACTTCCACGATGCCCAGGACGACTGCGTGCGCGAATACTACAAGTACATCGCGTCGCAGGTTTCGATCGGCATCGCGCTCTGGAGCCACCCCGACAGCGGTTATCTGCTGAGCCCGGAGCTCTGCGCCGAGCTTGCCGAGATCGAGAACGTGGTCGCCATCAAGTACAGTGTGCCGCGCGAGATGTACGCCAAGCTGACGCGGCTCGCGGGCGACAGGATCATCGTGTCGACCGCGTCCGAGGCGGAATGGTTCGACAATATCGTCGAGCTGGGCTGGCAGCTCTATCTGTGCTCGTCGCCGCCCTACACGCTGCAGACCCCGGTCGACCTGCGCATGCGCGAATACACCGACCTCGCCATGGCCGGCAATGTGAAAGAGGCCAAGCGCGTGCGCGATAGCCTCAATCCGGTGCGCGAGGCGATCAAGAAAACGCGTCCCCCCGGCAAGCCTTACTCACATCAGAAATACTGGCAGGAGCTGCTCGGCCAGGTCGGCGGGCCGGTGCGGCGGCCGCTCCTGGAGCTCAGCGAGGCCGAAAAGGCCGCGACCCGTCGCTGCGTTCGAGTCGTGTGGCCTCAAGCTCGCGCAGGACCGCCCCGCGAGCGCCGTCGCCGCCGAGTAATGCCCATCGCCTGAAAGGACCAGATATGCTCCAGCATCCGCGCTTCAAACCGTTCAACTTCCAACGCTGGATCGCCGAGAACCAGCAGTTCCTCAAACCGCCGGTCGGCAACAAGCAGCTGTTCGACAGCAAGACCGACATGACCGTGATGATCGTCGGCGGCCCCAACCAGCGCGTCGACTTTCACGACGATCCGGTCGAGGAGTTTTTCTATCAGCTCAAGGGCGACATGGTTCTCAAGATCGCCGAGAACGGCAAGATCTACGACGTCCCCGATCCGGGAAGGCGACGTGTTTCTGATCGGGCCGCACACCCGTCATTCGCCGCAGCGTCCGATCCCGGGCTCGGTCGGCCTCGTGGTCGAGGGCACTCGGCGCGAGACCGATATCGACGGTTTCGAATGGTTCTGCTTCAAATGCGGTGAGCGCGTGCATCGGGTCGAGGTGCAGGTCAAGGACATCGTCAAGGACCTGCCGCCGCTGTTCTCGGCCTTCTACGCCAACCAGGCGGCGCGCACCTGCAAGCATTGCGGCAGCGTACACCCCGGCAAGGAACCACCGCCCGGCTGGGTGGCGATGGACGTGACCGCGCCGGCTGCCTGAGCCGTTGCGATGACGATCGGCGCGACCCGCACGCCGGTGCTGATCGTCGGCGGCGGGCCGATCGGGCTTGCGCTCGCCGCCGATCTCGGGCGACGCGGCGTCACCGCAACCCTCATCGAAAAGAACGAGAACAAGCTCGGCCCAGCCAAGATGCTGGAAGTGAGTGTGCGCACCATGGAGTTCTGCCGCCAACTCGGCATCTCCAACAAGGTCCGCAACTGGGGCTTCCCGCTCGACCATCCGCTCGACAACGCGTTCGTCACCGACATGCAGGGTTATGAGATCGGGCGCATCCGGGTGCCGTCGCTCAACGAGCGTGCCGATTCGGCGTTCAGTGCCGAACGCGGGCTGATGTGCCCGCAGACCTGGTTCGACCCAATCCTGCAGGAGTGCGCGCGTTCGTTTCCCCAAATCACGGTTCGCCACCAGGTCCGGCTCGAGAGCTTCGAGCAGGACCCGGCCGGCGTCACCGCGCGGCTGCGCGATGAGCGCAGCGGGGACGTCGAGGTCGTGCGCGCCGACTACCTCGTCGGCTGCGACGGGTTTGCCTCCACGGTGCGCGAGGCGCTCGGCATCGGGATCCGCGGCGAGCGTCACATCGACTGGTCGATGAACATCTATCTGCGCATTCCGAATTTCGCGGCCCAGCACAACAAGGCCAAGGCGGTTCGTTATGTCTTCGTCGGGCCGGAGGGAACCTGGTCGTTCATTTCGTTCGTGGATGGCAAAGATCTGTGGCGGTTGCAGATCGTCGGCATCGACGAAAACGCGTTGGAGCACGCCGATATCCCGGCGCTGGTTCGCCGTGCCATGGGGCGCGCCATCGACTACACGATCGAAAGCAAGACCCTGTGGGTGCGCAAGCGCACCGTGGCCGACCGGTTCGCCGATGGACGGGTTTTTCTCGCGGGCGATTCCGCCCATGCGCACCCGCCCAATGGCGGGCTCGGCATGAATACGGGCATCCAGGACGCCTTCGACCTCGGCTGGAAGCTTGCCGCGATGGTGAACGGATGGGGCGGCGAGGCGCTCCTGGAGAGCTACGATTACGAACGGCGGCCGGCTTCGGCACGCGCCGCCGAGGTGTCGCTCGCGAACTATCGGCGATTGGTGCAGGGGACCAAACACGCCGACATTCTGGCACCGACGCCTGCCGGCGACGCGGCGCGCCGCGAGATCGGCGCACGGCTGGTTGAAGAGAACATGAAGTCGTGGCAGCCGACCGGCGTTCATCTCGGCTACATCTATCACCCCTCCCCGATCGTCGTGCCCGACGGCACACCCAGGCCGGCGGATGACACGGTCGGCTACCAGCCGACCGCGTTTCCGGGTGCGCGCGCGCCGCATTGTTGGCTCGCGCACGGGCCGCTCGACGCTCGATTTGTTCGGCGATGGATTTGTGCTGCTGACGTTCGCCGATATCGCAATCGGCGCGCTGGAGCGCGCGGCTGCCGCGGGTCGGCGTGCCGCTCGCGGTGCGGCGCGTCACATCGCCGGCCGCTGCCGCGCTTTACGGCCGGCGGTTGGTCCTGGTGCGCCCCGACGGGCACGTCGCGTGGCGAGCGGACGAAATCCCGGAAAACCCAAACGACCTCGTCGACACCATTCGCGGCGCCGGCCCGCGCATTGCGGCGCGGCGCGCAACGCCGGAGCGGGCGACCCGCTCAGCAGCGGCGTCTCTCAACAGTTACGTGGTCGCGTCACCCGGCGTTGCGGTCAAGTAGCTCGATCGACACGCCTTCTGGTCCGCGCAGGAATGCAACCCGCACGCCCGGGCGGATCGTGGTCGGCTCCATGGTGAAATGCGCGCCCTTGGCCTTGAGGTCGGCGACCACGGCATCGATGCCGTTCACCCGCAGCCCGAAATGATCGAGTCCCTGATAGGGCGAGACCGGCGGAGGATTGACCTTGCTGCCGGCAGCGACCGCCATGATGAACACGTCGACGCCGCCGAGCTTGAGATCGATCCGTGGCTTCCCGTCCTGCATGCTGCGCAGGATCTGCGCCCCCAGCATCCGTTCGTAGAAAGCGGCAGTCGCTTCCGGATCCGGGCTGCGCAGGTGCATATGATCGTAGGTGAACTCGGCCATGGATTTCCTCCGCACGATGGGACGCCAGAGTACAGAGGACGGAAGAAGGAGGACAGAGGCGATCCGACGCTTTATCTGTCGCCCGTCTTTGGTCGACTTTCGCCCGGTCTGCGCGGCACCAGCAAATTGCCGACCGTGACCTGGACGGGTTCGTCGTTCTGATTGAATGTGGTCGTGCGCACCTTCACGAGCCCCTGATCGGGGCGCGATTTCGACGGACGCACCTCGAGGATCTCGCTCTCGACGCGTAGCTCGTCGCCGGCGCGAACCGGGCGCGGCCAGCGGAACTCATCGAAGCCGAGCCCGATGATTCCACCGGCGGGTTTCAGCTCACCCTCGACCAGAAGCCGCATCGTCATCGCCGTGGTGTGCCAACCGCTCGCCGCCAGGCCCCCAAAGACCGTGTCGCGGGCGGCGCGGTCGTCGAGGTGAAAGGGTTGCGGATCGAACTCGCTCGCAAACGCCTTCATGCGCGCCTCCTCGACGCGCAGCCGTCCCGACCGATAGGTCTGGCCGACTGAAAGTCTTCGAGATAGTGCACGGTCATTTGCCGAGCGCATTCAGTGCAGGCGTTCGACCGCGATGGCGGTTGCCTCGCCGCCGCCAATGCAGAGCGACGCGACCCCGCGCCTGCCGCCCTTGCGTTCGAGCGCGTTGAGCAGCGTCACGATGATGCGGGCGCCGGTCGCGCCGATCGGATGACCGAGCGCACAGGCGCCGCCGTGCACGTTCACCCGCTCATGATCAAGACCAAGCTCGCGCATGGCCGCCATGACCACGACCGCAAATGCTTCGTTGATCTCGTAGAGGTCCACATCGTCCTTGGACCAGCCAACCTTCGCCAGCAGCTTGTTGATGGCGCCGATCGGCGCGGTCGTGAACCACGCCGGCTCCTGCGCGTGGCTGGCGTGGCCGCGGATAGCGGCCAACACCGGAAGCTTTTCGCGCTCCGCAATCGAGAGCCGCGTGAGCACGAGCGCTGCCGCGCCATCGGCGTTGGCGCTCGAGCTCGCCGCCGTGATGGTGCCATCGGGCCGAAAGGCCGGCTTGAGCGTCGGGATCTTCTCGGGCGAGACCTTGAGTGGATTTTCATCACGCGCAATGGCGAGGTCGCCACCCTTGCCGGCGACCGTGATGGGCACGATCTCGGGATCGAAAGCGCCGGACTCGACCGCGTTCTTGGCGCGGCGCAAGGATGTATCGGCGAAACGGTCCTGCGATTTACGATCGAACTGATAGTACTGCGCGGTGTCCTCGCCGAACGTTCCCATCGAACGCCCGCGCTCATAGGCGTCCTCGAGACCGTCGAGCGCGGCATGATCGAAAATCTGCCCGTGGCCGAAGCGATAGCCGGCGCGCGCCTGCGTCAACAGGTAGGGCGCGTTCGACATGCTCTCCATGCCGCCGGCCACCACGATATCGGCCGAGCCCGCGGTGATCAGGTCATGGCCCAGCATCACCGTTTTCATGCCCGAGCCACACACCTTGTTCACGGTGGTGGCGCCGGTGGCGTCAGGAAGACCGGCACCGCGCGCCGCCTGGCGGGCAGGTGCCTGGCCCTGGCCGGCCGGCAGCACGCAACCCATCAGCACTTCGCCGACCTGGTCGGGAGCGATACCAGCGCGTTCGACCGCGGCCTTGATCACGGTCGAGCCAAGGGTTGGCGCCGGGACCGATGACAGCTCCCCTTGGAAGCGGCCGAGCGGCGTGCGGACCGAAGCGGCGATGACGATGGGGTCGCTGCGTTCACTCATGTTTTTCTTCCGATTTTTTGATGACGATCGTAATCTTTAATGATGATGATCGTCACGCGGATTGTCAAGCATTGGGCCATCCCAGCGCATGGCAGACCGGCATCGCCCACACGATCAATTCGGCGCGAGATGGCAGAGCGCCTCCGCATTCGTACACTCGATTGCGCGCAGTTCATCGGCGGTGAGGCCGAGGCGCCCGATTTGATCGACGGTACTTTTCGCGTGCAGGAACGGATGATCGGTTCCGAACAGCAGGCAGCTCACCGGCGCGATGGTACGGACGGCCGCCATCGCAGCCGGGTTGGTTGCGCTGACGATATCGAAGTTCAAGCCTTGCAGAACGCCCGCCATGCCGTTGGGCAGCCACGCGGCTTTTTGCTCGGGCGTCAGCCGGCGCATCAAGCCGCCTTCGATACGGCGCGCGAGCATGAAGATGGTGCCGCCGGCGTGCGGAAAGATGAATTTGATGTTCGGGCAGCGGGCCAACGTCCCGCTCGCCACCAGGCTCCCGATGGTGCGGGTGGTGTCGAACACGAACTCCATCGTTGGCAATGAGAACCAGGGATTGTCCATCACCCCCCTTGTATTTGCGACCGGATGCACGAACACGGTCGCGGCACGCCGGTTGAGTTCATCGAACACGGCCGCGAAGTCCGGATCGCCCAACCATTTGCCCGCATAGCTCGAGTGCAGCCCGATGCCGTTGAGCTTGAGCTTGTCGAGCGCATGTTCGATTTCCGCAAAGGCGCCTTTCTGGTCCGGTAATGGAATCGGCGCGAAGGCGCCAAAGCGCCCCTTGTGATCGCGCATCAGCTGCGCTGCGAGTTCGCTGAACTCACGCGCGGCTTCGCGTGCCGCCCCCGCATCGCCAAACCACAGGCCAGGGCTGGTCAACGACACCATGACGGTGTCGATCGCGTATGTCTCCATCATCGCCAACACCTGATCGGGGGACCAATCGAGGTACATGGAGGCGGGGAAGTCGGGCGCGTCCGCGATCAGCGCGTCGATCATCCGCTTGGTGAATTTTGGGGGAAAAATGTGCTGATGAATATCGATGCGGCGGCGCTTCTGTGGTGCAGGCGCGGGCATTTTACGTCCTCCTATTTTTTCTTGCGTTTCAACCGCCGCGGCGGGTCGTGCGGTTCCGCGCGCTTGGCGCCCTGAAACAGGTGCCTCACCGCGCCAGCGCCGACAACGACGCAGATGAGTGCGCCAATCGCGAGATAAAGCCAACCCGAATCGAGCATGATCTGCAATGCGCTGTTCATGGCGAGATGCTTCCTTGTTGCGTTGTCAGGCGGCGAGACTTAGCCACTGCCGATCGAGCGGCGACAAGGTCTTGCCGGCCGTCATCGCAGTCCAATACGCCTTGGCATCCGACTTGCGCCCACAGTCGAGCAAGCTGCGAAAATAGGTCTGACGAAAGAGGTCGACCTGGGCGTCGCTGCCGCCAACCACAGTCACGTTGCTCATGATCGGATCCATCAATGCGGCGCTGCGCGCTGCCTCGCCCTGCGCGTATGCGGCACACGCTTCGATCAGCGGCCGGCCGACCGGCGCCCAGCTGCGTTGCGCCTCGGCATCGCCGCTGGCCGCGCGCTCCGCCACCCGCGCCAGCAATTGATCGAGCGCGGACGCGCGACCGGCGCGCGCCAGGGCGAATGCGAAATGCGCGTCCAGGAACGGCATGTAACGCTCCTCGGTGTGCGTCTGCGCGCGATCGGCCAGCGCTGCCCAGTGGTCGTCATGCCGCTCGTCTGCCATTTCGATCCGCCACAGCAATGCGATCGCGTCGGCCTGCTCGACCACGAGGTCGGGCGTGATGCCCCAAACGTGACGCGCGAAGGTGTCGATTGCGCGGTCGCGGTTGAGCTCGGCCACGTACGCGACGCCCAGATGCCAGGAGTTGTGGCAATGGATGACCCGACCGACGCTCATCCAGATCGGCAGGAAGCCTTCGAGCACGCGCGTGCCCTGCCGTTGTTCGTCCTGACGCAGTAAGATGTGCGCCACACAATGATGGGCCCACGGATTGCGCGGCTCGATCTCAAGCGCGCGCTCGACCGTGCGACGCGCGCCCTCGACATCGCCACACAGTTCCTGGGCGAACGCGTAGGTCGCGAGGAAATCCGGATCGTCGGCATTGGCGGTGGCAAGCCGCGCCATGTGGGCGCGGAAGCGCTGACCTTCATGCTGCTGACCAAGTACATAATAAAGAAACTCCGCGATCTTCGCTGCCAGGAGATCGCGCGGCCAAGTCCGCGTCATGTCCTCCAGCGCCGCGACCGCGCCGAGATGGTCCTTGCGAGCCCACAGCGCCAACGCGTGGTGCAGTTGCCGCTCCCGCTCGGTGGCGGACGGTAACAAAGGCTCAGCTGCCGCAAGATAACCGACGGCCGCTTCGTCGGCCGCGCGGGTCTGCCCGAACAGACAAAAGGACGCCGCGCCGAGCTGAATCATCGCCGATCCCGGATAGGATTTGGCGTCTTCCAGGATCGCCTCGGCGCCGCGATCGATGCGTGCGAGCCGCGCCGTGAACCAGTCGATCGACGCGAGCTCGGCGTCCGATTGGGCACTCGTCGGCAGTCCGCGTGCGTCAAGGGTCATACGATCATTCTCCTTGCGGCTTCGGCAAGATAGGGTTTGTCTAAGAATAACCTCGTATCCCGATTCCGAATTTCGCAAACGCCAGGGAGGTGCGCCGTGAGGATCAGCTGGCCTACCTTATTGCTCGGTCTCATTTTGGCAACGTCGACGGCTGCGCAGGAAAAGCCGGAACTGGCCAAAGTGCGACTGGCCGTCGGGGGCCAGGCGGCGCTCTATTATCTGCCGCTGACCGTGACGCAGCGCCTGGGCCTTTTTCGCGACCAGGGCCTTGATGTCGAGATTTCGGATTTCGCCGGCGGTTCGCGCGCGCTGCAGGCGTTGATCGGCGGCAGCGCCGATGTGGTGGCTGGCGCTTTCGATCACACCATTCAGATGCAGGCAAAGAACCAGGCGGTGGTGGCCGTGGTCGAGCTCGGCCAGTTCCCGGGCTTCGTGCTCGCCCTGCTGGCCGCAAAGGCGCCCGCCTATCGCGGTCCGGCTGACCTCAAGGGCATGAAGATCGGCGTGACCGCTCCGGGGTCGAGCACCCACTTCATGGCACTTCAGCTCATGGCCAAGGCTGGACTCAAGCCTGACGACGCATCGTTCCTCGGCGTCGGTGCAACCACGACCGCGATCGCCGCGGTGAAGCGCGGGGAGATCGACGCCATCGTCAACACGGACCCGGCCGTTGCGCTGCTGCTGCGCGAAGGTCTGATCAAGATCGTCGCGGACACGCGCACCCGCGACGGCACGCGCGAAGTCTATGGCGGGATCTATCCGGCTGCCGTCTTGTACACGACGCCGGCCTTCATCGCGAAGAACCCGAGGACGACGCAGGCCCTGGTGAACGCGTTCGTGCGCGGACTCGCCTGGATGCAGACGCACTCCGCGGAGGAAATCGCCGCCGTCGTTCCCGAAGACTACGCGCTCGGCGACAAGCCGCTTTACATCCAGGCCATCAAGAACAGTTTGCCCATGTATTCACCCGACGGCCGCTTCACGCGCGAGGGCGCCGAGATCGCCTACAACGTCCTCAAGGCGTTCGACCCGGATGTCCGCAATGCAAAGGTCGACCTCGGTGCGACCTATACGGATAAATTCACCGAGCGGGCGCAGGGGTCAAAATAGATCCGCGGCTCGTACGCTCGTCAACGCGCCCTCAACACTCAGCCGATCACTCGACCTTCAGCCCGAGCTTTGAAATCAGCCCCGCCCACTTGGTCGCCTCGCGGTCAATGTCGGTGTCGTATTCGGCGGGGCTGGAGATCAGCGGGTCGCCGCCTTCGGCCGCGATGCGCTGCTTGACCTCGTCGGTCGCGACCAGAACCCGTAACTCCGCATTGAGCCTGTTGATGATGGCGGCCGGCGTCCCTTTGGGGGCCAGCAGTCCATAATGCAAAACCGCCTCGAATCCTGGCAGGCCCGACTCGGCCACGGTTGGCACGTTGGGGAGAAGGCTGAAACGATGAAGGCTCGTCACCGCCAGGGCCCGCAGGTTGCCGGACTCGATGTTGCTGATGGCCGGCGGCAGCACGCCGAACGCCACCGGGACGTGGCCGCCGACGAGATCGTTCATCAGCGCCGCCGTACCCTTGTAGGGTATGATCTGGAAATCGAGACCAGCCATGGACTTGAAAAGCTCGGCACACAGATAGCCGCCGGTCCCGACCGCTGAGGTGCCGAAATTGAGCTTTCCCGGGTCCCGTTTGGCCAGCGCGATCAAGTCGCCCACGGTTTTGGCGGGAAACGTCGGATGAGCGATCAGCGCCACGGGCATCGATGCAATAAGACCAATGCCGGAGAAATCCCTGCGGGGATCATAGCCGGCATTCGCGTAGAGCGCCGGATTGATTGAAATGCTGCCGGTATGGCCGAGAAACAGCGTGTAGCCGTCGGGGGCGGACTTGGCCGCCGCCCGGGTTCCGACATTGCCACTGCCGCCGGCTCGGTTATCGACGATGACCTGCTGACCGAGAGCGGTTGTGAGCTTCTCGGCGACGATTCGCGCCATCCCGTCCACCCCGCCGCCAGGCGGGTAAGGCACGATCAACGTTATTGTGCGTGTAGGGTAATCCTCACCCGCTGCCGCGCAGCTTAGTCCAGCCGCGAGCAGAATGCCGATCAGCCAAGAACGCATGCCCGAAAGGGGCGTTAGTGAACGCTTTCTACGTGCTTCAGACGCGTAATTTGGTCCTTCACAAACAATTTTCGGCGCTTGAGTTCCCTGAGCGCCAGGTCGTCAGTGGAGGGATGAAGCAGTGCCTCCTCAATCTGTTGCTCGAGTGCTTCGTGTCTTTTCTGCAGTTCCATAAGATGCGACTGCATCGACATATGGGAAATCTCCAGGGCTTCAGGCTAACAAACGTATGGTGCCACGAGCTTCGCCAAATGTCGATAAAACAATGATGCTGCACGGCAGCAATCGCCCGAAATCAGATATCTGTGGACTGCGGCTCGCTTGATGGAACCGTCGAGGCGCACAATAATCCGCGCGGCGCCGGCCAGCCTGGGGCACCGCAACGCAGGGCATGGGGATGCGGCGGCAATGAACAAAGAGGAAGAATCCGAGCTACGGGCGCAACTTGCGCGGCTAAGGCAGGAGCATCGCGACCTGGACGCTGCGATTGAGGCGCTGCAGGGAACGCCCGGCTCGGACATCATCCAGGTGCAACGGCTTAAGAAGCGCAAATTGGCCTTGCGGGACCGAATCACCTTCATCGAGGATCAGCTCACCCCGGATATCATTGCTTAATCGCCAGCCGACCTGTAGCCCCGATGGCTCGCAGCATTGCGGTCCCCGGGCGCGCGCAGCGGATTGGGATTTGCTGTTTCGCCCCAAGGAATGATTCATGGCCAAACCGGTCGCGATTATCATGGGAAGCCAGTCCGACTGGCCAACCATGAGGCATGCCGCCGAGACCCTCGACGAGCTCGGAATCGGGCACGAGGCCCTGATCGTGTCGGCGCACCGCACGCCCGATCGGCTTTACATGTTTGCCAAGTCCGCCCGCCAAAAAGGCTTCAAGGTCGTGATCGCCGGCGCCGGCGGTGCGGCGCACCTGCCGGGAATGACGGCCGCTCTGACGTCGCTGCCAGTGTTTGGCGTTCCAATGCTGACGGCCGCCCTGGAAGGCAAGGACTCGCTTCTGTCGATCATGCAGATGCCGCCGGGCGTGCCGGTTGGAACGTTGGCGATTGGCAAGCCCGGTGCGATCAATGCGGCCCTGTTGGCCGCCGCCGTGCTGGCGCTGACCGACGAGCCACTCGCCGAGCGCCTCGACGCCTGGAGGGCGCGCCAGACCGCGGCGGTCGCCACGCGGCCAGCCGACTGATCATGCTGCATCCCGACGCCACCATTGGGATTTTGGGCGGCGGCCAGCTCGGTCGTATGCTGGCGCTCGCTGCTGCCCGCCTCGGGCTTCGGTGCCATGTGTTTTGTCCGGAGCCGGCCTCGCCGGCTTTCGACGTGGTGCGGCGAGTGACCGAGGCCGATTATGGCGACATGGCCGCACTTGCCCGCTTTGCCGACGACGTCAACGTCATCACATACGAGTTCGAAAATGTTCCGGCCGACGCGGCGGCGTTCCTGGCTGCCCGCAAACCGGTGCTGCCCGATCCGGGCGTGCTGGCAACCACCCAGGACCGGCTGGTCGAAAAGGAATTCGTGAGCGCGCTCGCCGTTCCGACTGCACCGTTTGCCTCGGCCGGCTCGGTCCAGGAACTGACCAAAGCGCTCACAACACTCGGGCGGCCGGCTGTCTTGAAGACGCGACGCTTCGGCTACGACGGGAAAGGCCAGGCCGTGATCCATCAGGAGAGCGACGCGGCGGCGGCATTTCGCGCGATCGGCGGCCAGCCGGCAATCATCGAGGCGTTCGTCGCATTCGAACGCGAGATTTCGGTGGTCGCGGCGCGTAGCGCCGACGGGCGCGTCGAAAGTTTCGACCCAACCGAGAACGAGCACCGCGATCATATTCTCAAGGTCTCCCGCGTCCCCGCGGCGATTGCACCGCGGGTCGCCGACGAAGCCCGTTCCATCGCCGAACGCATCGCGCAGGCGTTCGATTATATCGGCGTGCTCGCGGTCGAGATGTTCGTCATGCCTGCCGGCTCTACCCCTGCGCTGCTGGTCAACGAGATTGCTCCGCGCGTGCACAATTCCGGACACTGGACGATTGACGGCGCGTCGGTCTCGCAGTTCGAGCAGCACATCCGGGCCGTCGCCGGATGGCCGCTCGTGGCCCCGATCCGCCGCGGCCGCATCGAGATGATTAACCTGATTGGAAGCGAGGTCGAAGAATACGGCAAGTGGCTAACAGTGCCGGGCGCCGCGGTCCATCTCTACGGCAAGGCGGTACGGCCCGGCCGCAAAATGGGCCATGTGACGCGGGTGTTCCAGGCATGACAAATGCGCCCGCCGCAGGCCGGCGGATGTAATGGCTCGCGCCCGCAAGCATGGACTTCCCACCGCATTTCTGCTACAGGCCCGGCCAAATCATGGGCCCGCTGCCCGGGCTCCGGCTCATCGATCAAATTGAGAGGACGACGCGTGCAGGTTCTCGTTCGTGACAACAATGTTGACCAAGCCCTCAAGGCTCTAAAAAAGAAGATGCAGCGCGAGGGCATTTTCCGCGAGATGAAGCTTCGCGGCCACTATGAAAAGCCCTCGGAAAAGAAAGCGCGTGAACGCGCGGAAGCAATCCGCCGGGCGCGCAAGCTCGCGCGCAAGAAAGCGCAGCGTGAAGGCCTCATTCCTGGCAAGCCCAAGGTCCTGAAGCCCGCATTCGGCGGCCGCGGCGGACCAGGCGGCCCAGGTGGACCCGGAGGACCGGGCCGTGGGCCCGGTGGTCCAGGCCGTGGCGATCGCACCGGCTTCGGCGGCCGCTGATCTCTTCTTGTAACCGGCCGTCGGATGCGGGCAAGCTCGACCTACCCGTCTTTTTTTGCCCCGTTGGACCTCCGGACCAACTCAACGGCGGTCTTGAGATTGCCGGCTTTTGATTGTCCCTTTTCGGCAGCCTGCGACCGTCGAGACGTCGATGAGCGCGCGGGTTAGGACCGCGATCCAAGGCGTCATGATCCGTCAACGCGTTTTCGGAGCCTGTGCCCGCGTCGCACTGCTGGCGAGCGCGCTGGCTGGCTGCCAGAGCGTGAGCAACGCAATCAACTCGCCGGAGGAAAACGAGGCCCTCGCGACCACTCCGACCAACATCGCTTCGCTCACCGACGTTGTGCAGCGAAACCCCAACGACGCGCAAGCCTACAACATGCGCGGAGCAGTGCTCGGGCAGGCTGGCCGCCATCAGGAAGCGTTGGCCGACTTCAACAGAGCGGTCAGCCTCGATCCCAACTACGCCCAGGCCTACGCCAATCGCGGCATGGTGAACCGCCAGATCGGCAAGTTGGACGCCGCGATTGCTGACTACAACAGGGCGATCGCACTCGATGGATCCTACGCGACCGCCTATGTGGGACGCGGGGTGGTCTATCGCCAGCAAGGGCAGAATCTGCAGGCGCTGGAGGACTTCAACAAGGCGATCCAGATAAGGCCGGATAGTTCTCAGGCCTATTACAACCGCGGCCTGCTCTATCAAAGCCAGCGTCAGCACCCGATCGCGATCGAGGACTTTTCGACCGCGATCGCGCTTGCCCCGCAGCAGGCCGAACCGATGGTCGCACGCGGCCAGAGTTACCTTGCCACCGACGATGCCAAGTCAGCAGCGCGCGATCTCGACGAAGCAGTCCAACTCGAGGACAAGAACTATCTCGCGTGGGCCACCCGCGGTGTCGTCTACGAGCGCTTGGGCGATAAGGGCAAGGCTGCGGGTTCCTACGCCAAGGCCCTCAATCTACAGCCTGAATATGAGCCGGCGAAAAAAGGCTTCGTGCGTGCCGGTGGCGAGATCGGCAAGACCTACGACGTGTTCTGATTCTGAATGCCTTGACGGAGTGCTGCCAGGAGGCGGCACTCCGCGTCCGCTCAGCGCAACCGCTCCGGCAGAATCGAATGAAGCGGGCCGAAGATGTGCTCGACGATATTCTTTTCGCGCGGCGGGCTCGCCGGCGCGGGCTCCGGCGGCGCCGAGGCCGCCTGCTGGGTCGTCACCGCGTCGTCGTCCTCGGACGATGGGATATCAGCCAGATTCGCGCGGTCGTTGCGGTAAACCCGCAGCGGGCTGCGGTCCCTCGAACGAGCCGGCTCGGAGCTCTGGGCGGGAGGCTGAACTTGGCGGGTAACTTGGGGTAGAGAACCAATCTCGCGCGGCGGATCGATCGGCGGTGGCGGTGCGATGGTGACAGCCGCCGTGTTGGTCGTTGTGATGGTGGGTGTGTCAGTGGTGACGACGGGAGGCGGCGCGACACTCGTTGCTTGGGTGCTCGGTGCCGTCGCGGATGGAACTCTGGCTTTCGCGGACGGGATGGCGGCCAACGCTTTTTCGGCGCGTTCCAGGACACTCGCGGCGGTCTCGCCACGCGGCGTCGAGGGGGTAGTCGGAACGGTTTTCGCCACTTCGCTCGACTGGCGGGGCGACTTTCCGGTCCCTGTGGATGGCGGAATTGTCGCAGTGACTGACGCACCCGCCCCATCGGCCTCACTGTTCCCGGTCGACAAGCTGGCGGGCTTGGCGTGCTCCACGGGCGCGTGCACCGCAGGCGGTACCGCTGCCGAGCGCGCATCGGGCTGCTGTGAAGGCCACAGTTGATGCACCACAAATGCCCCAATCACCGTCGCCGCCACAGGCGGCGCGATCTCAACGGCAAACTTCATGAGCCACTTCAGCATCGCGATGTTCCGGATGAGATTTCCCCCAAAAGTCCCCACCCCCAACCCTACCCGTGTTTGCGGCCTATTGAGGGCGGAAATATCCAAACACAACCCGTTTCGGAATGGCGGCCGGAGCCAGGCGCACCGGTATTGGAGCGAGATTAACCCAGGATGGATCGCGCCGGTGGTACTCGATGCGAGTTTGGTAAATCAATTCAATCAATGCCTTGCACCGAATGCTGCCGCGCGTCGGTCGACAAGAACCGGCCCCGCGGTGATACCGGCGGCGTCCATGCCGGTGGCGTGCCTCAGCGCGACGATAGAAGGCTGCACCATGGATGTCCCATGGGTGCCCGCGCGCAACAGGGCAACCATGGGCAACCATGGACGTCCATGGTCGGCAAGAGCGTTTTTTGGCATTTCGGCAAAGGAGTCGGGAGCGGTCATGTATACGGCCTTTGTGTGCGGTCGCTGACCGCTGGCCCCGATGGAATGCGTGGATCGGGTTCCAATCATCCATGCGCGCTCAAAAGCGCGATGCCCATGGGTGCCCGCGCGCAACATCCATGGCATCCATGATGGCCCGCACGCACCATTGCGACAGACCGCACCATGGATGCCGCAAGGTGTGCATGCGCACGAGGGCATTAATGTGCATGTATGGCATCTATTGCATTGCACCGATGGCGGCGTGAGGTTCGCGGTCGGATCGAATGAGCATCGCCGCGATGACCCAACTCACCGACAAGACGATCCTCATCACCGGATCGACCGACGGTGTCGGCCGCGAGGTCGCGTTTGCGCTCGGGGCGGCAGGCGCTCAAGTCTTGGTGCACGGCCGCGACCGAGCACGCGGTCAACAAGCGGTGGAAGAGATCCGGCGGCGCGGTGGTCGCGCCGTATTCTATCAAGCCGACTTTTCCTCGCTGGATGACGTTCTTGGCTTGGCCTCGGCAATCCGGCGGGATCATTTGCGGCTCAGCGTCCTGATCAACAATGCCGGCATTGGCAGCGCGTCGGGCGGCAGGCAGCGTCGCACCAGCGCCGACGGCCATGAGCTGCGCTTCGCGGTCAACTATCTGGCCGGCTTTCTACTGACCCGCTCGCTGCTGCCGCTGCTGGCCGCAAGCGCGCCCGCCCGCATCGTCAACGTTGCGTCAGCCGGCCAAAGTCCGATCGACTTCGAGGACGTGATGCTGACACGACGCTACGACGGCGGACGCGCCTACACGCAAAGCAAGCTTGCGCAGATCATGTTCACGTTCGACCTCGCCCGCGAACTGGCCGGCTCAGGCGTCACGGTCAACAGCCTGCATCCGGCGACCTACATGAACACAACCATGGTGCGCGAGAGTGGCAATTCGCCAATGAGCTCGGTCGAGGAAGGCGCCTCCGCAATCCTGAGGCTCGCGGCCGCGCCCGAGCTTGAAGGCCGAACGGGACTCTATTTCGATCGCACGCGTGAGACGCAAGCGCATCCCCAAGCCTATGATGAAGGAGCGCGTCGGCGGTTGCGCGAGCTCAGCCTGCGGCTGACCGGTCTTGCAGCCGGCTGATTCGCCAAGTTCGGCTCAAAGCTTGCTCAGGAATTCGTGCACCGCCGCGATCGCGCCGAACCCATCGAGGTTGTTGTGCCCGCCCTCCGCAAAGCGCATGAAGCGCTTGGGCGCATTGATCATGCCGAAGAGCTGTTCACCAAACCCGATTGGTACGATCACGTCGCGCGCGCCGTGCATCACCAGCACGGGTGCGGTGACGCGGCCGATGCGTGCGTCGGAATGGAACGGATCCTTCATCAACAGGCGCACCGGCATGAACCAATAGATCGCAGCGGCAATGTCGGCGATTGACGTGTACGGCGATTCCAGGATGACGCCGCCGACCGGATGCTCGGCAGCGACCGCCACCGCAACGCCGGTCCCAAGCGACTCGCCCCACAGCACGATGCGGCGGCTCGGATAGCGCGTAGCAGCGAACCCATATGCGGCGCCAGCGTCGCAAATCAGCCCGTCCTCGGTTGGGGTGCCGGTGGATCCGCCGAACCCGCGATAGCTGAGCGCGACCAGTCCTGTACCATCGGACGTCAGCGCCGCAAGGCGCGCGGCACGGATGCGTAACGATCCGCCGTTGCCGTGAAAATACACGACGACCGGTTTTCCGCCGCGCGGAGGCACCTGCCACGCAATGACTTGCTCGCCATCGCTGGTGTCGAGCACTACCTCCTCGGCGCTCGGCAATCCGGCTGCCGCCGGCGGCGTTCGGGCGCGCTCCGGGAAATACAAGAGCGAGCGCTGGCCGAAATACATCAGCGCACCGACTACACCGTAGCCGCCAGCCGCCAATGCCAACAGCCAAACCAATATCTTCATGCTGCGACGTCCCGCATGCGCGCTACCGACACAACGCCAGCGGCGGACCGTTGTGGCCGTAGCCAGGAACCGCACATCCAAGGCAAATCTGAGGAAACGTCTTGTCCGAAAATGCGTTCAGTCCAGCGCCTTGACGATCCCCTCGGTCATCTTCTTGGCGTCGCCGAACAGCATCATCGTGTTATCGCGGTAGAACAGCGTGTTGTCGATGCCGGCATAGCCCGACGACAGCGAGCGCTTGATGAACATGACGGTGCCCGCCTTCCATACTTCGAGCACCGGCATGCCGAAGATCGGCGATTTGGGATCTTCCTTGGCGGCCGGATTGGTCACGTCGTTGGCACCGATCACGAACGCCACATCGGCCTGGGCGAATTCGGAGTTGATGTCCTCGAGTTCGAAGACTTCATCGTAGGGCACGTTGGCTTCGGCCAGCAGGACGTTCATGTGGCCTGGCATGCGTCCGGCCACCGGATGAATGGCGTATTTGACCTCGACACCCGCGTGCTTGAGCTTGTCCGCCATCTCGCGCAGCGCATGCTGCGCCTGTGCGACCGCCATGCCGTACCCTGGCACGATGATGACCTTGCCGGCATTCTTGAGAATGAACGCCGCATCCTCCGCCGAGCCTTGCTTGACCGTCCGCTGCTCCGTCCCGTGCGCGGGACCCGCGACCTCGCCGCCGAACCCACCGAGGATCACCGAGATGAACGAGCGGTTCATGCCCTTGCACATGATGTAGGACAGGATCGCGCCCGACGAGCCGACCAGCGCACCCGTGACGATCAGCGCCGTGTTGCCGAGCGTGAAACCGATGCCGGCGGCCGCCCAACCCGAGTAGGAGTTGAGCATCGAGATCACGACCGGCATGTCGGCGCCACCGATCGGAATGATGATCAGCACCCCGAATAGGAAGGACGCGAGCGCCAGCAGCCAGAAGCCCGCATGTGCCTGGCTGAGGGCGAACCACACAATCAGCAGCACAATCGCGATGGCCAGCGCGAGATTGATGGCATGACGCGCCGGCAGCATGATCGGGGCGCCGCTCATGCGGCCGGAGAGTTTCAGAAACGCAATGACGGAACCGGTGAAGGTAACGGCGCCGATCGCCGTACCGATCGACATCTCGACCAGACTGGCGCCGTGGATATTCCCGACGCTGCCGATACCGAACGCGCTCGGCGCATAGAGCGCGGCCGCAGCGACCAGCACCGCCGCCATGCCGACCAGGGAATGGAACGCAGCCACCAACTCCGGCATCGCCGTCATTGAGACCCGGCGCGCAATCACCGCACCTATGCCGCCGCCAAGCGCGATTCCGAACACGACCAGGACCCAGGCCGCGACCCCGGAGGGCGGATGGGACGCGAGCGTCGTGAGCACCGCGATGACCATGCCAACGACGCCGAACATGTTGCCGCGCCTGCTCGACACCGGGCTCGACAATCCGCGCAGAGCCAGGATGAAAAGCACCCCGGCGATCAGGTAGAGCAGCCCCTGCAAATTGGCGTTCATGAATGGGCCCCCTGCCCCAATATCTTCGGCGCGATCACGTCAGACCGCACCTGCGCGGCGCTTCGCGGTGACAATGCGCGCGCGCTGGTCACTTCGTCTTCTTCGTGTACATCGACAACATGCGCTGGGTTACCAGGAAGCCGCCGAAGATATTGACCGACGCGAAGACGAGCGCGATGAAGCCGCAGACGCGCGCCCAGATCGGCCCGGATTCGTTCGCGACCAGTGCAACGCCGACCGCCAGCAATGCGCCCACGACGATGACCGACGAAATCGCGTTGGTAACCGACATCAGCGGCGTATGCAGCGCCGGCGTTACCGACCAAACCACGTAGTAGCCGACAAACACGGCAAGCACGAAAATCGAAAGGCGAAACACAAACGGGTCAACGACCGATGCCACGTGGTCCATGACGTGCCCTTTCTACCTGTCGCGCTTTTTGGGCGGCGCGATCCACGCCGCACGAAGCGCGCTAAGCTGCGGTTTTAGGCTGGAAGTTCGGATGAATGACAGTACCGTCGCGGGTCAGCGCGGTGGCCTTGACGATCTCATCGTCCCAGTTCACCGCAAGCGCCTTGGTCTTCTTGTCGACCAACAACTCGACGAAATTCAACAGGTTGCGCGCGTAAAGGCTTGATGCCGACGCTGCCAGCCGACCCGCAACGTTGCGATAGCCGACGATCTTGACGCCGCCAACATCGGTTACTGCATCAGGTTTGACCCCTTCGACATTGCCGCCGCGTTCGACTGCAAGATCGACGATCACCGACCCGGGCCGCATGGATTGGACCATCGCAGATGAAATCAGTCGCGGCGCCGGACGGCCTGGGATCAGCGCCGTCGTGATGACGATGTCCTGCTTCTTGATGTGTTCGGCTACGAGCGCGGCCTGCTTGGCCTGATACTCCTTGGACATTTCCTTGGCATAGCCAGCGGCGGTTTCGGCCTGCTTGAACTCTTCGTCTTCGACCGCGATGAATTTCGCGCCCAGGCTCTCGACCTGCTCCTTGGCGGCAGGACGTACATCGGTCGCGGTGACAATGGCGCCCAGCCGGCGAGCGGTCGCGATCGCCTGCAGCCCGGCAACCCCCGCCCCCATGACGAACACCTTCGTGGCCGGCACGGTGCCGGCAGCCGTCATCATCATCGGCAGCGCGCGCCCATAGTCGGCGGCGCCGTCGATGACGGCCCGATAGCCCGCGAGATTGGCTTGGCTCGAGAGAACGTCCATTCCCTGTGCGCGGGTGATCCGCGGCATCAATTCCATGGCAAAGGCCGTCACGCCCGCCTTCGCCAATACCCCCAGCGCCGCCTCGTTGCCGTAGGGGTCCATGATGGCAATGACCAACGCGCCCTTCTTGTAGGCCGCAACCTCCGCATCCCCTGGCCGTCGCACCTTGAGCACCACATCCGCGTCGTTGACAGCGTTCGCGCGCACGGCGGCGCCTGCTGCCGCGTAGTCGGCGTCGAGCACGCCGGATTGGATGCCGGCACCCTGTTCGACCGTAACCTCAGCGCCGAGGGCAGTGAGCTTTTTCACAGTGTCCGGAGTTGCGGCGACCCGCGGCTCGGCGGGATCGATCTCACGCGCGACGGCGATACGCATCCAAAGCGTCTCCGGTTAGCCGTGACCCAGCCCGAAGGCCGCCAGCGTCAGCAGCGCCAGGACGAGCACCGCCAGGCCCGGAGCATGAGCGTGGGTAGCAAGACCCCAGAAAGCCGTGCCCACCGCCAACAGGATGATCACACCGGCGGCCCACCATACTTCCAATACGCCGCCAATCGTGAGCGCGATCAGGATACTCGCCAAGCAGACAACGCCGAGGCTGGCGAATAGCAGAAACCCCTCATAGGTGCCCTCGTGCTCCTCGTAATCATTGCCGGTTGCGGTCGCGTACTCGACCTCGCCGTGGTCGGCCATTGTGTCCTCCAAGCAGTGATCTGGCGCGGAAGTAGCGCAAATGCGCGCGCAGGGCAACGCTAACTGCGGGGCGCCGCCGACGCGAGATTAGCCTGCGCGAGCGCGTCCGCTTGGCGCTCGGTGACCCGCGCAATCGAGAAGTCCTCGATCGCTGCATTGAACAAGCGATAGAAATTAAGCTCGGCGCCGAGATGCAAGAACACGCCACCGAGCCCAATAGCGGCACGATCCATGAACACGAACTCGCGTGGGACCGTCACTGGCCCTTTTTGCCGTAACGCCTGGTGCACGCGGAACGCTTCGCGCCGCCCGTATTCGGAGGGCTTAACCCCATCGGCGATGGTACGCACGCGGTCGTCGAGCAGCGGGCCGTAGATGAAGCGCGCCCAAATGTTGAGCGTCTCGATCAGGTCCCTGTTGAGCCGCCGGAAACCCCAGGTCTCATAGGCGTGGACGACGAGCGCATCATCGCCTTTGAGCAAGCCGTGATAGAGATCGACAACGCCACCGACGAACGCCGCGGGAAAAATCCGAATGCAACCGTAGTCGAGGAGATTGATGCCCTGCGGCGCGCCATCGGCCACGAACGCCGTGTAGTTGCCGAGATGCGGATCGCCGTGAATGACGCCGTGGCGGCTGAACGGATACCACCAGGCCTTGAACATCGCGGTAGCGAGCCGATTGCGCACATCGAGGCTGTCGCCCTTGTGGGCCAGGAGCTTTTTGCCATCGAGCCAGTCGAGCGTGAGCAGCCGATGGGTCGAGAGATCCGGCCAGGCGCGCGGCACGCGTACCTCTGGCACGTCCGCCAGCAAGGCTCGATAAAGTGCGACATGGCGGGCTTCGCGCTCATAGTCGAGTTCCTCGCGCAGCCGTGCGGCGATTTCTTTGCCAATTTCGGATGTATCGATGACCGGCTCCATGCGCCGGTGCAGGGCGAACAGCCATTCGAGCTGGCGCAGGTCAGCCTCGACTGCGGACTTCATGTCCGGATACTGGAGCTTGCACGCGAGCTCCAAACCCTCATGCGCGCGAGCCCGATGCACTTGGCCGAGCGAGGCCGCAGCCGCCGGTTTGTGTTCGAAGCTCGCGAATTTCTGCTGCCAGTCGGGGCCTAGCTCGGCGGACATGCGGTGCTTGACGAAGGCCCAGCCCATGGGCGGCGCCTCGCTTTGCAGCTTGGTGAGTTCCATCGCATATTCAGCCGGAAGCGCATCCGGAATCGTCGCCAGCAATTGGGCGACTTTCATGATCGGCCCTTTCAGACCGCCGAGCGCCGCTGCCAGTTCGGCCGCGTTCCTGGCGCGGTCGAGTGGAATGCCAAAAACGCGGTTGGCCGCGACCCGGGCCGCCACACCGCCGACATTGGTGCCGACGCGGGCATAGCGTGCTGCACGCGCGGAAAAGCGGTTTCGTTCCAGGTCGTCCAAAGCCGAACCTCATTGGTGCGAGCCACGCCGTCCCTTATCTAAGACAGCGTGACCGAAGCGAAAGGGCTATCAAACAGCAGGCCCACTATCGCGGACCTACGGCGTTGGGCGAAGCGGCGCGCTAAAAATCAACTTAGGGTCTCAAGTTCCCCGATCATGCGCTCGATCACGGAGAGCCCTCCCTGCCAGAAGGCGGGGTCGCGCGCATTGAGGCCGAATGGGGCCAGCAATTCGGCATGGGTCTTGGTGCCGCCTGCCGCCAGCATCGCCAAATAGCGGTCGGCAAAGCCCTCGTGGCTCTTTTCGTAGACTGCATAGAGCGAATTCACCATGCAATCGCCGAACGCGTACGCATAGACGTAAAACGGCGAATGCACGAAATGCCCGACATAGGCCCAGAACGTCTCGTAGCCCTTCTTGAGCTCAATCGCCGGCCCCAGGCTTTCGCCCTGCACCTCGAGCCAAAGCTCACACAGGCGCTCAGCGGTCAGCTCGCCGCTCTTGCGTTCGGTGTGGACCTTGCGCTCGAAGGTGTAGAACGCGATCTGGCGCACCACCGTATTGATCATGTCCTCGACCTTGCCAGCGAGCATCGCTTTGCGCTGCTTTTTGTCAGTGGTCGCGGCGAGGAGCCGGCGAAACGTCAGCATTTCGCCAAATACGCTTGCCGTTTCGGCGAGCGTGAGCGGCGTCGGCGCCATCAGCGGCCCGTTGGGCGCCGCCAGCACCTGGTGCACCCCGTGGCCAAGTTCGTGCGCGAGCGTCATCACGTCACGCGGCTTCCCCTGGTAGTTGAGCAGCACATACGGGTGGGCGGACGGCACCGTTGGATGCGAGAACGCTCCCGGGGCTTTGCCGGGGCGTGTGGGAGCATCGATCCAACGCTCGTCGAAAAATCGCTCTGCGATCGACGCCATGCGGGGCGAAAACGCCCCGTAGGCCGACAGCACGGTCTCGCGTGCCTCGGTCCAGCCGATGGTGCGGCTAGCGACCTTGGGGACGGGCGCATTGCGGTCCCAATGCGGGAGCCGGGTCTGCACCGAACCATTTCGCCTTCAGGGCGTAGTAGCGGTGCGAGAGTCGCGGATAAGCGGCGCGTACCGTCGTGACGAGGGCTTCCACCACTTCGGGCTCGACCCGATTGGCCAAGTGGCGCGACGAGGCCACGTCGGCAAAACCGCGCCAGCGATCCGAGATTTCCTTATCCTTCGCGAGCGTGTTGGTGATCAGGGTGAAAACCCGCAGATTCGCCCCGAACGTCCTGGCGAGCGCCTGCGCGGCATGCTTGCGGACCGGCTCGCGCGGGTCCTGCATCAGATTGAGTGTCTGCTCGAGCGCGAGCTTCTCGCCGCCGACCTGAAACCGCAAGCCGCCGATCGTCTCATCAAACAGCCGGTTCCAGGCCCCATAGGCCGTCACCGACTTCTCGTGGAACAACTGCTCGACGCGATCCTCAAGCTGATAGGGCTTCTCCCGGCGGACATCCGTCAGCCAAGGCCGATAGCGCGCCAGCGGCCCTTCCCGCATGGCGGCCTGCAACGCATCGTCGTCGATGCGATTGAGCTCCAGGGTGAAGAACAGGAGATGCGAGGAGGCGGCGGTAATGCGCTCCTGCACGTCACCGTAGAATTTGGCCCGCGTCGGGTCGCTGGTGTTGCCGGCGTAGACGAGGCCCGCATAGGAGATCAGTCGTCCGATCAGATCGTCGATCATCTCGTAACGCTTGACCACCTCAGACAGGCGCTCACTGGCCCCGGATCCGCCCGCCAAAACCGAGAGCTTGCCCTTGAATTCCTCCTCGAACGCAATGCAATAGGCGTCCGCCCGTTCGAGGTCGCGCCGCACTTCGGGTGCGTCCATGGTGGGATAGAGATCGGCAAGATTCCATTCCGGCAGGGGACCAAGCCCGGTACGCGATTTTCGGAGGGTCGCCCGCCTGAGCTTGGCGGAGCGCTTTTGAACAAGGGCTGAGTTAGTCGGCATTTAGGACATCTCGCGAGGGGAAATTGGCCATCGCAGCCAGTTATGGCGAAGCCAAGGCGAATAATATTGTGCTGTGCGGCATGCGCAGGGCGATCGAGAGCATTATGCGAACGTGGCCGTATGGCAACAGTCATACAAAATTAGGAAAACGCGGGCCAATCGCACAGCGTCCAAGCCCTGTTTGAGGTACATTCTAGGTGGGTTCGCATCGATTTGAACCATGGATTCGCGTTGGCGACCAACGGCGGTGCCGTTGAATGTCGGTGAAGTGGTGTCGCGCCTGACGCTAGAGGGGAAGTTACATGGCCAAGTTGCGCCTCGACTATCTGTTGAGCACCGCCATCGCCGTTTTCCTGACTGCCGGATCAACGGCGCGCGCAGGGCTGGATACCCGGGACGCCATCGCGGCCGCGATCCCCATGCCAGAACCAGCAGAGCTGAAGCCGCTGACGCCCGCGGATGTGGCAGCGAAGCCGGCGTTGACGCCGAATGCGGCTGCACCGGCCGCTACCGCCCCTGAGGCCGGCAAGGAGCCGCCGAAGGCGGTCACCGCACCGGAGGTAACGCGGGATCAGAAAGCACAAGAGACCGCCGCGGCTCCGACTGATCCGGTGGCCGACAAGATCAAAGACCTGCTGGCCGCCAAAGGCGACCGCTTCTTCGGCGGCAAGAGGGAGCGCGCTGCAGTTGACGCGTTCTATTCCGCTCACAATTACGCACCGATGTGGGTGAGCGAGGCCGCCGCCAACGAACGCGCCAAGGCCGCCATCGCCTATCTGGGGACCGTCGATGCCGAAGGGCTCGATCCGGCGGACTATTCGATCCCCAGCTTTAAGAGCAGCACGGGTCCGGATCAGCTCGCCGATGCCGACCTGAGGATGACCGCGACGCTCCTAACCTATGCTCGCCACGCCCAGAACGGCCGCATTAATCCTTCACGCACCGCGTCCGACATCGCCTATACGGCGGAGCCCGCGGATCCTGCTGACGTCCTGGCCAAGCTCGCCGACGCCAAGAACATCGCCGCCACGCTTGCTGACTTCAACCCTCCGCATCCACAATACAAGGCGCTCAAAGCCAAGCTCGCGGAGCTGCGCGGTGGGAAGGTTGCCGGTCAGGTTCATATCCCGAGCGGGCCCGTGCTCAAACTCGCCAAGTCAGACGTTCATGACGCCCGCGTGCCGGCGCTGCGCGAGCGGCTCAGCCTCGATGCGAAGTCGGACGAAGTCTATGATCGGGAGCTGACCGACGCCCTCGCTGCTTTTCAGAAAGAGCACAAACTCCCGGCCAACGGCCAGCTGACGCAAGCAACAGTCGACGCGCTCAACGGCGTGCGCCGCGACCGAACGCGCGACATCGACGTGATTCTTGCCAACATGGAGCGCTGGCGCTGGCTGACACGCGATCTTGGCAAAGCCTACTCCATGTTGAACGTTCCGGATTTCTCGCTGAAAGTGTATCGCGATCAGGCCGTGATTTGGCAGACGCGCGTCGTGGTCGGCAAGCAGGCGACGCCGACACCTCTGCTGACCGAGACAATGAAGTACGTCACCATCAATCCGACCTGGAACGTGCCGCCGTCGATCGTCTACCACGAGTACTTGCCGGCACTACAACAGGACCCGACTGTGCTTGCTCGCTACGGGCTGCACGTGAGCTACAATCGCGACGGCAGCGTGCATATCTCGCAGCCGCCTGGCGAGCGCAACGCGCTCGGCCGCATCCGCTTCAACTTCCCGAACAAATTCTTGGTCTATCAGCACGACACGCCGGACAAGAACCTATTCGCTTTGGCAAAGCGCGCGTTCAGCCACGGCTGCATGCGGGTGCAGGATCCGGTGAAGTACGCCGAGGTGATGACGTCGCTTGGGACGACCGAAACCTACTCACAGGACCGCATCCGGCGCATGATCTCCAGCATGACGCGAGACCGACATCAAATTCACGACGCCGATCCCGGTCCACATCACCTATCAGACCGCGTTCGTGGATGATGCCGGCAACCTGCAGTTCCGCGACGACGTCTATGGCCGCGATGCCCGTCTGCTTGCGTTGCTCAAGAGTGGCGAACGCTCGACGGCGGACGTGCCGGTGGCCCAGGCACAGCCGAACAACAGCGGCCCATCCCGGCAGTCGCGCGCCGGCGCTGCAGGCCGGTCGCAAACCTATGCAAGCAGCCCGAGCTTCTTCGAAGTGCTGTTCGGCGGCGGACGCCAGTCGCCGCCAGCTGCGGTCCCGGGGCGGCGGATGTACTACCGCTGAGTGATCGCAGAATGGGTTGACCCGTACTTGATGCGGCGAAACCAATCGCTTTGTGCCTTGTGCGCCCGATGGTTTTGCTGGCGCGCAACCCATCCCACGCGGCGTTCGTAGAACGGCCCGCACACACCGGGTGTGCGGCGCACTTCTTTTTGCCACACTCGTCACCAACACTCCCATCTCGGTGGGGGACCGGTGGGGGACGCCTAATCCTGCGTTAACCGATCCCGTTCAAGACTACGTCAGCCATGCGCGCTGCGGCCGACTGCCGTTGCGCACAACGCGGAGCGCTGTCTTCATGCGAGATCGTCCATGTCTGCTGATCACGCGCGCCTAGAGCGCCCGCGTTTCAATCTGAAACGGATCGCGCTGCACCCTTTGCGCCTGATCCTACCCGACGAGTCGGCGCCCGCTCGCCCTGTTGCGCAAGCAGCGGCCCTGACCCAAGGATCCCGCCTCGCCGGCTGCTTCGGCTTGGCGGCATTGGTTGTCCTTTTTGGTTGCGAGAGCCTGCAGAACGCAGTCGCCAACGGCGAGACCCGCACGCTCTCCATGCACCACATGCACACCGACGAGAGCATCACCATCACCTACAAGCGAAACGGTCGTTACGACGAGGAAGCGTTGAAGAAGATCAACTGGTTCCTGCGCGATTGGCGGCGTCAGGAGTCGACCCACATCGATCCGCATGCTCTCGATATTCTCTGGGAGGTGTCGACCGAACTGCGTGCCCAGAAGCCGATCGAGATCGTGTGCGGGTACCGGGCGCCCGCCACCAACGAAATGCTGCGGCGGCGCAGCAGCGGCGTTGCCAAAGGCAGCCTGCACACGCACGGCCAAGCCATTGACTTCTACATTCCCGACGTATCGCTCGCGGAGTTGCGCTACGCCGGATTGCGCTTGCAGCGCGGCGGGGTGGGATTTTATCCGACGTCAGGATCGCCCTTCGTTCACATGGACACCGGCCCCGTCCGGCATTGGCCGGGTATCAGTCGCCAGGAATTGGCGCGCGTCTTCCCGAACGGTCGCACGGTCCACGTGCCGTCCGATGGGCATCCGCTGCCTGGCTACGCGCTAGCGCTCAATGATGTCGAGAAGCGGGGGTCGCATCCGTCGCAGAGTTCGCTTGACGCTGCGCGCGACGCTGGTGTCGCGCCCGCCGCCAAGACCCAAGGCCCGCGCGCTGGCCAAGGCGGCGCGAAGGACGATGAAGACGATGACGCTAGCGTGGCTGCCGGTCCAGTTCGTGTGGCCGCAGCCGAAAAAGCAACGCGCCGGACCACCGAGACCGAATTGCGCGCGCGCCTCCAGGCCGCAGCCGTTCCGCTACCGCAGGCGCGGCCGGTCCAACTGGCCCAAAACAAGAGCGCAGCAGGCAATAGTGCCGCCATCGCCTCGCGCGACAGATCGGATCGTTCTGACGGACTCGTGCAGGTCGATGCGGCGCTGGCCGGCAGCAGGATCGCGTCGGTCGACGCCGCCATTAACAGTGCCTCGCGCACGGCAAGTTTGGCTTATGCGACGACCTCCGATGTCTCGATGCCCGCGCGCGGCGCTGTCGCTCCGGTTGCCGAATCGATCGTGCAAAAGTCTCCGGCGCCTGTGCCCAAGAAAGCCCAACGCTTCGGCGATCCGCCGCTCGTTGCCGCGGTCGTGACATCCTCGGCCAAAGCCCGGAATGCCGACGACATCTGGACGCGCGCCATGCTGCTGGCGCCCGATCTGCAGAACTTCATGAGCGCGACGCTGCTGGGCGCGCCGGACTTCAAGCAACTGCGCGACCTCATGCAAAAGCCGAGCTTGACGCTGGCGATGTCGTTCTCCGATGACCCGGACCTCGGCGCCAACGCGGATCGATTCAGCGGCGAGACTGCGGTGGTTTTCCTGGCGACCATGCCAGTGACGACCCAATCCGCCATGCTGCAGCAATAGGGGTGGGGGGAATGGGGCTTCGGGGCGCCGCGGGGCGGCGGCGCCCCGGCCCTACCAGCTCAATGAGATGATCGCCTAGAAACCACTAAAGTAGTGGGCGATATCGGACATTATCCAGATTTCGGAGGGCCCGCCGCATTGAAAAGATTGAGCATTTTGGCTTCGTTCTGCAAGTTATACAATTAAAAGTTGCATAATTAAATTATTGCAATCAATTAGTTCGGCGTGTCTCATCGAAGGCTCGAATGGCAGACTTTCGCCGGGACAGCGCTCGCCGTTCATAGCGGTCCATGGCCAGTAATTGTTTAGCCTCTTGTGAGAGGATTGTTGCGAACTTGTCCGGCCCTTGCGGCGTCGATTTCAGAGATGCCGCGAAGTCTTCCACCGGCAGGTCCGGCGCGTTTTTCTTCCGCAGGAGGCTTCTGAGGACCGCCATCTTCTCTCGCGAGTTATCATAGTGAGGATCGGCCAATGCGTCGGACAGCAATTTATGGCGGGCATATCGCACGCGGCGCAGATCGATCTGCGCTTCGGCGACTTGACGCGCGAGGTCTTGGGTTTCCGCATTAGCGCCGGGCCCGGCGATCTCGCGCGCTAGCGCTTCCACCTCCTCTGATAATGCTGGATTGGAACAAACCGGAAGGCTCAGCCCGTGGCGAAATGCGTTTCTCGCCGCGCGGGCACGACCATCAGCAGTCTTCGGGCCGGTGCTGGCCTGCGCATTCGCGCGGTTGGCCTTGATCTTGCGGTCGCTCGTCAAGCCGCGTTTTTTCCTTGGGCTGGCGTCGGCTCGATCACTTCAAACTCGCCGTCCTCGATTTCTTGCACGCTCCGTCGCAGCGTTTCGCCGAGGACCGCCCGACGGCGCTCGATCTCGTGCAGGCTGGCGTTGCGACGGCTCTCGGCGATGCTGATTAGGCGATCGATCCGCTCGATATCGTTGAGTTTCTGGGAGAGTGCATCTGCCATGAAGGCGTCCATGCTCAGGCCGGCGTCGGTGAGAAGCTCATGGACCAGCGTCACGGCGTCCGGTTCGCGCCGCACGTACTCTTGCACGAGTTCTTTTGCCTTGCGGCCCTTCGCCTCGTCCAGGACTTGGTCCATGTTCAGTCCGTATGCCGTCGAGAATCTCATTGACCTTGTCGACAGCGTCCGCTTCATTCCGGGCACACTTGCACGCCAGCGCCTTCGCATCTTCCGCCTCGTCTTCCGGAAGATTGACCTGAAGAATTTTCGCAAGATCGTCCGCAAAGTGTTCCGAGTACAGATCGTAGTCGAGGTTTTCATGCAAGAAACCTTCCAGCAATTCAAGTCCGCGCGCTCGGATCAAACTCCATTTCAGGCGGCGTAACCGCAACACCTCCCACTCCGAGGGCACTACGTCGGCTATGAAAATCTCATCGATAATATCGACCGGCTTTACCGCTGCGCAGATGCGCGCGAGAAGCTGGTCATAGGCGGCGGCATCTTCGCCCTCAATGAGCGGGGGCGGACCAAACAATGCCAATCGCTGCGCCCGCTCCGGAACGCTGGGCGCTGCGATTTCTGTCTTGCTTTTGTTCATCCTGGACACAAACGCCAAATACGCTGGACAAAGGCAAATCACCGACACGAACAATATTATACATCAACGGTCGCGGCATGATCTGGCAATGCGCGTCTGGCACCGAGCAAGCCGGGTAGCCGAAACCATGCCCTCCGGTCGCCGGAAAGCGCGCTCCTGCGTGGTCGTCGGCGATTTTGCGTCAGCACCGTCAGCATCGTCTGCACGATTAAAGCGCCGGCTCCAGTCCCGGCGGAGGATGGTTTAGACCCGCCCTATCTCCATGGTCGCTGACACGGCTGACGGTGCTGACGGTGTTGTGGGTTCGGTTCTCGCCCATGGCCGTTATCCTGATGGTCCGCGTTCCCAACCGCCCCTCGCGGCCGAAGACGATCTCAATCCCAAGCGCGCGAAGCGGGGTCTGTGCCCGACGCAGCCGGCCAGCGAGTGCGCGGGGACTCTTTGGCCAGCCAGACCGGGTCCAAGCGGCCATAGCATTGCCGCCAACATTGATGCCGACCTGCAAAAGGTCGGATGCGCTTCCCGTCCATTGCGCTCGGTCGGCCATGAGCTCGCGCACATGGGCCGCTACCGGGTCGGCGTCGACGATGTTCTCGATCGCGTCGCGCCGGTTGGTCGAATAAGCGGCTTCAAAGGCGCCCTCGGGGTGAAGTCCCGTTTCGCAGGCTGCGACCCAGAGCGCGAAGTCAGCCATGCGCGGCAACCACTGGAGGCGCACCTGCGGCAGCATGCTGTAAGCCATGCGCGGCCGCATCGAGGAGCGCGCCAAGAATGCGCGGTCGGGCGAGCTCGAACTCCCGCCAAAGCGCAGTCTCCGGCCGGCGTTGCCGTTCGGCAATCGGTGCGAGCATCAGCAGGATAGCGCGGTCCGCAAGATCGGGACGAGTAATGACCTCCTCGATCCCGTTGAGAATGATGGGTCGGGCGGCGGCAAACAGAATTTCGTCCTGATCGGTGAACAGCCGACGGGTCGAAAAAGCACCGCCGCTCGTCAGACGGCAGAGGGTGTCCGACAGCCAGGGCGGCAGGCCGCTGAGATTGTCGAAGGCGAGGACGTGGCCGTTGCCGGCCGCGATGAACAACTCGCGCTCATCGCGCGGCAGCGCCCGCACCGGCGCCACGCTCGGGTCGATCAGCGCCCGCAGCAGCTTCGAGAGGACGGTCTTCGCTGATCCTTGTTCGCCGGCTATGGCCAGGACCGGATAGGGACCGCCTGCGCGCAGCGCCCCTAACAGCCATGCCACGACCAGCACGAAGTCGCTTTCGCTGGCAAGATTCAAAAACGGCGCGAGCGCCTCAATGGATCCGCCCCGCACCGGCAGCGGAAGCGGCTGCATGCCGGCGCTGCGTCGGAACCTGACCGGAGGGTCCTCGGCGATCCGCCATCCGTTGGCGCCGATTTCGACGCAACGCCAGAACTCATCCGCCAAATCGAGGTAGATCAGGCCGTCCTGCTCGGCGAGGCGGACCGAGACCTTGCGCTGCGGACCATCGAACTGGGCCTGCGCCTCCAGCACATTGAGCGCTGCGTTCAGCGCGGCCGGGCTCGGCGCGTCCCAGGTGCGCTCGTAGTATTGCTGGCGCAACCAGGCTCCAACGCGCTTGCTGCGAAGCGGCCAGGTTTCCCGGTGGCCGTCGATGATGAGGTCGGCAAAACCGGTGCCGTCGCTTGCGTGAAAGAGCCGGGCGGCCGTTGCGACATTGAGGAGGACGTCCGTGCTGCTCACGGCAGTTCGACCGTCGTCCGCTCGGCCTGCGACCATCTGATCGGACCCCAATTCCCTCGTACCGTCAGATGCCGCGGCAATCGATCGAGTTTCCGGCCGCGCCGCGAGACCCGGCTGTTGAGGATCGAGCGGATCATTGAGCCGGGTTTGCCGCCAGAGCTGACGGGCGACTTTGACGGGGTCGATCCCGGCGGCCGTCCACCAGGCCTGCTCATCGCCGGCGCGATGGACCGCGCGATGATGCGAGCGACAGAGCGGGACGGCGAATTCATCGCTGGCCTTGCGGCCGAGTGCCCGCGGCTGCAGGTAGCGGAGATGATGCGGATCGGATTGTTTGCGGCCGCAGATGAGGCACGCTTGTTGGGCAACATAGCGAAGGTGCTCGCGGTTACGATAGCGCCGCGGTGTCGCAATAGCGAGCAGGCTCTTGTCGATGCCGTCGGGCTGATTGAGATCGCCGTTTTCCTTCACGCGCCTCTCATGGGCGCCAACAATATCAACATGAGTTCTTGTAGCAGCATCGTCTGCGGCTTCCGCGTTTGCGGACGGTGCGAGCTCCGATAGCCTGTGTTCAAAGGCGTCCTCCACAAGCTTGGCATCGGCTGCCGCGAGGCGGTTCTTGGCGGCGAGCGCTTCCTGCGCCCAAATCACGGCGTTATCAGCCGATGTGATGTTCCCAAGCGCAGTCAACAGCTTCTCCCGCGACGCGGCCGATTGCTCGGGTTCGAGGGTGCGCGGCTGCTCGCCATGGATGCCGTGACCACGCTGTCCATTGCCGGGCTTTGGCGGTTGCACCCGAGGCCGTCCGTCCGTCCGCTGGAGCGAGTGTTCGTCGGCTGATGGCATTGATGTGCGAGGACCATCACAAAGATCGGGCGCATCCAGATCGTCCTCGCCGGCGATGCCGACCAGGGTGAACAGTGCATAGCGCCGGGCATAGGTCAGCGCAGCTCCCATCCGGTGCGGGCTTGCAATCTCCGCAATGGAACAAACTGGCCAATGGGAGGCGATCCATTCGCCTGAGGAATGGGCGAGCAGGGTAGTCAAGTTCAGCATCCGCGAGGCTTGATCGACCGCTGTGGTTTGAATGACTGCGATCTCCTGTTCGCTCAGCGTCTTGCGAACGATTTCGAGGCCACTTGATAGGGGCGCGTAGCGGAAACTGCGTTCGGTCTCGCCTGCTCTTCCCGTCGTGATGGTCGCGGTCAGAGATTTTTCTGGGTTGACGAGATGCGCTTGCGCCTTGGCCAATGCGGAGGCGAGAGCAGCGAAAGTTTCACTGGATCGATGCACGGGCGGCCTCCGTATCCAGGACTTCAAAGCTCACGGCACCTGATTTCGAGCGTTTCGCTCGCACGCCGTGCCCGATGGCTTCCTTGGCGTCTTCGGGCATCAAGCCTTTGAGCTCGCTCTTTGCCCGCTCGTGATCGAGAAAGGCCTCCCGGGTGTTGCGGAACAGCGCTGCGAACTCGGCCCAGGAGTTCGACGCGCTCATGTCCACGATGCGGATGGCTTCGATGCGCGGCCGCGGCGGCTCGGCATTGATGAGGTGAGGCGTTTCGCCGGATTGGACGCAGCGCCAGAACTTTTTCTCCGCCGACACAAGGACGCTGAGATAGAGCGGGTCCATGGGGATGGTGATCTCCACCCATTTGCCGCCGCCGGTGATGATCGACAGCACCGAGGTCCGCAAATGGGTGACCCACATGTTGTGCTGGAGCTGGGCCATGTACTTTTCGGCGGCCGCCTCATCGGAGAACGACCAAGGCAGCATGAATTTGGCCTCGAACACGGCCTCGGTGCCCTCCACAATCCCATCGAGGGTAGCCGCCATCCACGGGATCGCCGAGTGCTTGACGCGACGCTGCACGTCGCGGACCCGCCGGCCGGAATTGCGTTCGAACCAGGCGCGATTGAGGTCCTCGGTGGCCGCCCCGAGCTGCACTATGAGATTGCCGGAGAGGTCCTCCGGCTCGGCCTCGCCCCGTTTCTCCCGCCACAGGCGGACCAGGGCTGCTTCATCGCTGCCCATGATGATCCGGGCGTCCGAGCCGCCGATAAAAGAACGGCGCTCGACGAATTTGCGAAACTTCACTGCATCCGTAAGCATTTTGTGTACTCGCGATTTGTGAAAACTTCTGGACTATCGTGCGCGACTATATCTCACATAAGCGACTTTTTATAGTATAGATGCTATAAAAGATAGCACATCTTGTCAAGCGCTATAAATCGAATAATTCTCCCAGGGCATGCTTCAGGTGGCACAACTCCGTGCGGCCCGTGCGCTTCTCGGCTGGCGCCAGGAGGATATTGCCCAGGCGGCTAAAATTAGCGTTGCAACCATTCGGCGTATTGAAAGCCAAGAAGGGCCGCTCGCGGGCTACGTTTCAACTCTGGTCAAAATTCAGGCGGCATTCGAACACGCCGGAATCCAATTCATCGACCATGACGAGCTGGGCGGCTTCGGCGTTCGGATGGCAAAGAAGAAAAGAAAGCGATGACGTTAAGCCGTTGGTCTCTACCAAAATATTCTGCTCGATATCTCGAATGCGAGAAGCAGCCGGGGCAGCAAGACTATCGGCGCCTCGGCGGAAGTCCAATGGCTTCGTGGCCACCAGCACCCGCATTCCCGCCGGAACGCAAACGGCCCGGACGTGAAGGTCCGGGGAACGGCTTCCAGCATCGCGGAAAAGTATCAGCAGCTCGCTCGCGATGCGCATGCTTCCGGCGACCTAGTCGAGCCGAAGGCTACCAGCAGTACGCCGAACATCATCATCGCCTGATTGCCGCTGCGTAGACAATTTCTGCCGGTGACGTTGGCTAAGGCAATCGCGTCGGTTCCGCCATGTCCGAAGCAGGTCCGCTCTCCCTCCGAAACTCACCGTCAAAGCGGACGTCCCGGATTGGCAGTTCAGTGCCATGTGTGGACGGCTCCGAGTTGGCAAGGGGAATTTTCACGTCGCAGGCTGGTCGGTGCAGCCATGTGTTCGGCCTACGTGCGCGGTTCACATGACCGCTGGACATGCTCAGGCCAGACTATAAAGCGAGTTATGTTAGATATTTAGATGATTTTCCCGTCTCACTTTTCAATTTTACTGGGAAGACTATGGGAAGATAGATATTGCCCCCTCCGCGACGCGGGTTCATGCTCGTGAATATGATTTGCCCATCAACAACTCAGCAACCCGCAGCGGCGCCGCGTACCGACGCCCGATCGGCATGGTGAAGTGCTGGGCGGACTTCGTGAGGATCGCACGAGAACGCACGCTCCAGCTCAATATCGCGTTTGAAACCGTCGATGTTATCGCTGGCTTTGACGCATAACTACACAAGCAAGCTGCTGGCGAACGAAAGACAGTTCGCGAAATGAGCTTCGATGCGATTTTCGGCGCGCTCGGGATCACTTCATCGCGGTCGAGCACGCCGCCAAGATGGCGCGGGTGCGCAAACGGCTAGTCCCGCGCGAGACCACAAGCCGGATGCACAACGGCGCTGAGCACGACCCATCAAGTTCAAATTGAGCCGCAAGTTCATGCGCAACATCGCGCGCCTGTCGGTGGCCGGCCGGTTGCGCAGGCTCTCGCCCGCCCAGCGCTCGGAGATCGCCCGCAAGGCCGCCTTCGCACGCTGGGACATTATCCGCGAGCGCAAGCGGCAAGCCGCCCTCGCGGCACAGCGCCGCGCCGCCCGCGCGTCAGCAGTCGCCGTTGGTAGCGAACAGGTTGAAGCCCAGCCCACGAGCTAATTGCGCCTGGTGGCCGCCACGCCGCGCCGAGGCGCTCGGCCATAGGGCTCCGAGCGCCTCGCCGCCGCATTCCTCGAGCGTCTTGAAGCGCCGCTGCATCATCATGCCGTAACGGGCGGCGCTCAGCGTATCGTCGCGCAGAGGAACGATCTCGCCGTCCTTGCGATGGTATAGCCGGCGCTCCTCGAGATAGCAGAGGCAGGAGCGCGCGACTTTCCATTTGCCGCAGCGCTCGCGTAGGTCGATCTCCTGGATGCCACCCTCCAGCGAATTGGCCGCCGTCCCCTTCATATTCGCGTGCGATGCTGGCTCGGCCATCATCCGCAACCCGTAGGCCTTATAGAGTACCTTCACCGGCTCGCCCGAGCCGCGGTCGCGCGTGCCGGCATCCGCCGGCCAGGCGACCGGAAAGTTCATGTGGTGGTTGAACAGGCGCAGCTCGAGCGCGCGCATCAACGCGAAGTGCTGGCCCGGCGTCTGATGGCTCACGCGCAGCTCGGCGACCAGGTGAATCACGTCCTGATCGACATCCCACACCATCAGCACGCAGGCCCACGGGATGATCGATGCCGAGATCGATGCCGTAGCCCCATTTCCAGTAGGTCGGGAACGACAGCATGGTGATGTCCTCGACAATGTCGGCCTCGGCGTTCGGTAGACCTTGCCCTCGCCCAGCATCGGCTCGCCGCGCGCGCGCGCCTCGCGTTCGTGCTCGGCATAGCCGGCGAGAATGCGGGCGCGGTCCTCCTGCTTGATGTGCCCATCCGGCGGCACATCATCGATGCCGAATTGCACAAAAGTGCGATCGGGCGAGAACTCCTGCCGATACCTGATCGAAATTTCCGCTCATGCCCTTCAACGGCGTGAACGTGATCATCAGCATCGCCGCCGGTCGCGCCGACGCGCGCCAAACATTCGGAATAGATCGCGAAGTCGGCCGGCTCCTCGTCGAGCCACACGAAGGTCCAGGGTCTCGCCCTGCAGCGCCATTTGGCCGGCCTGGTAGGTTCTGAACCGCAGCGTCGAAACCCCACCGCTCGCATGGCGCACCTGCACGGTGTCATAAGCGTTGGTTTCGCCGCGCGCCGCGACCGGGTCGCCGACAAACGAGTTTTCGGGATCATGCCCGAGCCGATGCTCTCGGCGATCGCCTGGCTCGCCGCACAGCTTCCGCTGCATGATGTCGCCACCATTTTCAAGCTGTCGCCGACCGCCCAGGCGCGAACAGGCTTGTCGAACTGCCGGCCCGGCCAATCCGGCGGATATTCGCCGGTGAGATGGCAAGCCATCTCGAAGGCGGCGCATTCGGTCTTGCCGAGCTGCGAGCCGGCAAACAGGCCCCGCTCGCGAAAGCGCTGCCCGGTCGCAAAGAACTGCGCCTGTTTCGGATACGGCATCCAATAGTCCTTGGCCCGATATTTCCGGTTCTCGGCACTCGCCTGCTCGATCTCGGCCGCCAGACGGCCAATCTCGTAGTTCTGATCTCGTCCTCAGGCTGGGCTGGGCCATTACCGTCCTCCGCTTCAGATCGATCACGTCATCGCCCTCGATCTGCTGGCGCTTGGCGGCCTCGGCCAGAATCATCGCCTCGACGCGCGGATGCCGTGCACGCCAAAGCGAGCGAGAAACGCATCCGGCGGCGCCCCGAGCCGCTTGAGCGCTCGATAGTGCTGCATGTCGCGCTCATCGTTGGTGAGGTGATGCTCGACCTCGAGCTTGTGCTCGCTGATCACCGGGTTGGCGCGGTCCCAGACCATCCTGATGGCGGCCAGCCGGTCGGCGGCCCGCTCGTTGACATTGCGAATGATGCTCATCGTCTGCGCGAGCATCTCCGGCTCGGCAATATCGATGTTCCGGGCCGCTTCCTCGCGAATGGCCGCCCGCACGCGATCGTCGGCAAAGATGCGCGAGGCCGAAACCTTCATAGCCGCGTGCTCTGCGCGTAACTAGCGAGCTTGAGCGCCTTTGTCCGGTCGCCATTCGTCAGGAACAGCGCGACGACGGCCCGCTGCCATCTCGATGCAAAGCACGCATCGCCGGCCCCAGCTCAGGAACCGGATCATCTCTGCGCCGTCCGGCATGTTTTCGCGTCAGATCTAATCCTCGAATTAGAACCGACCTGCACCCATGAGCGGTCCTTGATAAAGTGATCGAGCGTCTGCCGATCAGGCACTTCCGTCTCCGGCCGTCGCGGCGCGGAACTGAATCCCGCTTCGACGTTGGCCAGGTGGCCTCAGACGGCGGATAACAGGGCCAAAGGACCCTTTTTCACCTGCTTGTGTGCCCGCAATTGTGGGAATCGTGACGAGCTTACTCACTCGGTACGTGGATCTCGTCGGCTCCACAACGCACTCGGAAAAACCCGGCTAATCCAGCCTAGCCAATTTCAGGGGGCACTCAGATGTGATCTAGCGCACAATGCAAAGACAATAATTTTTGCTAGGTTGAGCTAACAAGAAAAACGAACGAAGTCTGACCCGGGAGGCCGCATGTCTCGTGGCAGCAAAATACCGCTGATAGGCCCCGCTTGGAATGGGGAGCGGATCATCATACCCGACGAGAAGTTATTGCTTTTGGGAGAGTTTAAAAGGTCGAGCGATGATTTAATTTTGGGCCTCAACGGAAAGAAGGTTGTTGTTCACGACTATTTTGGTGTTGGCAAACTAGCGGCCCTCGAGTTGCCGACAGGCGCAATCCTGAATGGCGAGGACGTTGCACGGCTCGCGAGTTCTCCTACCCACCAAGCCGTCGCCAAGCTCGAGAACGCCACAGGTTGGGTTACCGTTATCCACGCGGATGGGACGATCGTTCAAGCCAACAGCGGCGATTTGATTTACCAGGGCGACGTGGTTCAAACCGGAAGCGACTCTGCGACCGGCATTAGGTTCATTGACGGAACTGCATTCAATGTTTCCGCCGACTTTAGAACAATTTTGGACGGACTTATCCCTGATGGGCTGCTGAATTCGACAGCATCGAAGCCAATCCGAGTGGCGATGTCCGACGTGAGTACGGACAACGACCTAATTAAACCGTTCGGGATATTCGATCTCCGCCGCCTAGACGACCAATCACTCATTCAAACGGTCGACACTCCTGACGCGATTGTCGAGGTCCGTCGTGGAAGTTCAGGGCAATTCGCGATAGCCCGCATTGGCGCGGATCCATCAGCTCAGGCTCGATATTATCAAGATGCACTCCAGACCCACAATCTCGGGGCACAGTATGGCATTAATCCAAATTCGCCGGGTTCAGGCGCACCGACAGATCTCCTTTTAATCCAGCCAATCAAGTTTAGTCCTCAGCTTGAGACGGCGCCGACTATACTCTTAAGTCAGCCCCCGCAGCTGCCACCGCTACTATTCCCCACGTCCATTGTAGTTAGTACACCGCCACCGCCGCCACCCCCCCCCGCGCCCCCGCTGACAGGGAGCACGGGAGAGGACGGGCCTTTCAGCAAGGATCTAAATGACACGGGCGTTAACGTCGTTTCCATCTCAGATCTGGACGGGTCGATTGATACGACGGGGGCGCCATCTTACACTCGGCACGGACTACACGTTTTCCGCTTCCACGCTCGCACTCACATTCACGTCCACTGGCTTCGCCAAATTCGACAATCTGCCGCAGGGCTCCAGCGATATTGCCGTATTCCACTTCGACGTCACAGACGCAGGCGTTGTCAACCACAACACGCTAACGGTCACTATCAACGGCCTCAATGACGCTCCGGCGTTGACGCCGCCCAATCCGATCCTGCCGACGGTTACTGCGGATCAGATCAGCAACGGCGGACAAACGGTTTCCTCGTTTGCTAGTTCGAACATTAGCGACGTTGACGCCGGCGCGGTGCAGGGGATCGCGATCACCGCTCTGAGTGCGACCAACGGCAGCTGGCAATACTCGATCGACAATGGCACGACGTGGAACGCGATCAGCGCAGTAAGCGACAGTGCGGCGCTGCTACTGCGCGCCAGCGACCTGGTGCGGTTTGTGCCGGACGGCCACAACGGCGGCACCGACACAATCACCTATCGGGCCTGGGACCAGACGTCGGGGACCGCCGGAACCCTGGCCGACACCAGTAGCAACGGCGGCACCAGTGCGTTCTCGAGCGCGACCGACACCGCGCAGTTGACGGTCGCGGCCTGGTCGCTCAGCGGCGACACGAGCGTGACCGAGGGCGGCGCGGCCAGCTACACGGTGCAGCTGGCCGGTACGCTGCAGGCGGGCGAGACAGCGACGGTCCATCTGGCGCTCACCGACATCAGCACCACCAGCGCTGACTATGCGAGCTTCAGCGCGGCGGTGGCGACGGCGATCGGCAGCCGCACCGATCTGAGCTTCGATGCCGGCACCGGCACGCTGACCTACACCGGCACCGGCAGCCCGATGGCCAACCTGGTCATCAATCTGGGTGCGATCGACGACTCGCTGGTGGAAGGCTCGGAACAGTACAGGGTTGTGCTAAGCAACCCGGGCACCACCATAGCTTCAGATCACCACCACCATCCTCGACAACAACACCCAGACCTTCTCGCTCACCCAAGCCAACGCCACCGTCAGCGAGGGCAGCGCCGACACCTACACGATCCATCTCTCCAACCCGATCGTCCCGGCGTCAAGTCAGCGTCACCATCGACATCACCCTGCCGGGCGGGCTCGGCGGCGCCGAGGCGGCGGATTTCACCAATGCGTTCCTCACCGACATCGATGCCGCCATCGCCCACACGGCCGGGGTCACCCGCTCCGGCAACACGCTGACCTTCAACTCAACCTTCAACACCAGCGCCGGCTTCAGCTTCACCCTGCCGACCGCCAACGACACCCTGGTCGAGGGCAACGAGACCTACAGCCTGGCGCTGTCAGCGCCGACCACCAACGCCACCAACGCCGCGGTCGCACTCGCTCCCGCCGCCAGCGTCACCACCACCATCCTCGACAACGACACCCAGACCTTCTCGCTCACCCAAGCCAGCACCACCGTCAACGAGGGCAGCGCCGACACCTACACGATCCATCTCTCCAACCCGATCGATCCAGCCGTCACCGTCAGCGTCACCATCGACATCACCCTGCCGGGCGGGCTCGGCGGCGCCGAGGCGGCGGATTTCACCAATGCGTTCCTCACCGACATCGATGCCGCCATCGCCCACACGGCCGGGGTCACCCGCTCCGGCAACACGTGACCTTCAACTCCAGCTTCAACACCAGCGCCGGCTTCAGCTTCAGCCTGCCGACCGCCAACGACACCCTGGTCGAGGGCAACGAGACCTACAGCCTGGCGCTGTCAGCGCCGACCACCAACGCCACCAACGCCGCGGTCGCGCTCGCTCCCGCCGCCCAGCGTCACCACCACCATCATCGACAACGACACCCAGACCTTCTCGCTCACCCGAGCCGGCACCACCGTCAACGAGGGCAGCGCCGACACCTACACGATCCATCTCTCCAACCCGATCGATCCCGGCGTCACCGTCAGCGTCACCATCGACATCACCCTGCCGGCGGGTCGGCGGCGCCGAGGCGGCGGATTTCACCAATGCGTTCCTCGCCGACATCGATGCCGCCATCGCCCGACGCCGGGTCACCCGCTCCGGCAACACGCTGACCTTCGACTCAAGCTTCAACACCAGCGCCGGCTTCAGCTTCACCCTGCCGACCGCCAACGACACCCTGGTCGAGGGCAACGAGACCTACAGCCTGGCGCTGTCGGCGCCGACCACCAACGCCACCAACGCCGCGGTCGCGCTCGCTCCCGCCGCCAGCGTCACCACCACCATCATCGACAACGACACCCAGACCTTCTCGCTCACCCAAGCCGGCACCACCGTCAACGAGGGCAGCGCCGACACCTACACGATCCATCTCTCCAACCCGATCGATCCCGGCGTCACCGTCAGCGCCACCATCGACATCACCCTGCCGGGCGGGCTCGGCGGCGCCGAGGCGGCGGATTTCACCAATGCGTTCCTCGCCGACATCGATGCCGCCATCGCCCACACGGCCGGGGTCACCCGCTCCGGCAACACGCTGACCTTCAACTCCAGCTTCGACACCAGCGCCGGCTTCAGCTTCACCCTGCCGACCGCCAACGACACCCTGGTCGAGGGCAACGAGAGCTACAGCCTGGCGCTGTCCGCGCCGACCACCAACGCCACCAACGCCGCGGTCGCGCTCGCTCCCGCCGCCACCGCGTCACCACCACCATCCTCGACAACGACACCCAGACCTTCTCGCTCACCAAGCCGCACCACCGTCAACGAGGGCAGCGCCGACACCTACACGGTCCATCTCTCCAACCCAATATCCGGCGTCACGGTCAGCGCCACCATCGCCATCACCCTGCCGGGCGGGCTCGGCGGCGCCGAGGCGGCGGATTTCACCAATGCGTTCCTCACCGACATCGATGCCGCCATCGCCCACACGGCCGGGGTCACCCGCTCCGGCAACACGCTGACCTTCAACTCCAGCTTCAACACCAGCGCCGGCTTCAGCTTCAGCCTGCCGACCGCCAACGACACCCTGGTCGAGGGCAACGAGAGCTACAGCGTGGCGCTGTCCGCGCCGACCACCAACGCCACCAGCGCCGCGGTCGTGTCGCTCCCGCCGCCGCCAGCGTCACCACCACCATCATCGACAACGACACCCAGACCTTCTCGCTCACCCAAGCCGGCACCACCGTCAACGAGGGCAGCGCCGACACCTACACGATCCATCTCTCCAACCCGATCGATCCCGGCGTCACCGTCAGCGCCACCATCGACATCACCCTGCCGGGCGGCTCGGCGGCGCCGAGGCGGCGGATTTCAGCCAATGCGTTCCTCGCCAACATCGATGCCGCCATCGCAGCACCACCGGGGTCACCCGCTCCGGCGACACGCTGACCTTCGACTTAAGCTTGACACCAGCGCCGGCTTCAGCTTCACCCTGCCGGCCGCAACGACACCCAGGTCGAGGGCGACGAGAGCTACAGCGTGGCGCTGTCCGCGCCCGCCACCAACGCCACCGGCGCCGCGGTCGTGATCGCTCCCGCCGCCACCAGCGTCACCACCACCATCATCGACAACGACACCCAGACCTTCTCGCTCACCCGGCGGCACCACCGTCAACGAGGGCAGCGCCGACACCTACACGGTCCATCTCCAACCCGATCGATCCCGGCGACACCGTCGGCGCCACCATCGCCATCAGCCTGCGGCGGGCTCGGCGGCGCCGAGGCGGCGACTTCCCGATGCGTTCCTCACCGACATGATGCCGCGATCGCCGCACGGCGGGGTCACCCGCTCGGGCGACACGCTGACCTTCGACTTCAGCTTCAACACCAGCGCCGGCTTCAGCTTCAGCCTGCCGACCGCCAACGACACCCTGGTCGAGGGCGACGAGAGCTACAGCGTGGCGCTGTCCGCGCCCGCCACCAACGCCACCGGCGCCGCGGTCGTGATCGCTCCCGCCGCCACCAGCGTCACCACCACCATCATCGACAACGACACCAGACCTTCTCGCTCACCCAAGCCGGCACCACCGTCAACGAGGGCAGCGCCGACACCTACACGGTCCATCTCTCCAACC
>CAWHYZ010000006.1:0-122884 GCA_963833605.1 uncultured Alphaproteobacteria bacterium
GGAGGTCTCAGCTCTCTGAGATCGCCCACGCGTTGCTCGTGCAATGTGAAGAAGGGCCCGGCCCAATTCCGCTCGCAAAAGCAGGTCAGACCAACACAAATCGCTCGCGTGCAGGCTGCCGGCGTTCACGTGCTGAAATGTGAGCGTGTCGGTCCCGTGATACGTGATCACCGCATCCGCGCCAAGTTGCTGTATGTGCGCTTTGATGTCCGTGAAGTCAGCAAACAGCGTGTGGTCAAATGCGATAACGTCGTTGTGAACGTCAAAATCACGAATGGTGTTCGGACCTGATGAGGGCCCGAATTGAAACGTGTCTGGACCATTGCCGCCGGTCAACATGTCGTTGGGGCCGCCAACGATGGTATCCTTGCCGTTGCCGGCGAGAACGGTCTCGCCGCCCAGGCTCGCGTCGATAACACTCTTGCCATTTCCGGATGAGATCGTCGCCCCCGGTGCTCCGGCAATGTAATTCATACCATTCGGGACCACCGTGACACTCAGCGTTGCTTGTGCGACGCCACCCTGGCCATCTCTCTCGGTGTATGTGAATAAATCCTGCGCCGCGCCCTCGCTTGGTAACGATGCACTCTTATTTGACGCATAGTTGTAAGTGCCGTCGCTCGCGAGAACGAGCCAACCGTATTTACCCGCGACGTACTGCCGAGGCTCCCCGCAATTGGATCGGATCACCGTCTGGATCGTGATCATTAGCAAGCACGTTGCCAGAATGGTCTTGCTGGCCTGGACGCTGGCGAGATCATTGATTGCGACCGGAAGGCGATCGAGCGCGATATCAAGGCTGGCATTGGCGGTGCCACCCAACCCGTCGCTGGCCGTGTAGCTGAAGATGTCATGCAATGGCTGCCGGTCGGACCTGCAGCAATCGCCGCCGCATTATCGGCCGCATAGGTGAAGCTGCCGTCGGCATTGAGTGTCAGATCGCCGAACTTGCCGGCCAGTGGCGTGGCTACGTTGCCTGGAAGCCCGGCAGCAAAAACCGCACTCACTGTTAAGCTGTCACCGTCCGGGTCGTTGTCGTTGGCGAGCACATTACCGGCAGCCGTGCCGCCGGCAAGCGCACCGCTCGTGTCGTCGGCCGTGACTGGAAGCCGATCGAGCGTGATATCGAGGATGGCATTGTCGGTGCCGCCGAGCCCGTCGCTGGCCGTGTAGCTGAAGATGTCATGCAGATGGTTGCCCGTTGCCCCCGCGGCAATCGCCGCCGCCTTATCGGCCGCATAGTTGAAGCTGCCGTCGGCATTGAGTGTCAGATCGCCGAACTTGCCGGCCAGTGGCGTGGCTACGTTGCCGGGAAGCCCGGCAGCAAAAACCGCACTCACTGTTAAGCTGTCACCGTCCGGGTCGCTATCGTTGACGAGCACATTACCGGCAGCCGTGCCGCCGGCGAGCGCACCGCTCGTGTCGTCGGCCGCGACCGGCAGCCGGTCGAGCGTGATATCGAGGCTGGCATTGTCGGTGCCGCCGAGCCCGTCGCTGGCCGTGTAACTGAAGATGTCATGCAGATGGCTGCCCGTTGCCCCCGCAGCAATCGCCGCGGCCTTATCGGCCGCATAGCTGAAGCTGCCGTCGGCATCGAGTGTCAGATGCCCATAGGTACCGGCCAGCGGCGCTCCCACATTGCCGGAAAGTCCGGCGACCGCACTCACCGTCAAGCTGTCGCCGTCCGGGTCGCTGTCGTTGGTGAGCACATTGCCGGCGGCCGTGCCGCCGACGAGCACAATGCTCGGGTCGTCGGCTGCTACCGGCGCTTGGTTACCGAATTGGATCGCTTGAGAGCCGTATTCCAGGTCAAGCTGTGTTATGCCTGACTGATCGATGCTCATCGTCTTGCCGGCGACGAGACCGAAGCTGTAGTCCACGACAAGATGACTGCCGTCCCCGCTTACATTGTAGCCGAGAACATCGACCTCCTTGAACAGCGTTCCCGCTGCCAGCATCTGGAACAGTTGCGGATCCAATCCCGGCTGCGTGAAGCTCAGATGCAGGGGGTTGAACGTGACCTTGCCGGCGCCGGCCCCGCTCGACGCGCTGCCGATGTCGAGGGTCTGATCATCGCTGAACGAGAAGCCGTCCAGTGCAAACAACTGGTTGCCGTCCACGGTGACCGTGGTGTTGTTGAAAAGCGTGAAGCGGACGTAATCGTGCAGCGATATACCGCCGGTATCCGACGACACTCCGCTCGTCGGCAACGTAAGCGGCGGGTCGGCAAATTGATCTGGCCCAACTTGAATGTTTCTGACGCGGTCCCAGCCGCCTGATGTATCCGGGGTTGAGGGGAAGGAGCCGTCGGGGTTCTGAGTGAAGTGCTGGATCTCTTGTTGGCCGAATTCGAGGTCAAGCTGTGTTATGCCTGACTGATCGATGCTCATCGTCTTGCCGGCGACGAGACCGAAGCTGTAGTCCACGACAAGATGACTGCCGTCCCCGCTTACATTGTAGCCGAGAACATCGACCTCCTTGAACAGCGTTCCCGCTGCCAGCATCTGGAACAGTTGCGGATCCAATCCCGGCTGCGTGAAGCTCAGATGCAGGGGGTTGAACGTGACCTTGCCGGCGCCGGCCCCGCTCGACGCGCTGCCGATGTCGAGGGTCTGATCATCGCTGAACGAGAAGCCGTCCAGTGCAAACAACTGGTTGCCGTCCACGGTGACCGTGGTGTTGTTGAAAAGCGTGAAGCGGACGTAATCGTGCAGCGATATACCGCCGGTATCCGACGACACTCCGCTCGTCGGCAACGTAAGCGGCGGGTCGGCAAATTGATCTGGCCCAACTTGAATGTTTCTGACGCGGTCCCAGCCGCCTGATGTATCCGGGGTTGAGGGGAAGGAGCCGTCGGGGTTCTGAGTGAAGTGCTGGATCTCTTGTTGGCCGAATTCGAGGTCAAGCTGTGTTATGCCTGACTGATCGATGCTCATCGTCTTGCCGGCGACGAGACCGAAGCTGTAGTCCACGACAAGATGACTGCCGTCCCCGCTTACATTGTAGCCGAGAACATCGACCTCCTTGAACAGCGTTCCCGCTGCCAGCATCTGGAACAGTTGCGGATCCAATCCCGGCTGCGTGAAGCTCAGATGCAGGGGGTTGAACGTGACCTTGCCGGCGCCGGCCCCGCTCGACGCGCTGCCGATGTCGAGGGTCTGATCATCGCTGAACGAGAAGCCGTCCAGTGCAAACAACTGGTTGCCGTCCACGGTGACCGTGGTGTTGTTGAAAAGCGTGAAGCGGACGTAATCGTGCAGCGATATACCGCCGGTATCCGACGACACTCCGCTCGTCGGCAACGTAAGCGGCGGGTCGGCAAATTGATCTGGCCCAACTTGAATGTTTCTGACGCGGTCCCAGCCGCCTGATGTATCCGGGGTTGAGGGGAAGGAGCCGTCGGGGTTCTGAGTGAAGTGCTGGATCTCTTGTTGGCCGAATTCGAGGTCAAGCTGTGTTATGCCTGACTGATCGATGCTCATCGTCTTGCCGGCGACGAGACCGAAGCTGTAGTCCACGACAAGATGACTGCCGTCCCCGCTTACATTGTAGCCGAGAACATCGACCTCCTTGAACAGCGTTCCCGCTGCCAGCATCTGGAACAGTTGCGGATCCAATCCCGGCTGCGTGAAGCTCAGATGCAGGGGGTTGAACGTGACCTTGCCGGCGCCGGCCCCGCTCGACGCGCTGCCGATGTCGAGGGTCTGATCATCGCTGAACGAGAAGCCGTCCAGTGCAAACAACTGGTTGCCGTCCACGGTGACCGTGGTGTTGTTGAAAAGCGTGAAGCGGACGTAATCGTGCAGCGATGTACCGCCGGTATCCGATGACACCCCGCTCGTCGGCAAGGTGAGTGGCGCGGCTAAAGGAGAACCGTTATTGAATCCGGCAACGTTGAGGACGCCGTTCCAGGCGGCAAAAGTAAGGGCGTCGGTCATCAGAAACTCCCCCGGTCAGTGCATCCCAGAACAACTGTAGCTGGAATTACCTATTTCCAACGGTTGGACCGTACCGCCATTTGGGCTTCAACAAATTTTCGGATGCTTCACTCTTCTGCACAGGCTCTTAGCGTGTCCGAGGATGCTGGAGGACATGTCACTGCGGTTGAACTCGACTTTGGCTTCCCGTGTTCGCAAGTTCCTGAACCGGGCCGTAGATCGTGGTGTCGACATAGCTCGACGAGAAAGGTAGAGGGTTATGTTCGAGACGAACGTGCATCAGCGTGCGCGTGCTCCTTCAGGATGAGGCCCATAGTTGTTGCGCTCTTCAGGATGAGGTGGTTATCGACCGGTTGCAGTATTCCTTGGCCTCGCCGATGGAGCACAAGTCCATGAGCGGGCTTCCGTCCTTGTAGACCTCGACCGTCTGCATCATGCCCATCTCCTCGCGGTTCATCATGTGACAGTGCATCATCAAGACCCCTGTGAGGTGTCCGGCGCCGCGCCCCCCCTGAGCTTCGATCTGAACCCCTGTGAGATTTCCGGCGCCGTGATCCCGCCGCGACCGAAGAGGCCGAGAACAAGTTGTAGGGCAGCCCATCGTCACTTGCTGAAGCAGCGCGCCAGCCACATACTCAAGCCGTCATACGCGGGCTCGTCCCGCGTATCCCGGTTGGTCATGCGGGCAATTGTGCCTTGAGGAGCGCGGCGCGGTGGTGCTCGCGGTCACTTTCGTGCTTGTAGTGCTGCGTCGCGATGAAGCGCTTGATTGAGAAATCCGGCGCCCGTTGCAGCACGTCCTGGGCCGCGCTCTTGGCCGCCGCCGCGTCGCCGAGCTGCGCGTAGCAGGCCGCCAGAAACGCCGAATGGCTGTGGTCGGTGCGACTGATCCGCTGGAACGCCTTGACCGCCTCATCGTAGCGCCGCGCGACGAAATAGGCGCGGCCAAGATGGTTCCAGAAGCGTTCCGGATGATAGGGGTTGAGGCGCATCGCCTTCTGGATCCATTCGATGCCTTGATCCGCCTGGCCGATCCAGGTCAGCACCTCGCCCTGCTGCACGACGATCAGGTCGTCGTTTGGATTGAGCGCCAACGCGCGCTCCTGGTGGTAGAGCGCCTTGTCGTGATCGCGGTGCAACGACAGGTTCACGGCGGCGAGAATACGATGCACGTCACTGTCGTTCTCGTCGAGCGACAGTGCTAACGTCGCTTCCCCGATCACGGTGCGCACCGCGGCGTCGGCTTCGGCGCACCAGCCATAGACAAAGGATTGTCCAAGCACGCAGGCCTTCCAGGCGTGCGCGTGCGCATAGCCGGGGTCAAGCGCGATCGCGCGCTCGAGCATCCGCAGCGCCTCCTCATTGTCCGCCCGGGCGGCACGGTGGTGGAGCCGTTTGCCCGCGAGCACGCATTCATAGGCGGCGAGGTTTTCTGGCGGCTTGCGCTGCACGCGGTCGTCCGCCGCGGCCGCGACACGGCCCGGGAGGATGGAGGCGATCGATGACGTCAGCTCGTCCTGGATGGCGAAGATGTCAGCGAGTTCCCGATCGTAGCGCTCGGCCCAGAGGTGGCGGTCGGTCTCGGCGTCGATCAACTGCACAGTGATGCGGACGCGGCTGCCCGCCTTGCGCACGCTGCCCTCGACGACATACTGGACGCCAAGCTCCTTGGCGACCTTCTGCGCGTTGATCGGCGTGCCCTTGTAGACGAACGCAGAGTTGCGCGATATCACGAACAGCTCGCGGAAGCGCGACAGCTCGGTGAGAATGTCCTCGGTGATGCCGTCGGCGAAGAATTCCTGTTCGGAATCGCCGCTCATGTTGACGAAGGGCAGGACGGCGATCGCCGGCTTGTCGGGCAGCGCAAACCGGGCCGAAGGCTTTTCCGGTTCAGCGGATCCGTCTTTCGTCGCAGGCTTCGCCTGCGCGGCAACATCGACCTCAAGCGAATAAACCCTGATCGGATCGGCAATATTCTTGAGTTGAGTCACGCCCAGGTCGTTGACAGCGAGGCTGAGCCGCGCCTTCACCTGCCGGAAGGCGTCTTCAGAAAGACAGATCCCGCCGGGCTTCGCAATGCCTTCCAATCGCGCGGCGATGTTGACGCCATCGCCCATCAGATCGCCGTCGCTCTCTTCGACAACGTCGCCGAGATGTATGCCGATACGGAATTCGATGCGCCGCTCAGGTGGCAGGCCCGCATTGCGCTCGACCATGCCGTTCTGCACCTCGATGGCGCAGCGGACTGCGTCGACGACGCTGCGGAACTCGACCAGCGCCCCGTCGCCGGTGCGCTTCACGACGCGCCCGTGATGCACCGCGACAGTTGGATCGATCAAATCGCTCCGGAGCGCCCGCAGCCGGGCCAACGTGCGATCCTCGTCGGCGCTGGCGAGCCTGCTGTATCCGGCTACATCGGCTGCCAGAATCGCAGCAATTTTCCGTGTCTCGGTCATGCCGTCCATAACGCGACCAGGCAACCACCCTTTTTCGAAGCGTGAGCAAGTCAGGGAAGGACATTAATACTCTTGCTTCTCAACGCAATCGAGGGCCGAAGTACTTGTTTTACGTCAGATTTTCGGCCCTTCGGCGCGGCGCTGGCGTGCCTCGCAACCCGCCGGCAAACGCCGCATCATCCATTTGGATTGATTGCAAGACCGGGCGGCACACAAGCCGCCCCAATGCAGCGATCCCGATCATCTCGGAAGCCGGAGCTTCTCGTGCGGGAGCCCGCTGTCATCGATGTCGAAGTCTGGATCGAAGATGGTTTTGCTTTGCGCGCCGAGAAAGGCTGGCTGGGCCTTGATCCACTCGCTCGGCTTCATCGCCTTGGCGTAGGAGAGGAGTCGCGCTTCCAGATCGCGCACGATCTCAGGAAACTGATCCGCGACGTTGTTCTGCTCACCCGGATCCTTGGAAAGATCAAATAGCTCGGTCTTTCCCGGCAGCAGCGCGATCTTCACCAGCTTCCAGTTGCCTTTGCGGATCGCTCCGCGGAACGCCTCCACATTGATCAGGATATCGTCGTGCGGGGACGGTTGGTACTCCGCCACGGTCGGCCAGATGTCCCTGCCGTCAAAAGCGTGGTCCGGGCTGCCCTTGGCCCCGGCGAGCGCCAGGACGGTCGGCATCACATCCACCATGTGCAGTGGCTCGTTGACGATCCCCGGCTTGAGCCTGGCAGGCCAATTGAAGATGGTTGGAACCCGCACGCCGCCTTCGTGGAGCGAACCTTTGCCGCCGCGTAGATCGCCGTTGGAGGCTGGAGGTTTCGCGCCAAGCTCGATGCCGCCGCTCGCCGCACGCTCTTCCGGTGACCGGGCCCCGGTTGCAAACAGCGCGTTGGTAGCGCCGCCGTTGTCGCTGCTGAAGATGATGAGCGTGTTGTCGAGCATGCTCTTGCGCTTCAGCGCGGCAACAATCCGCCCGACCTGCGTGTCGAGCTCGGTAATCATGGCGGCGTAGGTGCGTCGCCTTTGATCCCCAATCGTATTCTTGTAGGCGTCGACGGCCTCTTTTGGAGCTTGATAGGGAGCGTGTGGCGCGAGGGATGCCACATACAGGAACAGCGGCTTGGACGTAGCGTGGTGTTCGATGATGCTGACGGCTTCGTTCCCAATCAGGGTCGTGTAGTAGCCGCCTTCCTTGAGAAACTTGCCATCGCGCTGCCAATCGATCAGTCCGCCCCGTTCCTTGCTGAAATAGTCCACCTCGCCGATCAGATTGCCGTAGAAGTGGTCGAACCCGCGGTTCTGAGGCCAGAATTTCTTGTCGGCATGGCCGAGGTGCCACTTGCCGACCATCGCCGTTTGGTAGCCGGCTTCCCGCAACGCTTGGGGAAGCGTGCGCTCGTCCGTCGGCAGCCCATAGGTATGGCTGGGAAATATGACGAGCGTTTCCAGGCCGTAGCGCATGGCATAGCGGCCGGTCATCAGTTCCGCGCGCGCCGGCGTGCAAACCGGCATTCCGTAAAAAGACTCCAACCGCACGCCTTCGTTTGCGAGCGTGTCGATATTCGGGGTCTTGATATCGCTGCCGCGATAGCCGAGGTCCGCGTTGCCGAGATCGTCGGCCAGGATGACCACGATGTTGGGCTGTGCGCCTTGCCCAAATGCCATGGGGCACAGCATTGCCACGCTGCAAGCTAAGAGAGCCACTCGCAACGAGTTGCGCATCAATCGAGCTCGACGCGGAGCGTTGTCGCTCTTGCTTGGAATCGATGCCGGTAGGCGAGAGCCAACACGACCAGCGCGGTGCGGTTCGGCACGTTGGTCTTCACATAGGAATTGTGCAAATGCATCTTGACCGTTCCTTCGGTGAGATCGACTTGGCGGCGATCTCTTTGTTCGAAAGGCCTTCGGTGGCCAGAATCATGATCTGCTTCTCTCGCGCCGTCAGTCTCTCGACGACATGGCTATCACCTGATTGCCCTTCCTCTCGGCGTCGCAAGCCGCCTACTAAGTTGGCTCATCGCAACTCCTCGGTGACGGATCGATCGTAGGTGCAGGCAAAGCTAGACGAAAACCTCGGCATGGAGCAATCGGATAAACGGTAATAGATAGGGCGCATCTACGCCAGACCGCCAAATCGTAATAACATTGACCTGTATCAAATACAGAACTGGTGTCTCGTGCTTAAGGTTTTCGCTCACCAAACAAAACCACGCGATCCGGCAAAGTTGACCGTAGCTTAGCAACGCTGTTCTTTGAAATAAGTGTGATGATACCAGAGTCAAGTAAATCGCCTCTTTCGTCTTCACGTATGAGCGTCAAACAGCAGAACAACGTAACCGCGTTAGATTGGAACAAATAAATGAGCATGTTTGGAAACATCATGTCGTCCATTTTTGGCCATGGCAGCAAAACGCCACCAGCGCCCGCCGCTGGCGGTTGGCTTTCGGGTGCAGCGGCCGCGAGCTCTGCTGCTGTAAAAGGCGCGCCGCAGACGCAAGTGGACGTCGAGGCCGTTCTGACCACGCTTGCAAGCCAGAACAAGGAAAAGCTGGACTGGCGCAAATCGATCGTAGACCTGATGAAGCTGCTCGGCCTCGACAGCGGCCTTTCGGCACGCAAGGAGCTGGCGAAGGAACTGAATTATTCGGGTGATGCCAGCGACACTGCAGCCATGAACATCTGGTTGCACAAGCAGGTCATGATCAAGCTGGCAGAAAACGGCGGCAAGGTTCCCGAGTCGCTCAAACACTAGCAAGACGCCTGCTCGGTCGATCGTGGCCGTATGGTTACTAAACGTGGCTGGAAGGCACAGATGTTTGATCATCATGGGCAGCCATATCGACTTCACCTGAACCAACGCTGAGGAGATGACTATGGGTTTAATGGATGTTCTCAACGGAATGCAGAACGGTCCGCGTGGGCAGCGTCAACCTGTCCCTGGCAGCAGTGCCGGTGGCAGCAGTGGCGGAATGTCGTCGCTTACCAAGGCTATGATCGGGCTCTTGGCCTACAAGGCGCTCAAGCACGTGGGTGGAAACCAGCAGCAAGGCCAGCCGCAGGGACCAGCCGGCCGAACCGCGGGGCCTGCCTCGCTTCCAGGCGGCAATCCCGGCGCCAGACCTGGTAGCGGCAATCTCAGCGATTTGTTGAAGGGCGGACTGGGCGGGCTGCTGGCTGGAGGCGCTGCCGGAAGCGTGCTCAGCGGCGGCCTCAGCGATCTGCTCAAGCAATTCGAGCAAGCCGGCCACGGGGATATAGCGAAATCGTGGATCGGTACCGGACCGAACAAACAGATCACGCCTGCCGACATTGAAAAGGCGCTTGGGCGGGAGAAGGTGGACACACTCGCGGAGCAAGCCGGACTGTCGCGGGTAGCGTTGCTATCGGGCCTGAGCGAGCAACTACCCGAGATGGTCGACAAGCTCACCCCGCAAGGCCGCCTGCCGACTGAGGAGGAAGCGTCACGTTGGGTCTAGGCCAAAACAACGTTGCGCGGACGAAAAAATTCGAGTCCGCGCCAGTATATTCCTCTGACAAAACGAGGCGGAATTCCATGGGCGGCATTCTATGGATCATCTTCATCGGCCTAGTAGCGGGCCTGGTCGCGCGCTGGCTCGCACCGGGCCCGAACAATCCCGCGGGCTTCATCCTCACCACCGTGCTCGGCATCGTGGGGGCATTCCTCGCCACCTGGATCGGGCAGGCAATCGGCTGGTACAGGCCCGATCAGGGCGCTGGCTTTATCGCGGCGATCATTGGTTCGGTGGTGGTGCTCTTCATCTGGCACCGTCTAGTCGCCGCCCGCTTGATCTCCGACCCGGGCGCCCCGCCGCGGAACTAAATCGCTTTAGCTATATCATTACCAATGTTCGCAAGCGGCCGATTGTGGTGCAGAAATCATCGTCGCGAGCGTGCTTGGTAGATGCTGGGCGCCAAGTCTGCCGATCTTCCGGTCCACTGCCCGAACGGGCAATCAACCTCAAGACCGCCAAAAATGCGCGGCCTCGACATGGCCGGCGATGCTGCTCGCCGGCGCCGACGGAGTGATCGACTAAGGATGCTGTTTGCTGCGGTGTATGAGTTTGCTTATGGCACTGAACTGCCGATCTGAAATGTCCGCTTCCACGGCGAGTTTCGGAGGGTAACCGGACGTCCCGCGAACGTGCCGGAAATGGCGAGATTGACCGATGCTGTCGAAAAAGTCGCTGTTTTCATTTGCAATTGCTCTCGGAGGAACCGAGACCGGAGCTCAGGCGAGCGTTTGAGCGCCTGAAATCATCTCATCGCCACCGAATTCTCAGGCAGGTGACGCGGACTGGACTACGGCCGGGGGCGCGAGGGCTCGAAACGCCAGCGTCTTGAGGTTCTGCACGATAGCGGCGAGATGGAATTCGTCGCGGGCACCGGAAAGTCCTCGCAGCCGCATGCGTTCAAAGCCGTGGTGAATTTTGAGGTGGGCAAAACGCATCTCGACACGCTTGCGTTCATCACGTGACTTGAGAAAGCGCTTTGTCCCCATAAGCCGTCGCGCCGTGTCGCGGGCATCTTCGTGAATATCGCGGGGTACCTGTCGCGCAGTCATGTTTGGACAGCACCGCATCTTCAGCGCACAAGCATCGCAGTCGAACTTGGAGGCGCGGTAGCGGAGCATGTTGCCATCGTGCACGGTGCCGGTAGTGTGCAGCACCTTATTGTTCGGGCAGACGTAGACGCCGTGTCGTTGGTCCCAGCGAAAGTCGCTGCGTGAGAAGGTGCCGTCATCGCGCTCGCTGGCATCGCGAACCGGAATATGCGGTGCGATCCCGCGGCCAACCAACCAGCCGAGGAAACGGCCCGTTCCATAAGCAGTGTCGGCGGCAAGCCGCTTCGGCTTCAACTTAAAGCGATGTTCGGTGCGCTCGAGCATCGTCTTTGTGGACTCAACCTCGTCATAGGTGCGCGCCGGCGTCGGTTCAACGTCGACAATGACGGCGTTCTCGGTATCGATGAGATAATTGAGCCCATAGCCGAACTGCACGCGTTTGTTGGCCTTGGCCGTCCATGCCGAGCAGGGATCACTGGGTGAGATCACTTTTGGCGGCCTGCGATCGGGATTGGGTTCTACCTCGGGTTCGAGCGCCGCGAGATACTCCTTGACCGCGCGTGTCTGGCGCTCGGGCTCAGCCCAAATGATCTCGTCTGGCGCTTTACCGTGATAACGGCTGGCGTTGGCCTCCATCACACTGGCATCGACAGCAAATCCCTCGCCTTTGACCAGCCCAGTGGCCATGCAGGCGCTGACGACGCGTTCGAAGATGTGGCGAAACACATCGCCCTCGCGGAACCGATGCAGCCTGTTCTCCGAGAAAGTCGAATGATGCGGGACCTTGTCATCAAGATCGAGCCGACAAAACCAGCGGTACGCCAGATGCAACGCAACTTCCTGCGTCAGCCTGCGTTCAGACCGCAGGCCGTAGCTGTAGCCAATGATCAGCATCCGGATCATCAGCTCGGGATCAACCGACGGTCGCCCAATCTCGCTGTAGTACGGCTTCAGCCGCTCGTGCATATCGGCGAGTGCCGCCGACACAAAGCTATCGACACGCCTGAGCAGGTGCTCCTTCGGGACGCGTTCATCGAGCCGGAACTGATAGAAAAGGCTCGCTTGGTCGCCGCACCGCCGACCCATCATCGCCACCTCCAAGGCTGTGACCCTTGGAATCACCGGAATCACTGTTCGGCAACGTTCTCAAGCCTTTTTCGACAGCATCGACCCGAGGCGGACGTCAACTGCCCAGCGAACGGAACGACGGTCGTAAATGTCCAGTAAGGCGCTGGCTGCCCTGGGAATTAGTGCTACCCTAAGCGGCACCTTCCGGAGCAGAGCACCGCAAGAGGCGCCACGTTTTCGTCGCGGCACTTGGCGGTGAGGCAGCGTGGGCGGCTGGTGGCGCGTGCCGACGATGTCGGACTGATCAGTAAGTGAAGCCACCCAAAAAGAGGACTGATCCATGACGGCGATCGGTCACGTTTTCATTCCTCTCAACCGCGAGCACGATGGCACGGTGCCGACCGGTGATGACCAGGCGCATTTTGAGAGCCTGCCGCTTCCGCTCGCGCTTTGGCAGCCGTTCGAACAATACCTTTCCGAACACCTGCCGGAGCAAACAGAGGGGCAGATCGACCGCGAAGAGAGGTTCTGGTTCGAAGCTGCGCATGTCAATGCCATGATTGCCGTGGTAGAGGCGGAGGCCGTCACTGCCCCGCCTGACCTGCGCACCTGGCTTTCGTCGCTTTCTGCTTTCGCTCGTCGCGCCGTTGATCGCCGCATGGGTGTCGTTTTTGTTATCTCTTGAGCGCCGAATTCGATGATGAAGAAATTGCTATTGCTCGCGTTGATTGCTTTCGCATCGGAAGCGGCGGCAGAGGACGCACAATGCGTCCGCGAACGCGCTATGATGATCGAAATCATTCGGGCTTACGCGCGATCCGGCGTCGGTCTTTTGGGACCGCAAGGCATATTGGAGAGCGTCCTCGAGGCCATGGGGCAAACGGAACGCCATCGGTTCATCCCTGGGGGTTCTTGCTCGGCCGCATACGCGGACAGGCCGGTATCTATTGGGCAAGACCAGACGATATCACAGCCGGTCATAGTCGCCTTGATGACTCATTTCGCCGAGGTCAAGTTTGACCACACGGTCCTGGAAGTTGGCACCGGTTCAGGCTACCAGGCCGCGATACTGGGCCGGGTAGTGCGAAAGGTCTGTACCGTTGAGATTATCCCGTCACTTGCCGAAGGCGCTGGGAAATTGTTGAGAAGCCTCGGCTATGACAATGTGAACGTCAAGGTCGGCGACGGCTACTACGGTTGGCCGGAATGCGGTCCTTTCGACGCAATCATCATAACAGCTGCACTCGAGCATGTTCCGCCGCCGCTGATCGAGCAACTCAAAGTGGGTGGCCGGCTCGTGATGCCACTGGGGCCCGCCAATGCAACACAGCAGCTCACCGTCGTAGAGAGGGTCGCAGCGGGCAAGACGAAGACTCGCTCCGTTATGCTCGTCCGCTTTGTCCCCTTTACCCGTCTGGATTGAACGCCACGAGCAACACGGTTGGTGCGCTGCAAGGACTGCAGCGGCTTCGGTGACCGGTCACCAACCTCAAGAATCGCAAACCCTTGGGCTCGCCGTGCCACCGACGCTAACTCGGGCGCGCTGACGAAGTGAACGAATAATCTGGCAAATGTCCGAGTCTGGCAGATAGTGTTGCAAAAGTCGGCGAGTGACCGAAGGGCGCCCCGAAGACCCTGCACTCAGTGCTCGCTCCTCTGGGAGCAGTGGAATTCTAAGCTGGGACCTGCAGCAGCGGCGATTGAGTAACCAGCTTGGCCAGAACGTCTCAGGTTCTGAGCGATTGCCGCAAGCACGAACTCGTCCTGGGCTCCCCGTGGACCACGCAGTCGAAGCCGGCCGAGCCTTAGAATGCGTTTCAGGTGCGCAAATCGCATTTCGATGCGTTTGCGATCGTGCCGGGACCGCTCGAAGGCTTCGGTGTCGATCAAGGATCGTGCAACGTCTCGAGCGGGTTCATAGATGTCGCGCGGGATCTTGCGTTGTGGTTCTTTGGGGCAGCACTGCGGTTTGAGCGGACAGGGGTCGCAGTCCAGCTTGCTGGCGCGGTAGAGCAGCGTCTTGCCGTCGTGCACTGTACCGCTTGTTCTGAGCTGCTTTCCGCCTGGGCACTCGTAAATGTCTTTCGTTGCGTCGTAGCGGAAGTCGGCACGCGAGAACGTGCCGTCCTCTCGCTTCGACTTGTCTAGGACAGGAATATGCGGCGTGATCTGCTTCTCTACGACCAACCAGTTCAGCATCGGCGCCGATCCGTAGGCGGAATCCGCGGCGAGCCGCTGCGGCTTGAGGCCGAAGCGCTCTTCGGTGCGCTCCAGCATGGTTCGCGCAGCGCCTACCTCGGCCTGGCGGACCGCGCGCGAGGCTTCAACATCGACGATCACGCCACACTGGATGTCGATCAGATAGTTGTCGGCATAAGCGAAGAACGCAGGCCCTTTGAGGGCGCCGGTCCATTGCGCCGCCGGATCAGAGGGTGATACGAACTTTGGTTGCACCTCCGTCGCCGCCCCGAACGCCGCGTCGTTGAGCGTGGCGAGATACTCCTTCACTGCCCGGCTGGCGGCTACAGGATCGATTTGCTCCTTCCACTCTACGCCAGGGATCGAGCGCTGACGGTTGGCATCGGCTTCGATCAGGCTGGCATCGACGGCGAAGCCCTCGCCGCCGACCAGACCGGCCTCGATGCACGCCCCCACCACGCGCTCAAACACGCGACGGAACACATCGCTCTCACGGAAGCGCTCATTGCGGGCACGGGAGAACGCCGAGTGGTCGGGTATGGCATCTTCTAGGCCCAGCTCGCAAAACCACCGATAGGCCAGATTGACTTGAACCTCGCGGCAGATCTGACGCTCCGATCGGATCGCAAACACGTAGCCGACGATCAGCATCCGGATCATCAGCACAGGATCGATCGAAGGTCGTCCAATCTCAGAGTAATAGCGCGCGAGTTCCGCGTAGACCCAGGACAGGTCCAACAGCGCACCAATCTTTCGCACCAGGTGATCCTCGGGAACCGCCTCATCGAGCCGGAACTCGTAAAACAGCTGCCCCTGGCCCTGGTTGCGCCGCCCCATCATGTCCGCCCCCGTCGCGAATCGCGCCAGGAAACAGAATCACGCCCGCCGTCGGCCTTCAACGCACTTTTGCAACACTATCGGCACGAAGCGGCTGACAAGGGTCGGGCAGAGGATGTCCGCTCTGCCCGGGCATTTCAGGCGTCAACTTGTTCCGCTATCGAGAGGGCATCGTCCACCTCGATACCAAGGTATCTAACGGTACTTTCGATTTTGGTGTGGCCGAGCAAGAGCGGCACAGCTCGTAGGTTGCCGGTACGGCGGTAGATCAGAGTTGCCTTCGTTCGCCGAAGCGAATGGGTGCCAAAGAGTTTAGGGTCAAGACCGATGTTTGCGACCCATTCCGAAACGAGCCGTGCATACTGGCGCGTGGTCATACACTGACCGACGCCGCGTCGGCTCGCGAATAGGGGGTCGGTCGTGAATGACCCTGGCTGTGTGAAAACGCTGCAAGCAGTCGTCAATGCGCAACATAAGAATCGAGCTTGCGGCCTTGGCGAATCTTTAATGCGCCATCAAAGGTTTGCACGAATCATTGTTGCGCGAAATCGAGCTGCAGAAAGATTTTCACACAGCCAAGACCCATTTGCGACATTGGACTGCAATTTTTGCCGCTCTGCAAAACGCGCACGGCAATACGAAGATGTCGTAGAGCCGGCTGAATGAAATTTGGCGAAGATCACTTCGCATCGTCATTCGGGCACGCCCGCTTTGCGCATTCCGGCGATCAATCGCTGGCGATCGGCTTTTCGGCGGAATGGGTAATACTCGCATAACTTGGTGATGGTGACCTTCGGATCGATTGCCAGATATGCGTTAAGCGCCCGCTTCGTCTGTTCGGCTTGGCCTCGCATGGCGTTGGACGCGATGGTCATCCGAAGAGCCGGCAGCCAGTTCGGCTTGACGCGCAGAGCCATCGCCGCCCAGCGTGCCGCTTCGTCGTCGCGTCCGGCGATGAAATGCGCGAACGCCATGGCGCTTTGTGTCAGGAAAACACGAGGGTCGAGCGGATTAAGACGAATCGCCTTGTTCAGGCTTTCAATCGCGCCATCTGAATCGCCGGCGTAGCCGCGGACCCAGCCGCTTCGCTGCCAGGCGACAGCCAGGTTCACGTCCAGCTCAAGGGCTCGATCGATCAGCAGCAATGCACGGTCAAGGTCGTGAAAGAAGTATGCATGCACGTGTCCCGCCCAACACAGCGCGACCGCGTCATCCGTGCCGATGGCGGCGGCGCGCTCGACCAGCCGAGAGATCTCCTCTTCATCAAAGCTCGAGGCCCAGCCGTTCGCTTTGGCGAAATGATGACACGAAGCGGCCAGGCCGTATGGGGTCGAAAAGTCGCCGTCTTTTGCTATTGCCGCGTTGAACAGCTGCAGCGCTTTGGCATTTTCCTCTCCCGTCCATCGGTTCCAGCTGGCAAGTCCGCGAAGGTAAAAATCGTAAGCCGCCACATCGCCGGTCATATCCAGCTTGGCACGGTCGATCTCCGCTTTCTCAAGCTGCGGCGCTATCGCTCCGACGACGCTCGTAACGAGCTGATCTTGAAGATCGAAGATGTCGACCAAGTCACCGTCAAACCGGTCTGCCCACAAATGGCGGCCCAACTCGGCCTCGATGAACTGCCCGGTCACACGCACACGGTTGCCCGACTTGCGTACGCTGCCTTCCAATAGGTAACGGACGCCGAGTTCCCGCGCGACCTGCTTGGTGTCGACCGGTTTTCCCTTGTAGGTGAACGACGAGTTGCGGGCGATGACGAAGAAAGCGCGGTTGCGCGACAAAGCCGTGATGATGTCCTCGACAATCCCGTCGCTGAAGTAATCCTGCTCCGGATTGCCGCTGAGGTTTACGAAAGGCAGGACCGCGATCGACGGCTTGACGGCAATTCCGGGCGAAGGCTTGTGCGGTCCGGCCAGGGCAAGGCTGAATTCCTCCTCCTCTCGAACGGCGCCAACAAACCGCAGACCCCTGCGCGGCAGCGTCTTGATCAACCCTTGCCGTTCGCCTGTGTCGCCGATTGCGCTCCTGGCCGCGTTGATCCGGTTAAACAATGCCGACTCGGAAATGGCACGCCCACGCCAGACCGACGCCACGAGCTCGTCCTTGCTGACCACACGATCACGGTGCTGGATCAAGTAAACAAGGAGATCGAAGACCTGGGGCTCGATAGCCACAAGGTCTGTTCCCCGCCGTAGCTCGCGGCGATCCGTCTCGAGCGCACATTCCTCGAACAGATAGCGCAAGATTTCATTCCGCTGGTCACGCGCCGCCCCGCATCGACCCTAGCACAAGCCCCGCAAAGGAAAAATGGAGGGAACGCTAAGACAAAATTGAGAGGCCCTGAAAGACGCAACGTCCCATCTTGGGCATGAGGACGGCAGCTGAACGGAACGAGGAGGAGGACGTGAATCTGCTCCTATTTGCTGCCCGGGTTGCGATTCCCATCATCTACGTTGTGGGGGTGTTGCTGCCGCCTTCGACTTCGGCGGCGGAAGTGCAATACGTCGTCAAACCCGTCGCTGAGATGAAAGTCAAGCAACTTCCGAAAGGCCCGCTGTACTGGCGGGTCGAGAATTTTCCGACGCTGGATCAAGCGAGGGCCGCTGCGGGTGAGTACCGTTGGAACCCGGATACGGTGACCTACGAAGGATGGCCGTCCCTGACAGCCGAAGTCGCCGGCAAAGCATGGCTGTTCACGCTTGGGCCGCAAAGCGCGGCGTCGCCCGGCGGAACGAAGTTGGCCGAGATCGGACCAGTACCGTCCCTATCCGCGCCCGAGTACCTCTTGCGCGTCAACTACGGCAGCGGACCGCCGGAGGCCAAAACACCGGTCCATTCGCATTCGGGCTCCGAGGCCTTCTACGTCGTCGCCGGGAAGTTGGGCCAGAGGACGCTACACGGCGTCAGCTACGTCGAGGCCGGCCACACCATGAACGGACATATGGCGGGCATGCCCATGGAAGTCTTCAACGCTGGCACGACCGAGCTGACCGCCCTCATCATGTTCGTGGTGGATGCCACCAAACCGTTCTCGGTGCCGGCCACATTGCCTTGACGCGCGGGGACGCCACCAGCGGATCGTTCTCCATAGTCAAACCGCAGCGTGTTGCTTTCGTCATCAAGCGAGGAATGCAATGAGGCGTCTAACTACAGCTACTTTGACTGCCGTCGCATGCCTAGGGATTGCTATCCCCAATGCTGTCGCCCAAACGGCCAACGACCTGATCGGAACCTGGACTCTCGCATCTGATGACAGCACAACTCCGGACGGCCGCAAGGTTCAGCCGTTCGGTCCACTTCGGCGAGGCGTCGGGATATTCGACAGCAATGGTCGCTTCGCGATCGTCACCTCGCGCCCCGATCTTCCGAAATTCGCGTCCAACGATCGGATGCGGGGCAGGGCCAAGGAAAACGAAGCAATCGTGCATGGAAGCATCGCTTTCTTCGGCACATTCTCGGTAACGGACGGCGTAATTATCCAGCACATCGAAGGCGGAACGTGGCCGGCTTGGATCGGAACCGATCAGAAGCAAGTCATCACATCTTTTGCAGAGGATGATCAGACGTGGACAACTGTTCCATCCTTCAGCGGGACAAGCGTACTTCGCTGGAGACGCGTGAAATAATCGCTCCCTCGCCACCGTCGACGAGGTGATCGAGTAGTTGCTACGCTGCGGCGCACTTGGTCTGAATTTGGCACATTGCGACATTCGGCTGCACCGGAAAATCGGTTGGCTGGTCGGTTTGAATCATCGCGATCGTCCTTACAGCGGCTGCTTCAACGCCGTGGTGTCGACCGGCAGCTTTCGCAAGCGCTTGCCGGTCGCCGCAAAAATCGCGTTGGTGACTGCGGGAACAATCGCCGAAGTTCCGGCTTCGCCCATTCCGCCCGGCGGCTCGAAATTCTGGACGATGTGGACGTCGATCGTAGGCGCCTCGTTCATGCGCAGGATTTGATAGCTATCGAAGTTGGTTTGCTCGACGCGGCCGTCCTTCAGGGTGATCTCGCCATAGAGCGCAGCCGTGACGCCGAACATGATCGCGCTCTGGATCTGTGCGCGGACGGTATCCGGATTGACGACGGTGCCGCAATCGACCGCGCAGACGACGCGCCGGACTCGAACCGCGCCATCCTTCGACACTTCAACTTCGGCAACGTGCGCCATGTAGGTCGCAAAGACGAACTGGAGGGAGACGCCGCGGCCGACCCTTTCAGGCAACGGCTGGCCCCAGCCGGCCTTTTCTGCGGCCAGCGCGAGGACCGCTTTGGCGCGCGGCGTCTTGTCAAGAAGGGCAAGCCGATAAGCGACCGGATCCTGCTTCGCTGCTGCCGCCAGTTCGTCCATGAAGCTCTCGACCACGAAGACATTGTGCGACGGCCCGACGCTGCGCCAGAAGGCGGTCGGAATGCCGGGGGGCTCCACCCGCAGATACTCGACGTGCAGGTTCGGGAGGGCATAGGTCAGGTTGATCGCACCTTCCGTGGTGTCGGGGTCCAGCCCATTGCTGAACGCTGGAGGGAGATATCTCGCGATGACCGAGGAGCCTGCGAAGCGATGGGTCCACGCGATCGGCATTCCTTTCTCGTCGAGACCGGCCGACAGCCGATCGAAGAAGGTAGGCCGGTACATATCGTGCTGGATGTCTTCCTCGCGGGTCCACACGACCTTCACCGGGCCGTCGACCTGCCTGGCGATCTCGACGGCGCGAGCGACACCATCGGCCTCCAGCCGCCTGCCAAAGCCGCCGCCGATCAGATGGTTGTGGACCACGACCCTGTCCAACGGCAGGCCGGCGGTCTTCGCCGCCGCCGCCTGGACGCGCGCAATGGCCTGGTTGCCGACCCAGACTTCGCAGCCGTCCTGACGGACATGAACCGTGCAGTTCATCGGCTCCATGGTCGCGTGGGCGAGGAACGGAACCCGGTATGTCGCCTCGACCTTGGTGATGGCGCTCGCCATGGCCTTGTCGACATCGCCGATATTCTGCGCGACCGGCCCCGATTTGAGCGTTGCCTGTTCGAGTTCGCCCACGATCGCGTCCGTATTGAGCTTGGCGTGGGGTCCGTCGTCCCATTCGATCACCAGGGCGGCGAGGCCTTTCTTCGCAGCGCCCATGTGATCGGCCACGACCGCGACGGCGTCGTCGAGCCGCACGATCTGACGCACGCCCTTGACGGCCCTTGCTGCCGCATCATCGACGCGCTTCACGCGGCCGCCGAACGCCGGCGATTGCGCAAGGGTCGCGATCTTCACGCCCGGCGGACGAACGTCGATGCCGTAGACGGCCGTTCCGTTGACCTTCGCCGCCGCATCCAGCCGCTTGGCCGGCGTGCCGATGAGCTTGAAATCCTCCGGGCGCTTGAGCGTCACGTTGTCGGGGACGGGCAGGCGGGCGGCGTCGGCGGCAAGTTCGCCATAGTTGAACCGTCGCCCCGTCGGCGCGTGCAGCACTTCGCCGCTCTGCGCGCGGCAGGATGCGGGATCGACATGCCAGCGCCGTGCCGCCGCCGACACCAGCATCGTTCGTGCAATCGCACCGGCTTGACGCAGCGGCTGCCACGACGCGCGGACGGCGTTCGAGTTGCCCGTTGCTTGTATTCCGCCGAGCAAGGGATTGCCGTAGAGCTTTTCGTTGGGCGGAGCATGCTGCAACTGAACCTGCTTCAGATCCACCTCCAGCTCTTCGGCGATCAGCATCGGGATCGAAGTGTAGGTACCCTGGCCCATCTCGACGTACGGCATGGTCAGAATGATCTGCCCGTCGCCTGCGATGCGGATGAAGGCATTGGGCGCGAAGCCATCGGCGTCGCCCGCTTGCGCGTCATCGCTGCGGAACGGCAGGCTCAGGCTCAACATCAAGCCGCCGCCTGCAGCCGCGCCTGTTTGCAGGAAGCCCCGCCGGGAGAGACGATTCGCAACCGGCCGGCGAGGAGGCGCGGGAGCTTGGGACGCGCGGCGATCGCGAATCATGATCAGCCCTCCCTTTTGTTAGATTGCGCGGCTTGCTTGATCGCTTCGCGAATGCGGACATAGGTCCCACAGCGGCAGATGTTGCCGGACATCGCGTCGTCGATATCGGAATCGGTCGGACGCGGGTTGCTGGCAAGCAGTGCCGACGCGGACATGATCTGGCCCGACTGGCAGTACCCGCATTGCACGACCTCGCGGTCGAGCCAGGCCTTCTGGATCCTGGCGCCCGCCGGAGTCGCGCCGATTGCCTCGATCGTCGTGATCTCGCTGTCGCCGACGCTGTCGATGTAGGTGATGCACGACCGTGTGGGGGCGCCGTCCACATGCACCGTGCAGGCGCCACATAGCGCCATCCCGCAGCCGAACTTGGTTCCGGTCATGCCGAGCACGTCGCGCAACACCCAGAGGAGCGGCGTGTCGCCGTCGACATCGACGTTATGTCTGTTTCCGTTGACGTTGATGGTGAACGACATGGCGTCCTCTCTTTCCACCAGTAGCGATCGGACGCGACGCGGCGGGTTCGATCAGCTGAGCCTCGTCAATTCCGTCACTGCGCCCGCAAACGCCCTTCTGCGTCATTGGAGTGTGCTGCGCCGCTGGAACATCCGACGGATTTCGACGTTTAACGCCCCCCGCCCTTTCGCCGTTCCAACGCGTTCGCAATTTAATTTACTGAGCTGGGAACCGCCTGGCGATGGTGACTTTCCCGGTACGATGTCCTGATATCCGCTGCGTGCCGCAGAATGCTGAAATAAGCGGTCGCTGGCGCCCGAATTCGCCGCGCGCCGCTGCCCTTACTTAGCGTGTGCCACGCTGTGATCCATCATGCGGCGGAAATTCATTACATTTCGGCGCAGTGGCAGCGCGGCCGATCGTCTTCACCGCCATCACCGACCCGGCGCAGATCGGCCTGTCCCCCCAAGCATTCAGTGCTGACCATTTCGGCATACGGGTCGGCAGCACGTTGGCCGCTTCGAATAGCGCCATTGCACCCTTGAGGTTTGCACACATTTTCCGCAACGGGCCCGGACGACGCGCGATCGCTTACGCCTCCAAGGTTGACGCTGCGCGATTCGCCGATGGGGCATCGTCGTCCGGCAGCGCGATTGTCATGCAACTGTCATGTCGCGGATCGATTGTTGCCCGCCAGATGAAGTTCTGGCGCGCGCCGGGCGCCCGCCATTCGTTTTGACGGTCGACAACGCCAAGGCCTATATCAATCCTTTCACCCTGATTACCAAAAAGAGAAAAAGGAGTTTGGCCCTGCTGTTCGAAATGCCGCGGCTCAAGCGCAATTTTGCTGAATTTTTGATGGCGCAGGAGAATCCCGATTTTTTGCAGCCCGGCCGCGATCGCACAGAAGAGGCCTTGTAGCGGGTGCAACTCGTAGCGGGCAGCACGCCGCGCGCCCGCTACCAATTTATCTCAAGCGTCCAGGAATCCTGGAACGAGCGAATATGACAGTTGGATGACTGACCTCGCGCAAATTTTTCCTCACACACCATGTCATCCTGTCAGCATCGAAGCGAAATTCAGGCCCCCCGGCAGTTCAGGCCCCTCACATGAAATCGCGCATCATTGAGCAGCTCGGAGAGGCGGAAGTTCTGTTGCCTTCAGTGGTTGCGCAAGGCCTTGCAGCCAACGACCGTATCAAGGTGCGTATGTCCGCACTGCAGGCAGCCGCCGTGCACGCGTCCGACCGCCGCGCACAGCCGCCCGACCTGGCGGCGGAGTGCCGAGCCGCCAGCCTCGATCCGGCGCTGATCGATCACCTGGTGCATGGCGCCACGTCGACCGGCAATGGCCGGATCACGGCTCCCAACCTCGCCGATCTCGGCAGAGACATTCTGGCCGATATGCGCGCCATGATTCACGCCGTCGAGAGTGGTGCCCCTGCAGAAGGCAAGGCGGCGGCGGAGCGGCTTGCACGCTTGCCGGGGCAGGACCGACTTGCGTCGTTGAGCGACATCGCGCCAAACGAGATCGCAACCTTGACGCAAATCTCAGGTGCGGGCGGAGACAGTCTGCACCGGCTGGTCATGGACCTGCACAAGGTGCTCAACAGGCTCGCGGCCGAAAACGCCGAGGAAATGGTGGCAGGCGCTCACGCCTATGGGCTTGAGCCGGACGATCGACCTGCATTGGAAGCCTTCATGCGCGGAATTGCATCGACTTCTGCGCTCAAATTCGATCATCCCGGACTTGCCACGATGGCAACCCGATCGGGATCGCGCTTGACCATTCAGAACGACATCGGCGCGACCGATGCCCACGTGGTGGTGATCGCGGTTGAACGCGACGGCGTCACGATCACCTATACGGACGTGCATCGGGCGCGTGCGGCGTTTTTTTGCGGCCTGCTGAACGAATTCAAGGTCGACTGGAGCGGGCTCGGTCAGCGGAAGGCCGAGGGATTGGGCAAGGATGGCGCCTTCTATCTGATCAACGGCCGCTATGAAGTGGAGAGTGCTGACGCGCGCAATACGTTCCTCGAGGCGGTCGGCCGGTCGCTGGTGTTCTTGATCGACTGGAACAAGGCGCGCAAGGTGCTGCGGGCCTGGGTTGCCAAGAACCAAGCCGCTCGGATCCTCGACTGGGCAGCTCGTCAGCGCGTGGGACATCGGGCATTTCTCGAACTCGGCGGCAATGATCTCGTCACCAGCGCCGTGCGTAGTGCGGCGCCGACCCGGATCGGCTTCGGCGAGCGTTTGGATGCGGTACTAGGCCAGGATGCCGCCGTCGACTTTCTCAAAAGCGTACTGCGCATCGCCACGGAAGCCCTGCTGGAAGGGCGTTCGGTGCGGCTCGCGCGCGACCGCGTCGAAGCCGACCTGGTGAGCCGCCTCAAGCGCGTCGACGCCACGCTGCTGGCAATTGTCGTGCGCCAGGCCGGATTGGCGCGCGAAATCGCTGCTGCGGTCGCACATCACGTGAGCGGGCTCCTCTCCGGCCGCCACGGCGATGGCGCCGCGCTCGCGCAGCGCGCGCGGCGGATCGAGGAAAAGGCCGACCGCCTGGCACTCGATGCACGCAACGCTGCTGCGCGACTCGAGGCGGGCCCCACGATCGAGCGGCTGGTGAATCGAATCGAAGAGGTCGTCGACGAACTCGAACAGGGTGCCTTCATCGCATCGCTTATGCCAGCCGACATTGCTGCCGACCTTCTCAGACCTTTGGCAGATTTGTGCTCCACTGCGCTCGCCGCAACCGAGGCCGCGGCCGCGGGCGTCGCTGCTGCAGCCGAAGTCCCGGAAGGACATCGGGTGGATTCGGAAGATGCCCTGGCCGCTGTGGGCTGTCTCATCGAGCTCGAGCACAAGGCCGATGAGGCCGAACGCATTGTCACCGCCCAGGTGCTGCGTGGCAGGCTTGACCTTGCTCATTCACTCGCCGCACTCGAACTGGCGCGCGCACTCGAGCGCGCCACTGATCGGTTGGCCAGCTTCGGACATCTCGTGCGCGAGCACGTGCTCGCCGATTTGGCGTCATGAGGAAGGAACGTTGCGATGACGGTTCTGCTGATCGGTGGCGATCAGAAGCTCACGGCGCCTTCTGCAGACCAGATCGGGGCCAAGGCCGCCAATCTGGCCCGCATGGCGGCACTTGGACTGCCGGTCCCTCCCGCATTCGTGCTGCCCGTCAGCCTGTGTACCAGGATCAGTGCCGGCGACCGGACGGCGGATGCAGAGATCGAGGAAGGATTGAGGAAAGGCATTGAGTTTCTCGAGCGTGCAACCGGCCGGTGTCTCGGTGATCGGCGCCGCCCGCTGTTGGTTTCGGTCCGATCTGGCGCGGCGCGGTCCATGCCGGGGATGATGGATACGGTGCTCGACGTCGGAGCGAGCGCTTCCGCGGTGGCCGGCCTGGTGCGCATGACCGGCGATCCGCGCTTTGCCTGGGATTGTCGGCAGCGTTTCATCGAGAGCTATGCGACGGTCGTTTTGGGTGTGGACCCGGAAACATTCGCTGCCGCACGCGCCAAGGTCGTGGCTGACGAGCGGGTCGACAGCGAGCGCGATCTCGACGGCGAGGCGATGGAGCGGCTCGCGGCGTCGTATCGGGTTTGGCGGACGGCGGTGGCTGGCTCGATGACCCCTTCCGGCAGCTCGCCAGTGCGGCGCGCGCCGTCTACCGCTCCTGGATGAGTGAGCGTGCGCAAACCTATCGGCGCCTGCAGAAGCTCGAATTCGTGCAAGGGACCGCGGTGACGGTACAGGCAATGGTGTTCGGCAATCGTGGCATGTCTTCCGGGCGCGGGCGTCGCATTTTCGCGCGATCCCTCGACCGGCAGCGTGCAGCCTGTGATCGATGTTCTGTTCGACGCGCAGGGCGAAGAGGTCGTCTCGGGACGACGGACACCGCTGAACGAAGAAGCGATTGCGCGGGAGCTTCCCGAGGTTGCGGTCGAACTGCGCGGCATTCTGCGCCGGCTGGAGCAGGAATTCCATGACGTGCAGGACATCGAGTTCACCATCGAAAACGGTCAGCTCTGGATCCTGCAGACGCGGTCAGCCAAGCGCACACCTCTGGCGGCCCTGCGAATCGCGATCGATTTGGTCCACGAGGGACTGATTTCACCGCCGGCGAGCGCTCGGGCGACTGGCCGACATCGATCTCGACGCCCTCGCGCGCGACCGACTTGATGCGCCGGGCGAGCCATTGGCGCGCGGCACCGGCGCCTCGGCCGGCATGGCGACCGGGCGCGTCGCGTTCGATTCGGAGAGCGCGCAACGTCAGGCCTCCGCGGGCGACCCGGTTATTCTGTTGCGGCCGGACACCTCGACCGCCGATGTCGGCGGGTTCGCCGCGGCGGCCGGAATTGTGACCGCGCGTGGCGGACGTACCGCCCACGCCGCGCTGGTGGCGCGTCAAATGGGCAAGCCCAGCATCGTCGGCTGTGAACAACTCGTCATCGATCCCGCCGGTCATTCTGCGCGCCTCGCCGACGCCGTCATCCGTGAAGGCGAGTGGATGTCCATCAACGGCGGGGACGGCGCGATCTATCTGGGTCGTGGCAACATCGTGCATGAGCGCCCAACCGCCGAGCTTAGCGAGATCGAGCTGTGGCGCGCCGAAACGAGGCCGGGAATCCCTGCGCGCTCTGACACCCGTTAAGGCGCGCCGTGCCGGCCAGTTGCCTGCGGCTGAAGATGAGTTGGTTGCAAAGCCAAGCTCGCAGGCGTGGCGGCCTTTGGAATGATCCTTTCGAATTTGTCTGCGATCCCGCGACACCTCCACTTGGCTCAGCGATTGGTGCACAGGGCCAGGTCGTGCACTCAGGAGCCCGGCTGCAAACGCGGACCCCTGCATGGGCCTCCATGCAGGGGTAACGACAAAGCTCCGACGGCCATCAGAACGGATAGTAGCGAAGCGAGGTGAAGACGACATTGTCGTAGGTTGAGGGGGCTCCTCCGATGCCGTTGAAGCTCTTACGCTGGATGTATTCGTATTTTGCTGGAAGCCGTCGACGCGGGATGCCAAGAATTCTTCCAACGATCTCCGATCAAGTGGGTGACGAACGCGGGCGCCGAAATATGATTGACGCCGGTGCGCCAGATGATGAAGAGATCCTTTTCGAGATCTGGCCGGCCGAGCGGGATTGCACACAGGCTGCCGCTGCGGACTTCTTCGGCGACAGCAGATCGCAGCACAAGCGATACGCCGAGACCAGCCTTGACGGCTTGTTTGACGGCTTCGGTACTGCCCAGCTGCAGGGAGACGCGCGGTCGCGGTCGGCCATCCTCGAAGTACGATTTGAGCAATCGACCGGTTCCCGTTCCAGGCTCGCCGCCGAGTAGATCCAGCGCAGCGAGCTCATCCTTGCTGATTTGCGGATATGCGGCGAGGGGATGGTCCGGCGGAACGATGAGGACGAGGGGCTCGCTGCGCCAACGGCTCCACAGAAATCCGGGACGTCGATCCCACCATTCCATGACGGCCACGTCCAGTTCCGCGTCGTCGAGCTTCTGCGCGATCACCGGATTACGATCAATCACGAGATCGAACAGCGCGGGATCGCGGTTATGCAGAAATGTGCGTACATAGGGCTGAAGGAGATAAATCCCAACGTTGGAGCTGGCACCGACGCGCAGGTGGGCGTTTCGGATGACCGCTAAAGCCCGGTGGTTGATACGGATGAGGCTTTCGGCATAAGGGAGGAACGCAAAGGCCGCTGGCGTTGGTTCGCAGCCGGAACGCAGGCGACGCAACAACGACACCCCGAGCTGCTGTTCGAGCTTGCGAATTTGCTGCGACACCGTCGGTTGCGCGATCTGCAATTGCTCCGCGGCCGCCCGAAAGCTCTTATTCTCGACAAGAGCGAGAAAGGTTCTTACCCAGGCGAGGTTCAGCATACTGCTTCCTTCGCTGGCGCGACGTCATTGATCGCATCAGTCGGCGTCTCGCCTGACAACACCTGGCGAATGTTGTCAGCCGCCCGCAGCTCGATCGCGAGCCGCACTTTTTGCACCGCGGAGCCGATATGAGCGGTGAAGAGCGTGTGGGCATGCGAACGCAGGGCCGGCGCGATCTCGGTGGGCCGATCCGCGCGTGCCAGGTCTTCCATCGCAAAGACATCCGCCGCATATCCGCCGAGGTGGCCGGTTTGCAGCGCGGTTAGAACCGCCGTTTCATCGACGACAGAGCCCCGGCATGGATTGATCAAAAAACCACCTCGCTTCATCAGTGCGAGGCGTGGGGCGTTGATCATGTGCAGTGTTTCCGCCACCAGCGGGAGCGCCAGGATGACAACATCGGCCTGGCTCAACAACTGATCAAGCCCGCGCCACGCGATGCCGAGCCGAGATTCCTCCATGGCCGCAACGGGAGCTCTATCAGTATAGATCATGTCGGCGCCCCAGCCGCGCAGGCGTTCCGCCACGGCCCGGCCGATGGCACCCATGCCGACGATGCCGATGGTGGAGCCGGCGACGCCAAGCCCGTAGAACTCCGGCCGCCAACCGCGGAACTGTCCCGACCTCACCAGGCTGTCAGCGGCGCTGATCTTGCGCGTGAGCCCGATCAGCAAGCCGATGGTCAGCTCGGCGGTCGGAATGGTGAGCAGGTCGGGAACAACGGTCAGCCAAACACCCCTCGCCGTGCAGGCTGCTACATCGAAATTGTCGAAGCCCTTGAGGGCCGCCGCTATGATCTTCAGGCGGGGGCACGCAGCGAGAAACGCACCGTCCACCTGATCCGGCATGAAAGCCATCATCGCCTGCGCCGTTGCTACGCGCCGGACGACCTCGTCGCGCGGCAGCGTACGGGGCGTCTGATTGGATACCAGTTGGCAATGCGGCGCGAGAGACTCAAGGACCTCTTCGTGCACCTTGTGAGTGAGCACAACGCGGACTGTCATGGCTGCGTTCTATTTGAACTTGCGGCGCAGAAATCCGCTGAACCAGTCGACGAGCGTGACCATCACCAGGATCACGAGCATGATCGCGCAGACCTCGCGATATTGCATGATGCGCAAAGCACCGATCAACTCGAACCCGATGCCGCCGGCGCCCACCATGCCCATCACGGTGGAGGCTCGAAAGTTGTATTCCCAGCGGTAAATCGAGACGTCTGCAAACTGCGGCAACACCTGCGGCAACACGGCGTGATAGAGCACCTGCAGGGGAGCGGCACCCGCGGCACGCGCAGCCTCGACCGGCGCGTCATCGACATGCTCGATCGCTTCGGCAAAGAATTTCCCGACCATGCCGACCGAGTGCAGCCCGAGCGCCAAGACGCCGGGAAGGGCGCCGAACCCGACCGCAGCAACGAAGATGATGCCCATGATCAGCTCGGGCACCGAGCGCAAGGCATTGAGCAATATGCGGGCACAATGGAACACGATCGGATGCGGCGACGTGTTGCGAGCCGCAAGAAATGCAATCGGAAACGAGACAATGACTGCGACAGCCGTTCCCGCGATACTCATGGCTAACGTGTCAACCAACGGTTTCCACCAATCAGGCGCATTGCTGAAGTCTGGCGGAAACAACTCGCGGGCAAGCGTGAAGATCGCCGGCACCCCGTTGGCGAGCGTAGCTATGTCCAACAGATTGACGTACCACGCTGAGACCAGGACCGCAGCGGCCACGACGCCGGCCCGGACGAGCGCGCGCAAGCGCGCCCGGCCGTAATCTGCGAGCACAGCACCGTGGTCGCAGCTGCGGGAGATCGCGGCGTCAGCCATTCGGGCTCACTCACATGGTCGCAAAGTCGAGGTTGAGCAGTTTGCCCATCTCGCGGATCACGTCGTAATCCTTATCTGCAATCGGTGCGAACCCTTCCGCTTTGAAGTTCTTCAAAACCGCTGGATCCTTGAGGGTAAGAAAGGTGTTTCGCACCCTGTTCTTCAACTCGGGATTCAAGTCGGAGCGCATGGTCCAGGGGTACTGGGGATATTCCTTGCTGTAGCCCAGAACCCGGACCTTGTTCACATCGATCAGCTTGCGCTCAATCAGATTCTTCCAGATCACCTCGGACAGGCCTCCCGCGTCGGCATTTCCGTTGGCGACATTGACCGCCACCGCATCATGCGCACCCACGAAGTGCTGCTGATAGTCGCGGTCGTGCAGGAGGCCAGCCTCCGCCAGCATGGTCTTGGGAATGAGGTGGCTCGAGGTTGAGGCGCGATCGCCATACACCATTTTCTTGCCTTTGATATCGGTGAGGGTGCTCACGCCGGCCTTGACATTGGCGATCACCACCGACCGATACGTGGGCTTGCCGTCGGTGACCATCGCAGCGAAGGGTTCGATATCGCTCTTGCTCTTGGCAAGCACGTATGACAGGGGCCCGAAGTAGGCGAGATCGATGCGGCCAAAACGCATGGCTTCGATCATCGAGGAGTAGTCGGTGGTGACGATCAGCTCAATCTTCTTCCCCAGCTCCCTTTCGAGGTAGTCCTTCAGCGGCTGATTGCGCTTGATCAGCTCCGAGGCGTTTTCATCGGGCAGCAAAGCGACCTTGAGCAGCGCCGGATCGGCGTCGGCTGCGAGAGCGGGGCGCGCCGCACCGAGCGCGAGTGCGACAGCGATCAGGAGCCTGAACACGATGTTCATAGAGACATCTCCATCTTGGGTTTGAGGAGGGGCGGGAGGTATGGGACTTCCGCATTATCATCGACTTTGCGCACTAGCCCTTGCCCGCCGTAAATGCGGGCGAGATAGAAGTCATCGAGCTCGGCAGTCGTCCCGTCGAAGACTACGTGCGCATCGGCAAGGCCGACGATGCGGTCCGCGAACCGCAGGGCGAGTTCGAGCTGATGCATGGAGACAATGGCGGTGATGCCGTCCTGCTTGCAGATCGAGCGCAGCAAGCTGAGCACGGTCTCGGCGCTGGCGGGGTCGAGACTGGCGACCGGCTCGTCAGCGAGGATCATTGCCGGCTGCTGCGCGAGCGCACGCGCGATGCCAACGCGCTGCTTCTGGCCGCCAGAGAGCTGATCGACGCGGCAAAGTGCCTTGTCGGCGAGCCCGACGCGATCAAGGCACGAAAGCGCGAGTTCAAGGTCGAACCGCGGCAGCCGGAACAGAGTGCGCAGCGTACTGTGGAACGCCAGGCGCCCGGTAAGCACATTGTCCAGCGCGCTGTGCCGTTCGATCAGCTGGTGCTGCTGGAAGATCGACGCTGTGCGCCGTCGGTGCTGGCGCAGCAGATGCGGCGGACCAAGTACTCCGAATTCGCGCGACACAACCCGTCCGGCGGTCGGGGGTACGAGATGGTTGATCGCGCGCAACAGGGTCGACTTTCCTGCCCCCGAGCGACCAAGCAGAACGGTAAATTCGCTGCTTCGGAAGGCGATCGAGGTCGCGCGCAGCGCGGTCACGCCGCCCGGGTAGGTCACGTCGATGTTGTCAAGACGAAGAATCTCACGGTCTGCGCCGTTGCCAGCCATGCATTGCCTCGAGTAATCGACGCGGCCGCAGAATTGCAAAGCGCAATAGAGCTAAAGCCGCTGCATGACAGCAGTTTGTCTCCTGCGTGACGGTTCAATGACTGTGGACCACAGCAGAGATCGAATTCATCGCTACGGCCGGCGTGCAGCCGCGGTCGAAGAACCAAAAGCAGGCCGAACGAAATCATGCCCGCAATCAACGACGCGAAGGCGTCTGGCGCTGTGCAGCCATCGCCCGGCCATGACGAAGCAGAAGGCTACATCTCAATATCCAACCCCACGTCGAGGCTCGGCGAGGAGTGGGTGATTGCGCCGGAGGAGAGATAATCGACTCCTGATTCCGCCACTGCCGCTGCGCTCTCGAGCGTGATGCCGCCGGACGCTTCAAGCACCAGCCGCCCTGCATTGAGCTTGACCGCCTCGCGCAGCATGGCCGGATCCATGTTATCGAGCAGCGCCACGTCGGCGAGACCGGTGTCGAGTACCTCCGCAAGCTGATCGAGGCGATCGACTTCGATCTCGATCTTGACCAGGTGTCCAGCGGATTGCCGCGCGCGTTCCAGCACCGCCCGCACACCGCCGGCGACCGCGACGTGGTTGTCCTTGATCAGGATCGCGTCATCGAGGCCGAACCGGTGATTGAAGCCGCCGCCGCAGCGCACCGCGTATTTCTCGAGTGCGCGCAGCCCGGGTGTGGTCTTGCGGGTGCAGGTCACCCGTGCCCGCGTGTGGGCGATGCGTCGCACGAATCCGGCGGTTGCGGTGGCGATGCCAGAAAGGTGTCCGATGAAATTGAGCCCGACCCGCTCGGCCGCCAGGATCGCGCGCGCGTCACCGGCAACCGTCATCAGCGTCGTCTTGGCCGCGACCTGGACACCGTCGCGCGCGTGGCCCTCGATCTTGATCGACGGGTCGAGCAGTTGGAATGCGGCCTCGACCAGGGGCAGGCCGGCGATGGTGCCGGCCTTGCGCGCGACCACGTCGGCACGCCCCAACGTGCCGTCCGGCACGGTCGCAACCGAGGTGATGTCGCCGGCGCGGCCCAGGTCCTCATCGAGCGCGCGCCGGACCGCATCGCTGATGGCAAGCGGCGAGATGAAGGCGTTGGGTGCGAGATATTTGCTGCTCATGGCGCCACCTATCGGGAAGCCGCAACCAAGGCCGGCGCAACCTCACCGGCGCCTCGCGCAATCGCGCGCGCGTCGGCCAGCGTCAGCACGGTGCGGCGCGCTTGCGCCGGATCGGCGATCGGGTAATCGCGCCGAAAATGAGCGCCGCGGCTTTCGCGCCGGTCATGAGCGGCGGCGGCGACCAGGAGCGCGATGGTCGCAAGGTTACGCAGCGCGGGGGAGGGCGCGTCCTGCTCCAGGCGTTGGATCTCCCCGAGCGCAAGGGCGAGCCCAGGTGCGTCGCGCTGCACGCCGACTGCGCGCGCCATGAGATCGCGCAGCGTGCGCTCGCGCGCCGGAAACGCCGGCGGCGCCTTGACGGTCTCGATCTGCGGCAACGGAGTTGCCGGCAAAGTCCGCCCGCCGAGGTCCTCCGCCACGCGCGCCGCGAACACCACGGCTTCGAGCAACGAGTTGGATGCAAGCCGATTGGCGCCATGCACGCCGGTCGATGCGGTCTCACCGATCGCCCAAAGCCCGTCGAGCGACGCGCGCCCCCGTTCATCAACCGCGATCCCGCCCATGTGATAGTGCTCAGCGGGCGCGATCGGGATCAGGTCGCGGGCGGGATCGATGCCGGCCGACATGCAGCTCGCGTAGACGGACGGAAAATGCTCGGCGAACGTCGGCCCAATGGCCGTGCGGGCGTCAAGAAATGCGCCGCGCCCGGCCGCAATCTCGGCGAATACGCCGCGCGCCACCACGGCGCGCGGCGCCAGCTCGGCATCGGGATGAATGCGCGCCATGAAGCGCTCGCCGCGGCCGTTCATCAGCAGGGCGCCTTCGCCGCGCAGCGCCTCGGTCGCGAGCGGAGCGGGATCGCGGCCGATCGCGATCGCAGTCGGGTGGAACTGGACGAACTCCGGATCGGCGATGCGCGCGCCCGCGCGTGCCGCGATCGCAACGCCGGTGCCGCGCGCCTCCGGCGGATTGGTGGTCACCGCGTAGAGAAATCCGATGCCGCCGGTCGCCAACACGACCGCCGCGGCCGGAAGATGGAGCAACTGCGTCCCGTCCAGCGAGCGCGCCCGCAGCCCGATGACGCGGCCGTCGGGGCTCGTGAGGTCTTCGGCCGTGAAGCCCGCAACAATGCTGATCGACGGTGCGTTGGCAACGACGGCCGCGAGCGCGTTCATGATCGCGCTCCCGGCCTGGTCGCCCTTCACCCGCACGATGCGGCGCGCCGAGTGCGCCGCCTCGCGTGAGACCGCCAGCCGTCCCGTGATCTCGCGGTCGAACGGCACCCCGTAGGACAGGAGATCGTCGATGCGCGCGGGTGCTTCGTGCGCCATGGCGAGCGCACATGCCGCATCGACGATACCGGCGCCGGCCGCGATGGTATCGCGTGCATGCGCCTCCGGCGTATCGCCGTCGGCGACCGCCGCCGCAACGCCGCCCTGTGCCCAGATGCTCGATGCGCCGGCCCCGATCGGCGCGCCGGTCAACAGCGTCACCGGGCGCGGCGCGAGTTTGAGCGCGCAAAAAAGCCCGGCGAGTTCGCCGCCGACGATGATGATGTTGTTTGACGGAGTCATCGTCAGCTCTTCAGATGAATCATGCGCTCGACCGCACGCCGGGCCTTCTCGGCGATCAGCGGGTCGACCACGACCTCATCCCGCATGGTCAGCAGGCTGTCGAGGATCTTCGGCAGCGTGATCCGCTTCATGTGCGGGCACAGGTTGCAGGGTTGGACGAATTCGACATCCGGCACCTCGACCCGCACGTTATCGGCCATCGAACACTCGGTGACCATGACGACGCGGCGCGGCCGCCTTGTGCGCACGAAGTCGATCATGTGCGCGGTCGAGCCGGTGAAGTCGGCCTCGGCCAAGACGTCGGGCGGACATTCCGGATGCGCGATGATCTGCACGTTCGGGTCGTCTTCGCGATAGCGCCGCAATTCGTCGGCGGTAAAGCGTTCGTGCACCTCACAATGCCCCTTCCAGGCAATGATCTTCACGTCGGTCTGGCTTGCGACGTATTTGGCGAGATATTCGTCCGGCAGGAAGATTACCTTGTCGGTGCCGAGGCTTTCGACCACCTGTACGGCGTTCGACGACGTGCAGCATATGTCGCTTTCGGCCTTCACCTCGGCCGACGTGTTGACGTAGGTGACGACCGGCACGCCCGGGAAGCGCTCGCGCAGGAGCCTGATGTCGTCGCCGGTGATCGAGGAGGCGAGCGAGCAACCGGCCTCGCGGTCAGGAATCAAAACGACTTTGTCGGGATTGAGGATCTTCGCCGTCTCGGCCATGAAATGCACGCCGCATTGAACGATCACGTCGGCCTTGATCTTGCTGGCCTCGCGCGCGAGCGCCAGGCTGTCGCCGACGAAATCGGCCACGCAATTGTAGATCTCCGGCGTCTGATAGTTGTGCGCCAGGATGACGGCGCCGCGCTCGCGCTTGAGCTCATTGATCGCCTTCACATAGGGGGCGAAGAACGGCCATTCGACCGAGGGCACCACGTGCTTGATCCGCTCGTAGAGATGAGCGGTTGCGCGCGCGACCTCGTCGTTCCATTCAAGCGCAGGCGTCGGCAGGGGCGCGAACTTGCGTGCGGGGGCGGATCGGCGGCTGCGCGGCAGCGGCGATGGGTTGGAACTGGGTCCGAACGAGTTGATGATCGGCATGGACGCCTCCCTTGGCGTTACGCTCACAATGAGCATATTATACTCATATTGAGCATATCTGGGTACCAAGATAACCGGCTCACGCCGGCACCTTTCGTCTGCTCAGGCTCGTTATCCTCACTTCGAGCAAATCGCATATAGCACCTTTCCGACCCGCCCGCCAGTCCCGGCTGCCATGCGGCCGATGCATCAAAATCGCGCAGTGTTTCGAACTGGTGCGGGGCGCCCGCGCAGGTGCGCTGCGCTTTGCGAACCGCTAAAGACATGAGCAGTCCGCGCCTTGCAGCGCGACAACAAGCTACGGGAGGACACTCGATGGGGACGGCACTCGTGCGCCTGATTTGGGCGCTGCTCGCGCTGAACGCATCAGCCGCATTCGCGCAAGCACCCGCAGCCGGCCAGGCCGACTCCTATCCGAGCCAGCTCGTGCGCATCGTGGTTCCGTTCTCGGCCGGCAGCCAGACCGACATTTTGGCGCGCGCGTTCGCCGACAAGCTCGCCGAGCGCTGGAAGCGCGATGTCATCGTCGAGAATTGGCCCGGCCTCGCAGGAACCGCCAGCGTCGCCAAGGCGCCGGCCGACGGCTACACCTTGATCCTGGTGTCGAATGGCCATGCGCTGATCAATGCGCTCAACGCCTCGCCCAATTTCGATCCGATCAAAGACTTCACCGGAGTTGCGCGCCTGGCGATTATTCCCGGGATCATGGTGGTGCCGCCCGAGAACGGGCCGAAGTCGCTCAAGGACCTGATCGCCGCCGCAAAAGCCAAACCCGGCGGGCTCAACTACGCGTCCGCCGGTATCGGCAGCGCATCCAGCATCGGCGCCGAGCTTTTGAAGGCGGCCGCCGACATCGATCTCCTGCATGTGCCATACCGTGGCTTGCCGGAGGCGCACACGAGTGTGATGCGGGGCGACGCCGTGTTGTTCATGACGTTCTTCAGCGCGGGTGGTGAACTCATTCAGGCTGGCAAGCTCCGCCCGATCGCGGTCACCACTGCAAAGCGGCTTGCCGTGCTGCCGGACGTTCCGACCGTGCAGGAAGCCGGCGTCGCCAACTATGCATATGAGCCGTGGTTCGGGCTTCTTGCTCCTGCCGGCACCCCCAAGCCGGTGCTCGACAAGGTGAGCGAGGCGGTGGCCGCAGTCGCGGCAATGCCTGAGGTGAAAGCTTATTTCACCAAGCTTGGCGTCGACCTTGCAACCTCGACCCCGGAGGCGTTCGACCAGATCGTGAAATCCGACACCGACAAGTTCACCAAAATGTTCGGCAAGAAGAACTGAAGCGGTTCCGCCGAGATTGACCCAGTCATCGCCGGGCTTGGCGGGTGTCTGGCGCGCCAGCGCCAGCGGAGCACAGTCCTTTCCTGAGCGAGATGCACGGCGCAAGCCCGCGCATCATACTGCTGACATTCGCAATTGAAGGTCATCAAATCGATGTTCCCCGTCACTGCCGGCAAATACGCCGATCCGGAGTAAGCCATGGCCGCCACGATTTTCGACTCTCATATCTTTCGCGACATCTTCACGACCGAGGCGATGCGGCGCGTATTCTCCGACGAGCAGCGCACCACCTACTATCTGGAGATCGAGGCGGCGCTGGCGCGGGTCCAGGGGCGGCTCGGCATCATCCCGACGGAAGCGGCGCGCGAGATCGAAGCGAAATGCAAAATCGAGAATATCGATCTCACAAAACTCAAGCAGCAGACCGAACGCATCGGCTATCCGATTTTGGGCGTGGTGCAGCAGATCGTCGCGATCTGCGGCAACGGGCTGGGCGAATGGTGCCACTGGGGCGCAACCACGCAGGACATCACTGACACTGCAACCGTGATGCAGATCCGCGCTGCACTCGACCTCGTCGCGGCCGATTTGGAGGCGATCGCAACCGCACTCGCCGACCTCGCGCGGCGCTATCGCCTGACCCCGATGGCGGGCCGCAGCAATCTGCAGCAGGCGGTGCCGATCACGTTTGGATTCAAGGCTGCCTCGCTGCTGGCCGCATTCCAACGCCACCGCCAACGTCTCAAGGAACTACGTCCGCGCGTTCTCGTCGGCGAGTTCGCGGGCGCGGCCGGCACGCTCTCCTCGCTCGGCGCCGACGGCCTCAAGGTGCAAGCAGCGTTGATGGCGGAGTTGAAGCTTGGCCAGCCCGAGATCGCCTGGCACACGGTGCGCGACCGTATCGGCGAGGTTGGCTGTTTCCTCGGCCTCCTGACCGGTACGCTCGGCAAGATCGCCATGGATGTGAAACTTCTGATGCAGACCGAAGTGGCCGAAGTGTTCGAGCCGTTTGCGCAAGGGCGCGGCTCGTCGAGCACCATGCCGCAAAAGCGCAACCCGATCTCCGCACTATACATCCACGCCAACGCCGCGCTGGTGCGCCAGCACACGGCGGCATTGCTCGAAGCCGCAGTCGCCGATCACGAGCGCTCGACTGGTCCATGGGAGATCGAATGGATCGCGCTGCCGGAGATCTTTTTGCTCAGCGCCGGCGCGTTGGCGCAGACCCGCACCATGCTCGAAGGCCTCGAGGTCGACGCGAAGCGCATGCGGGCGAATCTTGACATCACGCACGGAACGATCGCTTCGGAAGCTGTGATGATGGGGCTTGGACCCCATCTCGGGCGCCAGCGCGCCCACGATCTCGTCTACGACATCTGCCGCGAAGTCGCCGTGACCGGGACGCCGCTGGTCGACCTCCTGGCCCGCAACGCCGAGATCACAAAACATCTCACCCGCGCCGAGCTCGAACGCATGGTCGACCCTGCGGATTATCTCGGGCTCGCCGGCGAGATGGTCGATCGTGTGCTCGCGTTGGAGGAGCAACATCGTAGGGTGACTGTAAATCAGGCCGTAGGATGAATTGAGCGGCAGTGAAACCATCCCGGCAACTTGCTGGTTTCGCTGCGCTCTACCCACGCTGCAAACTCACAACTCATCAAATTCCCGCGACGCCAAATCGGCAATACAGCCCTGCTGATCGCAGCGTGGCTCAAGCGATTGATTGCCGCCACCGCGCTCTTATCTCGCTTTGCAACAACCGTGCAATTCGCGAGGAAAGTTCCTGTGGGTATCGTTCGCTTCGCGCTCAGGCTGCCGCACACGTTCTATGTGCTTGCCGCGCTCATCCTGTTTCTCGGGGTGACGGCGGTCCTGTCGATGCCGACCGACATCTTCCCGGAGATCGACATCCCGGTGGTAACGGTGATCTGGCAGTACACCGGGCTGCGAACCCAGGAGATGGAGCAGCGCGTTACCACCTACAGCGAATACGCGCTCTCCTCGAGCGTCAACGGCATTCGCGATATCGAGGCGCAGACCCTCAATGGCGTCTCGGTCCAGAAGATCTTCTTTCAACCGGACGTGAACCTCGATCTTGCCATTGCGCAGATCGTGGCAGGTACCAATTCGATCCGCGCATTGATGCCAGCCGGAATTCAACCGCCGATCATCGTGCAGTACAACGCCTCGAGCGTCCCGGTCCTACAGATCGGATTGTCTTCCGATTCACTCAACGAGCAGCAGCTCTACGATTACGGCATCTACCGGCTGCGCCAGCAGCTCGCGCCTATTCACGGCCTGACCCTGCCGACCCCGGCTGGCGGCAAATATCGCCAGATCATGGTCGACATCGATCCGGTCAAGCTGCAGGCCAAGGGGCTGACCCCGATCGATGTGGTCAATGCGATCAACGCCCAGAATCTGACCTTGCCGTCAGGGACCGCCAAGATCGGCGACACCCAGTTCACGGTGCGCACCAACGCACTGCCGACCTCGATCGACGACCTCAACAACATTCCCGTCAAATTCCAGAACGGCGCAACCGTGTTCGTGAAAGATATCGGTCAGGTACATGACGGCTGGCTGGTGCAGCAGAACGTGGTGCGTACCGAGGGCCACCGTTCGGTCCTGCTCAGCATCATCAAGAATGGCAACGCCTCGACCCTCGCCGTCGTCAACGCGGTCAAGGATGCGCTGGTCACGGCGCGCAAGGCAGCGCCGTCGGGTATGCGGATCAGGGAGCTGTTCGACCAGTCGGTGTTCGTCACGTCGTCGATCCGCGGCCTGCTGCGTGAAGGTGCCATTGCGGCCGGCCTGACGGCTCTGATGATTGTGCTGTTTCTCGGCTCCTGGCGCTCGACCTTGATCGTCATGATCACCATTCCGCTCGCGATTCTTTCCTCCCTTGTCGTCCTCTACTTCCTCGGTGACACGATCAACACCATGACGCTGGGCGGGCTCGCCCTCGCGATCGGTATCCTGGTCGACGATTCCACGGTCACGATCGAAAACACGCACCGCCTGCTGACCGAGGAAGGCATGGCGCTGCCGCAGGCGACGCTGCACGGCGCCGCCGGCATCGCCGTTCCGACCTTGGTGTCGACACTCGCCATCAGCTGCGTCTTCGTTTCGGTCGTGTTCCTGCACGGGCCGGCCAAATATCTGTTCACGCCCCTCGGTCTCGCGGTGGTGTTCGCCATGTTGGCGTCCTACGGCCTCTCGCGCACCCTGACACCGATCACCATCGGCCTCCTGCTCAAAGGCGAGCGTCGCGGAACGGACGCCTCGCGCGGCTGGTTCGCGCGTCTGCATGGGCGCTTCGAGCGCGGCTTTGAGCATATGCGCGGCGGCTACACGGCGCTGCTCGGCGTGCTGTTGCGCCGTCGGATCATCGTCCCAGTGGCGGCGGCAATCATTTTGGTCCTGGGCGCAACGCTCGTCGTCTTTGTCGGCCGCGACTTCTTTCCGCCGATCGACGGCGGGCAGATCCAACTGCGCGTGCGCGCCCCCGCCGGCACGCGCATCGAGAAGACCGAGCAGATCTTCCAGGCGGTCGAGGATAAGATCCGCGCCGTTATCCCCGAGAACGAGCGCGCGTTGATCGTCGACAATATCGGCCTGCCGGCCCGCAGTTACAATTATGCCTTTGCCGACGGCACCGCCATCGGGGTGAACGACGGCGTGATTCTGGTGGCGCTCAAGGATGGGCACGCGCCGACCGCGACCTATGTCCACAAGCTGCGTGAGGTCCTCCCCGCCGCGTTCCCGGAGGACATCTTCTACTTCCAGGCTGCCGACATGGTGACCCAGATCCTCAATTTCGGGATTCCGGCGCAGATCAATGTGCGCACCGTCGGCTACGACCGTGTGACCAACCTGCGCGTCGCCAAGGAGCTGGAGCACCGGATCGCCGCTATCCCGGGTGTTGCCGACACCCACCTGCAGCAGGAACTCAACGCGCCGGAATTTTTTGCCGAGATCGACCGCGCTCGCGCCGCCCAGTTCGGTCTGACCGCGAACAGCATCGCCAATGCACTCAACATCAGCCTCAGTTCGTCCGAGCAGGTATCGCCCAATTTCTGGACCGACCCGAAGAGCGGGACGCCCTATTATCTCGCGGTGCAGACGCCGGAGCATGACCTGAGCTCGCTCAACGATCTCAAGAACACACCGGTTGCAACATCCACGTCGGCGAGCGGCGACCCGGTGCCGGGCCTGCTCAGCAACATCGCGACCTTCTCGCGCGAAGCGACGCAGACCAACGCCAACCAGGCCAACGTACAGCCGGTGTACGAGGTCTACGCCAATGCCGACGGACGCGATCTCGGCTCGATCGCGGGCGAGATCACCAGGATCGTCGCCGACGCGCAGAAAGAGCTGTCGCCGGGCAACCGCATCGAGGTGGTCGGCCAGATCGACAGCATGAACGCTGCCTTCCGTGACCTTGCCATCGGCATCCTGTTCGCTGCGGTGTTCGTCTATCTGCTGATGGTCGTGAACTATCAGACCTGGGGCGACCCGTTCGTCGTGATCCTCGCGCTGCCCGCAACCTTCTGCGGCATCATTACCATGCTCTATCTGACCGGGACCACGCTGAGCGTGCCCTCGCTCATGGGCGCCATCATGGCGGTCGGCGTCGCGTCCGCGAACTCGATCCTGCTCGTCACCTTCGCGCGCGAGCAGCAGCTCGCCGGCGTCAGCGCGTTCGATGCCGCCATCGCGGCCGGGCGCACGCGTATCCGGCCGGTGCTCATGACCGCCGCCGCAATGATTGTCGGCATGATCCCGATGGCGATCGGCGGCGCAGGGGAAGAGCAGAATGCCGCGCTCGCCCGCGCCGTGATCGGCGGGCTCCTGTTCGCCACTCCGACCACGCTGCTGATCGTCCCATATCTGTTCGCCATGCTGCGCAAACGCAATGACGGCAAAGCCGCGCAGGGCGTTTTTGCTGAGGACCCACAATGAACAAAATCATCTGGACCGGAACCGCACTTCTCCTCGCAGGGGTGCTTGCCTTCAGTACGTGGCAGCACTTCACGCTCCACGCCCAGGTTTTGGCCACCGCCAAGGAGCGCAGCGCGTTTGTCCCGGACGTTCGGACCGCAACCGTGCGTGCCAGCGCCTCCACCTGGCCGGTCACCCTGCCGGGCACCACGAGCGCATTTGCGTCAGCCAACATCTATGCGCGCGCCACCGGCTACATCTCGCGGCGCGACGCCGATATCGGCGACCGGGTCAAGCGCGGCCAACTGCTGGCCGAGATCACTGCGCCTGAACTCGATCACCAAATCACCCAAGCCGAAGCAACGGTGGCCCAGTTGCAGGCCGCGTTGCAGCAGGCGCAGGCCAACCGGGATCTCTCGGCCGCCAACTGGGGGCGCGACAAGCCGCTGGTCGAGAAGGGATGGGTCACCCCGCAGCAGGGCGACACCGATCGCCTGACCCTGGCTGCGCAGGAGGCGGCGGTGGCGGTCGCGCAGGCGAACATCAAGCAGCAGCAGGCGCAGTTGCAGGTGCTGCACCAGCAAAAGGACTATCAGAGCGTGGTGGCGCCGTTCGACGGTGTCGTCACCCAGCGCAACATCGATATCGGCAGCCTGGTGCAGGCGGACGCGACCAGCGGCACCTTCATGTTCACCGTCATGCACACCGACGTTATCCGCGTTCAGCTCTACGTCCCGCAGGACGCGGCATTCGGTCTGAAACCGGGTGTGGCGGCGAACGTGCGCGTGCCCGAGATGCCGGGCCACGCTTTGGCCGGCACGGTCACGCGCATTGCCGATGCATTGGCGCCGGGCTCGCGCACGCTGTTGACCGAGATCGATGTGCCAAACCCAGACGGCGCGCTCACGCCCGGCGCATATTGCCTGGTCGACTTGAAAATCCCGCGCAAAACGCCATCGCTGATCGTGCCGTCGGCAGCGATCATCTTCAACCAGGACGGCCTCAGCGTGGCTGTGGCCGAGGACGGAGTTGCCCATGTCCGCCACATCGCCGTGGTGCGCGACTTCGGCACCACCGTCGAGGTGAACGAGGGCGTGCACGAGGGCGATCAGGTGATCCTCAATCCGTCGGTAGATCTCGCCGAGGGGAGCAAGGTTGCGCCGCGGCCGGTGCCGTCGGCAGCGAAGGTTTCCTAGGATGGGTTTCGCTTCGCGCAACCCATCCTACCGGTATCAGTTTGATCACTCACGCATGTCGTGCGCGCCGGTGCTTGTCGATCATATTGATGGTGCGGCGCGCCGAGAGGATCGCACCTTCCTGCCAGGCGCCGACGTGGCTCAGATGTTCGCCCGCAAAGTAGAACGGGCCGTCGGGCTCGTTGAGCAGCGCGTAGTCGCGCTCCTGGTCTTGGCGAAACAGCGCCCGGATTCCGAGACTGTAGGGCACCTTCCCCCACGCGACCGCCATGCCCTTGTCGAGTTCACGCCCGCGGCCGGGGTGCAGTCCTTCGACCGCAGCCCGGCTCATGGACAGTTGTTCCGCCAGCGGCTTTGCGGCGAGCGTGACCGCATCGTCGCGCCCCGCATAGCCGCCGAGCAAAATTCCCTTCGGCGAAAAGAAGCGGTCGCTCGGGTACCAGACCATGGCGGTCAGGCCCTTCACCCAGGAAATCCCGCCATAGATCTGATCGTCCGTTTCCCAGAATCGGCGCGACTGCCAGGCGATCTTGACGGATTCAGCGTAATCGATCGCACCGATCGCCGTGCGATACGCCGGCGAGAAGTCGGCGTCGATCGCGCGCAACACCTTGAGCGGGATGGTGACGATGCAGTAGGCGGCGTCGATGGCACCGCGCCGGCCGCTGCGCCGGTCGAGGGTTGCGAGGCGCACCCCGTCGCCGCGGCGCCGCAGCGCCGTGACCTCGCTCCCGAGCCGCACGGCGCCGCCGAGCTTCCTGGCAAAGGCTGCGGGCAGGCGGTCCATGCCCCCGACCGGCTGGAACATGGTGGCCTGGAAATCGAAGTTGTCCTCGAACAGCACGCCGGTCCACAGGTCGGCGTCGAGCAAGACCCCGAGCGGGACCGGATCGCGCTCTTGGCCGAGTACTCCGGCCGCCCCCGGCAAGGTCTGGTAACCGGCGCGGGACGACCCCCGATAAAGCCGATCGGGCGTAAGGTCGCCATAGCGCCTGAGAAAGGCGAGCATGCGCTCCTTGTCGGCGGCGGTCAGCTCCGCATCGAGCGCGCCGCGGTCGATGGCCTTGCCGAGCAACTCGGAAATCGCGCCGCGGGTGTCGTTGACCGCCTGCCGCAGCTCGATCGGCCTGCCGCCGTTCGCGGCCGGATTAAGGAGCCGCGCCCCGCGACTGGTGTTGACCTCGACCTCGACCGCGACGCCAAGCTCCCGGCAATAGGCGAGGAAGGCCTGGTGATGGCTCGGCACCCGCGCCGGCCCGGCATTCCAATAGAGCTCCGGATCGAACTCGCAGATCTGGCGCGTGCCGTCGGTCATTTCGAGGGTCGTTCCGCGCCGGATCGTCCAGGTGCGGCCGCCGACGCGCTCGCGCGCCTCCAGCACGGTGCAATCGTAACCGGCCTTGCTGAGCTCATAAGCAGCCGAGAGGCCAGCGACGCCGGCGCCCAGGATCACGACCTTGGTTCCATGCGCGGCGCCGCGTTCGAGCGCCAGCGGTTCGGCTGCCGCCGCGGTGCCCAGGAGGCCCATGGCTTGCATGGTGAGATAGGTTGCCCGATAGCCGCCGGCCCCAGCGACCCGGCGAAGGAAGTCACGTCGGGTGGTGGTCATGGTGCCTCCACGATCGCTAGTGCCGCCGAACGTCAAATCGAAAAAGGGGCACTAGAATCATACATTTGCTAGTGCCCCTTTGCTTCCGAAGTTCGTATCCGAGGGTGCCGCGATGTATCACGAACTTCGGACGCGGGCACTAGCGCATGTTGCGGCGAAGTGGACGCCGGTTCGCCGTCAAGAACATGCGACATCCAAAAATTCGCACTGCGGCGCAGCGCGACAGGCACGCGACTGTGGTTGCCTGCGTGACCAAATTTCAACACTCGTCAGGAAAACGCAGGCCGATGAATGTCCGAGCGTTGGCCGCGCCCGGAAACCTGTTATGGTGAAGATGTTCAACCGATTCATAGTGTTGAAATCTCAGAGCGGTTCGCAACGCGAAGCGCTGGAGCAGGTTCATGCTTGCGCGCTTCTTCGTGGCGGTATTGGCGTTGGCAGCATTCGTGCTGTTGTCGCGCACGCAGGCCGCCTCGCTCGCGGGCAGCACGGCACGCGAGAGGATATCGGTCGTTCGCAGCGGCGAGATCGGGGACAGCTCGTTCAATGCGCTGGTCGCCTTCATCGACGCGGTGAAAGCGTCGGCATCGACCTCCAGTAGCAAGCCTGAATGGGCCGAGGTGACCAAGCAGGGCCTCGCACTGTCGAGCCGGCAGCATGGCGGCCGCCCCGAGACATTGCGCTTCTGTGAGCCCGAGCTGAAAGTCTGCAACACCGGCGTGGTCTGGACCACGAGCAACGGCACCAAGATGTTTCTTCGCCAGGCCGAAGACTTGGCAGGCAAGGCGCTTGAGCGCGAGGTGTGCGAGATCAATTCGTTCGGCGACATTCGCGTCTGTATCGATTGGGATACCAATCGGAAATACCGCGACATGAAGGACCTTAAGGGCCACTGGTACAAGGTCGCCGATCAGTAGAGCCAATAACCACCCGCTCGTCATCGCCGGACTTACCGGGGTACCTCGTGCGCAAGCGTGCGGGTGCCCCGTCCCGGCGATTTTGTTGAGGCGGTGCCCCGTCAGGCCGCAACGGCCGCTCTGAGCGGCGTGAACTGCAGGTCATCCAGCGCGACAGTTTGGAAGAATGCTTGGTGTGCATCCTGCGGCAGCGGCCACAGGATCGGGATACCTTTCTGATCAGCGTACCAGTTGCGGCAGCCGAGCCAGACGGTCCCGGGAAACGCGGCATCCATCCGTGCAAGGAACTTCTCGGTCGCCGCCATCGTCGGGGCCACCGTGACCTGCCGCTCCCGCGCGATGTCGATCAGCCGCATGATGTAGCCGATCTCCTGATCAAGACCGAGTGGGACTGGCACGTTGTTGACCGGACTGAATGGTCCGTACAGCATGAACATGTTGGGGAAGTCTGGCAGCGCAATCCCGCCGTAGGAGTAGATCCTGTCCTTCCAGACGTCGTCGATGCTAACGCCGTTGCGTCCGACAACCTTCATGGGGCGCATGTAGGCGTGGGCATCGAAGCCTGTGGCATAAACGAGGACATCAAGGTTGTGCCGCGTACCATCGGCCATTTCGATGCCGGCCGGGACAATGCGCGCGATGCGTCCAAACTCCAGATGAACGTTGCGCTGCTGCACGGCCTCGTAATAGTTGCGGTCCGACTTCGGGATGCGGGTGCAGCCGAGGTGATAGTCGGGCGTGAGCTTGCGACGCAGTTCCGGATCGCGGATCGCGGCGAGATAGCCTTTGTATTCGTGCTCCATCGCCCGCCGCTGCTGCCCGGGCTGCAGCCGCCATTGATCGCCCGCGATGATCAGCTCCCAGAGCTGCCGTTGACGCCGCCGATACATCATGGGAAGCCGCAGCAACACCCGTTCCAGCCAGGTTGAGGGCGGGTTCTCGCGGATGTGAACCCACTGCGGCCGGCGGATGAATTGGGTGACCTCGCAGCGTTCCCAGGCAAGCGCCTCCGTGATCTGGATCCCACTGGCACCCCCGCCGACGATTCCCCATCGCTTTCCCGCATAGGGGATGCTCGCGTCCCAGCGCGCGGAATGAAAGGCAGGGCCGGCAAAGCTGTCGCGCCCGGGAATGTCAGGATAGAGCGGCCTGTGCAAAAATCCGGTCGCGGCGACGAACACATCGGCAACGACGGCTTCGCCCTTGGCGGTCGTCAGACGCCATCGATCGTCCGTAAACCTTGCCGCGACGATCTCTTCGTTGAAGCGAACGAACTTGCGGAGCCCACGATCGGACGCGACCTTCTTGATGTAGGCCTGGATCTCGGTGCCAGGGGCATATTTGCGTGACCAATCGTAGTTCGGCTGAAACGGGAATTCGTACTGGCGCGACAACACGTCGACATAGAGGCCCGGATAGGTGTTGTCTCGCCACGTGCCGCCCACCTCTTCGGCCTTCTCAAACACAGTAAAATCGATACCGGCGCGCTTGAGCTTTTCCGCCATGAACAGGCCAGCGATTCCCGCCCCGACAACGACAACTTTGAATTGGCGCGCAGCCATCGTCCGACCTTTAGTGCTCTGTTTTTCTGTTGGACCGGTATTCTGCCTAAATCGCCGGCGTGGTTTGAAGGCTTACAATCAAAACTCGGTTCTAATTCAACCTCCATAGAACACGTTCTCTCCAAGATCCTTCATCTCCAGGATCGCGGCGTCCGGTCGGCCCGAGATCGGTTTGTGGAGGTGTGCCTCGACGACCTCACCGACAACGATGTGGTGATCACCCTGCTCGATGACAGCAGTCACTCGACATTCGATCGCGCCCGGGGCATCGATGAGGATTGGCGCCCCCGTTTCCCCTTTGCGGAAAGGCTGTCCGCTCAGTTTCCCATCGCTCACGTCTGCGGGTCGAAAGAAGGTGAAGGCCAGATTCTTTTGTTCCTTGCCAAGCATGTTGAGCGCAAAGACCTGAGCGGCCTTCACGATCTTGTAGGTGCCGGAGTCGGCCTTCACGCCCATGACGACAAGCGGCGGCGCAAATGCGCTTTGCGTGACCCAATTGACGGTCGCTGCGGCGACGTTTCCTTTTTCCGTCATCTGCCGTCAGGACATAAATTCCATAAGGAATCATTCGCAAAACCGCTTTCTTCGCATCGGCGTTCATGCGGCCCTCCCGATAAACAAACTGTAGCCTCCATCAGTATTTCATGCGTGTTCGTCATTGTCATCGGGGCCATGGTGTCGCGTCGTGCATGACCATCCTTCCAGCCACGCATGTTCGGGGACCGTCGAGCAACATGTAGGAACTTGAAATCGGCACTAGCCGGCGGACGCCAGATCCGCATTCCTGAGATCGGTCACCAGCATGGCGGCCGGATAGTGGGTGATACAGAACTGCGGTTTGACGGTTTCGATCACCGCCTGCGGGGTGACCCCGCAGGCCCAGAACACCGGAATCTCGCCGTCGCGGATAGGCACCGGATCGCCGTAGTCGGGCTTGCCGAGGTCGGCGATGCCGATCGCCAGCGGGTCGCCGACATGGACCGGCGCACCATGGACGCGCGGATACCGCGCCGTGATATCGACGGCGCGCGCCGCGTCCGCGGGCGTGAGCGGCCGCATCGAGACCACCATCGGCCCTTGGAACGGCCCGGCCGCGGCGGTCGCGATGGACGTCCGATACATCGGTACCGCGCAGCCGCAGGTGATGTGCCGCAACTCGATCCCGGCTTCGAGCAGGGCCTCTTCGAAGGAGAACGAACAGCCGAGCACGAAGCTGACGAGATCGTCGCGCCAGCAGGCGATCACGTGGCGCGGCTCGTCGGCGATCCGGCCATTGCGCCATACCCGGTAGCGCGGCAAGTCGGTGCGGATGTCGAGATCGTCCGCCAGCGCCGGCAGGCGCCAGTCGCCCGGGGCTGACGACGCAAGCAGCGGGCAGGGCTTGGGATTGAGGCGACAGAACTCCAGGAAGTCGGCTGCGAGCGCCCCCGGCAAGATCGCGAGATTGCCTTGAACATAGCCGGACGCCAGCCCTGAGGTTGGTCCGGAGTGGCTGCCGCCGCGGATCATGAGCCGCGCCGCCTGCCCGGTGTTTGAGGCAGGTGATCGCGGTTCGGTGAGGAGGCCCATGGTTTTCCCCAATGGCGTCTCGCGTTACGCACCAGGTTAATCTTAAAGCGGATTTTGTTCATTGAGAACCAAAGTCCCCGAACTCGTCATGAGAGCGATTGGCCGGAAAACAGTTGAATAAGCCGCCGGGATCGCGTTTGCTTGCAAGCCTGGCACGGACAATTCGACAATAAAATCCGGGTGAGGGAGAACCAGGCAATGCATCCACGTCGTTTTCATCTTGATCGCCGTTCGCTGGGATTGGCCGTCGCGCTCGTCTCGCTTGGTACAGCGCACGCCCAGCAGCCCGCCGCCACACCGCCGGCCCCCGTCAAGATCGGCATCGTGACGTTCCTGACCGGCCCGGCGGCCGCGCCGTTCGGGATCCCGGGACGCAACGGGGCCGAGGTGATGATCGAAGCGCTCAATGCCGGAAAGGCCCCGGCGCCCTACACCCAGGTCGGTTTCGGCGGTGCCAAGATCGAAGCCAAGTATGTCGACGAGGCGGGCTCGACCGCTCAGGTGGTTACCGAATATCGCAACCTCGTGCAGCGCGACAAGGTTGATGTCGTGCTCGGCTTCGTGTCTTCCGGCAGCTGCCTCGCGGTCGCGCCGGTCGCTGATGAGCTGCAGGCGCTCACCGTGTTCGACGTGTGCGGCACCCCGCGCATCTTCGAGGAGAAGCCGCGCAAATACGTGTTCCGGGTCAACCCGCATGCGACCATGGACAACGTGGCGGCGGCGAAATACGTGCTCGGCAAGATGAAGGATGTGTCGGTCTATTCCGGCATCAATCAAAACTACGCCTGGGGCCAGGATTCCTGGCGTGACTTCAACCTCACGATGAAGACGCTGGCGCCCCAGGCCACGGTCGACAAGGTGCTGTTTCCGAAACTGTTCGCCGGCGAATTCGGTGCCGAAATCTCGGCGCTGCTGACCTCCAACGCCAAGCTCATCCACTCGAGCTTCTATGATGGCGACCTCGAGGCCTTCATCTACCAGTCGGCGGCGCGCGGGCTGCCGCAGCGTACGCCGATCGTGTTCACGACCGGGGAGACCTCGATCTTTCGCGTCGGCAACAAATTGCCCGACGGAACGTTCATCGGCGCGCGCGGACCGCATGCCATGATGGCGCATCCGGGTCCCCTGAACACCTGGCTGCAGCAGATCTACGCCGACCGCTACAGCATGCCGCCAATCTATCCGACCTATCACATGGCGCAGTCGCTGCTTGGCCTGAAAACCGCCTGGGAGAAGGCGCAGGCGAAGAAAGGCGGCGCGCGGCCCACTGCTGACGAAGTCATCGCTGCGTTCGAAGGCATCGAGTTTCCTACGCCGAGCACGACCGTGCGACTCGCGATCGGCAAAGGCCACCAGGGCATTACCGACACTGCCTATGGCACGTACCGGTTCAACAAACAGGAAGGCAAGCCGGAACTCGTCGATATCGTGCGCTATCCGGCCGAGTGCGTGAATCCGCCCGCCGACATGGATTCGGTCGCCTGGCTCGAAAGCGGGATGAAGGGCGCGAAGTGTAATTGATCGCGCGATGCGCGGCTCGATGTCGGTGGCACGCCCATCTGTTCGGGTTAGATCCCCTAGGCGCCCACTTTGAGAAATGCTCCGACACACCCAAAGGCGTCATCGCCCGCGCAAGCGGGCGACCAGGGGCTCAAGTCTCGGCCAAATTATGGGTTCAACCGGTCGGCACCGGAGCCTGCATCGTGCTGACCGCCTTTGCGATCCTGACCGATGGCCTCGTCTATGCGGCCTACCTGTTCGTGGTCGCGATCGGACTCTCGCTGATCTTCGGGGTCATGAAGATCCTCAACGTCACCCACGGCTCGTTCTACGCCTTCGGCGCCTATGGGGCGGCGATTGCGGTCGGCATGTATTTCGACGCGGGCCTTCCCGCTGCCGGCGGTTTCCTGCTCATGGTGCTGGTCGCCATGGCGATCGGTCTCGTGCTCGGCCTCATCATCGAGCGCGGCCTCTTGCGCGTCGTCTATGGCCGGGACGAGGTCGTGGTCGTCCTCGTCACCTACTCGGCGTTCCTGATCCTCGAGGATGTCATCAAGCTGCTGTGGGGCACGAGCTCCTACGCGCTCTATCAGCCGCTCGCCATCGGCGGCAACGTGGCGGTCGGCAGCCTCGTTCTGTCCGGCTACGATATCGGGCTCGTCATCTTTGCCGTCCTGCTCGCCATCGTGGCGAACTTTGCCCTCAAGCACACCCGCTACGGCCGTCTCCTCACTGTCGTGATCTTCGATCGCGAAGTCGCGGCCGCGTTCGGCATCAACGTGAAGGTCGTCTATACGGTCACCTTCGTGCTGGGCGCCATGCTGGGCGCGCTCGGCGGTGCCGTCATGGCGCCGAAGATATCGGTGACGCTTGGCATCGGTGTCGAGGTGATCGTGCTTGCGTTCGCGGTGGTCATCATCGGCGGACTAGGATCGATCGAGGGCGCGCTGATCGGTGCGCTCGTCGTCGGATTGTGTCGCGCCGCTGCCGTTCACCTGGTACCGCAGATCGAGTTGTTCGTGATCTACGCCGTGATGGCGCTCGTCCTGGTATTTCGTCCGTATGGCCTGTTCACGCGCCAGCAGCCGCGGAAGATCTGACATGGCGTGGCGCGACAACCTTCTCGGCGCGCTGGCCTTTGTGGTTGTCGGTGCCGCCGCGCTGGTGTTGCCGGCCTGGCTCGTTTCGCTTGCGACCATCGCGCTCGCCAACGCGCTGGTGGTGCTCGGGTTGGTGATCCTGTGGCGGGCGGGCCTGGTCCCGTTCGGGCAGGCGTTGTTCTATGCGACGGGGGCCTACACGGTGGCGCTGCTCGGGCGCTACACCAGCTGGCACGACGCGTTCCTGGTCGTGGCCATCGGTGCGGCCGTTGCGGGCGTGGTCGCGTTCCTGATCGGCTTTCTGCTGGCGCGCTATCGCGACATCTTCTTTGCGATGCTCAGCCTTGCCATGTCGATGATTCTCTACGGCATGCTGGTGAAGACCGAAACCCTGGGATCGAGCGACGGCTTTCATGTCGAGGCGGTCACGTTCCTTGGCTTCGCGCCGCACGGCCGGGCGCGCGAGCTCACGATCTTCTGGTTCGTGCTGGCGCTATGCGCGCTCGCTGCTCTCCTGGTGTCGTTCTATTTCCGGTCGGTGTCGGGCGCGCTTGCAGTGCCGGTACGCGAGAGCGAGATCCGGCTCGAGTTCCTCGGCATTTCGGTCAATCGCTTGATCCATCTCAAGCTGGTCATCGCCGGGACGCTCGCCGGCGTTGGCGGCGCGCTCGCCGCCTTCGCGATCCAGCACGTCGACCCCAGCATGGCCTATTGGACCACCTCGGGCGGCTTCGTGTTCGTCACCATTCTGGCAGGCGCCGGCTCGATCGCGGCGGCATTCGTGGGGTCGTTTCTGTTCGAGCTCGTGCGCTCGATCGCCGTCGATATCATGCCGGGAACCTGGCAGATCATCCTCGGCTCGGTGTTGTTGCTCACCATCTTGTTTTTGCCCAATGGCTTGGGCTCGCTGTTCGTGCGCGGCCGGCGGGGCGCGGGGGCAGGGGCGCCATGAGCGCCATCCTCTCCGTCCGCGGGCTCGAAAAGACCTTCGGCTCGGTCGTCGCCGCCCACAATATTTCGCTCGACGTGCCGCGCCAGCAATCGGTCGGCATCATCGGGGCCAACGGCGCCGGCAAGACCACATTCGTCAACATGATCACCGGCTACATTCAGCCCTCCCGCGGCTCGATTCACTTCGAGGATCGCGACATCACCGGGCTGCCGTCGCGCACCATCACGCGGCTCGGCATCTCGCGCTCGTTCCAGGTCGCGCAGGTGTTCGCCTCGCTCACCGTGTTCGAGAACCTGCGCGCGGCGGCGGCGGTCGCGCGCACGCGCGACAGCATTCTCGCCGGCGTACTCACGCCGCTCGCGTCCCCGCGCGCCGTCGCCGAGGCCGAGGCGATCATCACCCTGTTTCAGCTCGCGCCCTACCGCGACGCCCGCGCCGCGACCTTGCCGCAGGGTGTGCGCAAGCTCCTCGATATCGCCATGGCGGTGGTCGGTGCGCCGCGCGCGGTCCTCCTGGATGAGCCGACCAGCGGAGTCTCGATCGAGGAAAAGTTCGGCGTCATGGAGATCGTCATGTCGGCGTTGGCGAGCCGCCGCACGACCGTGCTGTTCGTCGAGCACGACATGGAGATCGTTGCCCGCTTCGCCGATCGGGTGTTGGCGTTCCACGACGGCACCGTGATCGCGGATGGACCGCCCGGCGTCGCGCTCGCGGATCCGACCGTGCAGGTGCTCATTACCGGGAAGGCCGCCGAGGCGCCTCATGCTTAGAGTGTCGGACTTCAACGTTTCGATCGGTCCGGTGCAGGTGGTGCGCGATGCGTCGCTGGCGCTCGACGAAGGCGAGATGTGCGGTCTGATCGGTCGCAACGGCGCCGGCAAGACCACCTTTTTGCGCGCGCTGATGGGCGCACTGCCGGCGACCGGCAAAGCCGAGCTCGATGCCGTCGACCTGCTCGCGCTGCCGGCGCATGGCCGGGTCGCCCATGGCATCGGTTACATGCCGGAAGACCGGCGACTGGTGCCGGAGTTCTCGGTCGAGGAAAACGTGCGCCTGCCGGCGTGGTCGGTCGCGATCGCAGGCGCGGCGCAGCGGCTCGACTGGATCTACGCGGTCATGCCCGAGGTTGCGCGCTTCCGTCATCGGCGGGCGCTCGAACTCTCCGGCGGTCAGCAGAAGATGGTGGCGCTCGCGCGCGCCCTGATGGCCGGCACGCGGATTCTGCTGCTCGACGAGCCGTTCGAAGGGCTCGCGCCTGCGCTCGCGCGTCGGCTCGGCGAAGTGCTGGCCAATCTCAAGAGCGAGCGCGTCTCGGTGCTGATCGCGGAGTCGAACGAAAGCCACGTCGCCGACCTGCTGGCGCGCGCGTTCCGGATCGAGCGCGGCGCGGTGACGCGGCTGAGCTACTCGGCTCGCGCGCCCGATCTCGAACCCATGCGACGCACCTCCATATCACATTGAAACAACGAGATTTTCTGCAATCGCCCGCGTCGATTGGGGCGAGAAAAGATCGTCGACTAAAATCGCATTGACATTGGATATATCTTAAGATACATCACTAAACCTGTTTACCGATTGAAAGGATCGAAACATGATGGGTTATCACCACGGTCCAGCGTCGTTCTGGATGGGCCGCCATCGCGGCAGACACAAGTTCAGAGACTTCGCGGCCGGCTGGACGACCGAAGGCGGGTTCGGCGGCGGGCGTTTTCGCGTCGGCCGCAAACTTGGATCGGAGGAGCTTCAGCTCGTCGTTCTCGCACTTCTGGCCGAGAACCCGAGCCATGGCTACGAGCTGATCAAGGTGCTGGAGGAACGCTCGAGCGGCTTCTACAGCCCGAGCCCGGGAATGATCTACCCGGCGCTCACCTACCTCGAAGAGGTCAACTACGCGACCGTCGCGAGCGAAGGCGCAAAGAAACTCTACCGCATCACCGCCGAGGGCCGCGCCTACCTCGACCAAAACCGCTCGGTTGCGGACACGATTCTGGGCGAGCTCGAGCGCATCGGCCGGCGGATGAAACATGTACGGCGCGCGTTCGCCGGCTATGGTCCATCGGACGATGAAGCGGCCGACGACAGCGCGAATCCTCCCGATGAATTGCGCCGCGCGCGGCGTACGCTGCGTGGGGCCTTGCAGGACAAGCAGGGTTGCTCCGCGGAGGAGGCCGCGCGCATCGCCGAAATCCTTCGGCGCGCCACCGCGGAAATCTTGGGCGGAAAGTAGTGCTGGCACACCGCGGTGACGCGGTTGAGAACATGGTGCCTAAACCTCTCCCCGCTTGCGGGGAGAGGTCGGCGCCAAGCGCCGGGTGAGGGGGCCTTTCCTCACGTCTGAGTGCTCGGAGACTCCCCCTCACCCGATTTCTCGCTGCGCTCGAAATCGACCTCTCCCCGCAAGCGGGGAGAGGTGAGCGCCGGCGCCCCTTCACGCGGTTGCCCGCGCCGGCGCCTTTGCCTTGAGTTTCGGCATCACCTCGCGCGCGAACAGTTCCAGCGATGCCATCGCCTTCTGTTCCCCGTACCACGGCGGATAGTGCAGCATCATCGAGGCCACCCCGGTCATGTCGCGCAGCTCTTCGATCTTTGCGACGACGCTCGCCGGCGAGCCGTGCAGGATGATGTCACGCGACAGCGCCTCGTAGTCGCGCCCGCTCGCGCCGGCGTTTTGCGACACGGTGCCGAGATAACCGGAGGTGTGGCCGCTCGAGAAATGCGCGAGGTGACGTAGCAGGCCTGCCTCGCTCTCGCGTCGCGCCTTGGCGTCGGTCTCCGCCACATAGACCCAGCGCGCCACGTCGGCATGCCCGCGCGCCGGGTTGGCGCGCAGCGCCGGCGGCGTCTCCTCGAGCTGCGCGCGATATTTGGCGGTCTGCCGCGCCAACTCGGCAAACGGCGTCCAGCTCGACAACAGCAGGCCAAAACCCATGCGCCCGGCGACGGCGATCGAGCGCTCGGTGGCGCCGGCGAGAAAGATCGGCGGGTGCGGCTGCTGGCGCGCATGCGGAAACAGCTCATAGTCGCCGTCGATCTTGAATTGAAAATGCTTGCCGCGGTGGTCGGCGCGCTTCCTATGCAGCAGGTCCATGAGCAGCGGCAGCGCCTCTTCCTGAATGTCGCGCCGCCCTTCGAAATCGACGCCGAACCCTTCGAACTCGTACTTGCGGTAGCCTGAGCCGAGTCCAAGCGCGAACCGGCCTTGGCTGAGGATGTCAACAAACGCCGCGTTCTCGGCAACGCGAACCGGATTGGCGAGCGGCAATGTGACAACCGCGGTGCCGATCTTGATCCGTTTGGTCAGCGCCGCCAGATAGGCCGCATACACGAACACATCCGGCATGATCCCGTATTCATTGCTGAAATGATGCTCCGCCACCCAGGCGTAATCGTAGCCGAGCTCGTCGGCGCGCAGGATTTCGCGCGTCACCCGCGCGTGCACGTCGCGGTGCGGGTAGGGTTCGCTATCGGTGTTCGGATGTGATGTGAAGAGAATGCCGAATTCCATGGATGGCTCCTCGCCTGTTTGGCAATTCAACGTAAGCGGTTTTGCTCAAAGCCGCCACGGGAAAGCCGGCCACGGGGCCGCCGCGTGAAGCATGGTTCCATCCCGTTCGCGAGGTCAAGGGAATAGTCGTTGACAAGCGTTGTTGGTTGATGCGTCGCGAGCTATCTGGTTCGAGTCCAAGCGTACGTCCGGCGGCCATCGCTCATGCATGAATTCCAAATGTTCCATTTGGTCGCCGCCATGGTTGTCGCCGTTGCGCACACGACACCCACCGACAAGGTCCCGACCTACGATGTTGCGGCCGCCTGCCGCGCAGCAGCGTCGCAACCCGACGCATCGCATGGGCCAAGCAAAGCCGACGACATCAAGCATTGTCTCGAGGCCGAGGGCAGGGCGCGCGACGAACTCGTGAAGCAATGGTCCGAGTTTACGCCGGCAGCGCGCGCGGTCTGTCTTGGGGTCTCGTCGGCCGGTTCCGTCAAACCAGTCTATTCGGAGCTGATCGGGTGTCTCGACAGGATGCGCCCGCCGCAGCGTGGCCGATGAGTGCGCCCGGGTAAATCGCCGGCCGCGTCCCCACGACGCGCTGCTTCTGAGAGGTACCCTGTTGAAACCCAACTCCTCACCAAATGCGCTTGGAAGCGGAAGATTTCGGCTTGCGAACAGGACTCAAACTACGTCTGCACGTATTACCGTATGATTACGGGAACGTTACGGGGAGCCCGGGTGTCCACGTGCCAGACGTTGTGTTGCACGCGCACCTCAGGGCCGGCATTCTGCTCAGGCTCGGCTGCGCCGGCCGCATTGGCGCGATCCGAGGCAATATCGCTCGCAGACCGGACATGAGCACGCTGCATGGCGCCTCGCATCAACCGTGATCGGCTAATCCGCCAACTCGATCGCTTCAATCAAATCGGCGCCTTGCCGGGCGGCGGCAATTGTCGGCTCGCGCTCAGCGACGAGGATCGCGCCGGTCGCGATCTGCTCGTAGCGTGGATGCGCGAGCTCGGCCTCACGGTCACCATCGACGCGATCGGCAATGTGATTGGCGTCCGCCGTGGACGCGAGGACCTGGCGCCCGTGATGTTCGGCTCGCACATCGACACGGTTGGAACCGGTGGCCGCCATGACGGTCTCTACGGCGTGCTCGCGGGCCTCGAGGCCTGCGAAGCGTTGGCTGATGCACAACACGTCACGCGCCGCCCGCTGGCGCTGGTCGCCTTCACCAATGAAGAAGGCTCACGCTTTGCGCCTTACGCCATGGGGAGCCTGGTCTACGCCGGCGGGCTTGCGCTCGATGCCGCCTATGCGATCCGCGGCATTGACGGCGCAACGGTCGGCGGCGAGCTCAAGCGCATTGGTTATGCCGGTGAAGCGCGGCCTGGGTGGCTCACGCCGTGCGCTTATCTGGAGCTCCATATCGAGCAAGGACCGGTTCTGGAAGATGAAGGCCTTGTCATCGGTGCGGTCGAGGGCATCACCGGGCTTACCTGGACGGAAGTCACGATCACCGGCCGCTCCTCCCACGCCGGCACCACCCCGATGCACCTGCGGCGCGACGCCGCCTACGCGGCCGCCGAGATCACCGTCTTCGTGCGCCGTCTGGCCGAGGAGATGGGCGGTCACCAGAAGGGAACCGTCGGCCGCGTCGAGTTCTTTCCGAATCTGGTGAACGTCATCGCCGAGCGCGCCGTTCTGATGGTCGACCTGCGCAACACCGATGCGGCGCAGCTGCGGAGCGCGGAGCAGCGGCTGCAGGCGTTTCTTGATCAGCTCGCCGGCGCGGCGCAGGTGTCGATCGCAACCCGCAGCGTCGCGCGCTTCGAACCGGTCGGATTCCCCGACGAGATCGTAGCGCTCGTCGAAGCGACCGCCGGCACGCTTGGCTTTTCCTGCCGCCGGCTGCCCTCGGGGGCCGGTCACGACGCGCAGATGATGGCGCGGCGCTGCCCGGCGGGGATGATCTTCGTGCCGAGCGTCGGCGGGCTCAGCCACAATGTCAACGAACTGACCAAGCCAGAGCACCTGGAAGCCGGCGCCGCCGTGCTGCTCAACGCGGTGCTGCGGCTCGCGGATGTTCAAGAGGGAGCAAAGCAATGAAACTCATCCGCCGTCGGTTCCTTGCACTCGCCAGCAGCGCCGTCGCGCTTCCGGCACTCTCTCGCGTCGCGCGATCGCAAGCCTATCCGACGCGTCCGCTCACCATGATCGTGCCGTTCCCGCCCGGTGGGAACACGGACATCATGGCGCGCGCCCTGCAGAACGAGCTCTACAAGGCGCTTGGCCAGAGCGTCATCGTGCTCAACAAGGGCGGCGCCGCCGGTACGCTGGGCATCATCGAACTCACCAAGGCTAGTCCCGACGGCTACACGTTCGCGCTCACGCCCAACAATCCGTTGACCGCCCAGCCGCATCTGCAGACGCTGCCCTACGGCATGGATGCGTTCCGCTATATCTGCCTCACGTTTTATGCACCCTATGTGCTGATCGCGGGGCCCAAGGCGCCGTTCAAGACATTCCAACAATTTCTGGAGTTCACGAAAGCGAAGCCGCAGAACCTCGTCTACGGCCATCCAGGCGTCGCGAGCCAGCCGCATCTCGGGATGCTGGCCGTGCTCAAGGCGATCGGCGCCGACGGACTCGGCGTGCCGTTCCAGGGAGCGGGGCCCATGTCGCTCGCCTTGCTCAGCGGCACCGTCATGGCGATCACGGAAACCCCCGCGGTCGCCCAGGCCAGTAACCTGACGGTGCTGGCGGCGCTGTCCGACCAGCGCATCGCCGCGCTCCCGGACGTGCCGACCATGCGCGAACTCGGCTATCCGGCGGAAGCGTTCACCGCCGGTGGCATCATCATGCCCGCTGGCGCACCGCCTGACGCGATCGTCACTTTGGAAAATGCCTGCGCCCAGGCGTCACGGAGCGCTGAATACAGGACCATGGTCGAGCGGCTCAACGTCGAGGCGCGCTATCTGCCCGGGGCTGCGTTCCGCAAGTTGTTCGAAGCGGACTCGGTACAAAACGCCGACGCGATCAAGCGTGCCGATCTCGCCGTAACCAAATAGTTCTGCAGCGGCGGTCTGCTGACGAAAAGCTCAACGTGTTGATCCGGTGAGTCCGCCCTAAGCCCCTGTTGCCGCCGCAACGACGGTCGCGTCCGCGCCGTGCACTTTCAGCGCGTCGAGCTGCGGCATGACCCTTTCGGCGAACAACTCGAGCGAACCCAGCATCTCGGGCAGGCTCAGGTCACCAAACGCAAATTGCCCGACGAAATAGTTGCAGCCGGTCTGTTGCATTTGTTCTTCGATGAATTCAACGACGGTCGCGGGCGAACCGGCTATTCCGCGCCCCTGCGCGATCAGTTCGTCAAAATCGGCGGCGCGGGGTCCTGACTTGGGAACGGAGCCATGCAGGTGAAACAGGAAATGAAAGCTCTTGTACCATTCGAGATAGGCGCGGCGCGCGATCTGCAGCGCGCCCTGATCAGTCTTCCCGACGAACACGAACCGCAGCAGACCATTCTTCGCCAGCGGCGCGTCGCCGTGGCTTTCCCCCCAGGACCGGCGATAGCTCTCCGCCACGGCGCGCGCGTCGTCGGGCAGTTCGAAGCTCACCACGTTGAGACCCTGGCGGGCGGCGCGCGCCGCGCTCTCGATCGAGTGCACCCCGTACCACAGGGGCGGATGCGGTTTCTGGCGGGGTTCGAGCGCGAGCGGAACGTCCTTGAACCGGTAAATCTTGCCTTCAAAGTTCAGCCGCGACGAGCGCAGGCCTGCGAGCACCAATTGCAATCCTTCCTCGTAGATCTCCTGCGCGGCGCGCTGATCGTAATAGCCGGCTTCGATCGATGATGCGCCTCGGCCAAACCCGACCTCCAGCCGGCCGCCGCTGATCTGATCGAGCATGCAGATTTCCTGGATCAGCCGCAGCGGATGATAAAGTGGCAGCGCGTAGACCAGCGGTCCGAACCGCAGACGTTTGGTGCGTTGCGCCACCGCCGCGAGGTAAACGCTCGGAGAGGGCGCCATGCCGAGCGGGGTGAAGTGATGCTCAGCGACGTGATAGGCATAGAGGCCGGCGCGTTCGAACGCCTCGATCACGCGAAAGCGCGCCTCGTAGAACTGGTCGAGCGGAACGTTGCCACGATCGAGATGATCGAACACACCGATGTGGTACATGTCCTCTCCCAACACTTTTCTCGTGCGCCTCGGCGCGGCCGCCCGGCCGTACTTGGTATTGACAATAATTGAATAGATCAGGTATTTCTGCAAGCAACAAGCTGCGAACAACGCCGGGCTTTTCGCGCAGCCGGTGTTTCGGGAGGACGTCATGCGGCCACGGCGCCTTGCCGGGTGCGCTGCTTTCGCGGCGGTCGGTCTGATGGTTGCCAGCGCGGCCGCGCGCGCCGAAGATACCCCGCAGTCGCTCTACGAGGCCGGCAAGCAAGAAGGCAAGATCGTCGTATGGACGCCGCTCGAGATCGATCTCTACAAGAAGATCGCCGCGAAATTCGCCCAGCACTACCCGGGGATCCAGATCGAGCCATTCCGCATCCAGCCCGGCCCGGCGATCGAGCGTCTGGTGACCGAAGCCAAGGCCGGGCAGATCAACGTCGACATCATTGATCCGAACATCGCCTATCTGCCGATCCTGCTCGATCGCGGGCTGATCGAGCCCTATGGGTGGGATGCCGTATTCGGGATCGACGCCCGGCGCATGCTGTTCGACAAGCGCGCGCTCGTGCTCGGTCATTACGACATCCCGATCGGTTACAACACGAACCTCGTCGGCCCGAACGACATCAAATCGTGGGACGACCTGACCGACCCGAAATGGCGGGGAAAGCTTCTGCTCGAAGCGCGTGGTTTCGGGCTGAGCGTGCTGGCGGACAAGTGGGGCGAGGAGCGAACGCTCGCCTACATCAAGGCGCTGCTCAACAACCGGCCGATCCTCATCAAAGGCGCGCAGGGTACCGCCGAAGCCCTTGCGGGTGGGCAAGGCGCCATCGCGATCGGCGCCTACGCGGCCCGGCTCACGCTGTTCAAGCAGGCCGGCGCCCCGGTCGACTGGGCGCGCGTTGGTCCGATCCCGGCCCAGCAGGTTGCGATCGCTCCGATCAAGGGCAGCGCGCATCCGAGTGCGGCCAAGCTGCTCGCCGCCTATTGGACGACCCCCGAAGCGCAGGACATCTTCTATCAGGATCAGCGCTTCGGTATGGTCGGTTACTATCAGAGTCCGCGTGGTGAAGAGCTGCGCCAGCGCGGAATCGAGGTCGTGCTCGAAACAACCGACATCGACAAGGACAAGCATCTGCTCGAAATGGTCGGGCGCGCAATCGGCGGGATGAAGTAGGGATGCGTTCCGCCGGCCGCGAAACCATGCAATGAGGACGTCCATGCGGTTTGCGATCTGGTCTCCTACCAATCCGCGCGCCGGCGTGACCCACGTCGAGCTTTTTCGCCAGCAGATTCGCGAAATCGAGATCGCCGAAGAGCTCGGGTTCGATCATCTCTGGCTCTACGAGCATCACGTGTCGCCGAGCGGTCCGATGCCGTCGCCGAATTTGCTGATCGCCGCGGCGGCGCCGAGCACCAGCCGCATAAGGCTGGGCACGATGGTCAACATCCTGCCCTATCGCAACCCGCTGATCGTGGCCGAGGAAGGCGCGATGCTCGATGTTTTGACCAACGGCCGCTTCGACATGGGCATCGGCCGCGGGCTCAAGCCGATCGAATTCGACGCGTTCTGTGTGCCGCAGTCACAGTCCCGCGAGATGTTCATGGAATCGATCGAGATCATCCGCCGGGTCTGGGCAGACGAGAATTTCGAATTCCGCGGCAAACATTTCAAGGTCAACAAACAGACCCCGCTGTCGCCCCCGCTGGTGCAGAAGCCGCATCCGCCGTTCCTGGTCAGCGCGCAGAGCGAGGAATCGTTGCGGTTTGCGGCCGAGAACGACATGCCGTTCGCGCAGATCGACGCGCTGATCGAGGACTGCGAGCGTGACCAGCGCTTCTACCGCGACATCCAGGTTGCCCGCGGGCACGCGCCGACAAGCCGGCTCTTCATCACCAGGGAAATCTACGTCGCCGAAACCGACGAGCAGGCGCGCACGGAGGCATTTCCCTACCTGGTTCGCTACTGGGATCTGTGGGGGCGCTACACGCAGTTTGCGCGCGAGGGCCGCATGCCTGACGACTATGGCGCCTGGAGCAAACGCGCACCGATCCTTTATGCGATGAAGTTCGAGGAATTGATCGAGCGTGGGCTGGTCATGATCGGCAGCGCCGAAACGGTCACGCGGCAGATCATCGAACACCAGCAGCGTCTGGATCTGTTCGCGCTCGCCGGTGTCTTCAAGTTCGGCGGCATGCCCTACGACATGCTGATCGAACTCGATGCGACGGTTCGCGGCCGACGTGATGCCCCGGGTGCGCGCGGCCGGCGCCGCCTACGGCGCCGATCGGGCGCGCGCGCAACCGGCCGCATGACACAAGCAAACGCTCAGGGGCGCCAACGATGATTGAGTTCTACGCGGGCAACACGCCCAACAACCAGCGTGTCGCCATTGTGCTCGAAGAGCTGGCGCTGCCTTACCGGCTGCACAAGGTCGACGTGCTCAAAGGCGGCGCCAAGACCCCCGAATTCCTGCGCCTCAACCCCAACGGCCTCTCGCCGGTCATCATCGATGCGGAAGGCCCGGGGAACAAGCCGTTGACCGTCACCCAGAGCTGGCTCATCTGTCTCTATCTTGCCGACAAGGCCAAGCGATTTATTCCGGCCGACGGGCTCGCGCGCTTGCGGGTTCTCGAAATGCTGTTCCACGTCGCGACCGACGTGATGACGCCGCATACCACCCACAACACGCTCAGCCGGTTCGCACCCGAGAAGGCGCCGTCGATCATCGACTTCTACGAACAGCGCATCGTCACTGCGCTGCAGAACCTCAATCGCCAGCTGGGCGACGGCGAATACCTTGCGGGCGACCTGTCGGTCGCGGACTTTGCTTTCTACCCGATCTATCACCGCCGCCGCGGCTTGGTCGAAGGGCGGGCGGATTTTGCCGACCTGCAGCGCTGGGCGCGCGCGATGGATGCGCGCCCGGCCTGCAAGCGCGGCGTCGAACTGACGCAATGATCGCTGTGACCGACAGCCGCGCCCGAGACGAAACGAAGATGACGAAGCGACTGACCAACATTCCCATGCAGATCAATCGCGTGCTGGCTGGGCTGAACAGCCTCTCCGCGGGCGATCTCGCCGACCTCGGCGTCACGCCGCAATCGGCGCGCGCGCTCATGGTTCTGCAGCAGTACGCGCAGCTTCGCTGCGCCCTGATGGCACGCCTGCTCGGCCTTGAGGCGACCGCCTTGTCGCATCTGCTCCGCGCCATGAGCCGGGATCAATTGATCGTGCGCAGCCGCGTCGACAACGACAACCGGGCCGTGGAAGTCGCCTTGACCGCGAAGGGCGCGCACGTTGCCGAGACCTGTCAGGAACTTGCGCGCGCGCATGAGCGAAAGCTGCTGGCCGGACTTGCGCCCGCGGAGCTTGCCGCATTCATCCGGGTTCTCGACAGGATGTGCGACAACGTGACCCCGCCGGAACGGCGGATTCATGGTCTTACGGTGATGACGAGGAAGTCGCGGCAACGCCCGCATTGTTGACAATGTTTGAATCGCTCAGATACGTTTTTGCCATGCGGACGAACGGCCCGCTTCGTCCCAACAACAATCATGCCGGGGAGGGACGCTTGAAGCCGCGTGCGGAAGTTGCCCTCGCTTCTATCATCGCGACCGCATTCATCCTGCTCGCACCCGGCGCAGGCCGGGCGCAGGACACCGCGCAATCGCTCTACGAGGCGGCCCGCCGCGAGGGCAAGGTGGTGATCTGGACCGCGCTCGACGTGAGCTTGCACAAGAAGGTCGCGGCCAAGTTCAACGCGAAATATCCCGACATCGCCGTCGAGGCGTTCAAGATCTTTCCCGGGCCCGCGATCGAGCGGCTGATCACCGAGGCCAAGGGCGGCAGAATCAATGTCGATATCATCGATCCCAATATCGCGTTTCTGCCATTGCTGTTCGACCGCGGCTTTGCCGAGCCGTATCCCTACGACAAGGTTTTTGGCATCGATCCCGCGCGGCTGCTGTTCGATCGGCGCGCGATCGCCATTGGGCACTACGACATCCCGATCGCGTACAACACCGCGGCGGTAGCCGCCGACGCGATCAAATCCTATGACGATCTTCTGGACCCGAAATACCGCGGCAAGCTGCTGCTCGAGGCGCATGCCTACGGGTTTGCCATCCTGGCGGTGAAATGGGGCGAGGAGCGCACCCTGGACTTCATCAAGCGGTTGCTTACGCAACGCCCGACCATCATCAACTCCCCGACCGCGACTGCCGAAGGCCTGGCGAGCGGCCAGGGATCGGTGGCGTTCGGCGCCTATGCGGCCCGCATTTCGCTCTTCAAGGACGCCGGCGCGCCGGTCGATTGGGCCCGGGTCGGGCCGATACCGGCCCAGACGGTGGTGTCGGTGCCGATCAAAGGCGGACCTCATCCGGCTGCGGCGAAGCTCTACGCCGCGTTCTGGGCGACACCGGACGCGCAACGGATCTTCTACGAGGAGCAGCGGCACGGCATGCTGACCGGACAGGATGCGGATCCGCGCGCCGAGGACATCAAGCAGCGTGGCCTGGAAGTCATTTTCGAGCCGACGGATATCGAGCAGGACCGGCATCTGCTCGAGGTCATGGGACGCGCACTCGGCGGCATCAAGTAGAACTTGAACGGCGAGCGTGACGACCAACGCACCGGTTCACGCAACGCACGCCGCCCACGGATTGCAGCCGGCGGCGGACCGAACTTGGCCGCGCGCCGCATCCAGGCTTCTGTTCGCCGCAACGGCGGCCGTCATTGCCTGGATCGTCGCGGTGCCCGCGGTGATGCTGATCTATTCGAGCCTCGCGGCCGGTGCCGGCAAGCTGCCCTTCGAAGCGGACGGCCTGACGCTCGCCAACTATATCCGCGTCCTCGGTGACCCGAGGACCTACGAGCTGATCTGGATCACCGCGGTGTTCACGGTCGGCTCGACCGCCATTGGCATGGGCATCGCCGTGCTGTTCGCCTGGCTGATCGAGCGCACCGATCTGTGGCTGCGCAAGCTGTTCTTCGTTGCCATTCTCATCCCGATGGCGATCCCCAACATGATCTATGCGATGGCATGGATCCAGCTGCTCAATCCCAACAACGGCCTGCTCAACACGACGCTCGAGCGGATCGGGCTGGGGTTTCTGCAGGTCGACATATTCTCGCTCGGCGCCATGATCGGCCTGCAGGGCGTCGCGCTCGCGTCGCATGGCTATCTGCTCATCGCCGTCTGCTTTCGCACGCTTGACGCCTCCTGGGAGGAGCAAAGCACCATCGCCGGCCGCAGGCTGTGGGGAACGATGGTTCGCGTCACGCTGCCGGTCCTGATGCCGGCGCTGCTCGCCGCGGCGTTGTTCTTCGCCATCGTGGCGATGGAAACATTCGACATTCCGGTGACGCTCGGAATGACCTCGCGCGTGCACGTGATCAGCACTCAGATTTACTGGAGTACGCGGCCCGAAACTGGCCAGCTTCCCGACTACGGCCTCGCCAGCGCGTTGTCGGTTCTGCTTGTCCTGATCGCCATTGTTCTCATCCACTTTTATCAACGGCAGACGCGCAACGCCAAGCAGTTCGTCACCATCACCAGCCGCGGTTATCGCCGGGGCCGCGTCGCCCTCGGCAGATGGCGCTTGCCGCTGTTCGTTCTGGCGTTGATTTTTGTTCTGCTCGCGGTCGTGGCGCCGCTGTTCATGCTGCTGTGGCGCAGCCTGCTGCGATTCTACCTATATCCGTCGGCCGCGGCGCTGAGCCAGCTCAACCTCAATGCCTATCGCGCGGTGATCAACGATACGGACGTACCGGCGGTGCTCGCCAACACCGCCGTGCTCGCGCTCGGATCGGCGGCGGTGACGTGCGTCCTGGCGGCGGCGGTCGCCTGGCAGGTCGTGCGCGGGTCGGTCGCGCGTCTGTGGCGCAGCAGCCTGAACGCCTTGGCGTTCCTGCCGCAGTCGTTTCCCACCATCGTGATCGGGCTCGCTTTGATCTTCGTCTATCTCTGGCTGCCGATCCCGATCTACGGCACGATCTGGATCATGATGCTGGCGATGATCACAAAATACCTGTCGTATTCGGTCGGCACCATGATTGCCGCGCAGGTTCAGATTTCAAGCGAGCTGGAAGAGGCCTCCACGATCGCCGGCGCGGGCGGCTGGCGCACCTATCGCCGCGTCGTCGTCCCGCTGGTGGCGCCGGCGCTGGCCGCGTGTTTTCTGTGGGTCATGATCCACGTGGTGCGCGAGCTCGGGCTTGCGCTGATGCTCTACAGCCTGAAGACCCAGGTCCTCTCCACCAAGATCTGGTTGCTGTGGGAAAACGGCCGTATCGCCGACGCCTGCGTGACCGGCGTGTTCACGGTCGTTGCATTGCTCACGCTCTTGGCACTGCCGACCGTCTGGGGATGGGTGCGCCGCCTAACGGCGCGCCCCAATGTTGCGCGCGACATCCCGTTCGGCGCGCCGATCGTTGCGCGAGGCGGTGCATGATCGTCGCCGAAGCGCTGTGGAAATCCTACGCCAAGGACGCGAGCGTCCTGCGCGGCGTATCGTTTCGGGTGGAACGCGGCCAAGTCTTTACGCTGCTTGGGCCGAGCGGCTGTGGCAAGACGACGTCGCTTCGTTCGCTGGCCGGCCTCGAGACGCCGGAGCGCGGACGCATCACGCTGGGCGACCGCCTGGTATTTTCCGCGCAAGACGGGATCAATCTCTCGCCTGATCGCCGGCGGGTCGGAATGGTGTTCCAATCATATGCGATCTGGCCGCATATGACCGTCGCGGGCAACGTTGCCTATCCGCTCGAAGCCCAGCACCTCACGCGCAAGGAGATTGACCGGCGCGTCGCGCATGCGCTCGAGGTTGTCGGGCTCACCGATCTGCACGACCGCCCGGCGCCGAATCTCAGCGGCGGCCAGCAGCAGCGCGTCGCGCTTGCGCGTGCGATCGTCGCCGAGCCCGAACTGTTGCTCCTGGACGAGCCGCTCTCGAATCTCGATGCCAAGCTGCGCGGCCAGATGCGGCGCGAACTGGCAGCACTGCAACGCCGGCTCGGCCATACGACGGTGTACGTCACCCACGACCAGGAGGAAGCGCTGGCGCTGTCGCATCGCATCGCATTGATGCGGGACGGCGAGATCGTGGAGGACGGCGATCCGGTCTCGATGTATCAGCATCCGCGCCATCCCTTCACCGCGGCGTTTCTGGGCCCGGCCAACTTCATCGCCTGCACGGTCCACGGCCGCGCGCGCATCGGCGAGCAAATCGAGGTCGAAACCGCCTTCGGCCGGTTCGCCGCGGTGGCGCGCCGCGGCGAAGATCCCGAGCCCAAGCTGTTCTTTCGACCGCATCACGTTCGCATCGTTGCGCACCAAGAGGGCGGCAACTGCATGCGCGGGACCGCGCGCGTCATCGAGACCCAATTTCTCGGCGATGTTCTGGAGGTAACCGCACAAGCCGGCAGCACTACGCTCAGCATGCGGATTCCGGCGTCCGAGCAGGTGCTGCCGGGTCAGGACATTACGTTCACGCTTGATCCGACACTGAGCATCGCGTTCGTACCGGGCATTTGAGCTGACCGCGGAGCGGGGGTTGATATGGTCGGGGGCGACCGTATTTGGCGGTGACGCCTGCGGCGCGCCGCTCGCGTCACGCGGCGTTTCATCCCACAATCCTGCGAACCGCGAGGACCCTGGCCGTGCGAAGAGACTATGATCGAGCACCACGAGGGGCATGCGGCTGATCGCGCGGTGCCGGGAGGGAGGACCTAGTGAAAGCAATCCTTGGGCTTGTGGTGGCCTTGAGCGGCGGTGCGATCAGCGCTTGTGAAGCCGCCGACTTCCCTGACCACCCGGTGCGGGTGATCGTGCCCTATGCGGCCGGCGGCCCGACCGATGTCACCGCGCGGCTGATCGCGCAAAAACTCACCGAGCGGGTCGGACAGCCGTTCGTGATCGACAATCGCGGTGGTGGCGGTGGCAACATCGGCACCCAGGCCGGAGCCGCCGCGGTGGCGGACGGTTATACGCTGACCTTCATCACGCCCGCACAGGTCATCAACATGACCCTCTATGCAAATCCCGGTTACGACCTCGGGCGTGATTTCTCGCCGATTGCCCTGGTCACGACCGCGCCTGCACTCCTGATCGCGCATCCCTCGCTCGGGGCCAGCTCGCTCGGCGACGTGATCGCCATCGCGAAGACGAAACCCGGGCAACTGTCGTTCGCGAGCCAGGGCGTGGGCGTCGCGCCGCACCTGATGATGGAGATGATCAAGAAGCGTGCCGGCATCAACCTGGTGCACGTGCCGTATCGCGGCTCGGCGCCGGCACTCAACGACGTGCTCTCCGGCAACGTACCGCTGATGCTGGACTCGATCATCACCGGCCTGCCGCACGTGCGCTCCGGCGCGCTGCGCGGGCTGGCGGTGAGCACCGCCACCCGTTCGCCGCTCGCGCCGGACATTCCGACCGTCGCCGAATCGGGAATCGCGGGGTTCGATGTTTCGCTCTGGTATGGGATCGTCGCCCCCGCGAAGACGCCGCCCGAGATTGTGCAGAGGCTCGCGCAGGAGATCGCCGCTGTCACGCAACTGGCCGACGTGCGGCAACGTCTGTTGGACTTCGGCGCGCAGCCTGTGGACTCCGGTCCTGCGGTTTTCGCCGACTTTCTGAACGCAGAAGCCGGCCGATGGGGTGATGTCGTTCGGGCCACGGGCGAGCGGGTGAACTAGGTCCTACTCGATCACCTCGGCGGCGGCCGTACCGTGAACGTGGCGTGCCGATCAACGGGAGGAACACCATGTTAAAAACAACACGGCGACAATTTCTCACCGCGACCGCGGCGCTGGCGGCACCTTCCGCGATCGGTCTTGCACGGCCGGCGCTGGCGCAGCGCTGGCCGGCGCAGGACATCCATTTCGTCACCGGAACCGCGGCAGGGAGCGGTGGCGACGTTATCGTACGTTATTTCGCCGAAAAGGTCCGTCCTCTGGCAGGCCGGACCATCATCGTCGAGAACCGTGTCGGAGCACTCGGCAACATCGCCGTCGAATATGTCGCGCGCTCCAAGCCCGACGGTTACACGATCCTGATCTGGGGTGGAGGCAACACGGCCAGCATGATGGCGCTACGGAAAAATCCGCCGATCGACGTAGTAACTGCGTTGCAGGTTGCGGCGACGATCAATCGGCAGGCCTTCATGTTCGTCGTCGATGCCAAGACGCCGTACCACACACTCGATGATCTCACCAAGACGATGCTCGCGAAAGGCGATAAGGCGAGTTACGCGACAAGCAACCATGAGGCAACGGTGATGGGCGAGATCTACAAGCAAAGGACCGGCGTGACGGCCGTCGAAGTCCCCTACAAAATCGCGGCTGACACGCTCAACGATATTTTCTCCGGCGCGGTTGACTACGCCATCCATAATCCCGTGCTCGCGCTGGCTCAGAGAAATCAGGGAAAAATGCGCATCCTGGGCGTGGGCGCCGACGAGCGGTTTCAGTCAGTTCCGGACATTCCGACCATGGCCGAGCAAGGCGTTCCGATGAATGTGATCGGATGGTGGTCAGCGACCGTTCCGGCCGGGACGCCAAAGAACATTGTCGACCAGATCAACAAGTGGTTTGTCGACATCGAGAGCACTGAGGAGACCAAGAAATTCCTCAGCAATCTCGGCGGTGACCCGCTGATCAAGACGCCCGAAGAGGCACAGGCGATGCTCGTGAAGGATGTCGAGAATTGGCGCGAGTACGTGCGCATCGCCAAAATCACGCCGCAAAATTGAGTTTGGCGGGAAAGACCCTTGGGCGTTGTTCCTCGTTTGGCGAGGCCTGGCGGGAACGTCACCGGCTTTACGCGCCTTTCGAGTTCCGCCTGAGCGCAAAATGGCTAGAATTGCTTGCCCAGGCCGTGCGGCACCCGCACGGGAACATGCTGCAGGGATCCTGCACACGTGCAGGTTTTCACGAAATAAGATACCGTTGGTCAGAAATTATTGATGAAAGCGTTCCGTTTGGAAAAGCACGAGCACGTCGAGCGCAAACTCGCCGCGATTCTAGCTGCGGACATCGTCGGCTATAGCCGCCTGATGGGGGCCGACGAGATCGGAACTCTGCGGGCGCTCAAGGCTGTCCGCAAGGAGCAGGTGGATCCCGCAGTCGCTGCCTATGGCGGACGCATTGTCAAAACCACGGGCGACGGGCTGCTGGCGGATTTTCCCAGCGTCGTCGAGGCCGTCGCCTGCGCCGTTACCATTCAGCGCAAGATGATCGAACGAAACAGCGGCGTTGCGGACGAAAAACGCATCGTCTTCCGTGTCGGCATCAATATCGGCGACATCATCATTGACGGTAACGATATTTTCGGCGACGGCGTGAACATAGCCGCTAGGCTTGAATTGATCTGCGAGCCGGGCGGACTGTGCATCTCCGATACCGCGTACGAGCAGGTCCGCGATAAGCTGCCGTTGACGTTCGCCGACGGCGGTGAGCAGCAGGTCAAGAACATCGTCAGACCGGTTCGCGTCTTCGCCCTAGCGCCGCATGCGATCGTTGAGGCGCCAGAATTATCGCCCGGTCGCGTCATACCGGCCAAAGCGCGCAAGCGTGCAATTCTTGCAGGCCTGCTGGCGCTCGTGCTGGGTGCTACCAGCGCGGCCGCTTGGTGGACCTTGCGTCACGGCGCGCCCTTGGCACCTCCGACCGGATCTGCCCCCCGAACACCAAGCACGGATGTGCGTCCATCGATCGCCGTGCTGCCACTGGTGTCCCTCGCGGATGCCGCAAATGAGGATTACTTCGCCGACGGTCTGACCGAAGACGTCATTTCCGCGCTCGGGCGATTTTCGGAGTTCGTTGTCCGCTCCCGTAACGCCGTCTTCTCCTACAAGGGCAAAAATCCGCGGCCCGAAGATGTCGGCCGGGATCTTGATGTGCGCTACATCGTGGAGGGCAGTATCCGCCGCAGCCCTGAGCGCATTCGCATTTCGATTCGTCTGACCGATGCCACACGCGGCGCGTTGCTATGGTCCGAAAACTATGACGTCGCGCCCAAGGATATATTCTCGGTCCAGGACGATATCACCCGCCGCATCGCCGGCATGCTCGCGAGTCGCCTGACTAATCTGGAACTGGCAAAGCTTGCCAGCAAACCACCAAGCAGTCTGGAGGCCTACGACATTGTCCTGCGGGGCCGCGATCTCTTGGGGCGCGTCAATCGTTCCGCCAACTCGCAGGCGCGCGCGCTGTTCAAACGCGCCATCGAACTCGATCCCGGCTATGCCCCCGCCTATATCGGGTTGGGACGAGTTCGAGCTGAACGGCGTTTTGCAAGGATGGACTGCGGATCCTGAAGCGGCGTTGCAGCGCGCCGAGGATCTCGGCCGCAAAGCTATCGCCATCGATTCGACGAATGGGGGCGCGCACGCGCTGCTCGGCAGCACCTATATCCGCTATGCCGACTACGATCGCGCGCTGGACGAAATGCGGCGTGCGGTCGAGCTTAACAACAGCGATCCTGATGCCTATGCCGGGCTGGCGACGGCGCTGCTCTGGGCCGGCGATGTCGATGCATCGGTGAAGGCTTTCGAGACCGCCGGTAGACTTGGTCTCAACCTCACGGTGAACAAGTCGTTCATCCTCGGGATCGCTTATCTTCTCAGCGACCGGAGCTCCGATGCGATCCGCACGCTCGAAGGCAACAAGACCGACGTCTACTCGAATGCGATCCTGGCGGCGGCCTACGCCGAAGCCGGGCGGCAAGCCGATGCCGCGAGGCAAGCCGAGACGGTGCGGGGATTAAACGCGCACTTTGACAGCGCCGACTTCGGCTCGCTTCTGCGCCGGCCGGAATTGCGCGCGAAGCTCGCCAGCGCGCTGGCGAAGGCGGGGTTATAGTTTGTGCGCTACCGTGCCGCGCGAAGCTTCTGCCAATTCTCGCCGGCCTTTTCGACGATACCGGCCGTGTGTTGCTGGAATGCCGGCACCCCGGGTTTGCCAGAAAATACGTAAAGTTTGCCATTCGTGATTGTCCAGGCCTCCGGATCGGCCTCGACCTTGCGGCCGCGTGAGAGTTGCACCGCGCAGTAGCCGTCGAACTGCGGTGCGTAACGCTCGGGGTCGGCGGCAAAGCGGGTCTGGTGCTCGGCGCTCTTGAACCAGTAGGTGGTATCGTCGAAGGCGAAGGTGAATTCGCTCGATCCCTTCTCCGGTTTGCCATCGGTGAAATATGAGATCGGGTCGTAGCCCTTGAGCGCAACCCGCTTGCCCGCGCCCGACGGCTCGTTCTGCGCCCACGCACTGCCGCCATAAAACCCAAAAGCCACGGCCGCAAAGACGAAAGAGCGCCGTGAAAGATAGCCCATGATTTCCTCCTTGCAAAATTGGCAGACAGAGCCAGCACACAATTTAAGGCGAATGGCTCAATCTCAAATTATAGCGTACACGGAACGCCGGGTAAGTCTTCGCGGTTGGAGCCATTCATCACCGTCGCCGCCATATAGGCCCCGTCGCCAGACATGGCGACACCTTCAGGCGTCTGGCCAACGCTGATGGTGTCGATGACCCGCGGCGACGAGCCACCCCGGCCAACACATCCGCCATCTGCCCAGGTCCAGCTACGCGTTGGTTGGAAGATCGGCCACTGCGGTGCCGCGCTCGATTTCGCCAACCTTGGCCTCTTCCTTGCCGTGCTTGTCCAAGGCGAGCCGCAACACCTCCGCGGCGCGATCCTTCGGAATGAAGCAAACGCCGGTATCGTCGGCGAGCACGATGTCACCCGGCGAAACGCGTACGTCGCCGAGCTGAATGTCGCCGTTGATTTCGACCGTCTCGATCCGCCATTTTCCGGTGAGAGGTGTGACCTCCGTCGACCAGATCGGATAGCCGACGCGGCGCGAGTGGGCGATGTCACGGATCCCGCCAAACACGATCGCGCCGACTTCCCCCTGGCGATGCCCTGTTTGCGCCGAGATGCCTCCCATGTTCGAAACGCCGGCGACCCCGTCGATCACGATCACGTCGCCGCGTTGTGCCAGATTGTGAGCTTCGAACTCCGCCATCTTGTTGACGTGGCGTTTGGCGGCCTCGTAGACGTGCTCGCGCGCCACCGTATTGCGGACCGTGAGCGCCGGTCCGACGATCGTTGCTCCGGCAATTGTCGGACGGAGAACCGATGCGCCGATGATGCCGGTGATCCCCAGTTCATCCATGATGTCGGAAATGATCCCGGTCGCATCGTGGAGGGATCTGAACCCCGCAATGAGGCCGGCGGGTGGTCTGGGGATCTCCATCAGGCGGATACGATCGCGGGCGATCTTTCCAGTCAGCTTCTTTTCGGTCATGTCGGGCCGCTCGTGTGCTCGCGTTGAACGAGCCGTTCTAGCAGGCTGCCGAAAAAACCGCTTGGGTCGTGCGCAAACCCAGCCGCGCCAGAAGGTCGAAAATGACGGTAAGTCAGAGGGTTACCCATATATGCGGTGAACCAGGCGAGCGCACGACGCAAGCTCCTGTTTGGCGCCAGCGCGGGAACGCTGGTGCCGCACGCGCGTCGCCGGGTCGAGCCGCCCTTGCACCGCTTGCTCGGTTCCGCTTTCCTGCCGGGGTCCACACACTCAGCTCAACCATAATGAGGAAACGTCCGTGTCCCTTGCCGACATCCGCCATGAGCTTGCGATTGCCAACCGCATGTGCGCCCACGAGGGCGTGATCGATGCCTTCGGCCATCTCAGTGTGCGCCATCCGTCCGATCCCGGCCGCTATCTGCTCTCGCGCTCGCGTTCGCCCGAGTTGGTCGAGCCCGATGATCTCTACGAGTTCACGCTCAACTCCGAACCGGTCACGCCGCCGACGGTGACGATGTATTCGGAGCGCGTCATCCATGGCGAGATCTACAAGGCGCGACCGGACGTGGTCGCGGTCTGCCATCATCACTCGCCCGCAATGCTGCCGTACTGCATCACCGGCGAGCCGTTGGTCGCCGTCTATCACCTGGGTGCGGTGATCGGCGCGCGCGTTCCGTTCTGGGATAGCCAAAACGAGTTCGGCGACACCAATCTCCTGGTGCGGACGCCGCAGGAGGGCGCTTCGCTGGCGCGCGCGCTCGGCGACCACAACATGGTGCTGATGCGCCGGCATGGCGCGACGGTCGTCGGCGGCGGCCTGCGCGAGCTCGTGTTCCGCAGCATCTATGGGTGCCGCAATGCCGAGTATCAGACGAACGCCAAGCTCATGGGCAAGATCGGCGCCCTCACGCCGGGCGAGGTGGAGATGGCCGGCAAGCTGCATCAGCAGCCCAACACCGTGGCGCGGGCCTGGGAATATTGGATGACACGGCTCGCGAAACGCGGCGCCATGCCGCCGCGCGGGCGCGTGGCGGCTGCCCGCAAACCCGCAGCAGCACGTAAACCGGTGGCGACAAAAACCAAGCAAACCAAAGGAAAACGCCGATGAAACGATCAACCACGCTGGCAGCATTGGGGCTGGTTGCATGCTCATTCGCGCAGCCGGCGTCTGCCCAGGACACACTTAAGCTTGCGATCGGGCAGATCAACAACTGGGAAAATCAGGCGCCGACGCTCGGCCAGGACGCCGGCATCTTCAAGAAATTGAACCTGGTGTTGGAGAACTTCGGCACGGCCGGCGCGGGCGAAACGATCCAGGCGGTGATATCCGGTAGCGCCGACATTGGCGCTGGCGTTGGGCTGGCCGGGGCGATGCGCGCGTTCTCCAAGGGCGCGCCGGTGCGCGTCTTGCTGCCTGCCTTCACAGGCACCAGCGATCTCTATTGGTACGTCAAGGCGGACTCGCCGATCAAATCGCTCAAGGATGCGACCGACAAGAACACCGTTGCTTATTCGACCAGCGGCTCGTCCTCCAACAACATCGTGGTGGCCTTCGTCGAGGAACTCGGGTTGAAAGCAAAGCCGACTTCGACCGGCGGTCAGCCCGGCACTCTCACCTCGGTGATGACCGGGCAGATTGACATTGGCTGGGCGGCGCCGCCCTTCGGCGTCAAGGAACTCAACGAAGGCAAGATCCGGATCATCGCGCGCGGTTCCGACGTACCCTCGCTGCGGGGCCAGACGGTGCGGTTGCTGATCGCCAATGCGGACGCGCTCGCGGCCAAGAAGGACGCGATGCTGCGTTTCGTGAAGGGTTACCGCGAGGCGGTCGATTGGATGTATTCCGACCCGGCTGCGGTCGCGATGTATGCCAAGAAGACCGACACCTCGCCGGACATCGTGCGCCAGTCGATCGCCGACTTTCAGCCCAAGGCGACCATGCAGACTGACGCGCTCGCCGACCTCGACGGCGCCATGCGCGACGCTGTGAAGCTCAAGTTCCTGGAGAAGCCGTTGACCCCCGACCAGCTCAAGGTGTTCGTGCAGATCCCGCCGAGGTGAGCGTCGGCGACGGTGTGGTCTGATGGTGATGTTGGCCACATCTCCCCGCTTGCGGGGAGATGGTCGGGGTGAGGGGGCGTCGCCGCAGTTCCGAGTGCTCGGAAAGTCCTCCTCACCGGATTTCTCGCTGCGCTCGAAATCGACCCTCGGATCGTAGCCCGAGAGCAGGCTCTCTCCCCGCAAGCGGGGAGAAGCACCGCCTGGGGCGCCTCCTTGCCAAAAAGTAACGCTGTGCCGCAGTTCCCGCCGGTACGGGTTTCCGCTAGGTTCCTCTCCAGCCGCCGGGCCGGGGCGAGGCCCAGCCCCCAAAACACATGAATCCAGTCCAGAGAGGAACCCAATGACATCGCTCCGCCACATCAGGATCAACCGACGCACGCTGCTCGCGGGCACCGCAGCGGCGAGTGCCAGTCTCGCTATGCCGGCGATCGTGCGCGCCCAAGGCGGCCCGCTGAAGGTCGGCTCGCTGCTGCCGCGCTCGGGCGTACAGGCGCTGATTGGACAGGACTGCCAGCGCGCCGTCGAGCTCGCCCCGCCGATCCTCAAGAGCCTCGGCCTGCCGGAAATCACGATCATGAACGCCGACACCGAAACGAGCGTCGACGTGGCGCGCTCACGGGCGGAGCGCCTGATCAACGAGGGCGCCCAGATGCTGGTCGGGGCGTTCGATTCCGGCCAGTCGAGCGCGATCGCCCAGGTCGCCGAGCAGAAGGGCATCCCGTACGTGGTCAACATCGCAGCGGCGCCGCCGATCACCGAGCAGGGCTACAAGTTCGTGTTTCGCAACTTCCCGACCGCGCCGATGATTCTCACCGACGCGTTCAACAACCAGAAGGAAGTGTTCGAGACCGCGGGCGCGGCGCCCAAGACGGTCGTGCTGCTGCATGTCAATGACACCTTCGGCGTGGCGATGCTGCAGGGCATCAACGCGATGATGCCCAAGTTCAACATGCCCTACACGATCGTCGAGAAGATCGCTTACGATCCGGCGGCGCGCGACCTGTCGGTTGAGGTGGCCAAGGCCAAGGCGACCGGCGCGGACGCGGTGCTGGTGGTGAGCCGCCTCAACGACGCGATCCTGATGACGCGCGAAATGGTCAAGCAGCGCTGGAGCCCGATGGCGGTGCTGAGCATGGGACCGGGCTGGAACGAGAACGACTATTTCAAGACCTTGGGCAAGCTGGCGAACGGCCCGATGAGCTTCATCCCGTGGTACGATCCCACGAAAAAGTTGAGCAAGCAGCTGGTCGCGGCGCTGGCCAAGGCTTATCCGGATCTCAACCTGAACGAAAAGCACGTCTACACGTTCGAGGCGCTGTTGGTCGCGGCCGACGCCTTCAAGCGCGCGGGATCGACCGATCCCAAGGCGATGGTCGAAGCCATCCGCAAGACCAATATCACCGACAATGTCAGCATCGGCCCCGGCATTTCGTTCAACGAGAAGGGTCAGAACGACAAGCTCAAGAATGCGGGCATCCAGAATCGGGATGGCAAATTCGTCACGCTCGCGCCCAAGGCCGCAGCCGATGCCAAGCCCGAGTTGCCGATGACGCCCTACGACAAGCGCGCCTGAAGGCGCGCGCGTAGGTGCCGCTCTCGGTCTACCTCAACGTTGCCGTGGGCGGGGCGCTGACCGGCCTCGTCTACGGGTTGATGGCGCTCGGCCTGTCGGTGATTTTCGGCGTCGTGCGTGTGGTCAACTTCGCCCACGGCGAGATGATGACGATCGCGATGTATATCGCGGTCGTCCTGTTCGCCGCGCTCAAGCTCGATCCGCTGGTCATGATGCTGCCGATCGCGGCGGTGCTGTTCGCGTTCGGCTACGTGCTGCAGGCGGGGCTGATCAACCCGTTCATCAACCGGCCCGAGCACAGCCAATTCATCCTCATGGTCGCGGTCGCGTTGATCATCGTCAACGTGTTGCTGATCGGGTTCGGGCCTGACGCCCGCAGCGTCCAGACGAGCTACGCGTTCGACAGCTACCAGATCGGGACGCTGATCATCGACGCCACCAAGCTTTACGCCGCTGGTGCGGCGGTGGTCGTTGCGGCGGCGCTGTTCGCTTTCTTCCGCTTCACCCGGGTCGGACAGGCAATCCGGGCCTGCGCCGACAACTACACCGGCGCGCTGGTGGTCGGGCTCGACGTGAAGAAGCTCTACGCGCTCACCTTCGGGATCGGCGCCGCCTGCGTCGGAGCCGCCGGCCCGATGCTGCTTCTGCTCAACGACGTTTCGCCGGTGGTTGGACCGGCCTACACCCTGCTGGCCTTCGTCATCGTGATCACCGGCGGGCTCGGTTCCCTGCCCGGTGCGCTGCTTGGCGGCGTGCTGATCGGGTTGACCGAGGCGATGGCCGGGCTCCTGTTCACGCCCTCGGCCAAGAGCATGTTCGCGTTCGCGATCCTGGTTATCGTCCTGCTGCTGCGACCGCAGGGCATTCTTGGAAAGCGCGCCGCATGACCGGATTGCTCGACGGCGGGTCGCGCCGCGCGCTGGTACTGCTGACCGTGCTGTTTGTGGCGCTGCTGGCAGCGCCGGCGTTCGCCAGCGACTATTTGCTCAGTGTCCTCATTCTTATCTTGTATTTTGCCTATGCGGGTCAGGCCTGGAACGTGATGATGGGGTTCGCCGGGCAGTTGTCGCTTGGCCATGCGCTCTATGTCGGGGTCGGCGCCTACGCGACTGCGGCGCTGTTCATCCACTACGGCCTGGCGCCCTGGATCGGTCTGATTGCGGCGGTTCCGATTGCGGCCGCGTGCGGAGCCGTCATCGGGTTCCTGGCGTTCCGGTTTCGCGTCGCCGGCGCCTACTTCGCGATCCTCACCATCGCTTTCGCCGAGTTCGCACGCATCGGCTTTGACCATTTCGGTTGGGTGGGCGCATCCAGCGGCCTGTTCCTGCCGGTTGCGCAGTACGCCCACAATGACCTCTGGCAGCTGCGCGGCAAGCCGGTGATGTTCTATTACCTGATCCTGGCGATGACGGTCCTGGTGTTCGTGCTCTGCCGCTACCTCTTGGGAAGCCGGCTCGGCTATTTCTGGCAGGCGATCCGGGAAGACGAGGAGGCGGCCCGCGCGGTCGGCATCGCGACCTTTCGCTACAAGATGATCGCCGTTGTCATCTCGGCCGGACTGACCTCGTTCGCCGGTGTTTTCTTCGCGTTCTACTACAACAACCTGTTTCCCGAACAGGTGTTCAGCATCGGGCGCTCGATCGAGATCATCCTGGGGCCGATCATCGGCGGCGTCGGCACCCTGTTCGGACCGATCCTCGGGGCATTCCTGCTCACCGGCATCGCCGAGACGCTCACCGAAGTCCTGACCCGCACCGGGATCGATGTGCCGGGCGCCAAGCAGGTGTTCTACGGCATCTGCCTGTTGCTGGTGGTGGCGCTGATGCCGGACGGCGTCTGGCCCTGGCTTTCACGCAAGCTCGGCCTGGGGAAACGCGCGTGAGCACGCTGCTGTCGGTTGCGAATATCAGCAAACGCTTTCGCGGGCTGCTCGCGGTCGGCAACGTGAGCTGTGACGTGGAGCCGGGCGAGATCTTCGCCATCATCGGCCCCAACGGTGCCGGCAAGACCACGCTGTTCAACATGATTTCCGGCGCATTGCGGCCCGATGCCGGTTCGATCGTATTCTGCGACCAGCGCATCGATGGGCTCTCGCCCGATGTGGTGTGCCGGCGCGGCATTGGGCGCACGTTCCAGCTCGTCCGGCCGTTTCCAGCGCTCTCGGTACTGGATAACGTAATCGTGGCGGCGCTCCTGCGTCATCGCGATGTTGCGGATGCCACGCGGCATGCCGATGATGTGCTTCGCCGGCTCGATCTCACCGTCCAGCGCGCCCAGCGTGCCGACAGTTTGACGTTGCCCGATCGCAAGCGACTCGAAGTCGCCCGCGCGCTCGCGACCGAGCCAAAACTCCTGCTGCTCGACGAGGTGATGGCGGGACTGCGACCGACCGAGGTTGATCGAATTGTCGCGATCCTGACCGAGCTCAACCGCGCGAGCGGGCTCACCATTCTCCTGATCGAGCATGTGATGCGGGCCGTGATGGCGCTAGCCACTCGCGTCCTGGTGATGCATCACGGCGCCACCATCGCGCAAGGCGCGCCGGCCGACGTCGTGCACGATGCGAACGTGATCAAGTCTTATCTCGGCGCGGAGGCGCTGTGATGCTCCGGGTCGAGGGCCTCAATGTTTTCTATGGCGATGCCCAGGCGCTCGACGGCATCGATCTTGTGGTCGAGGAGGGCGCGATCGTCGCCATTGTCGGAGCCAACGGCGCCGGCAAGACAACGCTGATCCGTGCCATCGCTGGCATGTTGCGACCGGCGCGCGGTCGCATCAGCTTCCGCGGCACCGACATCACCGGCTGGCCGAGCCACCGCATCTGCAATCTCGGCATCGGCCAGGTCGCCGAGGGCCGGCAGCTGTTTCCCTCGCTCACGGTGGCGGAGAATCTGGAAATGGGCGCCATGGTGCCGCGGGCGTACGCCCATCGCGCTCGCAACTATGCGCGCGCGCTTTCGCTGTTTCCGCTTCTGGCGGAGCGTGCGCGCCAGCCCGCCGGCACGCTTTCGGGTGGCGAGCAGCAGATGCTGGCGATCGCACGCTGCCTGATGGGCGCGCCCGACCTCGTGATGTTCGACGAGCCTTCCCTCGGGCTGGCGCCGACCATCGTGCACGACGTGCTCAAGACGATCCGGGAGCTCAACGGCGATGGGCTGACCTGCGTCCTGGTCGAGCAGAACGTGGCGGTGTCACTCAAAATCGCGACTCAGGCCTACGTGCTGGAAAACGGCCGGACCACGCTCTCGGGTGCCGGCGCCGCGTTGCTCGCCGACGACCGGGTCCGCAAAGCCTACCTTGGACTGTGAAATTGACCTATATGAGCTCCGCCAAGGGCCGGAGTTTTGCCGTGCCTTTGCCGAGAACATCAAGGAGTTGATGCGATGAAACTCTATTTTGCACCGGGCGCATGCTCGCTGTCGCCCCACATCGTGCTGCGCGAGGCTGGCCAGAATCCCGAGCTCGTTCAGGTCGATCTGCGCGAGAAGAAAACCAAGGATGGCGGCGATTTTCTCAAGGTCAATCCCAAGGGCCAGGTGCCCGTACTCGAGACCGACGATGGCATGGTTCTGACCGAGGGCCCTGTCATCGTCCAATACATCGCCGACAAGGCGCCGAACGCCAAGCTGGCCCCGCCCAACGGCAGTAAGGAACGCTACCAGGTGCAGGAGTGGCTCAACTTCATCACCTCGGAGCTGCACAAGAATTTCGGCCCGATCTTCCGGCCGACCACGCCTGACGCCTACAAGCAGATCGCGCGCCAGAACGTCGAAGGCCGCTTCAAGTGGATCGACCAGAAACTCGCCGGGCGGCAATACCTGATGGGTGATGCGTTCACGGTGCCCGACGCCTATCTGTTCGTGATGACCACCTGGGCGCAGCGCGTCGACATGCCGCTCGACGCGTTCCCGAACCTCAAGGCGTTCCGCGAACGCGTCGCCGCTCGGCCCAAAGTCCAGGAGGCGATGAAGGCCGAGGGACTGATTCAGTAGGATGGGTAGAGCGAAGCGAAACCCATTCTTGCAGTCCGCGGGGCTCGGTGTCTGTAGGATGGGTAGATCCCGCACTTGATGCGGGGGAACCCATCATTGCGCCCGCGATGGGTTTCGCTCGCGCTCAACCCATCCGACCCCAGGCTTTACCTTGCCGGCGGGCCGATCGTCACGGTGAGCGTGCCGACGCCGGCGATCTCGCACTCGAGCTTGTCGCCCGTAACGGCCGCGGCAACGCCTGCGGGCGTGCCGGTCATGATGATATCGCCGGCGGCGAGTGCGACCTGCTCGGAGAGCTTTTCGATCACCTCGGGCACGTTCCAGATCATCTGCGCCAGATCGCCGTCCTGGCGCACCTTGCCGTTGCACTTGAGCGCGATGCGGCCCTTGCTCGGGTGCCCGATCCGGGCGGCCGGCTGCAATGGACCACAGGGCGCCGAGGCATCGAAGGATTTGCCGATCTCCCACGGTCGCTTCATGTCGCGCGAAGCGGTCTGCAGGTCTCGCCGGGTCAGATCGATGCCGACACCGTAGCCCCAGATGCAGTCGAGCGCGTTCGTGGCTTTGATGTTGCGGCCGCCGCTCTTGAGCGCAACCACCAGTTCGACCTCATGATGCAGGTCCTTGGTCAGCGGCGGGTAGGGCACGGTCGCGCCATCGGGCGCGATCGCATCGGCAGGCTTGGCAAAGAAGAACGGCGGGTCGCGCACGTCATGACCCATCTCGCGAATGTGCTCCTCGTAATTGCGTCCCACACACCAGATGCGGCGCACCGGAAAGAGCTCGCTTGATCCGGCGACGGCGACCGACGGCTGCGCAGGCACAGGAATGACGTAGCGTTCAGCGCTCATGTTTGCTCCTTGAGATGAGTGGTCCGATTACCCGGCTGAGGCCGCGGCGATCGGCTGCTCCTGCGGCTTGAACTGCAGGCGATAGTATGACGTGTAGCGGCCGCCCTTGCGCAGCAACTCGTCATGGCGGCCGGCTTCGATGACGGCGCCGTTCTCCACGAACAGGATGCGGTCTGCGTGCATGATGGTCGCCAGTCGATGCGCGATCGCGATGGTGGTACGGCCGGCGCAAAGAACGGCCAGCGCTTCCTGCACGTACCGCTCGGATTCCGCGTCAAGCGCCGCGGTTGCTTCATCGAGCAGAATGATGGGCGCATTGCGGATCAGCGCACGTGCGATCGCAACGCGCTGGCGCTGTCCGCCGGAGAGCTGCAGCCCCTGCTCGCCGACCGGCGTGTCGTAGCCGTTGGGAAAACCGGTAATGAAGTCGTGCGCATGCGCGGCCTTGGCGGCGGCCACGATTTCTTGCTCAGTCGCCTCCGGCTTTCCGAGCACGATATTGTCGCGGATCGAGCCGCGGAACAGGTAAACGTGCTGGCCCACGTAGGCGAGGTGATGGCGCAGCGATTGGCGCGAGTGATCGGCGATGTTCTCGCCGTCGATCGTGATGGCCCCGCTCTCGAGCTCGTAGAACCGCAGAATGAGGTTGAGTACGGTCGACTTGCCGCCGCCCGACGGTCCGACCAGCGCGGTCAGTTTAGCCGGATCGGCAACGAACGACATGCCGCGCAACACCGGCTCGCCGGTGCGGTAACTGAACCGCACGTCACTGAACTCGACGCGCGCTCTGGTCACGTGCAGAAGCGGTTTGCCGTCCTCGATCGGTTCGGTCGCAGGGCTGTCGAGGATCTCGAATAGGACGCGCACGCCGACCAGGTTGGTATGCAGGTCGAGATTGAGCCGCGCCAGACGCTTGGCAGGCTCGTAGGCGAGCAAGAACGCCGCCAAAAACGAGAAGAACTGTCCCGGCGTCTGTCCGCCGACCACGACCAGATAGCCGCAATAGATCATCGCGATCGATAACACGACGCCGCCCAAGGTCTCCATCAGCGGGCTTGCCCGGTTGGCGATGCGCGCGAGCTTGAATGCTTCGCGCTCGACCACCGTGACGCTGTCGTCGAGACGCTTGCGCATCACGCCTTCGAGCGTGAAGGCTTTGACGGTCGACATGCCCTGCACGGTTTCCTGCACCGTCTCCATCGTGCGGGCGGTGTAGTCGAACTGGGTGCGGGCGACCGAACGCAGGCGCCGGATCAGCTTGCGCAGCACCAGCAACGCCGGCGGCAGGATCACGAAGCTCACGATCGACAGCGTCGGATTCTGCACCATCATCACGGTCACGAGGCCGACGAGCGAGGCGAGATCTCGGCCGACTGCCGAGATCAGGAGGTTGATGACTCCCGCTGCCGAATTCGCGCCGGTCGTGAGGCGCGCGATGAATTCGGAGGAATGACGGTCGGCGAAATACCCCAGACCTTCATTGAGCAGCTTGTCGAACACCCGCCGCTGGTTCTCGACCACAATGCGGGTCCCGATCCGCGACATGAGCACGGCTTGCCCGTAGGTTGCCGCGCCCTTGATCGTGTACAGCACGGTCGTCGCGATGCTGAGCGCAAGGATCGCCGGGAAATTGCGGTTGACGTAGGCTTGGTTGATCATGTCGCCGATCAGATACGCGCTCACAGCCACGCAGGCGGCGCCGATCATCATCATCCCGGCGGCGAGTACATAGAGCCGGATATGCTGGACCGCATGCTCCAGCAGCAGGCGCTTGATCAGAGCGCGAGCGCTGTGCGGGTCGGCCGGGTTGCCGGGATTCGTCATCGGCCTGTGGTGCCCGGGCGAGGAGAATTTTTCAAGCAGAATTAATGGTATCCTTATATTGATTGCATCTTGGTCGGAAGACCGGCGTCCACAAATCCGGAAGAAAGCTCAGTTTCGCCGCGCCATCAGCTTGCGTTCCCAGGCGAGCGCGTGCCCGACAATGGTTGGCAACTGGTCGAGTTGGGGCTTCCAGCCCAGCACGCTGCGCGCCCGATCGGAGCGGGCGACGAGTTGCGCCGGATCACCGGCGCGGCGGCCCGCCAACTCGACTTTGAAATCGACCCCGGAGACTCGCTTGACCGAGTTGATCACGTCGAGCACCGAGAAGCCTTGGCCGTAGCCGCAATTGAGCGTGACCGATGGTCCGCCGCCGCGCAGATAAGCGAGCGCGTCCGAATGCGCCCGCACCAGATCACTGACATGGATGTAGTCGCGGATGCAGGTTCCGTCCGGCGTCGGATAATCGGTGCCGAACACCTGCATGGATGGGCGCCGTCCGAGGGCGGTCTCGACCGCAATCTTGATGAGGTGGGTTGCGCCCTTGGTGGATTGGCCGGTGCGGCCGTGCGGGTCGGCGCCGGCGACGTTGAAGTAGCGCAGGATTACGTGGCCGATCCCATATGCGGCACTGGCGTCGCGCAGCATCACTTCGGTCATTAGCTTGGACCAGCCGTAAGGCGACATCGGCATCAGCCGATTATCTTCGCTGATCGGCGAATGCTCCGGCTCGCCATAGACCGCCGCGGTTGAGGAGAACACGAAATGCTTCACGCCACCCTGCACGGCGCATTCGATCAGCGCGCGTGAATTCACAGTGTTGTTGCGGTAGTAGCGCAGCGGCTCGGACACCGATTCCGGCACCACGATCGAGGCGGCGAAATGAATGATCGCCTCGATACCGTGTTGCGCGATCAGCTCGGCGACAAGCGGCTGGTCGCCGGTCTCGCCGACGATGAGGCGCGCTTCCTTTGGCAGTGCCCACTCGAAGCCGGTCGACAGATTGTCGAGCACGATGACCGGCTCGCCGGCGTCGACCAGCGCATGCACCATATGGCTGCCGATGTAACCGGCGCCGCCGGTCACCAGGATGGTCATGTCAACCTCGACCAGTGTTGTGGGGAAAGTCTCGCATGTGGCACGGCGCTCTTTCTCTCGGCGCGGGGAGAGGTGACCGCGGCGCGATGTTGTGCCTTCTCTCGATGCTCACGTGCAATTGCCTAGGTGTTGTGGAAAGCATGCCCAACGGCGCTCGTGACAAGATCAGGACCGGCGTATATCAGCATCCAGCTGCGCACTCAAAGTCTCGATGCAAAACATTCTTTTCATCAAAACCTCGTCGCTCGGCGACGTGATTCATCAGATGCCGGCCGTGACCGAGGCACGGCGGCATTTCCCCGACGCCCATGTCTCCTGGGCGGTGGAGGAGGCATTTGCGCCGCTCGTTGCATTGCACCCGGCCGTGAACGAGGTCATTCCCGTCGCAACACGGCGTTGGCGCCGCGAACCGCTGAAGCGGTCGTCGTGGCATGAATTCCGTCGCATGCGCGGCGTCCTGCGCGCCCGCCACTATGACGCAGTCGTTGATACGCAGGGGCTCGCCCGCTCCGCGCTGATCGCCTGGTTCGCGCGCGGACCTCGTCATGGCTACGATAAAGCGAGCGTGCGCGAACGCTTCGCCGCGCTGCTCTACAACGTGCACCACACCGTGCCGCGTGACCGGCACGCGGTCGCGCGCAATTCTGCGTTGACGGCATTGGCGTTGGGTTACATGCCCGAAGGACCGATCGACTACGGGCTCGATCGCAAGGAGATTGCCGATGCGGTGGTCTCGCCCTACGCGATTGCGTTCCACGCGACCGCGCAGGAGCGCAAACAATGGCCGGAGCAGAATTGGGTCGAACTCGGACGGTTGTTGGCTTCGCGCACGCCCCGTCTGCTATTTCCGTGGGGCAATGAGGCCGAGCGCGCCCGCAGCGAGCGAATCGTGACGCAGCTTCCCCACGGCCGTGCTCCGGATCGGCGGCCGATCGATGCGATGGCACGGCTTGTGGCCGGCGCGTCGTTCGTGGTCGGGGTCGACACGGGCCTCGTCCATCTGGCAGCCGCCTTGCAGGTGCCGCTGACCGCGATCTTCACCGGCAGCGCGCCCGAGCTCACGGGCCCGGTCGGTGCGGGTAAAATCGAGGTCGTCGGTGGCAAGGACGCGATCCCCTCGGTCTCGGACGTGATGGCAGCGATCGACCGTACGATCCCTGCTTAGGGTTATGACGCGCGCGCGGTCGCGAGCGCGGTCTGTGCAATATCGATGACGCGCGCGGCTGGAATGTCGCGCATACAACGGTGATGGCCGAGGCGGCAGACCGGCTTGTGACATGGCCGGCAATCGAGTTCGACCTCCGCCTGGACCACCGCGGCCAGCGGATTGAGCGGGGCCCAATGCCAAGGGCTGGTGGGGCCAAAGATGCCGATGGTCGGCGTCCCGAGGGCGGCGGCGACGTGCAACAGGCCGGAATCGTTCGATAGGGCCACGTCAGCCGACCCCAGCGCCAGAATGGCGTTGCGCAAGTCTGCGCCGGTGAGATCGCGGATGGCGGGATTGCCGGCGCAGATCTCAGCTGCCAGCGGGGCTTCGGTCGGGCTGCCGATGACCACTACGGTCGCACCGCTGCGGCTCAAATGCGCGGCAACTTCGCCGTAATAGGAGACGGGCCATCGCTTGGACGGTCCGACGGCGCCGGGCGCGAGCGCGATCAGCGGCTTGCCAGCATGCAAGTTCGAGCACGCGCGCCAGGCGGACAGTTCGGCGGCTGGGATCACCAGTTCGGGAAGCGGCCACTCGGGCGGGAGCCCGGCGCCCTTGGGCAGCGCCAGCGAAGCGCATCGGTCGATCATCCGTGGCAGCTTGCGCTCGCCGAAGCGGAGGTCGTTGAGGGTGCCGAGCCGCCCTTCTCCGAAAAAACCGGTGCGAACCGGAATGCCCGCGAAGAATGGCGCCAGCGCGGATTTCCAGGTACGCGGCATGATCAGTGCCTGCCCGTAGCCCTCCGGGCGGAGCCGCTCGCCCAGCGCGCGGTGCCGCGCGAGTGCGATGCGCTTGCGCGGCAGGTCCCAGACGATTCCCTTGCGCACGCCCGGCATGTAGTCGAGCAAGGGTGCGTTGTTGGTGGTGGTCAGAAAATCGATCGGCCGATCGGGCGACTGGGCTTTGAGCAGCTTCGCCACCGAATGACAGCGCACGAAGTCGCCGATCCACATGTACGGCACGATGAGGATTGGGCGCGGATCGGCGGCTGGGTTCGCACGCGCGCGATGGTTCGGACTGGAGGTCATGGACCCTTTCGCGCTTGCCGGGCGCCGTCGTCGCCGGCCCACCGATCGACGCGGCATCGATCCCATTGAATTAACCGTTATTTTTGAGTTGAAGGCAGGGGTCAAGTCCGCTGCGGCGGGTGCGCGGCAAGCCGGTGTCGGCAGGCATGTTGCGCGCTCCCCCGGACTGGGGCAATGGTGAGCCTGCGGGCGACTGGTGGCCCGCTTCCGACGTTCGTCACAGGTACGAACTCGGACGAGAGGCTACTAGTGTCCCGATTCCGAAGTTCGCACTACCTTGCGGCACGCTCCGATGCGAACTTCGGAATCAAAGGGACACTAGCAAGTATATGATCCTAGTGTGGTTTCGGATTTGAAGTTGCTCTACCCGGCTGCCGCAGCAATGCTGGAAGCTTCAAATGCACCGCACCGTTTGGCGGCAAGGCCATGTTATTGGTGACGGGCGGAGCGGGCTTCATCGGGTCGAATGTGGTTGCCAGCCTCAACGAGGCCGGTCGCAGCGATATTGTCGTCAACGACACCCTGGGTAAGGACGGCAAGTGGCGCAACTTGCAAAAGCGTCAACTCGCCGACTTTGTGCCGCCGGCCGAGTTGGTGCGTTGGCTCGATGGCCGCAAGCTCGACGCGATCATTCATCTGGGCGCAATCTCGGAAACGACTGCACGCGACGGCGATGCTGTGATCGAGACTAATTTTCGCCTCTCGCTCCAGCTTTTGGACTGGTGTACCGCCCATCGCACGCCGTTGATCTACGCCTCGTCAGCCGCGACATATGGGGACGGCGCGGCGGGATTTTCGGATGCCGGTGATCCGGATGCGCTCAAGCGGTTGCGGCCGATGAATCTTTATGGCTGGAGCAAACATCTGTTCGATCTTGCCGTCGCTGACCGTGTGGCCGGGCGCTTCGCGTTGCCGCCGCAGTGGGTGGGCCTGAAGTTCTTCAATGTCTTTGGTCCGAACGAATACCACAAGGGTGAAATGATGAGCCTGATTGCCAAGCGCTTCGATGAGGCGAAGGCCGGCAATCCCGTGCGATTATTCAAATCCTACCGCGATGGCGTTGCTGACGGCGATCAACGGCGCGATTTCATCTATGTGGACGACGTGGTGGCGGTCGTGCGCTGGCTGCTCGAAACGCCGAACGTCTCCGGCCTGTTCAACGTCGGCACCGGCAAGCCACGATCGTTCCGCGACATGATGACCGCGATGTTTACCGCCCTCGGGCGCGCACCCAACATCGAATACATTGCCATGCCGGAAACGATTCGCGATAGCTATCAATATTTTACCAAGGCTTCGGTCGAAAAGCTGCAGCGCGCCGGTTATAATTCCGGCTTTACGCCGTTGGAGGACGCTGTGAAGCGTTACGTCACTACTTTCCTCGACGGGGCCGATCGGTTTCGGTAACTAGTGTGGCGGATTTGACGTTCCTATCAGCATTGCGGCGAGTCCATCGTAGGAACGTCAAATCCAAAGCCACGCTAGAAATCAAATGGTTGCTAGTGTCCCTTTGGTTCCAACGTTCGTATGAAACAGCGCGGCAAAGGGATACGAACGTTGGAACCGGGACACTAGTGTGGCGGATTTGACGTTCCTATCAGCATTGCGGCGAGTCCTTCGTAGGAACGTCAAATCCAAAGCCACACTAGAATCAAATGGTTGCTAGTGTCCCTTTGGTTCCAACGTTCGTATGAAACAGCGCGGCAAAGGGATACGAACGTTGGAACCGGGACACTAGTGCCGCCGATTTGAAGTTCCTACGGCGATTGCGGCAAGCTCGTTTAGGAACTTCAAATCGAAAGCGGCCCTGGAATTTAAACTTGCTAGTGTCCTTCCGATTCCGAAGTTCGCGGAGGAGGATGCTGCAAGGTATGGCGAACTTCGGAATCGGGACACGAGAGTGCATGTTCACGTTCGAGGAATCACTGCGACAGATTTCCGCGCAGACGGTCCTTTGCGTCGGAGACCTGATGCTGGACAACTTCGTCTATGGTGAGGTCTCGCGGGTCTCGCCGGAAGCTCCTGCGCCGGTGATTGCGGTGACACGCGAGGATAAGCTCATCGGCGGCGCCGGCAATGTCGCCCGCAACATCGTGAGCCTCGGCGCTCGTTGCATCTTCGTCAGCGTGCGTGGGGATGACGAAGCGGGAGAGCTGTTACGAGCCGGCCTCGAAGAGTTCAAAACCGACATCGAAACCCATCTGATCGTCGATCGTTCGCGCCCGACCACCCGTAAGATCCGATTCGTGTCCGAGCACTATTCGACGCACCTCCTGCGCGCCGATTGGGAGCTCGCGAAGCCAGTTGACGCCGGCATCGAAGGGCAATTGGTCAAAGCTGCGCTGGCGGCGCTGCCGCGTGTGGGCGCCGTCGTGCTCTCCGACTACGCCAAAGGGGTGCTGACACCCCGCGTCATCCGCTCGGTGATCGACGCCGCCCGCGCGCTCGACAAGCCGGTGATCGTCGACCCGAAGGGGCGGGACTACGCGATCTATCGCGGTGCGACGGTCATCACGCCCAACCGCAAGGAGCTGGGCGATGCGACCCGTGGTCCGGTCACGACCACGGGTGAAGTCGCGGCAGCGGCGGCGGGCCTCGCCAAGGACGTCGGCAGCCGGGCGATCCTGGTCACGTTGAGTGAAGACGGGTTGATGCTGCATGCCGAAGGCGCGCAATCGGTCCACATCCCGGCCTATCCGGTGAAGATCCGCGATGTGTCGGGCGCCGGCGATACGGTCGTTGCGACCCTCGCGGTGTTGCTCGCATCGGGGGCCGATTTCGAGTCGGCGGCGCGCACCGCCAACGCGGCGGCCTCGGTGGTGGTCGGGAAGCGTGGTGTCGCGTCGGCCTCGCTCGCCGAACTGCGCGCGCGGCTCCTTCCGGCCGCCGTCCTCGCAGCCGAGGAAAAGATCATCTTCGACTGGGCGCTGCTCGATGAGCGGGTCGCCGAATGGCGCAAACACGATCTCCGTATCGGCTTCACCAATGGCTGCTTCGATATTTTGCACCCTGGTCACGTCCACGTGCTTACCCAGGCGCGGGGCGCATGCGACCGGCTTGTTGTCGGGCTCAACAGCGATGCCTCGGTCGCGCGCCTCAAGGGCGACGGCCGGCCGATCCAGGATGTACATGCGCGCGCCAATGTGCTGGCGGCGCTCGAAGCGGTCGACCTCGTTGTCGTGTTTGAACAGGACACACCTTTGGAACTGTTGCGCCGAGTGCGTCCGAAGGTGCTGGTCAAGGGGGGCGACTATCGGCCCGAAGAGGTCGTGGGACGCGAGTTGGTGGAGGCCGAGGGTGGCGAGGTCATTCTGATCAACGTGCTGCCCGGTCATTCGACCAGCGCCATCGTACGCAAATCTGCTCGTCCTGCCGATGAACGCGAGCAGGTCAAAAAACCGAAGGTGATGACTTGATCGCCCTGATCTGATCGCAAAATCGTCATTGCCGGCTTCAAACCGTGATCCGTCTCGCGCTACGCCATAGAGGATGGACCACCGGTCGGGCCGGGAACGATGCTCGGGGAACATCGTGCCGCGACTGAGTGCCATCATCATCACCAAGAACGAGGCCGGGAACATCGGGCCTTGTCTTGACTGCCTCGATTTTTGCGACGAGCGCATCGTGGTCGACAGCGGGAGCGACGACGACACGGTTGAGATCGCGCGCCGCAGGGGCGCGCAGATCATGTCACGAGAGTGGAGCGGTTTCGGCCCGCAGAAGAATTTCGCGCTCTCGCTTGCGAGCGGGGATTGGGTCTTGTCGATCGATGCTGACGAGCGCGTCAGTCCAGCGCTGGCACGGGAGATCATTGGCGCCGTCGCCGACGCCGAGGCCGACGGTTTCGAAATTCCTCGTCATTCGAGCTTCCTTGGTCGCGACATGCGGCGTGGCGGCTTATTTCCCGATTACGTGCTGCGGCTGTTTCGGCGCGGTAAGGCGCACTTCTCCGACGATCTCGTACACGAACGGGTAATCTGCGACGGCGCGCTTGCGCGCTTGCGCGAGCCGCTGCAGCATCGCACGGTGGTGCAGCTCGAAGACGCGATTTCGCGCGTCGATCGCTATTCGACCGCCGGCGCCGCGATGCTGGTCGCGTCGGGACGCCGCGTGTCGTTTGCGAGCGGGATTGGCCATGCGCTGTGGACATTCTTTCGCGTGTATGTCCTGCGCTGCGGGTTTCTCGACGGCCGCGAGGGATTTTTGCTTGCGGTCGCCAACGCGGAAGGGAGCTACTATCGCTACATGAAGGCGTGGTTTGCTGAGAGGCAACGTGGCTGATCTGATCTCCGTCATCGTGGCGACCTACAACCGGCCCGACGCACTCGGCGCCGTGCTCCGCTCGCTTGCGGCGCAAACCGACCGCAACTTCGAGATCATCGTTGCCGACGACGGCTCGCGCGCTGAAACCGGTCGCATTGTTACCGACTGGGCTAAGCGCACCGACATCGCGATCAAACATGTCTGGCACGAGGACGCAGGTTTTCGCCTGGCCGAAATCAGGAACCGCGCCATCCGGGTCAGTGCAGGCCGCTATTGTATCTTCCTTGACGGCGATTGTCTCGCGCGGCCTGATTTTGTCGCGACACATCGCGCGTTGGCGCAGGAGGGCTGGTTCGTTACCGGCAGCCGCCTGCTGCTCTCGCGCGAACTGACCGCCCGCATTCTCACAAACGGTCTTGTGCCGGAGCGCTGGGGTCTCACGCAATGGATTGTGCAGCGCATGCGGGGGCGCGTTAATCGCGTCGGACCACTGCTGCTGTCGCGCTCGGCTCTTGTTGGCCATCGACGCACGCGTCGCTGGCGTGGAGCGCGCGGCAGCAACATGGCGTTCTGGCGCCGCGATCTTGATGCGGTGGACGGTTTCGACGCGGCCTTCACCGGCTGGGGCCGTGAAGATTCGGATATCTTCGTGCGAATGATCCGCCACGGCGTGCGGCGCCGCGATGGCCGTCTGGGAGCGACGGTGCTTCACCTTTGGCACCCGGACGCCGACCGGTCGCGGCTGACGGCGAACCAGGGCCAGCTCGACCAATTGCTGGCCGCAAAGCGCGTGCGGGCGCAGCAGGGCCTCTCCTGGCTTGTCGAACCGATCGAACAGCGCAGGCAAGAGCCGGCCCATCGATGAAGACGCTCATCGGGCTCGAGCCGGCGCGGACGTTGCTCGCCGCCGACGCGCTCGCGGTTGCGGTCGCCGTATCGCTGCCGTGGTCGACGTCGGCGACGACAGTTCTGGTCATCGCATGGGCGTTGTCACTCCTGCCCGCGATGGTGCCCGCGCTCGATCTTCCGGTGTTGTGGCGCACGCTGCGCTCCCCGGCGAGTGCTTTTCCGATTGTTCTCGTTGCGCTCGGGGTGATCGGGATCGCGTGGGCGCAGGTGTCATGGCCGGAGCGAATCGGTGGACTCGATTCATTTCCCAAGCTGCTCGCGATTCCGCTGCTCATGGTGCAGTTCCAACGCTCGTCGCGCGGTCATTGGGTGCTGATCGGATTTCTGGTGTCTGCCACCGCGCTGTTGGCCCTCTCGTGGTATCTCTATGTCACGCCGCGCCTGCCGTGGCGCATCAAAGATGTTGCAGTCCCGTTCAAGGATCGAATCACTCAGGGCACGGTGTTGACGCTGTGCTTGTTCGGGCTCCTGGAATACGCCGCCGATGCCTGGACCCGCGCGCGGCGCCGCGACACTTGCCTGAGCGCCGCACTCGCCGCCCTGTTCTTCCTGAATATCGTGTTCGCCACTGTGAGCCGTACCGCCCTCGCGGTCGTGCCGGTGCTGCTGCTTTGGATCGGCGCCAGGCACCTGCGTGGGCGGCAGATGATTGCGTTCCTGGCGGGACTTGCGGTGCTTGCCGCCGTGTTGTGGGTCTCGTCGCCCTATCTGCGCGAACGCATCAACAACATTCCGGACGAAATCGCGAACTTCAACGCAATCAACCATGACACATCGGCGGGATCCCGCATCGCATTCTGGAAACAGTCGCTCGAGATCATGCGCGAGGCACCGCTCATTGGTCAGGGCACTGGGGCGATCACCGCCGCGTTCGCGCGGCTGGCCGGAACAACGACCAGTGCAACCAACCCGCACAACCAGATCCTGACGGTCGGTGTCCAGCTCGGGTTTGTCGGAATTGCGGTGCTGATCGCCATGTGGGCCGCGCACGTGCGGCTGTTCCTTCATGGCGGCTTGGCAAGCTGGATCGGGCTTGTGGTTGTCATCGAGAATATCATCGCCTCGATGTTCAATTCGCAATTGTTCGATTTCACGACCGGCTGGATTTACGTGTTTGGCGTCGGCGTGGCCGGAGGAATGGTGATGAAAAGCCAATCCACTCAGGCGCCCTTGTATGACTTTTCCTCCACGATCGCGGACCCGAAGGCTTGATTGATCCGGTGTTTCACGGCGGCACGCTTGTCGTTAGTCTGATAGACGCTGCGTGCGAGCGCAACGAAGCGGGCGCCGAAATCCTTGTTGGCTTCGAGTTCGCGGATTTCGTCCTCGATCTCCCACAGTGTTGTGTTGAGTGATTTGAGCTCGCGCATGTATGGTTCCAAGTCCGGGGTGTCGAGGCCCACCTTGGTCGTAATCGCGCGCAAGCCGGTGAGCTCGGTTGTGACGTTGCGCAATTTGCCCGGATCGGGAATCCGCTCGGACTTGATTTCCAGTATGGTGATCTTGTCGATCAGTTCGCCGATCGAGACCGGCGCCAGGATCGCCTGTCCGCGATTTGGCATTCGTCCCCGCCTTGCTTATACAAACGCCGGGATCTGATAGCAGATTGCATGCGCAAGATCGAACTACCCAAGCGGCCAAAAATCCTGGTCGTTACCCTGCGGCGGCTGGGCGATGTCTTGCTGACGACGCCGCTGGTGCGCACATTGCGGCGAGGCTTGCCGGACGCAAGCCTTGACATGCTGGTCTTCGCCGGCAGCGAACGCATCCTCAAGGGCAATGCGGATGTCGATCTCGTCCTCACGATGCCGGAACGCCCCTCGCTTGCGGATACGATGCGGCTCGTCGCACGTATCACGCGTCGTTACGATTTGGCGATCTGTACCCAGAGCGGCGACCGGCCGACGTTCACGACATGGTTGGCGGGCCGGCGCCGACTTGGGCTGGTGCCGCCGACCGGCGGCCAGTGGAAACGCTGGGTGCACGACCTCGCCGTCGTTGCCAGGCCGGACGGCCACCGGGTGAGCGAATTGCTGCGGCTCGCCGATGCGCTGGCGTTGCGGCGCTTGCCCGATCTGGTGTGTCCGCAGGGTGGGTCGGCTGCCGGCGTCGCACCGGCCACGCCTTATGCGGTGCTGCACCCGAACCCCATGTACCACTACAAGCGCTGGAACGACGCGGGTTGGCGGGCGCTGGCGCGCGGGCTCGCCGCGCGCGGGCTTGCCGTGGTGGTGACGCAGGGGCGCGATGCCGAGGAGGGCGCCTATGTGGACCGGCTGTTCGCGGGTGAAGCGGTCGTTCGCGAGGGCGGGCGCCTCGATTGGGCCGGTCTTACGGCGCTGCTCAAGGGCGCAGTCGTCTACATCGGCCCCGACACGTCGGTGACCCATCTGGCGGCCGGGAGCGGGTGCCCAACCGTGGCGCTCTATGGGCCAACCAGCCCGCGGCTGGTCGGGCCTTGGCCGGTCGGTGGCCTCGATCAGCCTTGGGCGCCGGCCGGCCGGATGCAGCGGCGGGGCAATGTCTGGTTGGTGCAGAATCCGCTGCCGTGTTTGCCATGCGAGCAGCTTGGCTGCGACCGCCATCTCGATAGCCGCAGTCAGTGTCTCGACGAGCTTGGGGCTGACCAGGTGCTGGCGGCGGTGGACCAGGCCGTCCCGGTACCGGCGGCAGCGCTCTAAGTCATTGAAGGCGCATGTTCTTGACGGCGAACCGGCGTCCACTTCGCCGGAACATGCGCTGGCGCGTGCCGCCAAAGCCCGCTAAGGAGGGGCCGGGCAACTGCATGATCCGATTTTCCGATTTCACGCCGCGCATGTGGCTGATCCTGGCGCACGACCTGCTGGTGACGGCGGTCGCGGTGGTGGCGGCGTTCTACCTGCGCTTCGGGGAATCGGGCCTCGCCGAACGCTGGCCGTTGCTGCGGTTCGTGTTGCCCGCGTTCGTCTTCTACTCCGCGTTCGTCTTCACCTTCATTGGAATGTTCAAGGGCAAGTGGCGCTTCACCTCCCTGCCTGACCTGATGACGATCCTGCGCGCCGCGAGCGTGCAAGCAATTACGTTGCTGGTGCTTGACTACGTGTTGCTGGCGCCGAACGTCTACGGCACCTTCTTCTTCGGCAAGATCACGATCGTGCTCTACTGGTTCCTGCAGATGTTCTTCCTGGCGGGAACGCGCATTGCATACCGTTATTTCCGCTACACGCGCACGCTCTCCCACACCAAGGCTGACGGCGCACTGCCGACGCTTGTGCTGGGCAACGCCGCCGATGCGGAAGTGTTATTGCGCGCAATGGAAAGCGGCGCCGTGACGCGTATCCGTCCGGTGGGCATCCTGTCGCCTGCGCGTTCTGATCGCGGACAGGCAATCCGTGGCGTCGCGGTGCTGGGCGATTTTGCTGATCTCGAAAGCGTCGTTGCCGATCTGACCGAACGCGGCACCCACATCACGCGCATCGTGCTTACGCCCACCGCGCTGGCGCCGGAAGCGGGGCCGGAAGGAATTCTGATGCGAGCGCGCCGGCTCGGGCTCACAACCAATCGCTTGCCGGCGCTCGATGAGGGCGGGGAAGCGCTGCGGTTGGCGCCGGTCAATGTTGAGGATTTGCTGCTGCGGCCGAGCGTAAAGATCGATTATCGGCGGCTGGAGAATTTCGTGAAGGGCAAGGCCGCGGTCGTAACGGGGGGCGGCGGTTCGATCGGCGCCGAAATCTGCGACCGCTTGGTGGCGTTCGGGGTCGCGCGTTTGTTGGTGATCGAGAATGCCGAGCCGGCGCTGCACGGCGTGTTGGAGGCACTATCCACGAAGGAATCCGCCGCTCGGATCGACGGGCGCATCGCCGACATCCGCGACCGCGAGCGCATGTTCCGCCTGATCGCGGAGTTCGAGCCCGACCTCGTGTTTCACGCGGCGGCGCTCAAACACGTGCCCCTGCTCGAGCGCGACTGGAGCGAGGGCATCAAGACCAACGTCTTCGGCTCGGTCAACGTCGCCGACGCGGCGGCCGCGGCCGGTGCCGCCGCCATGGTGATGATTTCGACCGACAAGGCGATTGAACCGGTCTCGGTCCTGGGCGCCACCAAGCGGCTGGCTGAAATGTATTGCCAGGCGCTCGACGCCGATTTCATCGGCCGCGCGGCTGGCCGGCCGACCATGCGGTTGATTGCGGTCCGCTTTGGCAACGTGCTCGCGTCGAACGGCTCGGTGGTGCCGAAATTCAAGGCGCAGATCGAAGCTGGCGGTCCGGTCACCGTCACGCACCCGGATATGGTGCGCTATTTCATGACCATTCGTGAAGCCTGCGACCTGGTGATCACGTCGGCGAGCCATGCGCTCAGTCCGCAAAGTTCGGACGTGGCCGTCTACGTGTTGAACATGGGCCAGCCGGTGAAGATCGTCGATCTCGCCGAGCGCATCATCAAGCTATCCGGCCTCGAGCCAGGCAAGGACATCGAGATCAAATTCACGGGGGTACGCCCGGGCGAGCGATTGCACGAAATCCTGTTCGCGCGCGAGGAGCCGATCACCGAGATCGGCATCGACGGCATCGTGGCGGCGCGCCCGCTGCGGCCGTCGATCGACGATCTGCGGTCGTTGCTGCGCGCATTGGAAGAGAGCGTCGGGCGCGGCGAACGCGGCGCCATCGACCGGATCCTGCGCAGCGTGGTGCCGGACTTCCAGAAAGAGGCGGTGTGACCGCGCCTTCGATCTGAGGGGTGGGGACGTTCGACCTTCGAGCGGCCCGATCGATCGCTCACGATCGTGCGTACGCAGGCGCTGGGTCTCGAATATTTCTCGCGATCAAATGCCTTCATACCTGTCGATGCTGCGGGGGTCCGAGGCCGCCAAATACTTATATTTGATTTTATTATTGACAGGGCAAAACAAAAATGCATAATGCTGATTATCCCGCTCGTGCCAGAGGGGCGTTCTTCCGGAAGACGTTCGAAGATGGAGCGGGTGCGGTGCCCAAGGGCCGGGGCAGCCCGGATCTTTGGGAGGCCTGGTCATCGTCCGGCCCCGGCGGTTTCCGGGGTCTGCCGTTGTGGACGTGCTGGACGTGGACCGGTCCGCAGATGGGTGATGGCGACGGCCAGATCCCGCCTGCGCGACCGGGCCCGGAAGAACGGTGCCAGACTTAAGACATCGCGGTGGAGCGCCGATAGGCGACCCGCATTCAGCAAGTCGAATGCGGGCCGCGTGGGCGGGACGGAGGTAAATGCCTCGGTTCTGGTCGCGCGGATCCCAAGACGATGCGCCTCTCGGCGCTCTGCCCCCCTCACAGGGGCGAAGGAAGGACCGAAGGGTGACCCGGCACCCAGTTTAACCGGGCGGCGGAGCGTTGGCTGCGCCGGGCTGTTTGACATCGTGAATCGGATTGATTGGTAGGGTCGGACGTTCCCCTACAGTCGAGCCGCGCGGCGAAGTAGCCCGCATGGAGCGACAGCGGAATGCGGGGTCGGCCGTCCCCGGATTTCCCCCGCATCAAGTACGAGGTCAATCCGGGCTACCGGTTCGCAGCGTGTGGCTGCGTAAGAGTTATGCCCCCGGCACGGATCCGGGCGGCAGAAAGTCGACCTCGCAAATCTTCGAACGCCGCACCACTTCGACTGGGTCGCCGAGGTTGTGCAGCTGGTCAAAAAGCTCGCGCAGGCGTCGCGCCGGGGTGACTGAGAACAACGCGCGCGCCGGCTTGTCCTGCTTGTTGTAGTAGCCGTGCGGCAAGCCCCTCGGCATGCGCACCAGGTCGCCGGTCTTGGCCTGCGTCCACGCACCATCGAGATAGAGATCAAAGGTGCCTTCGAGCATGTAGATGAATTCATCCTGGGTCGGATGAATGTGCGGCGGCACGAACGTGCCTGGCGGATCGAGCGTCTCAAAAATAAAGCAGTCCTCGGATTCGGCTTTGAGCCAATAGGTATGGCCGAGGATGCTCCAAACCGCGTCCTTGGGCTGGCCTGCCTTTCCCGACCCCGCCGGCGTGATTCCCTTGGGCAAGGCCATGCCCATGCTGCCGACCCGTTCACTCATGTGCATCCTCCTGTGAATCAAACTCTCTCTTCCAACAAAATCGCGCTCACGCTGCAGCCGCCTGCGCCGGATCGGCGAACAGCGGCAGAATGGTGGCCGGCTCGTCAAAACCGTTGGCGATGCGATCGGCGAGCGGCTGGCTACCCATCGCCTTGGCCAGCAGCATGACCGCATGCTCGGGCGGCGGCAGCAGCATCATGTTCGACCATTGTATCGACGGCTCCACCCGCTTGTAGGCGGCCTCGGACGTGGCCGTCATCCACGCCTCGTCGAACGGCGCCGTCCCCTTGGTTCGGATCGCGTCGAGGTAGATGCGCGCTGCCTTGATGGCGTTGTTGGAGCCCTGCCCGACAATCGGGTCCGCAAGCGCGATCGTGTCTGCCAGGCCAAGCACAGGGCGACCCGACGGCAGTCGTCCGACGCCGTGCCGGACCGCGGGTGCAAACCGTCCGGTGAGGCTGGCATTGGCATCGGTCGCGGCCGTGTTGGCGACGCGATCCGCTTCCCATGGAATGAAGCGGCGGATCATTTCCTTGGTGCGTGCGAGCTGCGCCGCAACGTCGGGAAGACCGTCGAAACAATCGAGCGGTCCCCCCGGAATGGCTTCGAAAAAGAGAATGTCGCAAGGGCCGGATTTGGTCAGCGCCGGGATCATGAACAGTTCGCCGACGCCTGGGATCAACGTGGCGGTGACGCAGAGCGGGCCGTCATGGCGCACCATCCCGTGCACATAGACGAGCGCAAGCGCTCGCATCGGCTGCTCGAATGGCGAGCGCGACGCCTCGCGGGCGAACAATTTCGACACGTCGCCCTTGCCGGCCGCGACCACGACAAGATCGCTGTCGGCTGCGTAACGCTCGAGCTCGGGGACGCCTACGTCGCGCAGCTCGATGGTCCCACCCCGCTCGGAGAAGAGCCGCATGAACTCCGAGAACTTCAGTCGTTGGTCGACCGATTGGGCCGCGCCCGTCAGCCGGCCCTCAAAGCCGATGACCTTGGCGCCCGAGCCGTCTGGCGCGGCGACCTGGATGCGCATGCCGGCGATCGCGGGCGCGCTACCAGCCCACAGGTCGAGACCAAGTGCCCGCTCGTCGGCGCGCGCCGCGTCAAAGACGCATTGGCTGGATAAGACCTTGCCGGCGCGGATGTCGTCGGCGCTCCGGTTCTGAACCAGTCGGACCTGGTAGCCGTGCTGGCGCAGCCCGAGGGCGAGCACCAAGCCTGCCTGACCGCCGCCGACAATCGTGATGTGACGCATAGGTTGCCCCCGATCCATCAGCGGATGCCAGCGTAGCATCTCCGCCACGACGTGGCACCCTCGGAAACGACCGATGCGAGCAAGCGCGCACGCCGGTCGATCACCGCTTGCCGCGCCACATCCACGCGAGCAGCAGGGCGACGGCGAATGCGCCAGCCGCCAGTGCCGCCAGCCGCAATGGCAGCGAACGCGTTGCGGCGCTCGCGACCGCCAGGACGACGAGCACGACGTTCACCGCAAACACGCGCGCGATCACGTCGCGCACCGGCCAACCGCGCGCGGTTGCGAGCTGATAGAAATGCGTGCGGTGCGCCTCGATGATGTTTTCGCCACTGGCCGCACGCTTGAGCAACGTGATGGTCGCATCGGCGAGGTAATAGAGCGGCAGCAACAGTGCCGACACCACTTGACCGTTGCCCGCAAGTTCGACCAAGAGCCAAAACAACAACAACCCGATCGGCAGACTGCCAACGTCTCCGAGAAACAGGCTCGCGACCGGCCGGTTGAACGGCGCAAAGCCGATGATGGCGCCCAGCAGGGCAAGCGCGACCACGAGGCCGGACGTTGAGAGCGCGCCCATCAGGGCCAGGATCACGCTGCCGGCGGCGATCGGTACGACCTCGACGACCGTCATCCAGTCAAGGCCGTCCATGAAGTTGGTCAGGTTCACCGCCCAGACGCCGACGACCACAAGCAGTGCGCGTTCGAGTAGCGTCGGTAGGCCGGGCAGAACCTGTAATTCGTCCGGGAGCAGGATGACCACCGCCGCGACGGCCACGAACTGCATGATCAGGCGCGGAAACTGGGGTGTTGTGACGATGTCGTCCACGGCTCCGACCACGGCAAGCAGAATGGCGGCGGCAAACAGTACCCCGAGTTCTGCGCGATCGACCCCGGCGACCACGGCGGTGGCCGCGAACGCTGTCAGGATGGTCGCAAGCATAACTGCGATGCCACCGCCCTGCGGCGTCGGAACAACGTGGGATGAGCGCGCATTCGGACGCGCCAGCGCATGGCGCATGAGCAGAGGCCGCAGCACGAAGATGAGACCCGCGCTCAGCGCCGCCGCCAGTGCAATAAGCGTTAGTGCCCCCGTGAGTGCCATGCGTCAGTGCGCTTCGATGAGCTGGCGATAAAGGTGAACCGTCGCGTTGCCAATCGCGTCCGCGGAAAATCGCTCGACCGCGAGCGCCCTTGCTGCCGTGCCGAAACGCGCGCGCAACTCCGGCGCCTGCGCAAGCGTCGCGATTGCCTGGGCAAGCGCGATCGGATCGTCGACCGGAACCAGGAAACCGGTATTGGGGCGCACGATCTCGCGGCATCCCGGTACATCGGTCGCAACCAGCGGGCGCCCGCAGGCGGCCGCCTCGACCAGGCTCTTGGGCAGACCCTCGCGCCGCGACGGCAGGACCCCTACATGCGCGCGCGCCCAGACGGTCGCAACGTCGGCCACATAGCCCAAGAGGGTGACGCCGGGCTCGTGCGTCCAGTTCGCGACTTCGTCCGGCGATACCGATGCAGGGTTGGCCGGATCGGGCGTGCCCGCGATCAGCAACTCCACAGGTAAGCCCTTGGCACGCAGGAGCCGATGGGCCGCAACGAGCGTACGGATGCCCTTGTGATCCAGCAGGCGTCCCACGAACCCGACCGTTGGAGGGCCTTCGGGCTCCGGCAGCGGCTGTAGACGTTCGAGATCGACGCCGGAACCGGGAATGAGCGCAATTCGCTCCGGCGCAACACCAAGCTTCGCGATGAGCGCGCCGTCATCGGGGTTCTGCACCAGCGCAACGCTGCGTGGATGATTGATCAGGAACCGCAGCACCAGCCCGATCAGGTGCCGCAGGATACGGGCTTTCATCGACGTTGCGATGAAGGCGTAGCCAAGGCCCGTGATGGCATTGACCGAGGTCCCAGGCAGACCGAGGGCCGCAATCGCGTCGATCACGATCGGTTCGACGGCGACGCGATGGACCAATACCGGGCCGACGGTGCGGTGGATACGGCGCAGGTCGCGGATCGTGGCCAATGCCGCAGCCGGCGCCAGCCGGCCGCGCGCAAAGCGAACGGGATGCAAAACGAATCCCTCCTGCACGATCGAGGCGGCGCCGTCCGTGACATTGGTGGCGACATGCACTTCGAACCCGGCGGCGCGGGCGGCGCGTGCCATCGGCAGGCGGTGCAACAGGAACGCCCAATCCTCGGTCACGACGTAGAGGAGGCGTGGTTTGGTGCCTGGGCCCGTTATCTTTTCTTCTTTCCGATGCGGAAACCGAGGTACACGCCCATCAAGGCCAGAAGCAAGCCGACGGACCCCACGACAACCTGAAGTGTCTCATTTCGCACGTGCCATGACGTATACGGGACGCCCTCGGTTGCGCCCACGATCATCAAAAGTATCCCCACCAGCAAACACGGAAGCCAAAGCATTTCATCGACGGCTTTTTTGACCGAGGCGGCGTTTCCAAAGCCGTTCTAGTCGCGATGTGGGTGCGACTCAAGGGAGGCACCCGACGCTGTTGCCTTAATTTTTTTGACCGATTTTCAATCAGTTAAGGCTTACCGATTAGGCTGAAAAAGCAGCTCCGATTTTTAAACTTTTGCACGATACTAAACAATATTCTCGTTATGATTGCAGGGCGCCGATCCCGAACAGAAAGATGTCCAACTCGGGACGCGACTGACGATTTCAATCGGCATTGGTACGAGCGCAGTGGTCATTTGAGGGGCTTTGATTGTGGCCACTTTCTCAGGCGCACTCCCGGCCCGCCGCCGTTCTCATCGATGAAGTCGATGCCACCGGCTTCCAATCCGCAACGCGTTGTCGGTTTCAGTCAGAGCTAAAGCGAGTTCAACGGGTCCTTATTTTTAATCGCACGCCGATTTCTTCCCCGTCGTCTCCGATGAAGTGAACACCGGCCTGCTCAAGGGCTTTTTGTATTTTGAGGATGGTCGAGATGTTTCCTTTCACGATGCCCTCGTGCTGTTCGATGCGCTGCAGAGTTGCCAAGCCAACCCCAGCCCTGCGGGCAAGTTGGCTTTGGCTCCAGCCTACGAGCGCCCGCGCCGCGCGGATTTGAGCCGAGAATCGCATCGATTTACAGCGTTTCCGATTCGATCGCAGTTGACAAATATCGGTAGATGAGTTATTTTAACTCGATAATAAGTCAAAAAACATCTAAAATGATGTAATCCGTCCCTTTAAACTGAAGGATGCCATGTCAGAAGGTGCAACTCAGTTTCCAAAAGTAGGTGCCGCTCAGCGCCGCTCGTTCATCGGCGGTTCGGATGCCCGGATCATCATGGGCAACGACGAAAATGCCCTGCTCCGCCTCTGGCGAGAGAAGCGCGGAGAGGCCGAGCCGGAGGACCTATCGGGCAACCTTATCGTGCAGCTCGGAGTAGTGACCGAAGCCCTCAATCGGCATTGGTACGAGCGGAACACCGGCCAGGTCGTAACGGCGGTCCAACGCCGGGTGCAGCATCCGGTGGTCCGCTTTCTGGCGGCCACCTTGGACGGCATGGTCGAAGAGACGGGTGCGGTTTTCGAAGCCAAGTTTATGCTGCCATGGTCGTTCTCCGAGGAGGCAGCAGCGCAGAAATACATGGCGCAGCTCCAGCACAACATGTGGGTGACCAACGCCACGATGGCAGCGCTGTCCATCATCACCGGCGGCGGCAAATGGGTCGAGCTCACCATTCCCGCTGATTCGCTCTACCAGCATCTGCTGATCACGGCCGAGAAGAAATTCTGGCGCTGCGTTAAATCGGGCGAGCGCCCGCGGTTGTTCCTCGTGGAACCGCCCCGCGTGCGCATTGAGGCCGTGCACATCGTGGACATGAGCTCGTCGAACTCATGGGCGGAATTTGCCGGCGTCTTTCGCCGCACCCGCTCGGCCTACCTGGAACACGAGAGTGCCAAGGCCGAGCTGAAAAGCCTCATGCCGGAGGATGCCAAGGAAGCAATCGGTCATGGGGTTCGAGCCAAGCGCTCCCGATCAGGGGCGATCAACTTCGACCTGATGGATGTGGAGGCCTCCCATGCATCGCTCGAGTGAATCGATCGGCGCGATTGCGGCCGCGCTCGCGAAGGCGCAGACTGAACTCATCAATCCCGAGAAGTCACTCGTCGGCATCATCGGGTCTTCGTCCCCGCGCGAGCCCGGACGATCGTTCCGCTATGCACCGTTATCGAGTGGCCTCGATATCATGCGCAAGAACCTCGGTCGCCACGCAATTGCGGTCGTCCAGTCCACCTCAATCGATAAAGACGCCGGCATCGTCCGTCTCAACACTATGCTGGCCCATTCGTCGGGAGAATGGGTGTCCTCAGAATGGCCGGTGTGCCCGATTGGCTACACCGCCTCGCCACAGCGCATGGGCGCGGCGCTCACTTATGCACGGCGCTACGCACTCTTCACCTTGGTGGGCATTGCCGGGGAGGACGATCTTGATGCCCCCGATCTTCAGGTGCCGCGCCCACAGCCTTCGGAAACGATGGCGGAAACGAGGAGCCCGAATGTTGCGGACAAAAGCGGGAATGGCGCACAGTCCGGAGGCTATTCGCCGCCCGGCAATGGCAAGCGAACCGATCTTGCCAAGGGTGTGCTTCCTCCTGAGGAGTCGGCCTCACTGCGCCAGCGGCTTCTCGGCGAGGTGGAAACGCTAAGCTCGGCCGAAGCTGCGATCACGTGGGCAAGCAAGACGCTGGGTGCGAAAAATAGCCTGACAGCAGCAGATGCACGGCTTGTCGAGGATGCGTTTCGGGCAAGAATTGCGTGCGTCGAAGGCCCTGATGCCGAAGGGGCTGCGATGCCTTCCCCAGCGACTAACCTGGAGCCATCTCGCTCATTAGCACATTCGGAAGAGGTGTCGGCGCAATGGTCCGCGGGAATTGACAAGAGTGTGCTGTCGCTGCCGGAGCCGCGTCGCCTTCGGGATAAGACACATGTCAAATACGTATCCAAACACCCATGCCTGATATGCGGGCGCCAACCTTCGGATGCTCATCACCTTCGCTTCGCGCAGCTGCGGGCATTCGGGCGCAAGGTGAGTGACGAGTTCACAGTGCCGCTCTGCCGCAGCCACCATCGCGAAGTTCACCGGCTCGGTGACGAATCCGGATGGTGGAAACAAGCCGGCATCGATGCTCTCGCGGCCGCTTATAAGCTTTGGCGAGAAACGCACCCCGTTCCGGCGGCAATGGATGAGACCAGTTCCGGGTTTGCCAAAGAACTGGGTCAACAAAACTAGGGGACCGACTTCGACGCGGTCGAGTGCTCGATCCGGCCGATCGCGCTTAACGCAAGAAGACGCCGTTCCCCGCTACGATGTGAGCGCCGGCCTCCGCCGATTTCGATTATCTTCCAATTGCCCGGGCACTCCGGCAGGCTTGGGAACTCGACGATGCCGATAAGCCTGAGCGGCTGCTGCGCAATCTCGCCCGCCGGCTCGACCGGGAGGCGCCCGGTGTCGCCGCCAGCATCCTTGAAGGGCTCGACGAGATACTGACCGTCAATCGCCTCGGAGTGCCGGCAAAGCTCCGGCGCTCGCTCGCCTGCACCAACTCAATCGAGAACATGATGGGGACCGTGCGTCGCGTCTGTCGCAATGTGAAGCGATGGCGAAATGCTGCGATGGCGCTGCGCTGGACGGCGCTGGAATGATGGAAGCGGCTAAAGGTTTCCGCCGCTTGAAAGCCTACAAGCAGCTCCCGATCCTCAGGACCGCGCTTGTCGCTCACGCCCTCAAGCAGCTCGTCACGAACAAGATTGAACCGCAAGCCGACGCCGCATAGCATGATCAACGGCAATGCGTGCTTCGCCTACTTCAACAAAATCGGGGGCATTCCCCAGTTCTGTCACGCTTGGGGCTAAGTTAAATACCATTACAACGACCGCCCGCGACGAACGAGCCTGTGCAGAGGATTGAGTGTCGAGCAGTGTCTTCAAGAATTGCTCAGCTGAGCGGCGATCCCGTCACGTTTTCTTTCGTTTTCGGAACAGGCGTGATGTCATGTGAACGAAGTTGATTTTCCTCGTCTTCATCGGGAACGAGACTTATCGGTCCGGGCACGATTGGCCGCGCACGATTAGTCTCACGGCGAACGCGTAGACGGTACAGCCCATCTATCAGCGGTATTCCAAAGACGAGGAAGGCAATTATTGCAAACAAAAACCATTTCATGGTGTCTCTTTCTTTCAAGGGTTGTATAGAAAAACCCCGCAAGATCGGGCGGGGCCTAGAGGTAGGCGCTAGCTGACTTTCGAGAGCGGGTCAAGTCCGAGACAGTCCGTGGGACACGGGCCGAATGTAGGGGTGTGTGGGCGAATAGCTGCCTTGGCAGCTTGAAGACCGTCAAGGCAACTGACTGTCTCCATTATGAGCGCGTGCGCGGGTGTAGGGACATCAGGCTGCTCGGTCAGTACATCACCGGTAATTTCCACGTGGCGACCGACAACCACGGCGGCACCTTCGTCAGCGATCCGCCAGTCGTAGACCAGACTGATCCGCAGATTGTTGGGCTCTTGAACCAGTGACGAAACCGCATGGTCGAAGCAAGCCGGCATCGATGCTCTCGCGGCCGCTACAACCTTTGGCGAGAAACGCACCAGGTACGAGCGGCAGCGGACGAAACCAGTTCCGAGTTTGCGAAGCGATCGAGGTGATGCAGCAACGCACCATCGGGCTTGCCACATGGCCATATAGCTACGCCAGGTCATCGGCCATAATCGGGCCGATGCGGGATCGTGGCGAGCCGCTTGTTTCGTCGACGCGGTGCAATTCCACCACCAGCTCTTCCAGATTGTTGATCTCGGCATCAACGCTCGCATCCTTGCAATGAGACCATCAAGACTGCGCAGGCGCGATTCTCTTAGCTAGCCATCATGATCATGGTTCTCGGAGCACGGTTCGGCATCATCCAATTTGGAAAGCCGCCTTCTCTTTATGCCAACGGCGGCCCCAGCGGTCAGATTTTTATCTATCAGCCAGCGCAGACGTCATCGCTCAAGCGGCACGCTGAAGATTTATGTATTGAGTAATCTGATTGCAGTCAGATCGAGCAGTTTTGCCGACCCACCATTCATCGATCGTCGCAAGCGGGTAGGCGGTAAGTCATCAACATCAAGAACGCGGAGCTATAGGACAGAAGGCCACCATAGAATTCATATCGCATGGTCCAGATAAAGATGTTGAAATAGTAGGACCGTCCCCAAAAGGCCTCGTAGAGGCCCTCGCGGGCCTTGGGGTCGAAGTCGTATCCGATCCATTCGCTCAGCTCGGCATGTCGCTGTTGGTTTGGGTTCGTTCATAGCGTCGCGGTGCAGTCCCCAGCCAGGCGAAAGAGTGAACACCATCGTCGCGAAGTTCACCGGTCGTCTGACGAAGTCGCATGGCGGACGCAGGCCGGCGTTGATGCTCAAGCCGCCGCTCACAAAACTTTGGCAGGAAACGCACCCAGTGCGACCCACAGCTAGCAAGGCTGGTCCCAAGATTGCGAAACGATTGTGGTGAAACAGCAACGTATGGGGCTTGTCACATCGCAAGAATAACAGTCATCCGGCCATCGGTCGTAAGACGCGCACAACGAAGCCGTCGTATCGCTTGCCTCGCCTGGGAATAGCATCAACTCTCTTTTTCTCTATATTGGGAAGTCGTTGGTGTCGAGGCGGGGAAGCTCTAGCGCGTGATCGATTGCAACGTTCGCTATAGCCGACCGCGTGGTAAGTCCCACAGCACAATCAAAGTGCTTCAGCGTTTGCAACAGTGCCTCGTTGTATGCGCCGTACGGGTAACACATAATCCACTCGTTGGTTGGCGCACCTATGACGGTGAGAAAGTCCAGAGACTGACGGATCTCGCGTTCCTGCTCCACTGGCGTGAGTTTATTCATCCAGAAATGATCATATCCGTGACTACCGAAGAACATTCCGCATCTGACCATCAGTCGGATTTGATCCGGGGACATGTAAACCTCAGAGGCTATCGCGCGTTCGTCTGACGAGACGTGCTGTGCAAAAAGGTCGTCAACGATGCGGGCCCGATTATCTAGAGGTAGCGCGTATTGCAATACGTTTTTGACGAACACGACATCAGGGGGATCGTAAGCATCTGCTGCCGCGTAGGCGGACCATAGTTGTTCAAAAGCGGGTCCGATATGTTCGCGGATTTCGGAAACAAGCTTGCTGGTGTCATCGACGGCGGCCAGTAGCAGATGAATTTTGTTTACGTCTAGCAACTTCCCCTCCATGATAGCGCCGGCAGGGGGGAAAAAGGAACCTTGCCAGCCACGTTCGTGCAGCAGGGGAAATACGGTTAAGTAGTGGTCCAAATATCCATCGTCGAATGTCAGCCATACAGCGTCAGGCGGCAAGACATCCCGCCGCCGGAAGGCCGCTATTACCTGCTGGGCGGTCACCGGATTGAAATGCCGCGCAAGGTAGTCGAGTTGGCTGCGAAATTCTGCGGTGCGTCGGCCCCTGAGCTTCGGATAACGCGACCGTTCTAGGTCGCGGACGTAATGATACATGATGATGGTAAGCTGGCTCATCGAGGTTTTCGCAATTCTAGGACGAATGATGAAGAATGCGGGACGAGACGGTGATCTCGAAGCCCGGCCTGTCCCGCAAATGCAGCTATTTCTGCGTGCAGGTTTGGATGCTCTTCTTTGAAAGAGCCCGGCAATGCGTGAAAGTGAATTGGATATATTACCTCAGGTGAAAACCCGTAGCGCCTCGCCCTCTTGATCAGCTCTGCTGGCGAGAACTGATATCGAACATCAACTCCGATGCCGGTTCCCGGATGGCTGGACGGCTGGGGATCGATCCTTTCGTGCGCCATGAGGTTGCCAAACAGTTCGCCAGCAGCGCTTGACTGAAGACAGATGGCCTCTCTAATCAGAAGATCCATCGTCCCTATGTCCATCTCCATCTTCGTAAATGAGTTGAGGGACACGACATTGAATAAGCGATTGCGAGAAGCGAGCGCTAATGATCCACCAGCCCGCAATGCTGCGCTGCACAGACCAAGGAAAATTTCTAACTCGTCAAGCGAGATATATTCTATCACGCCTTGCGCGCTTATAACATCATAACTGGTCGGCGCGTGTTGGGCCTCGAAGAACGACGAGCATGCAAAGAGCGCGCTAGCACTTTCCTTTGCATTGTTTTCTTTGGCTATGCGGATCATGTCAGGCGCGAAATCGAGGCCAACCGAGCGAATCCCAAGTTTAGCCACGTCGATAGCGAGCTGCCCGGTACCGCAACCAACATCAAGAAAATCGGACACCGAAGGCAAACGCGAGATTATATCGAGCGTAGCTCGGTTCCTTGCTTGGATGACATTGTATTCGTCCCGCTGCCCGTCGGCTTTTGATTGCCAGTCTCGTGCCGATTGGTGGAAATAGCTACGCGCCTGTTCTTGTTGATTGTCCATACGATCCCTGAGGGCTCCCGCGTTGCCCATTCGCGGAGCTTGATCACGCGCCTCTGGCGCCGTCCGTCACCGGACCTGACGTGAACTGTCAAGCGAGCTCAATCACCCAATCGCGGCGTCCGACGTCATTTAAGCAGATCTGGGCCACGCTCTGCAACGCAAGCAATCCCCGGGCGTGAATTCGACGTCGCTGCCAGTCGAAAATCCATTGGTCTTTCGCAGGCTCTCGTCCGAAGCGTGGCAATTCGGCCCGCCGTATCCCGCAGTTGAGGAAACGCGTGACGTTCGAGCCGGCCTGGGGCGCCCGCCGCTTCAGCGGAGCCTTTGGCCATCCCGGAAGCCGATTTAGGCGCTTATGGTATAGTTAGTAGGTCGCCCTCACCGAACGTTGACTTCCGTTCCTTAATCCATGGTTCCGACGATCATCGGATCAGCGGCCTGGCTCAAGCGGAGCGCCTAATGCAAATCTTTTTTGCATGCGATGCGCAAATCGTTTCGAGAAACTGCCTCTCATTCTCTGCGTGAGGGTCGGCCGAACGTCATTGGCTCCGCAAAGAACGCTCAAAGAGAATGTAGTCGTGAAACCAGAAAGTCTTCTGCTGGCGATAAACGTGCGACTTGGTGTTTGATCCGTAATTCTTTATCGAAAAACCATGATGCCTGAATTGATCGACCAGAAAATCCGATGATACCGCCTCATCGGGCGGGCCGATAACTCCCGGGTGATAGTTGATCAAATAGAAATGCCCCATGTTTGCCGTTTGCAACATTGCAATATAGCTTGCCGCCTGGGCGCGCGTCATCTCCTGCATCGAGGCGTGGTTGATTCCGAGCCAGATATTTCGCAAGCGATCGCATTGCCAGGGTGCGACGATCGCGATTGTACCCGGCTTGAAAGTCGTCAAATCGATTGTTTTCATATTCATGGTTGTGCAGAAACCGACGACCGATCCAAGCCCTTGTGAGGCATCGCCGAAAATAGCTTTGCAGCGCTGCTCGGCGATGTAAAGCTGCGGTGCTATGTCGACCAGCGCGATTCTAAGATCAGGCCGAACCTTGCGCAGAACTTCAATAAATCCGCCGAAGCCTGGACCGATTTCCACAACACAGGCCCCCTCTGGCAGCTCCAAATGTCGTAGCAGCCATTGCGCGCGGGCGAAGTTGTGCAAGAACTGGAAGGAATATTTGCGATCTGCAATCTCGAAAATCGCTGGCGGATTACCGGCGAGAAATCCTCGACTTCGAGAAGGCAGTGTCCGTAATCGAAGTTGTAGATTGCCTCAGCAAATTCCTGAGCCATAAAATTCATGCGTTCTTGGCAGCTTGCTTCCACGATGGGACCCAGAGGGGACGGAGGTTCTGCAAGACCCACAAGCCGGGAGAATTCCTTCCGCAATCGATATCCGATGCGCCGCAACAAGTTTGGACGCCTTAGGCGTGACGCAAAAAAACTGCCAAAGGGATTAGGCACAGTCAAGAAATTGTTCAGATCAACAGAATGAAGCGCTGCGAGCGTTGCGGATTCATAGCTCTTCCAGTGCGACGAGGGAACGTATCCCGCGGCGCGTTGGCACCTCATCATCGCGTCCAACAAGGCCTTGTCGCTAGAGATTTGTGGTGAGTTCCGGTTCGGCATCAGGCGTCCTTGCTTGGATAGAGGCATCTCTCTGGTTGCATACTGGATGAGCTCAATTCGATGCAAGCCCTGACGCGCCGCGCGCGGGAAGATGCGCGCGCCGCCGAGGCGGGCACCTAAACTAAACGATCGTTTGGCTGGCGGGACCGCCTGGCCGCGATTTTGGCGGGGAGCGGAGCCTGTCGAGCCCACAACCATATGGGAACGCACCTTTTCTGGGAGGGGCGCTGCGTTCGATTCCTGGCGAAGATAAAAACATTAATAAACTCAAACACCTCTATGCGTTCACTGCGTGAACGGTCGGCTTGACGTTCATCCTATGAACGCTGTATAAAGATGTTTAGCACCCGGGGGCAAGATGTCGAGCGTTAGCCAAGACAAGGAGGTCGACGAAACCCCGAGTGATGTTGGGCTTGCTCGAATCTGTAGAGCGGGACGGAGGCCAATCCCAGCGGCGGTTGGCGTCAGACCTCGGCATCGCCCTTGGCCTCGTCAACGCCTATCTGAAGCGCTGCGTCAAGAAAGGCCTCGTCAAGGTTGGCCAGGCTCCCGCCCGTCGTTACGCATACTATCTGACGCCGCAGGGCTTTGCCGAAAAGTCGCGGCTTACGGTTGAATATCTCTCCGATTCGTTCTCCTTCTTCCGCCAAGCGCGCGCGGACTGCGCGGAGCTCTTCGCGATCGCGCGCGGCGCGGGGATTTGGGCGTGTCGTGGTCGCCGGCAAGTCGGACCTCGCTGAGATTGCAAGGATCTGCGCGTTCGACGCGGGGGTCGAGATTGTCGCGATCATCGATCCGGAAGCCACCGCTTCAACCGATCGGGCTGGCAGTGTTGCCCGGCTTCGATGCTGCTCAACCGTTCGACGCGATCGTCGTCACCGATCTTCGTTCAGCGCTAGCCACGTTCGAGGATGCGGTCTCCCGCGTCGGGGCGGATCGAGTCCTCGTACCGAGGCTGCTCGGATTGCATCCGCCGGCGCGCGGGGAGGCAGCGGAATGAGCGCGCGCTGGTACGTCGTTCAGACCCATGCCCATGCGGAAACGAAAGCCGTCGTGCACTTGACGCGCCAGGGCTTTACAGCATATTTGCCGCGCTATCTCAAGCGCCGGCGCCATGCGCGCCGGATCGAGACCGTCGCTGCGCCGTTGTTCCCGCGCTACCTGTTCGTCACCGTCGATATAGCGTGGCAGCGTTGGCGCGCGGTCCATTCGACCATTGGGGTTGCGCGTCTCGTCAGCCACGGCGACGACCCGGTCGCCGTGGCTGACGATGTAATCAAAACTCTGAGGGCGCGCGAGGACGAGCAGGGCTTCGTCACCCTGCGCCAGCGGCCGCGGTTTGGGCTCGGCGAGAAGGTGCGCGTGCTCGATGGCGTCTTCGCCGATTGTCTCGGCCTGTTCGACGGCATGAAAGACAGCGACAGAGTGGCCGTACTGCTTGACCTACTCGGCCGCAAGGTTCGCCTAGTGCTCGATGAATTTTCCGTCGCCGCCGCCTGAGTTCGGGGCTGCGTCTATCCTGGTCGCCCGAAATCGTCGGGCTGCGCGGGCGACTTTAGAGTCACCCGAGGTGCGGTAGCATGCCTGTTTGCTGCCCACTTCCCCCGCTGATTCAATGCCGACTCCTCACGTCACGGTCATCGCCGAAGCGGGCGTCAATCACAACGGCCGCCTGGATCTTGCCCTGGCCCTGGTGGACGCTGCTGCGGCGTCGCGCGCAGACGTCGTGAAGTTTCAGACATTTTCGGCGGAACGGGTCGTGAGCGATGGCGCCGGTATGGCCGAGTATCAGAAGCGCAATGTCGGCCGCAGTGAACCTCAGCTTGACATGCTCAAGCGATTGGAGATCGGCCCGCGGGAGCATGAAATACTTATCGAGCGATGCCGTGAGCGGGGCATCGCGTTCTTGTCATCCCCATTCGATATGCAGAGTTTGCATTTCCTGATCGAGCGGTTGCAGTGCCCGACGATCAAGATTCCTTCCGGCGAGATTACTAATGGGCCGTTGCTCTTCGAGATTGGGCGAGCGGGACGCCGCGCGATCCTTTCGACCGGAATGGCTGAACCGGCTGAAATCGCAACCGCACTCGACGTTCTGGCTTGGGGCTATCTGGAGCGCGCCGCGCCGGATCGCATTGATGCGGTAAAAGGGGCCAGGACGCTTCCCACCGCATCGGAGCTGTTACTGGACCGGGTAGTCCTTCTTCAGTGCACGACGGAGTACCCGGCATCGTTTGATACGATCAATCTGCGCGCAATGGGCACGCTCCGTGCGATGTTCGGCCTGCCAGTTGGGCTGTCGGATCATAGCGAGGGCATCGTCGTGCCAATTGCGGCAGCGGCGCTCGGCGCGGTCGTAATCGAAAAGCATCTCACCCTCGATCGGTCGCTCGCGGGACCGGACCACAGGGCTTCAATCGAGCCCGATGAGCTGGGTCGCATGGTCGCGGGGATACGCGTCGTTGAGCAGGCCTTGGGCTCCGACGAGAAGGCCCCCCAATTGACGGAACTCGCGAACAGGGCAATTGCGCGTAAATCGCTGGTGGCCGCTCGAGCGATTCAATCAGGTGCGCCGATCCAACCGGACGATCTCACGGCGCTCCGGCCGGCGACAGGTGTATCGCCGATGGAGTATTGGAGCATCGTCGGCCGTATAGCTGATCGTTCTTATCGAGCTGGCGAACTGATCGAAAGGCCAAGCAGCTCCGGGGCCGTGGCGAGTAAAAGTGTAAAAGACGGTTCACTGGCGTGTCCGATTGAGGACAGCGAATGACTTACGACGAGGCGGTTCGAAAGCACTATGACCATGTCGGCGATGAATATGGATGGTCACCGCAAAGCACGATGGCAGACGATATCACGCGCCGAATTGAGACTAATGCAATTCTATCCTTCGTTTTATCCACCGCGTTGAAGGGTCCGATTGCCGATGTCGGCTGCGGAAATGGCTACACGCTCTCGCGCTTAGCTGAGCGTTTCCCGCACCTGAATCTCACCGGCTTTGAGCCGAATAGCACGTTGAGGAAACTCGCGGAAAGCAGATTTCGTCGAAGGGGGTGCAATTATTCATGACGGTGATCTGCGCAAACCAACGTTCAACAAGTCTAAAAATTTCGTACTGTTGATCTGTCAACGTGTCATTATTAATATTTTGAACCCGGAAGAGCAGAAGATTGCCCTCGGCAATGCCATCAGTGCGGTGGAAGTGGGCGGCTATCTGCTGTTCATCGAAGCGTTCCAGTCAGGACTTGATCGACTTAATGCGGCCCGCCAGGAATTTGAACTGCCCCCAATTCCGGTGGCCCATCATAATCTCTACTTGCCTGACGATTTTTTCGATACACCTGCGTTAGCACCCTATCGTAGCCCGGACTGGTCCGTCTCACCGAATGAGCTTTCAACTCACTATTTCGTAACTCGTGTGCTTCACGAGGTGATTGGGGCTGGCCGCCCGCTCAAGCGCAATTCCGAATTTGTTAAGTTCTTTTCTAACGCCCTTCCGCCGGCAATAGGGGACTATTCGCAGCTTCGTATCTTGGCATTCTCACGCACGACGTGAGGACCAAGGTTTTCCATCATAAACAAACGTGGTTGTGGGGCACGGATTAGCAGATGAAGGATTGGCGAGCCACTTTGATCAAGCCGGAGGACACGATCCTAACCGCCCTTGCTGCGATCGATCGTGCCGCCATGCAGATAGTTCTAGTCGTTGACGGCGAGCGCCGTCTCCTTGGTGTCGTGACGGACGGCGACATCCGCAAGCATATCCTTCATGGCGGGTCACTTGATCTTCCGATTGCTCCGTTAGTGAACACCGGGCCCGTCGTTGCTAAAAGCGCTGAGCCGCGCGGCGAGTTACTTGCGCGTATGCGCGATAGGACTATCCATCAGCTGCCACTGGTCGACGAAGAACTGCGGGTTGTCGGCCTTGTTACCCTCGATGACCTTCTTGCCGCGTCAGTTCAGCCAAATCTAGTGGTACTGATGGCCGGCGGCGTCGGAAGCCGCTTGCGTCCGCTCACCTCTGATACACCCAAGCCAATGCTCAAAGTCGGAGAACGTCCTATCCTCGAGACGATCGTGTTGCAGTTCAAGGACTACGGGTTTCGGCGTTTCGTCATTGCGATGCATTACCTCGGCGAACAGATCGCGAACTATTTCGGTGATGGCAGCCGCTTTGGCGCCGAGATCACTTACTTGCGGGAAACCGAGCCACTAGGCACTGCCGGTGCGCTGTCATTGTTGGGGGACCGGCCTGCGGAGCCCTTCTTTCTAATGAACGGCGATCTCCTGACGAAGCTCAACTTTTCGAGCCTCATGGCCTTCCATCAGGCAAGTGGCGCGCCGGTCACCATGTGCGTACGTGAACACGCGTTGACCATTCCTTATGGGGTGACCGAAATTTGCGGGGACCGACTTGAGCGGGTGGTCGAGAAGCCTACTATCCGTCATTTGGTCAATGCGGGGATTTACGCGTGCAATCCCGAAGTTATCGATCTTGTTCCACGCGATCGCGCGAGCACGATGATCGACGTCGTGCAGCTTTTGATTGCCCAGGGTACCCGGCCCTCAGTATTTCCGATCCACGAATATTGGGTCGACGTTGGACAGTATGGTGATTTCGTGCGCGCGGGGGCCGAGTACGACCAGGTCTTCCAGTGATTTGAGCGAACCATCGCACGACGGCCTGAAGCTGGTATGCAAATAACAGTCCCTGCACTCGCCTGTCATGGCTCGAGAGAGTAACTGCTGCACCGGTCCCAAAGCTTTACGCTCGGAGGACCAATCGTGGGCTACGCTGAAGATGATGGTGAGCGCCCTAATCGGGGTCGAAGTTCGAGTTTGGTAATCAGCGCGGGTTTTTTGTTGGACACTAAACACCGTGCTATCGGATTTTGTTCGAAGTGTTAGATTTGTCTCCCCGCTCCCTCTTTGATCTCAGCGGCTCTCGGGTGGCCGTTACGGGCGGGCTCGGCCTCATAGGCTCGGCGGTGGCGAAAAGTATGATCCATGCGGGCACCCTATTGGTCGTGCTGGATCAAGCGATCGACCGTTGGGCCCCGTTTGTCGATGGGCTCCCAGAAAACGAGCGCGCGCAAGCTAGGTTCATAGCCGCAAACATGGGGGAACCGGTGCTTGCGGGGGAAGCGGTTAAAACCGCCGCTCAGACATTAGGCGGGCTCGACGTCTGGATCGGCTGCGCCTATCCGCGCACCCCCGGTTGGGGTCAGCGGCCAGAACTAGACGACCCGCGTTTCTGGCAATCTAACGTCACCAAGCAACTGACGGCCACTTGCGTCGCAGCCACTGAAGCGGCCAAGCTGATGGCACAAAATGGCGGTGGGGCCATCATCAACGTTGCCTCGATCTATGGAGTTGTTGGTCCGGATTTTTCCATTTATGGCGACGAACCAGATGTCTGCGCTGCGCCTTACTCGGCCATCAAGGGCGGGCTCATCAATCATACACGCTATCTTGCCAGCTATTTCGGGCGCCAGGGCGTGCGAGCCAACGTGATCTGCCCGGGCGGCGTATTCGACGGCCAAGACCCTCAGTTTGTAGAACGGTATTGCGGCCGGACTCTATTGGGACGGATGGCAGAGCCGACAGATCTGGTGGGGGCATTTCATTTCCTCGCCTCCAAGGCAGCGTCCTATATAACGGGCGCCACCATTATGGTTGATGGCGGATGGACCGCGACGTAGCGGTGTGCGATGCGCGAGCCGATAAAGGATCGGAGAACATGAGTGAGGGATCATTTCTGCGGCGGTGCGTTCAATGCCAGCTGCCGGAGACGTATGAGACCATCGAATACGACGGGGCCGGCGTATGCAACGTTTGCCAGAGTTCGGCCTACAAGCGGCAGGGCATCGACTGGGACGAGCGCAAGCGACTGCTCGATCAACTAATCGAAAAGCACCGTGGGAGGGCGGATTACGACTGCATCGTACCTTTTTCCGGTGGAAAAGACAGTACGTTTCAACTCTACTTTCTCGTTACCGAATACAAACTCAAGCCGCTCGTAGTGCGTTTCAACCATGGCTTCATGCGCCAGGGTATCCAGGAGAACAGTCAACGTACGTTCAAGAAACTTGGTGTCGATGTCCTGGAGTTCACTCCGAACTGGCACGTTGTCAAACGATTGATGCTGGAGTCCTTCACGCGTAAGACGGATTTCTGCTGGCACTGTCACACTGGTATCTATTCATACCCTCTTCGCGTGGCGCTGATGTATAAGGTGCCACTAATCTTTTGGGGCGAGCCACAGGCCGAGATCACAAACTACTATGATTATCTGAATGACGAGATCGAGTACGAGGACGATAAGAAATTCAATATGCTGCGGACACTCGGCATAACTGCCGAGGATATGTATGGCATGATTAACACCCCCGAAAACCCAATCGATCAAGCGAGATCTGATTCCATACACATTCCCCGACGTCAAAGAGCTAAAAGCGCTACGCTATTGCTCGGTCCCGCTTGGAAGCTTCATCCCCTGGGATTACACCAAGAACACCGAAGTCATAAAACGCGAACTAGGCTGGCAGACGGATGAGTTAGAGGGCGTGCCGGATGATCTCAACCAGCACGGCGAGAAGATTGAATGCTTCATGCAGGGTACACGCGACTACATTAAGTTCTTGAAGCGGGGTTACAGCCGCGTTGCGCAGATCAACGCCTTCCACGTTCGCGCAGGCCGTATGATGCCTGAAGAGGCGGCGCGGCTGAACGACCAGTTCGACGGACGGAAGCCGCCCTCGCTGGACGTGTTCCTTGAATACGTTGGCCTTACCGAGGAGGAATTCAAGAAAATTGTAGGGCCGATGGTCATTCCTCCGCACGTCCCGGATTTCGAGAATGTTCGAATGGCGGAGAAGACTAGGGATTTCGACCGGTGGTATCGGGAGGACAACCGCCGCAAATCATGATCGGCATCATCGACTACGGTCTTGGCAATCTTGCCTCGGTTCGCAACGCGTTCGAACACCTCGGACATGAGGCTCGCCTTTGCGCGACGCCTGGCGAAGCGGCCGTTTGCAATCGGCTTGTGTTGCCTGGCGTCGGATCTTTCCGAGCCGGCATTCAGGCGCTCGAGGCGCGGGGCTGGGCGAAGGCACTGCGGGGTTTGACCGCGGAGGACCGTCCATTGCTTGGCGTTTGCCTCGGCATGCAGCTACTGTTCGATACCGGCGAGGAAAATGGTCCGAGCAATGGACTTGGATTAATACCCGGGAAGGTGGTCCGGCTGCCCCTTCCGAACCACACAAGGTGCCCCACGTTGGTTGGAATGCGTTACCGCAAATGCGGCGGCATCCTCTGTTTGACGGGATAAGCCCTCACGTCGATTTTTATTTCGTACATTCCTATCATTGTATCCCTGCCAGTCAGGACGACGCGATCGCCTTCAGCGACTTCGGAGGTCCGTTTGTTGCCGCAGCTGCTAGGGGCAATATAGCGGGAATGCAATTTCACCCTGAAAAGAGCCAGCCTGCCGGTATGCGAATTCTTGAGAATTTTGTTGCCTGGGATGGCCGGTGCTGAAGAAACGTGTCATCCCCGTCCTTCTCCTGCGCGACGGCCGTATGGTGAAGGGAGTTGAGTTCGAAAATTATCGAGACACAGGCAATCCGCGGACGGCCGTTCGCATCTACAGCGCTCAAGATGCCGACGAGCTGGTGTTTCTCGATATCCAGGCGACCTTAGAGTCGCGTAGCGCTTTGGTCGAGATCGTTCGCGAAGCTTCGACCGAATGCTTTATGCCGCTGGCTGCTGGCGGAGGAATTAAGACCATTGAGGACGTCAGGGAGTTACTGTCAGCTGGCGCCGACAAAGTCGTTGTGACGACCGCGGCCGTCACTACCCCGCGGTTGGTGACTGAAATTGCTGAGAGATATGGTGCGCAGTGCGTGGTGGCAGGTATAGATTTTCGCACGAGCGCCAAGGGAACAAAAGTTTGGATCCGCTGCGGCACGGAACCAACGGACATCGATCCTGTGGCGCACGCCAAGCAGCTCGTAGCGCTCGGTGCTGGCGAATTGTTTCTCAATGCGATCCACAGAGATGGCCGCATGCAAGGCTATGAACTCGATATGGCGACACGGGTCGCGAGTTCAGTCCCAGTCCCGGTCATCGTCTCGGGTGGAGCAGGTCATTTCATGCATTTGGCGGAACTTTTGCGCGACACGCCTGCATCAGCCGCGGCCTGTGCCAGTCTATTTCATTTTGGAGACAACAATCCCATTCGAGCGCGTTCCTATTTGCGAAATCTTGGAATTCCAATGCGTGTATTGAAATGATGCGCACGAGCCTAGCTCGGGCCGATCTCGAGGGCTACATTTTAAGGCTCGTTGCCAATTATTTGCCAGACGGTTACATCCGATCGGATAGCTCCGGCGCACTTGCCTTCACCAAAGCGCTCGATCGCGTCGAACATTGCTTCGCGCATATTCATCGCAAATATTACAATGAAGGGGGCGCGCTACATTTCGATCACCTCAATAGTGATCACATGGCTACCCTTTTGTATTTTTTTGCGAATACTGTCTGGCGAGATGAAGGCGACTTAGGACTTGCGACACGTCTCTTTTACTTGAATAAGATCCTTCACGGTCTCGATTTATTTTATTCCGTCGCCTTGCCTGACATTTTTATGCTCGTTCACCCGGTGGGCACCGTACTGGGTAATGCTCGCTATCAGGATTATCTGGTCATTTATCAAAATTGCACCGTCGGTGCGGTTACTAAGAGCTATCCGAGGTTTGGACTGGTACGATACTTTATTCGCGCTCGAGCGTACTGGGGGATTGCAAGCTCGGTGATGACGTTATCGTTGCGGCGAACGCTATGATTATTGATCGCGAGGTGCCGTCTTCAACTGTTGTCGTCGGGCAGCCCCCCCACAATCGCTTCATAGCGAGTAAACAATCGGTCAAAGCTCGTTGTTTTGATCCTCCGGTCGTCGTTGCTGGCAGCGAACAACTATGACGATAGCCAACGCGCGGGTACTCGGTCTCATTACCGCGCGGGGCGGTTCGAAGGGCCTGCCGGGTAAGAACATCCGTCTGCTTTGCGGAAAACCATTGATAGAATGGTCCATTTCGGCAGCGAAAGCGGCGTCCTGTGTCGATCGGATCGTTGTGAGCACCGACGATGCCGCGATCGCCGATGTCGCAAGGCGCGCCGGAGCCGAGGTGCCATTCGAGCGCCCTAGTGAGCTCGCAACGGATTCAGCATCATCAGTTGACGTTGTAATCCACGCCATTGACACACTCGCCAAAACGGAACTTGCCTTCGACATTGTCGTCCTGTTGGAGCCTACTTCGCCGTTGCGCAAGTCTTTCGATATCGACGGAGCCGTCCAGCGCTTAATTCAAACCGGTGCTGGCGCGGTAGTTAGCGTGTGTCGGGCTGTGAGCACACATCCCGCCTTCATGTTTAGTCTGGACGAAAAAGGTCGTCTACGGCCATATCTTGAGCGAAACCCGACTGGACTGCGCCGGCAGGACATCGATCCCATCTTTTTCTTGGACGGAACGCTTTATGCTTCGCGTATCGACGTATTGAAAACTAAACGCTCATTCTATCACGAGGATACGGTGGCTTTCGAAGTACCGAAATGGAAGTCGTTAGAAATCGATAATTTCGATGATTTCATCATGGTGGAAGCTTTGATGGCGAAAAGAGGCTCCGTAGGATGAGCTACAACGATTTGCCATCGCGCGTGATCCCGGGGGGAGCCCACACCTACAGTAAGGGCGACGATCAGTTTCCTGCGATAGCCCCCCGTTTTTTGGAGCGGGGGCAAGGAGTACGGGTATGGGATGATCGAGACACTGAATACTTGGATTGGATGATGGGACTGCGGACGATGACTTTGGGCTATAGCCAAGAGGAGGTCATCACAGCCGCTATCGATCAGATTCACAAGGGCTCGAACTTCGGTCGTCCTTCGCGGATCGAGGCGGAAACAGCCAGCGACCTAATCGAACTTATTCCGTCGGCCGAGATGGTCAAGTTTGCGAAGAATGGCTCGACGGTGACGACAGCGGCCATCAAGCTTGCGCGCGCCTACACCGGTCGCGATCTCGTTGCGCTATGCTCGGATCACCCGTTCTTCTCGTACGACGATTGGGCGATTGGAGTGACGGCCTGCAATGCGGGCATTCCTGAGGCGGTGCGAAACCTAACGGTAACATTCCGGTACAACGACATCGCCAGCGTTGAACGACTGTTCCAACAATATCCGGACGGCCTTGCTGCGTTGATAATGGAAGCCGCGACAACCGAGGAACCACGGGACGGGTTCCTACAAAAGGTGCAACAGCTCTGCCGCAAACATGGAACCGTTTTCATTCTTGATGAAATGATTACCGGGTTTCGAATGCATTTACGCGGCGCCCAAGCTCTCTTCGACGTGCAACCGGACCTATCGACTTTTGGCAAGGGGCTCGCAAATGGCTTCTCGGTGGCTGCATTGGTCGGCCGACGCGACATCATGGACCTCGGCGGCCTGACTCCCGGAAATCGCAGGGTATTCCTGGTTTCGACGACACATGGCGCGGAGAACCATGCATTGGCGGCGGCTAGGACGTGTTTGCGCATTTATCGCCAAGACCCGGTTGTTGAACACATATGGACGATCGGCCGTTCTCTTATGGAAGGCTTCAACGCGACCGCATGCGAAGCGGGTGTTGGGGAGCTGATTAAGATGTATGGCTTTCCATGCAATCCGGTCTTTGCTTGCCATGACCTGGAAGGCAACGTCTCGTTGCCGATGCGAACCTTGTTTCTACAGGAAATAACTCGTCGCGGAATTCTGATCAATTATGTTGTGCCAAGCTATGCTCATCGACAAGCCGACGTGGAACAGACGCTCCTTGCGATGCGAGGCGCATTAGATGTTTATTCACAGGCCCTGATCAATGGCTGGGAACGCTATCTCGTCGGAGATGTTATAAAACCTGTGTTTCGCGAAATGAATTGACGGGAAATAATACGCGGGCTGATCGTTCCAAGCGAGCTCACGATCAAAACTGCGATGGCCAAACGCTACATCATACTTCGCGGGGATTCGTTTCGAAGTCGGGACTGGGATCGCTTCGGCTGCCGTGTTTTTGCTGCGAACGGATTTCAAATCGTCGCTGTACAGACGATTGACGCCCCAGATGAGGATTTTTCTGAACCTGTGCTTAGGTGTCACGACCGCGCCGCTCTCGACCGATGCATCGGCTCGGTTGCGCCTGAAGATATCGTCCTCAACCTCATCGTTCTATCCCCGCACTCGATGTGGATCTACGATTGGCTGCGAGAGACGCGCGTTCGCTATATGGTTATGTCGAGAGGTGGCCTGCCACTTACGTTCATTGGTTTTGGGTCTTCTCTTGGGATTTCGGATTGGTTGCGCCTGCGTGTAGCCGAGCTGCGCCTATGGGTTGGCGACAATTATCGATGGCTAATGCGTTATCGCGAGGTGATGCGGGCGCCAACACCGCGATGGTGGTTACGAGCAGGCAGGCAGGGGGATCCGTTTGCAAATCCCTTGTATCCAGGGCTGAATCGCGTCGAAGTTCTTCCGATGCTTCACTTTGACGCCGAGACAGCTCAGAGCGCGCCAGAATATTGCGCCGCGCCGCGGCCGTACGCCGTATTTCTTGATCAAGTGATGATTGATCATCCCGAGCTTGAGCTTCTGAAGATCGATTCCGAGGTTGACCCGGAACGTTACCACCCGGCACTCGCGCGTTGCTTTCTGGCAGTCGAGGAGCAGACAGGTCTGGACGTCATCGTCGCACCGCACCCTAAGGCAACTCCACAGACCAAGGCTAGGTTCGGACATAGAGTCGTGGACATGCCCATAGCGTCCCTAGTGCGCGGCAGCAGTCTCGTGCTTTGTCACTATACGACCGCCGTCTCGTTCCCGGTTATCTTCCGGAAACCGGTCCTGTTTCTAACGAGCGATAAAATGGAAACCAACGCTTCAGGAGTAAACGTGGCCCGATTGTCAAGCTGGCTCGGAAGCCGCCGTGTCAACATCGATCATCTTCCGCCGAGGATAGAAATACCCAGGGTGGCCGAGGTGAGCTACCTCAGATACCAACAAGCCTTCCTCTACAGTGACGCTCCATTGGACTGGAACGGGGTTTTTGAGCGGGTGACTTGTTAATTTTGCGACTGATTCAGAACGCTGACGGACGGGGACTCAATCCGCGGCTATGAGGTCCAGCAGCTCTACCTGATGTCATCGGCCGAAAATGACGCGGACAACTAACGCCAGTCGACGTGCATCGTCCGGCGGCTCCGACTGACTTAAAACTTAAAATCGCATATGCCATCACGACGTGTTTTGGTCACGGGGGCCGATGGATTCATCGGTTCGCACCTCGTCGAAGAACTGGTTGCCACAGGGGAGCAGGTGCGGGCACTGGCTCTCTATAACAGCTTCAACTCCTGGGGCTGGTTGGATACGCTCCCGCCGCACGTCCGCGCCGGCGTCGAAGTGATTGCAGGCGACATCCGAGATTCGCACTTTGTCCGAGAGATTGTTGCCGGCTGCGACGTCGTTTATCACCTCGCGGCTTTGATCGCCATTCCATATTCGTATGTCGCTCCCGACGCCTACGTGGCAACCAATGTTGGTGGCACACTCAATGTCCTTATCGCTGCTCGCGACTGCGGAGTGTCTAAGGTAATTCACACCTCCACCAGCGAAGTTTATGGGTCCGCGCAATCTCTGCCGATTAGCGAAAACCATCCTTTGCAGGCGCAATCGCCATATGCGGCCACCAAGATAGCTGCGGATCAGTTAGCGTTGTCATTCTATCGATCATTCGAATTGCCGGTTGCACTTCTGCGGCCGTTCAGTACTTACGGCCCGCGTCAATCCGCCCGCGCTGTCCTGCCAACCATCATTACGCAGATTCTCAGCGGCAAACGCGTAATACATCTCGGCGCATTGTCGCCGACCCGAGACTTTACCTTTGTCAAAGACACTGTGCGGGCTTTCCGCTGCCTCGCGATGTCCGATCAGGGCGTTGGCGATGTCATCAATTCCGGCAGCAACTTTGAAGTGGCAATTGGCGATGCGGCGCGGCTGATTGCCGAGGTATTGGGTGTCGACGTTGCTATCGAACGAGACAACGAACGCATGCGCCCGGCGAAAAGTGAGGTGGAACGTCTATGGGCTGACAACACTAAGGCGGCGCGCCTCATCGGGTGGGTGCCCGAGTATGCCGGGCTCGATGGTTTCCGCCGCGGGATCGCCGAGACAATAGAATGGCTGCGCGAGCCCGCTCATTTGGCGCGTTATAAGGCGGACCAGTACAACCGATGACTATCGCCATCGATGCACCTCCGGACTTAAATCA
>CAWHYZ010000007.1:0-83440 GCA_963833605.1 uncultured Alphaproteobacteria bacterium
AGCGAAAAACCGGCATAAACATTGAACAACTTGCACGTCTAATGCCTGCCGCCGTGGTGAGCAAAGTGACGATTATGCAAAGCTTATGTAAAGCTTCCTCACGGGACCCTTGCAACTCGGAGTCGCCAGCCGTCGTGCCGTGCGGAATGATGTTGCAACAGGCTACGGGCCGAGCTATGTCTAATCCAGACGTGTCACAGAGTATCGGAACCTACAGAGGCACAAAGCAGGCGCGCGCCCGCGCGTAACTACGGGAGCAGCCCCAAGACGAAATGCCCTGCGGCCAAAGAGCCGCTGAAAACAAAGGGCGTCAACCGACGACCAGAGTCGGGGCGCGCTCAGCGGGCTAACCAGGCGTCGGGCGACGCTATGCTCCCAACAGAGATGAAGTTTTCCGGCGCAACGGAGAACTTCAATGGTCGAGCGAGAGTCCAAGTACCACCTGAAAGCTTCAGCAGCGACGGCGATCGCGTACGGCGCGCGAGCATTCCGCCGTGCAGCGCGTAGCCACCGTCGAGAGTCGAAAGGCGCTGGCGGCGGCAGAGTTACCGATGATGATGGAGTCGCGCGCAATCCCCAGCCTAACTCCCAACCTCATCCGTTTCGCATTTATCGTAACCGGTTTGAACACCCCACCTCGCTCGTGCGCGGATTTCCAGCGATATTGGCTGCCATTCGCGGATATCGGGAGACAGCGCGGTGGTAACTTCCATGCTTGATACCAGGAATGAAGCCAAGAACGAAGGTGGCACTTATCAACGGGTCGAGTTGATTACGGGGCGGCAGCGCCGGCGACGCTGGACGGCGGAAGAGAAGGCTCGGATTGTTTCGGAGAGCTTTGAAGCTGACGCAAACATATCGGATGTGGCGCGCCGTCACGGTGTGGCTCGCGGTTTGCTGACGATATGGCGACGCCAGCTATCGAGCGGTGGCGGGGGTCAAGAGCCAGGACAGAGCTTTGCGGCGGTTAAGATCGATACCGTTGCCACGGTGTCGAACGATGCCCGAGGTTATTCGGCGGAGCCGGATGCGGTGGCGGCAGCATTGCCGGCAGTCCGGAGCCGAGGGCGGATTGAGATCGATGTCGCGGGGGCCCGGATCAGGGTTGAGAGCGGGGTTGATCACGCGACACTTGCCATGGTCCTGGCGGCGGTACGGGGCGACAAATGATTTCGTTCCGGGCGGACCTGAAGATCATGCTGGCCGCCCAGCCTGTGGATTTCCGCAAGAGCGTTCACACCTTGTCGGCATTGGTGAGCGAAGCGCTGCGAGCCAATCCGTATTGCGGCGATGTTTTTATCTTCCGCTCAAAACGATCGGACCGCGTGAAGCTTTTGGCTTGGGACGGCAGCGGCATGGTGCTGGTGACGAAGTGGCTTGAAGAAGGTCGCTTCACCTGGCCGCCGATCCACGACGGCGTGGTTTCTTTGACGGCGACACAATTGTCGATGTTGATCGACGGTCTGGACTGGACGCGCGTGACGCCCAAAGCCGTGAAGCGACCCGTCGGAATGATGTAAGAAGTACCTATTTTTGCTGGCGAATCCGACGAATTTAAAGTACTAATTGTTGATGGCGCTTCGCCCCGAAGATCTTCCTTCAGATCCTGCTGGTCTGGTCGAGATAGTGCTCTCGCTTGACGCTGAGAACGATCGGCTGCGGGCCGTCATCCACACCTTCAAGGACATGGTGTTTGGCTCACGATCGGAGAAGTTCTCCGCGGTCGTCACCGATCAGCTGGCCCTCGATCTTGCTGATCTCGCCACGGATGTGACGCTACCGGCAGCCGCCAACGACGATCATGTGCCTAGCAAACCAGTTGGTGCGACGAGCAATCCCCGCAAGAAGGCACAGCGCAACATCGGTGCGCTGCCCAGGCATCTGCCGCGCTGTGAGCAGGTGATCGAGCCCGAGACGACGGCCTGCCCGTGCTGCCAAGGCCGACTGCATAGGATCGGCCAGGACATCAGCGAGGTGCTGGACGTCATTCCGGCGATCCTTCGGGTGCTGCGCATGATCCGACCCAAATATGCCTGCCGGGGTTGTGAAGGCGCGGTGGTGCAGGCGAAGGCGTTGCCGCGGCTGATCGAGAACAGCATGGCGTCAACCGCTCTGGTCACCCATGTGGTGGTCTCGAAGTTCGCCTGGTATTCGACGCTGTATCGGCAGGTGCAGATCCTGGCCGGCCATGGCGTGCATCTCGATCGCTCGACCCTGGCCGGCTGGGTGAAGCGGACAGCGTGGTGGCTGAAGGGGCTCTACGAGCTCCAATTGCGAACCATCCACGCGGCGCCATTGTTCTTTTGCGACGAGACGCCGATGCCGGTCCTCGACCCCGGAAGGGGTCGCACCAAGGTCTGTCAGTTCTGGGCCCATGCGGTGGATGACCGACCCTGGGGAGGACCGGCACCGCCGGCTGTGGCCTATGTGTTCGCGGACGGCCGCGGCAAGGATGAGATCGCGGCGCAATTGATCGACTATGCGGGCATCCTGCAGGTCGATGGATATGCGGCCTACAAGTCGCTGGCCAAGGGCGCGCGTGAGGCTGGAACAATCCGGCTCGTCTTCTGTCTTGCCCATGCGCGGCGCAGGTTCGTGAAGATCTACAAGACGACGAAGTCGCCATTCGCCCAGGAGGTGATCGAACGCATCGCGGCGATCTACGCCATCGAGGGGCGTGTCCGGGGGACCAGCGCCGAGATACGGCTTGCAGCCCGCAAGGGCGAGAGCAAGCCGCTCATGGAGAAGCTGAAGTCGCGGCTGACCGAGGTGCTCAAGGACATCTCGGCCAAATCCCCCCTTGCGGATGCGATCAAATATACGCTCGCCCATTGGGACGGTCTGACGGTGTTTCTGACCGATGGGCGCGTGGAGGTGGATACCAACACGGTGGAACGCTCGATGCGTCCTATTGGACTCGGAAGAAAAAACTCGTTGTTCTCTGGCAGTGAGGGCGGTGCCGAGAGCTGGGCAATTTTGGCGTCGTTGCTCAACACGGCCAAGCTCAACGGGCTCGATCCACAAACCTATCTCTGCGACGTGCTCGAGCGCATCGTCTCCGGTCGCACCAAGAACCACCAACTCCACGAACTTTTGGCCTGGAACTGGAAGGCGGCTCGCGAGGCGGCCGGCCAGGCAGCCGCATGAGCGCGCGCCGCCGCCGTTTGGCGCATCCCCCGATGACGGCGGTGGCGATGCAACTCGACACGCTCGACGCGTGGCTGCAAGGCAGAGCTAATCACGGTGCCGCCGCCACCAATTTGTCCATGCTTGACGGCTTCGTCACCGCGATCGTGGCGGGGCCGGTATCGATGGACCCGCCCGAGTGGATCTGCCCTCTGCTCGGTGTCGAGATCGACGCGTTCAATCATGGCGGCACGCCGGAGTTCGCAGCGATCTCCGCCGTGGCGGTCCGTCACAATGCGATCGTTGAGACGCTCTCGAAGGCTCCCAACACCTTTGAACCGATCTTCGCGCGCAAGCCGAACCACGATATCGATGCGGGTCCTTGGTGCGAGGGCTTCTACGCTGCGATGAGCTTGAGACTATCAGCGTGGGCCCCCCTCACGACTCTCGCCGACACCAATCACGGCCTGCTGTTCCCAATCCTGCTTCATTGTGTCGACGATCAGGGCCGCCCGTTGCTCAACCCTCCCACGAAGAGCCCGCAAACCGAACTGTTCCGGCCAACAGCCTACAAGGACATTCCGGCCGCCGTTGAAGCTATGCGCCAATACTGGATGCCGATGCGCTTCAAGACCCGATCGTAGCCGCCGGGCGACGTGGAAGCTCACACCGCTTACGACGATGATGATCGCGTTGCGGATTCGGCTGCCCAGAGGCGGCAGGCCGGCTAAACTCGCAATTGCCCGGTTGTGTGGTGACGCTTGTCCGTTGGGGGACGATTGATGAGGCGGCGCGCGTTCATCGCGGCACTCGGCGGCGCGGCGGCGTGGCCTGTGGTGGCGCTGGGGCCGCAGCGATTAGTGCCGATGGTCGGCCACCTCAGCGGGGGATCTCCCGCTCCGTTCGCACCATTTTTAGCCGCGTTTCGGGAGGGGTTGAGGGAAAGTGGTTACACGGGGGGCAAAACGTAGCGATCGAATATCGATGGGCAGAAGGGAATTATGATCGGCTACCTGCTTTGGCCACAGATCTTGTTGGTCGCAACGTCGACGTGATCGCAGCTAGCGGAGGCGACCCCGACGTACTCGTCGGTGTTACAGCGGCAGGGACTGCCGCACTTCAACGCAGAACATCATCCATTCCGATTGTCATGTTGACAAGCGGTGATCCGGTCGGCAGCGGGTTCGTCAAATCCCTCGCCAAGCCCGGGGGAAATATTACCGGTTCAGGGCTGGTCAGCGCGCGTGGCCGCCGGCCTCAACTTCAACGTCATCGCGGTGCCAAGATGTCATTCGGCGGCGAACTCGGTGGGCTCGGCAGCGGCCAGTTCACAAACTGGTCGGTGCGCGGTCGCGCCAGCGTGCCGTTCTCGTTCTGATCAAGCGGCGCTCATCACGCGGACGTCCGGTAATGGGATGGTCCGGCCGTGCTCCTGCTCCCTGGCTCCCTAGGTCGTCGCGTATCAATGGGTTTTAACGATCTTATACGTGCCTTTCTTGTGTCCAATAGCTTGGGCAATTCCGTCGTAATTGCTTTTTAGTGGCGCCGCTGTGATTGCGAGATCGGCCTGAAGGCCCTCGAACTTTCCAGTGCCGCCGGTCAGCTTACAATGATCGGGTTTGTCGCATTGCTCGAAGATTTGGTCACCGTCGTTGTCGCCGTAAGTACAATATCCCTGTTGTTCGAACGTTTTGGTTGACGTGTCGATCGTTCGGTGGAGTTGGCAGCGACCCGCCATGTTGTTCAGGATAGGATTTCCTGCGTCGTTAGACGCGGTCATGGCGGCATTGAGCATTATGAATTCTTTGCCGCCCCCGATAGGCATTGGTTTGGCAGGTGGTACTTGCGTTACAGTGAAAGTGACCGAGACTGGTCCTTCTGCTGGCATCCCCTGTGCGTTTGCGTTTGAAACGGCCGCAATAGCAACAACACCAGCTAATACGGGCATTATCCAACTAGCAGTCATAGTTTCCTCCGTGAGTTTTCCACCCAATTTGTAAATGCGTAGGCCGATCCTGGCGCTCCGAGACGATGCCCTGTAGCCCGAAGGGGTAGGCGTGCCAGAAACACCGTCTCACTATCGGCGCCCTCGATGCGCCCTGAGGGGATGTCCGGTCATTGCTTAGAAGCCCTGCGGGCGGCATCGTGGCGCTTGTTCCGTGATCTGCCGCACAAATCCGGACGGTCAAATCGCCGTGCCTCATAGCGGCTCCGATCATCGCTTGACCAAGGCGTCGGTGAGAGCAGGCTCTCTGCTTTCGGTAGCATCCGGCCGCGGCCGGACAAAGACAAAGCGAACCGCTCCCGGCAAGACGACTTCGGGACGACCATCGCCGCCAATGAGTTTAAGTTCGGCGCCATCGTTGCCGAGCGTCAAGTCGACCAGGTCCCCGCCGTAACGGGCAACGGGCTGCATCGCCAAATGAAGAAATTCACCGCGTGGCTGGTCGAGATAGTTGAGGCGCAAGACTGGGCCGGCTTCGGCTGGGCACAGGTCGAGGCCAATCGCAAGCGCGCGGCCATATATGTCTCGCAACGAAGCGCCTTCTTCACCAAACCCAAGCTCCAGACCCGAAACGATAACGAGGTCTAAATCGCTCTTTGAGCGACTGAATGGAAACCCGGGGCGGCCAAGGATTTCATCGGCCGTGTCACCCATTCCGATTGGACACGGTGCCGCATCGATGGCGGCGCGCATCGCGTTGACGCCCCTATATTCTCCGAGCGTGATGTTTTTCCAGATCGGAATTCTAGCCGCGGAGGTCAATTCGATTGCCGGCGATTGTGCGCGAGGCGCGATTAGAGATGCAGCCTGTCGAGCAGGGCTCCGCGCCGAAGCGGGGCAGCCCGCTCTCGCGTCCCCAATCGTTAGCCCAGCGGCTAGGACGAGCGTTGCCACAAGCGCTTTTGAGATTGAACGCCAGAGCGACCACGTCGCAATAATTGCGTTCCCCGCGTGCGAGCACAGAAACACGGGAGGCGCAGCCGACGCGGGCGCCGTCATCGCAAGCGCAGCAGGGGCACGCATTTTCCCAATAGTTCCCGTTTTCTGTTTTTGTCCGCATCCCCGTTGCGGAATTCCCGGGCCTCAGGACGACTGGCTAACGCACCCGCTAATTGCGGCGCCCCAAAATGCCAGAAACGTCCTTTGTTTTTATTAGCTGGCCTAAGCTCCCCGACCTGACGTGTTTAGATTAGAACATGTAACAAAGCTATTGCGAGTTGTGTAACAAGCTTGTAACAACCCGATTTAAGCGCACTTTGGATTGCAATTAAAACGAGCTTGCAATGGGAAAAGTTCTGATTGCGGCCCAGCAACCGGCATTGCGTAAAACAGTTGCGCGTGTGGTGACGTCGGCTGGCTACGAGGTCGAGCTCGCGGATGACGAGAAGCAGGCGCTCGAGGTCGCTGCGGGCGGGGATGTCGAGGCAGCCATTGTCGTGGCGGGTGCGGGACCGGCCAGCCTCGTACAAGCCTTACGCGACAAGATTCCAAGAACGATCGTGCTAAGGGACCGAACGGAGGGGATCGTCGGGCGTGAGTCGCTGGGAGGAGCGAATACTTTTCGGTGGCAAGATTTCGACGAGCAGGAGCTTCTCGGTCAAATCCGCGGAAAGAAGACATCGCTGGAGGAAGCGGGCGGCGCATCTGCCCCGGCGCCAGTCATCGTGAGCGTAGAGACCTTCAGATTCGATCCGGATAGCCGCACCTTTTTCGACCACAACGGGCGGGAGGTGGTGCTGACACGTGCAGAGACTGCGCTCCTGACCGCCTTGATAGCGAGCCTGGGCCGGCCGCTGCCACGCGACAAGCTGCGTCGTGCCGTTGTGGGGCATGGCGCCGAACCCGATGACCGCAGTGTCGATATGCTGGTCGGCCGGCTGCGGCGCAAGATCGAGCCGAACCCGAGAGCGCCACGCTTCATCATCACCGTGTCGGGCGTCGGGTATAAATTCGCAGCAGGAGCGCACATTCAGGAGGAAGACAAGTCAGCATCCACCAGCGAGTTGGATCAGCGAACAGAGATCGGGGAAAGCGGGCTCGACCGGTCCGGACCGGGACCCGTGGCCGCAAGCGCGCCCGCTCAAGCCATTGCGTTGCCGCATTCCGAACCGCACCGGCGGCAACTGACCGCCTTGTCTTGTGGGCTCGCAGGTTTGAGGGCACTCGCATCCAACTTGGATGCCGAAGACTTTGGCGAAATTTTGAGTGCTTTTCAAAAGATTTGCACCACCGTCATCACCCGTTGGGGCGGAACTGTTACCAGCTCAGTGACAGACGAAATTCTTGCGTTGTTCGGACATCCAAAGGGTCATGAGGACGACGCGGAGCGCGCCGTGCACGCCGGGCTGGAGCTTGTGACGAAGGTTGGCGAGATCCTGTCGCCGTCTGGTAAGGCGCTGCAAGTTCGGATCGGCATAGCGACCGGCCTGGTCCTTATCGGCGAAAATCAAGCTGCCGTCGGAGGAGCTCTGATCACTGCTGCCCGACTGCAAAACATCGCGCTCCCAAACGCAGTCGTGGTCGCTGCAGACACGCGCAAGCTCCTAGGTGGCGTGTTCGCTTACGACGATGCCGGATCGCACGAACTTGAGAGAAATTCTGAACCGGTGAAGACTTACCGCGTCACGGGAGAGCGAGCAGTAGAGAGCAGATTTGCAGCCAGCCGGGCGGGGAAGCTCACACAGCAGGTCGGCCGGCAGCATGAATTGCAGCAGCTAGTGGCCCTCTGGGGACTGTCCAAGGAAGGCAAGGGCCAAGTTGCGCTTCTGTGTGGCGAAGCCGGCATAGGCAAGTCGCGCCTTTGTCAGGCTTTCCTGGATCGCATCAACGATGATGAGCACGTCACCATTCGGTATCAGTGCTCCCCACACCACACCAACAGCCCGTTTTTTCCCGTCATTAGCCAGCTTGAGCAGGCAGCTCGTTTCGAGCGCGAGGACACGTCGGACCAGAAGCTCAGGAAACTGGAAGCTGAACTCGCTAAGGCACGCGTCGCAACCCTGGGAAACATTCCATTATTTACGACCTTGCTGTCGATTCCCACGGGTGGATTTTTCGCCTTGCCGGTTATGACGCCACAACGACAAAGAGAGCTCACCATTGCCGCACTAATTCGACAAATTCTCGCGCTCGCGCTTACACGCCCAGTCGTGATTATGCTCAAGGATGCACACTGGCTAAATTCCAGTACGCTGGAGCTGTTCAACCGATGCATTGATGCCATCAAGACAGCTCGGATTTTCGCTTTGGTCAGTTTTAGGCCGGAGTTTTTTCCGCACTGGCTCGAATGTTCGCACGTTACGATGCTGCGGCTGAACCGATTGGCGCGCGAACAGACCGCAGAAATCATCGCTGATGTGGCCGGACACAAGGCGCTACCCAGCGAAGTTTACGAGCAGATCATTACCAAGAGCGATGGCGTCCCTCTGTTTGCCGAGGAGCTCACGAAGGCGGTGCTGGAATCTGGACTGCTTCAAGATGCGGGTAGCAAGTACGTCACGGTTGGACAACCGGCCTCTCTCTCCGTTCCGACCACACTGCTCGGCTCGTTGACCGCGCGTCTAGATAGACTTGGCCCGGCGAAGGAAATCGCTCAGGTCGGCGCTGCCATAGGTCGCGAATTTTCACATCGTTTGCTCGCCGCCGTCGCGCCAAGTTCTGGTCCGGCCCTGGAGGCTGCTATTGCGCAACTTGCGGCGCTCGAGTTGATCTTCGTCCGAGGCGAAACATCGGATCGGATCTATACTTTCAAACACGCACTGGTTCAGGATGCGGCCTATGACATGATGTTGCGGAGCAAGCGCCGACAACTTCACGGTCGAATTGCCAATGCTCTCTTCGAAGAATCCCCCGAGACAGTCGACGCGCAACCCGAACTGATCGCGTATCACCTGGCGGAAGCGGGGCTCACTGAGCGGGCTATAGACTATTTGCAAAAGGCCGGGCAGCGCGCGATTGAGCGCTCGGCCAATACGGAGGCTATCGGGCACCTGACACATGCACTTGATTTGCTGGAATTGCTTGCTGAAAGTCCGGAACGCAATCGTATGGCGCTCGGATCAGAGGTCATGCTGGCTCATGCATTGATCGCTAGCTTCGGCTACGCCTCGCCCAAGACTAGAGACGTTCTGCTTCGGGCAAAGGGGCGGATTGATGATTTGACTGATCCCTCACAAAGGTTCGCGATCCTGTACGGGATATGGGCCTCCCATTATGTCGGAGGTGAAGGCGCCAAGCAGAAGGACGCGGCCCTGGAGTTCATTACCGAGGCCGAACGACACAATGACGTGGCGGCCATGTGTATTGCTCACCGCGCCCTGGGCACAACTCATTTGGCGACAGGTGAATTCGCTGCTGGATTGCTCCACCTCCAGCGAGCACAGGCGCTGTATGATAGGGAGCATCACGGTTCATATCGATATCAATATGGGCAGGACATCGGGGTGGCCGCACTGTGCTATCTCGGCTGGGCCCTATGGCTTCTAGGCGATGTTGACCAGGCCTTAGCGATTGCGGCCGAAACAATCAGCAGTGCCGAAGAGCTATCGCATCCGCATACCCTGGTTTACGCAATTTGCCATGCACGAGGTTTCATGGATGTCTTTCGGCGTTCTTGTGACGATATGCAATCGTATGCCGGCTTCGCGGTCTCGCTTTGTACCGAGAACAAGTTTTCGCATTGGGTAAATTGTGCGCGGATTCTCGAGGGTTGGGCAGAAATCAATCGCGGTGCCGTGGACCAGGGTCTCCAAACTCTGCGGGCGGGTGTGGCCGGTTGGCAGGAAGGAGGAGCCCGACTGTGGCTGCCGTTTTTTCTGATGCTGGAGGCCGAAGGTTATTCCAAGGCAAATCGCCAAGACGCCGCCTTAAAGGCTATCGACGAAGCTCTCGCCGCTTGCAAATTAACCGGTGAGCGTTGGGCACTGGCTGAAGTGCTGCGCGTCAAGGCCTGCTTGCTGCAAGCAACAGGCCGTGCGGAAGCCGACCAAATTGAGGGTATTCTCGCCAAGAGCCTGGAGGTTGCGCGAACCCAACAGGCGCGTTGCTGGGAATTGCGTACTTCCTGTGATCTCGCGCGCCTTTGGCAAAGCCGGCGTAGAGTCGGGAAGGCGTTAAAATTGCTGCAGTCAATTTATGAGCAATTCACAGAGGGCTTTGAGAGCGTGGATTTGCGAGAAGCCAGGGTGCTTCTAGACAGCCTGAAACAAACCGCTAGCCAGAAATCATTCCAGTGATCGCCGACGGCGCCGTTAATAATAGGCCAATGCAGCCGTCTTAACGCAGCGCGGTCGCGTTCATCGAACTCAATGTCAACGCCCAACAACCCACTCGCGAGCCGCATAGCCGTCAGTCGATCCCCGATGGCCTAGGGGCTGGCTACAGGAAAATGCCCCCTGCTGGCCCCCCAATGAGGCTCGGCAACGTGCGCGAGCGCTGGGTGTGCATCACCTGATTGCTCCCTACCTCGGCGATGGCTGCCCACTGACGGCCCGGTCGGTCAACCTGGGAGAGCCCTGGCCAGCATCGCTGCCACCGGGGCTTTCCTTTGATGGCGACTAATTCAACGCGTTCAACTCGACTATTGCCGGTTTGCACTAGCAGAGGGGGTCGAACATCCGCGACCCGACGACAGACTGTAGAACCCGACCGAGACGTAGTCCCCTCGCGCGGGGTCTCTTCGACACAGACCGCTTGTTAACTGCCCTGATACGTCGGAGAATTTCGAGATGGGTGCAGGGCTGCGGTGCGGTCGTCAAGGCTTCACCCCCGCCGGGGAGGCATGTCAATTGAGAGCGTCATTTGGTGACGAACGTACGTCCTCCCCCAAAGAGCCAGGGCAACGCTACAGTTCGCCGCCCAGCGCGAGCCAGGTCAGCAACGTGGTCAATGCGACCCCAACGACTGACCAAAGACAGACGGCAAAAAGTTCATACGGGTTATCGCGGTCTTGCCATTCCGCTGTTGCGCCTGGACGCCAGGAGGAGCGGTAGTCGCGCTTCGCAATCATCGCTACCCGTTCCACTGGTGCACCCGCGCTCCAGGAGCGGTAGTCGTGCTTTGCAATCATCATCACGTCGACCTCCGGCCAACTGCTATCAACACCGGTCTCCGGGGTTCGGGTGTGATGTGGCTCACAGGATGGGTCGATTTTCTTGCGGCGGATGTCGGGAGCGTTTGCGTCCTTTCCGATCGATCGCTGGCGACCTGACCTGCTCAGTTCAGGCGTGATCTCGGGATGCGTTGGCCCAGTCGGCGCCCAATGCTCGGGGCCGGTGGCCGCTTGGGCGGCAGAACATCGTCCCGCTCGGTCGCAGCGGGCTTGCCCGACTTGGTACGCATACGCAACACTCAGGCTACACGGCTGAGATAGTGCCACGTCTTGCGAGTTAAGATACGCTCCGGCCATGGGTCCCAACCGCCGAGCACAGGAACGAGAGCGCGCCGCCGCACAGGGTGCGGAGTAGAAGCGTACCCGGTCGCAATTGAGGCGAACTGGCCGGTTTTGAATGAGCGATATTGAACAGTTTTAAGTTTCTTTCCCGCGCACTGTGTAAGTGGGGCGGGTTTTGATCGGGTTCGAGGGGGGGCTGACGCCAAGATAAAAAAGGAGCATCAAGAATGAGCACGATGTTCGAGCTGCGCGCTCAGCGTCTCAACTCCGAGAAGCCGGGGCGGCCGTCTCCCGAGAGACAAAGTTTGGAAGCCGAAGGCCGCAACTTTTGCCTACCATAATGATGACGTTCTAGCTGGAACGCTTTGGTCTGGTCCGAACGAGAAAAAATGGAGTGAACATGGCGAAATATGATCTTACCCAAGCTCACGATCTCCTAGTGGCGGGTAACGGGCGCGAATTTCTCTTTGGCGGCGAAGGTGCCGACACCCTGCCGGGCGGCGGCCACGGCGCTGAAACCGTGTTTGGCGGCGAGGGTAACGATCTCCTGGTGGCGGGTATCGGGCGCGAATTTCTCTTTGGCGGCGAAGGTGCCGACACCCTGGTCGGCGGCCACGGCGCTGCTACCTTGGATGGCGGCGCCGGTAACGATCTCCTGGTGGCGGGTAACGGGCACGAATTTCTCTTTGGCGGCGAAGGTGCCGACACCGTGCTGGGCGGCCACGGCGCTGAAACGGTGTTTGGCGGCGCCGGTAACGATCTCCTGGTGGCGGGTATCGGGCGCGAATTTCTCTTTGGCGGCGAAGGTGCCGACACCGTGGTCGGCGGCCAAGGTGCTGCTACCTTGGATGGCGGCGCCGGTAACGATCTCCTGGTGGCGGGTATCGGGCGCGAATTTCTCTTTGGCGGCGAAGGTGCCGACACCGTGGTCGGCGGCCAAGGTGCTGCTACCTTGGATGGCGGCGCCGGTAACGATCTCCTGGTGGCGGGTATCGGGCGCGAATTTCTCTTTGGCGGCGAAGGTGACGACATCCTGGTCGGCCTCGGCGCTGCTACCGTGTCTGGCGGCGAGGGTAACGATCTCCTGACGGCGGGTATCGGCCAGCTTGACGGCGACGGTGTCGACACCGTGCTGGGCAGCCACGGCGCTGCTACCTTGTTTGGCGGCGCTGGTAATGATCTGTTTATCGCGGGCAGCGGCAAAGAGATAATTGACGGCGGAAGTGGCGCAGACACCCTCGATTTCGCTGACAGGAACTTGGCCGACGCAAAAATATCAACCAATGAACATACCGGCGTTACGACGATCGCGTTCCATGGTGGTCAGACGGTCAAAGTCGAAGACGTGGAAACCGTCGTCTTCCACGATCAGATCATTCCCCTGCCGTAGGGGAATTGCGATTGAGCCACTGAGTGCGCGACATAAATCGGCGCGCGTTCATCGCGGCTCTAGGCGGCGCGGCGTGGCCGGGGATGGCGCGCGCGCAACAGCCGGCCATGCCGGTTGTAGCCTATTTGGGAAGCAGGCTTCGTTGATGGCCAGAACGCAAGCGTCTCCCGACTCAGTCCGCCAAGCTGGTGTCTATGTCGGCTGCATCCTCAAGGGCGAAAAGCCGGGAGACCTTCCGGTACTGCAGCCAACGGAGTTCAATCTGGTTATCAACCTCAAGACCGCGAAGGCGCAACCGCTTGGCGACCTCGGAAAGGACCATGACCCCAGCGAAGGCATCAACGCTATCATGTTGAGACTGCCAGTGATACCTGACTGAACCAATGCGGAGCTGGCTATTACATGCCAGCCGCGCTCGCCCCGTCTTCACAACCCCGGCCAGCTCCGACGGGGAGAGCGCTATCGCCTGACCAAGGAGTTAGCTAAAAAAGGATCTTGACCACAAACCGCAATTAAGGGGCCGATTGACATAGGCGAAGCTCGAGTTACACCGGCCGATGTGATCTCCGTGACCATTTTGTCACAGAATCAGGCCAATTCTGGGTGCCTCTCCAGAAGTGCGCGCGTCAACGCGACGCCATTTTCGCACAAGTTGCGATACCAGGCCTCACGAACGGTCACCTGCGTGCTCATCATATGCCGGTCTCGCGCGTCGCGCCACGCCGCCTCCGCAAGACGCGATCGTTCAGTGGGATTCGCGACGAGCCGCAGTAGAAGCCGGGTCCAGTCGTCCGCAGTGCGGGCAATGATCCCGGTTTCGCCGTCGCGGATCACGTCGGCGTAGATAGTGGGTGAGGCTACGCACACTGCGCCCCGGCTCGCGCACTCCAGGTACTTCAGCGGGCTCTTGTACTTTTCGGATTCTGCACCGACGATCGGCAGAACTGCGATGTCAGAGGTCGCAAGCAGATCGAGGTAATCCTTGTAACGCAGCAGAGGCAGGAAGGCGCGCCGTGGTGTCTCCAGCGATGCAAAAAGGTCTTCGTCAGAGACGATCACGATGTCGACTCTTGAATTTGCAGTCGCTGCCGCATCGAGGGCCTTTGCCACCAGCCCAGCGACTCCTTTCCGGTTGAGCGCAGCATAGACGATGCGCACGCGCTCGCCGCTCCGCTTGGTCAGCTGCGGGAGGTCGAGCAGCGCGTTGGCGAATACTGCCACGGTCGGGTTATGGACTTGGAAGGCGTCGGCGAGACGCGGCGTCGAAACCTGGCAGGCGTGGACGCTGGAAATGGACAGCCAGGGATTGATGTCCCATATCGCTTTCGAGTGCGCGGGCAACAGGTCGGGGTGGTCGTCCCACTCCGCCACAAGCAGCCATCCGTTCGCGATCAGGGCGCGGGCGAAGGCAAACCAAGCTTCCCTATCAGGCCACATTCCACGCTGAATCACGAGGACGCGGGGCTGCTGGGTTAACGGTTTCCGGAGGCGCAAATAACCGGTGTTTGATGTCGACACAACATCCGGAAGCGTCGCGAGAGCGGCAATCGCCGCACCCATGCGAGCCTCAGAGAACCTTTCGGCCATGATCCACTGATGTACGGTGAGCAGCGACCTCAGCGGCGGCTTTTGAGCCACGAACACATATTGCAGAGCCTGCATGCGTGCGTGCGCTTCGGCGGGATCAATCCGAAGTTGGCGCAGTGCGGGTTCGACCACAGCGAGGAACCGCTCCTGCTGCGTTGGGTCCAACGGTACGTTGCGCGGCATCAACTTGCGCACAGTGAGGCCCGCTTCCGCGAGCATCGCGCGTGCGCTGTCCAGGGTGAAGAAGCGTAGGTGCGTGCGGTCGAGGGGGCCGCTGTCCGTGTACGTCCACTCTCCCGCCATCAGGGAAGAAATGACCGACCAATGCCCAACGTTGGGGATGCAGGCGATAACCGTTCCATCCGGCGCGAGCCGCTTCACAAGCCGACGCAACACGGTGAGCGGGTCGCGCAGATGCTCGAGCACATCGCCGAATACCAAGACGTTCGGAACCGGCAGTTCGTTTTAGGAAGGTGTCAAGGACTAAGTCATCGAGCGTCTCAATATCGGCGCACAGCACGATGTCCAAGACACTCCGCGCCGACTGAGCGGCATCTGGAACGACCTCGATCGCCGACCAGAGCCCGTACGGGTTACGGCGCTTCCAAGCTGCTACCAAGTGACCCGGCGCCGCACCCCATCTCCAAAACATGCGCGGCCGAGACTGGGACCGAGGCGAGCAACTCCGGGTTGACGATCTCATGAACTTGCGGCGGCGGTTCCCTGCCCGAATAGGAGTTCGATGTAACCGGCACGCTGGGCCACGAACACATATTGCAGAGCCTGCATGCGTGCGCGCGCTTCGGCAGGATCAATCCGAAGTTGGCGCAGTGCGGGTTCGACCACCAGCAAGGAACCGCTCCTGCTGCGTTGGGTCCAACGGTACGTTGCGCGGCATCAACTTGCGCACAGTGAGGCCCGCCTCCGCGAGCATCGCGCGTGCGCTGTCCAGGGTGAAGAAGCGTAAGTGCGTGCGGTCGAGGAGGCCGCTGTCCGTGTACGTCCACTCTCCCGCCATCAGGGAAGAAATGACCGACCAATGCCCAACGTTGGGGATGCAGGCGATAACCGTTCCATCCGGCGCGAGCCGCTTCACAAGCCGACGCAACACGGTGAGCGGGTCGCGCAGATGCTCGAGCACATCGCCGAATACCAAGACGTTTGGAACCGGCAGTTCGTTTAGGAAGGTGTCAAGGACTAAGTCATCGAGCGTCTCAATATCGGCGCACAGCACGACGTCCAAGACACTCCGCGCCGACTGAGCGGCATCTGGAACGACCTCGATCGCCGACCAGAGCCCGTACGGGTTACGGCGCTTCCAGCTGCTCCAAGTGACCCGGCGCCGCACCCCATCTCCAAAACATGCGCGGCCGAGACTGGGACCGAGGCGAGCAACTCCGGATTGACGCTGCCATAATATTTCTTGCGAGCCCGGTCGTCCATGGCGGCTTCCTGTCCGGATGCCGGTTACCACGCTGAGGTGGAAGCAGCAAGCAGCCGCGGTTCTGAACGTACACCTCTGCTGGGCGTGCACTGGCCGGGTGTGACGAGAGCAGCGGCTGCACTGCAAAGACGCGGCCTGATCCGGTACAAATATGGCCGAGTCACGATCCTGGACCACGACGGTCTGCGAAAACTCTCGTGCGAATGCTATCGCATTACCAAGATGGAGTTTGATCGTCTACTCGGCGATGCAACGACTGTTTCAGGCCACAGAATCGGCGCCGCGTAGCTCTAAGCTGATAGATCTGATTTTCCGGGTCGCGACTTTAAGAGTTCAATGAACCAACGGGGATCGCACTTATGAAAGCTCAACATGCCTTACCAGCGACAATCGGTCTGCTCTCTGCGGCGCTGCTATATTTTCCGCCTTCTTCTGCAACCGCGCACCAAAGGTGGGAACTGAAGGATTGGGCCAACTGGCAAAAGAGTATATCGCGCCGCTAGTTAGATCCGTAACAAGTTGGGCCGACAAGGGCATCGTGGAAAGTAGATGGTAGATGATTGTATCCACATCGATGCAAGGCCCGTCGAAATGAGGTTACCTGAAGGCCACGCGCTTTGCCGGAAGCCCCGCTCGTCTTGCATCCGTCGCGCTTGGTTGACGATGTGTATCGCCAAAGTTCAGAACCATGCATTCTGATCTGGATCGGCTCTTGGCGCGATAACGAACGAGCGCGGGCTGCGCAGTTGCCGAGCGTCTACGGTAGAGGCAGCGAAGGTCCTACTTCACACCAAGTCCCAGTGGTGGGTTACGACGTGTTGGTGGGGATCGGCCCATGGCACGGCGCCCTCAGATTGAATATATGCGCCGTTCATGTCCCATGAGTAAAAGTAGCCCGCGTCATTGCGAAACAGGATGTCGTCCTTGCCGTCGCCGTTAAGGTCACCGATTTCCGCCGGATGCCAAGTCGCAGCGCCTGCGATACCGACCGCACCCTGAGCCTTGATGTCAGCAGTCTTTGATCCGTCGTTGTGCTGGGTAATGGTTACGTTCATCAGATAGACCCAGACCGCACCATTGTCGGGTGTGTTACTGACGTTACGGATCGCAATGTACAAAACGGCGGCGTGGTCGCCCACAGGGCTCGATCACGATCGCAGACCGCTCACAGCGCTATTCGGTCGATGACCAACTGGAGGCTTCTGACCGCATCATGGCGTACGCTTTCGGCAAGCCACCACAGGCGATTGAGGGACATTTCACTGAGGCGAAGAAACAGATCCTCGAAGTTCGGTGGATGGAGCCAGACCCCAACGACCGCTCGAAATACATCGCGCCCGAGCCTGACTGACGGACGGCGCGGACGTGATGGTCGCGTAACTATCGCGGGGATCACGTCCGTCTGCCCGCCGCGCGGTCGCCCCACGCGCCGTTCGCAAAGCTCGCAATACAGGGGCTCGCACTGCGACGAGTGAGGCGGTAACCTTGCCCACGCCGCAACTGGGCATTCTGGAATGCCGTCCAAAGCAGAAGACTATCGGCGACAAGCCGAGGAATGTTTCGTGAGAGCGAAAAGGGCACGCAGTCCTGCGGCTAAGGCCCGATACATTGAATTGATGTGTCAGTGGTTAGCCCTCGCCAAGCAGATCGAGCTCGAAGAAAAAGCTGAGGACGCGCCCGCCCGTCGACGACGCGGATAGCTTCGCTATGGACCCGAACCGCGATGTTGACGGCGGAGCGGCCGTGATTGCTATGTAACGCCATGCTCTGGCGCTCTACCGCTCACTCACGCCGCCCAGTCGGCTTTGTCGAACCGTGCATCCCGACCCTGGGCCATGCGGTGCCGTCAGGCCCGCAGTGGGCCCACGAGATTAAGCACGACGGGTTCCGCCTTCATCTGCCGCCGCGACGGCGACCGCGTGCGCGTGTTCTCCCGGCGCGGGCACGAATGGACCGAGTACGTGCCGTTGATCGCCGAGGCGCTGGCCAAAGCTGCGGGTCAGGTCAGTCACCCTCGATGGCGAGGGCGTGGTGTGCGGCCAGGACAGCGTCTCGGACTTCGACCGACTGCGCGCCGCCGTCGGCTGCTTGGGCTCGCGGGATGCGTTCCTCTACGCCTTCGATCTGCTGGAGATCGACGGCGACGATCTGCGCGACGTTCCGCCGCGAGACGCTGACCAGCCTGCTACGCAAAGCCCGCGACGGCATCCGGCAACTTCGGCTCGACGTGCTCAAGGACATCGAGGCCGACCCGATGTCAACCGCAACGGATGTCCGGCGCCGTCTGCAAAGCCACGCGCCACTATCGACCGCGCGTTGCAGGCCTTGCATATTCTTGAGTTGTTGAAGTGCTGTGAAGACCAGATCAAGGATGAAGGCGGCAAAACGGTTTCGCGCTGGTTTTATCGGCTCGACGACGCGATCAAAGTCAGGGACGTGCTCGGGATTGGCTGGCGAGGTGGAAGATGACGCGCCCTAAGCTCGAACTGATCGCGGTCGATCGAGACGTTCGCATCGATACCATTGGCGTGGATCGGGAAGTATGTTTGAGATTGACGTGGACTGATAACTTACCATAATTGGCAAGGGCACTATAGGTGCTGCACGGAGGCTATCTTGTTGGACGAGGAAGAGAAGTACCAGAAGCAGCTTCTTAAGTTGACCGAAGACATTGAAAATTGTCTGCATGAAATGCCGATGTTATCGTCCTTGAGCGCACTGGCTGCTGTCGTAGGCCATGTGTTATTTTCAGCATCCCCTTCAAAGGCAGAAAGGGATCACAATTACATATACTTCTTCAAGGAAGTACAAAGACGGTTAGAGATAGCCGATCAGGTAACACGTGATAAAGCAAAGAATTAGAGGCCAATAACGACGGCGATGCAGCCGCCTTCGCCACTGCGCTGGCAGAAGCCCGCCATCCCGTAGCTCCTGTCGTTCGCTAACGACGCGGCCGAGCCAAGCCTGCAAAATTCGCGGTTTTATACAGAGCTAAATGACCGCAAAAGCCCTTGGCACTTATTGCAAGTCTCGCTTCGGGGAAGCCGCTTTGACCAGTTCAGGCGCGATTTGATGCGCCGCCCCGTCCGGCGATCGACGCTCGGTGCTGGTGGCCGCCTGGACGGCAACGCGATCTCGATGTCGGCTCCTGGGGCTTGGTACGCATGCGCAACGCTCAACACTACGCACCAAGCATATCCCGTGGCAGGCCGCGCCGGTAGGCTTCGTTAAAAGACCCCCGGTACCCTGCTTAATAGGGAAGGACCCATGAGCCTCGTGGTTAGTGCCGCTTAGGACGGCCGGTTGATATGACCGAAAATCTGCCATCACCACCAAGGCCTAAGAAGCGCCCGGCAATGCCTGGGGCTGGCAGGCCCAAGGGTTCGATCACCATCGCGGACCGCTCATTCCGGCTTCAGATGGCGACAGCGGCTGCTCGGCACTATCCCGAGGTGATCGCGTTCTGGTCTGAGGTGCTTGAGAACAAGAAGAAGAATTACACCATCGCTGAGCGCCTGGAGGCGAGCGATCGCTTGATGGCGTATGGCTTTGGCAAGCCACCGCAGGCGATTGAGGGACATTTCACTGAGGCGAAGAAACAGATCCTCGAAGTTCGGTGGATGGAGCCAGACCCCAACGACCGCTCGAAATACATCGCGCCCGAGCCCGATTGATGGACGGCGCGGACGTGATGGTCGCGTAACTATCGCGGGGATCACGTCCGTCTGAACGCCGCGCGGTCGCCCCACGCGCCGTTCGCGAAGCCCTTGCGCCGTGAGCCTTGGACCGTTCGCCGCGAGACGCTGGCCAGCCTGTTGCGCAAGCCCGGTCGAGCAAACCGGCGCGCGTTCATCGCAGGGCTTGGGAGCGCAGCGGTGTAGCCGCCAGTTGCGCGGGCAACTGACAGCGATCCTCGGCTGAACGCATAAAAAACGGTGGACCTATATCGAACGATATATGCCCTGACAGTTGCGCCACGAACCGCGACAGATAAAATATAACGAACGGGATGTGAGATGCACGGGCTGCGGCGGTTTCCTAATCAAAATAAACAAAACCACTAGACTAGTATTCAGTACAATCCGCCTAACACGCTGCTTTCATCGCATCCAAATAACAATTTGATCGAATCCGGTCGAGGCGTGGGGCAGCCGTCCTTCTAAACCAATCGGGTAGAGCGCGAACGTTAGCTACCTAATCCAAGTACGCCGGGAGTAATCTTCTTTGGGGGAGATATGAGCCAACTTTATGCGAAATTCAGTCTCAATTTATACGATGTCTCAGAACCGTACAGTACGAACCTGACTCCGCTGGACGACAAGGCCTCCATCGTACAGACCATCAATGGACAAACCTATCTTATATCTCTTTCTACAACCCTAACTGACGGCGGGTACCACCCCTACCTATTCGGCAAACTCGTCCCGACAAATGGACAAGGCGCTACTAATTTGGGCCCTGGTTCGAGCCCTCAGGGGAAAACGACAGCATTTCTCATTTCGATTGGGCGCCAGTCACGACGAGTGAGTTAGTTCCGCAATCCTACGATGTCACGCAACTAAACAATGTTGCGCCAACCTTGGTGAATTATCGAAGTTTCCCAAACATTGTTCTCGATAATTATCAGTACGATGTTTACGGACAAGATGCTCATCTGCAAGAGTTGCAGTTTACCCTCCTGACTTTGGGAGGCGTTTCCCAGACAAAAATCGTATCGGACGGTGAAGATCCAGCTTCGTTTATAGCTGATTTCTACGCGCCGGCCACCTCTCAAAATTATACCGTCATTGCCGATCCGAAACAGTCGTTTATTGCTGTTGTCTATTATCCGCAATATATTTGGGTTGATCTTGGCACTTCACCAGATCTCTTCACCACTGCAGCTGACACGGTCGATTTCAACAATCTAAAACCCGATCAACAGGCGATAATTCAAGCCGGCGCGAACCTGTATGACGCTCTCGGCGGAGCTGACATCTCACATTGCCGGATCTGAACGCGGCAGTCCCGGGGGGCTACAGCGAGACCAACGCTTTCTCTGCGGGCGCGGGCAACGATTTCGTGACAGGCGGCAATCGCAATGACAGGATAGATGGTGGAAGTGGCAATGATTATCTGATTGGCGGAACGGGCTCTGATGTTATCGATGGAGGTGACGGAAACGATATCATAGTCGCCGGAGATGCGTCGGCATCGTTTGCCGGGGTCATTTCACCCGATAATGCAGCCAATACTTTGCGCGGAGGAGACGGAGACGACCAGCTCTATGCCATTACGCAGCAGCCAAACTTGACCGACGTGCTTGATGGCGGTCCTGGCCTGGATACCTATTACGTTGATGGCCGCGAGAAGATTGTCCAATTTGAACCGCATGAAAGTGCCTATCTCATTTCGGGTAATACGCTCGACAAGGCGATTGTGTACTCTTCGCCGACACGAACTTCGATCAGCTTCTTCAGTGACGACCTAAGCACCCTTGTTGCGCGGATTGAGTTTGGCAACCAGATCTCTCCAAACTATTTCGTGGTGCAGTTCAACGCCATCGCGGGATCGCCTCAATCGGTAAAGATTACCTACGATCCTGATGTTCCGGCCAAGCTCGATGCGTCCGCGCAGCAATCGGTAAAATCGATCCATCATTATGCGTGCATTCTCAACCAATTTTTAAGTTCGGCGTTGGCCAATTGTTTTCAGGCATCATTGATACGGCGGCTGAGAAGGCTGGTGAGGAGGCAGTCAAGCAATGGATAGCGGACCGGGTCCTGGATAAGACCGGTGATCTCACGTCGGCAATCGTAGCCGACGCAGTAACCGAGGTCCTGAAGGAATTGGGAAAAGACGCTATTCTCGACAAATTATTGAAAGGTATTGACCTAAAATGCGAGCTCGTCGAAACCGAGGTCGCTGATGCTGTCACCACAGTCTTAACTACTTTTGTACCAAAGCCACTCGGGATTGGGATTGGACTTGGTTTCGCGATTATTAAGTCGGGATTTGAGGCTTTTCTCCAATCGCTTGATGGCCAGCTCGACCAGGATTTCGAGCGTTCGCCTACGACGCGAGAGTTCATTAGGCCAAAGCCCGGCGTCACCCTTGACTCAGGCAATTTTCAAACGGATGACGCTAACTTTATCACGGTGCGATCTACGGCAGACTTGCAAAATGTCACTCCGGACGCGGCTAAAGAAAATACCTTGCTGTCCAGTGTTGACGTTGATCATGCCCCCTCTGGCATTCAAAAGGTCTATCTGCTCGACGTTACAAACGGTGCAGCTCCCACAAAGCTTGTCGGCAACGATCTTGCCAACGATCTGAAGGGTAACAGCTCCGCAAACATCATTAGCGGTGGAGGCGGGCAAGACACTTTCACTGGGGGCGCCAATAGCGACGTTTTTGTCATTGATACGTCCTCACTTTTTCATATGCAAACCGCCGCTCTCAATTCGCAATCTGCCACTTCGCCGATAGACATAACCGACTACGATCAGGGAAACGCGATTTTAGCTGATCTTAACATTGGTCTGTATGATCCAACTGAAGGCGACCAAATCGACCTTTCAGCTATCTTGTCAGCCGCATACAACCATGGCTCGGGACAGCCTGTAGCATCTCTTATGCGTGCGGTGGCCGATACGACAGGTGCGAAGCTCCTGATCGACATAGATGGCGCGACAAATGGCGTGCAATGGCTGGCCACCGCTCACCTGGTTGGGCTCAAGGCCGGCAACTCGGTCAACGTTATCCTGGATTTATCGCTTGCAGCGGGCTCCGACATCTCAGTAGTCCCACCGACGCACGGCGACTTTAACGGGGACGGCCATAGCGACGTGCTGTTCAACAGCTCGGCTGGTGGGACCTATGGCGCGCAGTACGAATGGCAGATGAATGATCGGGAGGTACAAGCCCCTGGCGCCATTGATCTCTACGACAAAGCGTTCAGCGTGCAGGTCGCCGGAGACTTCGATGGCAACGGCAAGAGCGATCTCCTGTTCGAGAACCCGGATACCGGCGGTGTCTGGGAATGGCGGCTGGACGGAACCAGCATCATCAGCCAGGGCGCGGTCGATGTCGGCGACAAGAGCTATCACCTGCTCGGCAGTGCCGACTTCGATGGTAACGGGACAGGCGATCTGCTGTGGCGCAATGATGCCGGCTTTGTCTACGAGTGGCTGATGAAGGATCAGGCCAGTACCGTCGGCAGCGATACGCCAGCCCCGGTCGGCGCGCTCGATCCATCCTGGCACCTGGTCGGCGCCGGTGACTTCAACGGTGACGGCAATGCTGACCTGTTGCTGCACTACAAGAACGCCGCCAATCCGGCTGACCCCGCCAATGGCGCATTCGACATCTGGCAGATGAACGGCAATGCGGTTCAGGCGACGCTTGGGGTGGAACGGCCGAACGCCGCCTGGCAGACCCTCGGGGTCGGCGACTTCAATGGCGATGGGGTTGCCGATATTGCGATCCGCAACGTCAGCAACACGCCCGACAACGGCGCGGTCTGGGTCTATCTGATGAACGGAACCGTCACCCAACACGCCGACGGATCGAAGACCGCCGATATCAAAGCCCAGGGCGCCGCCGGGATTGCCGATGCCGCAACCTGGGACGTGGCGCAGATCGGTGATTTCAATGGCAACCACAAGGACGACATCCTATTTCGCAACGATGCCGGTCATTTCTACTCATGGGACATGGATGGCGCACATATTCAATCCGAGGGCGCAGTCCCCTGGGCCGATCCGGGCCAGCACGTGGTCACCCACCATTGGGACTTGGTGTGAAGTAGGACCTTCGCTGTCTCTAACCGCCGGCCCCCGTATGCGTTGGGCGACATGCGCACCTTCGAACTCGTGGCGGAATTGGATCGAGCAGCTGCGATCGCTGGACTGGATCAACGTGAAGAACACGGATGCCCCGGCGGCGACAAGAGTGATCGAAGGATGACATCCAATCGGCAGACCGTGCGTCGGCAGAACGGCCGTGAGCAGACCACAAGAGACAGTATTTTATTCCGCGTCTGTGCCTTCAACGTTTTGCGGGCAACGAACCCAGTGCCGGCTTGGCATCGATGACCAGGACCCAAAGAGCCCTCGATGACATAACGCGTAGGGTCGTAGCCGCCGCCCAACATGCGGAAACTATTTTTATGCAATCTAGAATAGATCTTGTATTAACAGGTGCAGGAAGGTACGATTTCACCACTCGACAGATTTTCGGCCGAGATCCAGCCGAACCATGTGACAGACAAGTTCGCGCCAATCGCAAGCGCAAACCAAAATAAATTCTGCGAGCTTGTGCGAACGGGAGCGGCACACCGGTTGCCATAACGGTGTGCCCGGGAGGCAAAGACATGGTTCGCCAACTCGGCCAATCAGCGCTGGACAGAGTACAGCCAAACACAGTCACCTCTCAGGAGGTAGCTGATATAGCCCAGAATTCTATTGGAACCCCTTGGACTATTGATGGCTGCACAGACTTCGTTTACGCCGTGACCTATTTAGCCGGACTGCCATGAGCTATGGGCGAAAGTTGGTGACGGCATGAAGGGGTAAGGCGGCGTATCGTGGGGGTGCTTGACGCCTCCACTTCTCCACCGAAGGAGTGATACGCCGTGACCGAGACTAACGTTTTCCAACTCTCCCAGCCAGGAACTTTTGCCGACCCGCTGACCGAGGTTTTGCGCAACGGCGCGCGAGCGCTGCTGGCGCAGGCCGTCGAGGCGGAAGTGGCGGCCTTGCTCAGCGGCCATGCCGACAAGCTGACCGATGATGGTCGCCAACGACTGGTGCGCCACGGACATCTGCCGGAACGCGAGATCATGACCGGCATCGGTCCGGTCGCGGTGCGCTGCCCGCGTGTGCGCGACCGTGTCGGCGAAGGCTCGGAGCGCATCCGCTTCTCGTCGGCGATTCTGCCGCCCTACGCGCGCCGGTCGAAGAGCCTCGAGGTGTTGATCCCGATCCTCTACCTCAAGGGCATCTCCACCGGCGACTTCGAGGAGGCGCTGATCGCGCTGCTCGGCAAGGACGCCGGCGGGCTCTCGGCCTCGACCATCGGACGCCTCAAGGACGCCTGGTCGGAGGAGCATGCGCGCTGGAGCAAGCGCGATCTCTCCGCCAAGCGCTACGTCTACTTCTGGGTCGACGGCATCCACGTGCAGGCCAGGCTCGAGGATGCCGCGCAGTGCCTACTGGTCATCATCGGAGCTACGCCCGAGGGCAAGAAAGAGCTCGTCGGCCTGATCGACGGTGTGCGCGAGAGTGCGCAATCCTGGAGGGAGCTGCTGCTCGACCTGAAGCGGCGCGGACTTGCGGCAGCGCCCGAGCTCGCGGTCGCCGACGGCGCGCTCGGCTTCTGGCAGGCAATCGAGGAAGTGTGGCCCAAGACGCGCGGACAGCGCTGCTGGGTGCACAAGACCGCGAACGTCCTGAACAAGCTGCCGAAAGAGCCAGCAACCGAAAGCCAAGCGGGCGCTGCAAGAGATCTGGATGGCCGAGACCAAGAAGGATGCACTCGTCGCGTTCGATGCCTTCGTCGAAACCTGGGGCGTCAAATACGACAAGGCGGTCGAGTGCTTGATCAAGGATCGCGACGCGCTGCTCGCCTTCTACGACTTCCCGGCCGAGCACTGGAAGCATCTGCGCACGACCAACGTCATCGAAAGCTCGTTCGCGACCGTGCGCCATCGTACCGTGCGCTCGAAGGGATGTCTCTCGAACAAGACCGCGCTCGCCATGATCTTCAAGCTCGCCGAGGCCGCCGAGAAAAGCTGGCGTCGTCTCGATGGTCACAACCAGTTGCCGAAAGTCATCCTCGGTGTAAAGTTCACCGACGGAATCGAGGTCGTCAGATCGCAAGCTCAAGCCGCTGCCGCCTGATCCCTTCCGTCACCAAAATTTGGCGATAGCTCGACTGCCATTCTTTGATTTGAGAGGTGTCAAAGCATTTGTTAACGGCGATCCCCTTATGCCGGAGGATACAGCAAGTGGCTTTGAGGTACCACACCGTCTTGATTTAAACAAAGGTTGGAAGCCAGATCAGCCCGGCGATGGATGGGAAATTGTTCAGCACGATAATACGGTTGCTTCCATTCTCGCCAATCTTTCCGTTGGCTCTGTTGTTCGGGCCTATAAAGTAGCAAGTGAGACAGGAGATGACTTCCCGGGTCATGAATTTATAGTTACGCGCCAGGACGCCTCCGGCACATGGTATGCAGTCGACAATACCCATCCAGGGGACCATGAAATTTGGGAGCATCCCCTTAATACAGATTGGGCGGCATGGGCGTATATCTCGACGCTACCGGATCATGTCTACATTTCGCGTTTGGCCCCGAATTTTCCGCTTCCGGATGACTACGATGGAAATCCGCAAACCACTGGAACTGTTTCCGTCGACGGCGGTCAGGTTCTCGGCAATATTGATCGACAGGGAGATGCAGACTGGTTCAAGATACAATTAGTTCAAGGCCACGCGTATACCTTTCACCTTGAAAGTGGCACACCTCCTCAGGTCACGCCTTTCTTAGCAGATCCCTATCTGTCCCTGTATAACAGCAATGGGGAGTTTTTAAGTTACGACGACGATGGCGGTCCCGGTCTAAACTCCGAGTTGACATATACCGCCGACTACACAGGAATCTACTTCCTTAGCGCCCGCTCAGCGGTAGTTGGTGGGACCGGGACGTATCGAATTTGGGACCCGCCCGCGATCGGGACTGGCTCCTTGTCGATCGACAACCTTTCGATCAGTGAGGGCAACAGCGGGACGAAAGTGGCCACATTCACGGTCACGCGAACCGGCGGCACCGCAGCGTTTGACGTCAACTTTTTCACCTCCGACGGGGGTGCCACGCTCGCTGACGGGGACTACGTTGGGAACTCGGGAACGCTGCACTTCGGCACCAACGTCAATTCGCAGCCGATCTCGATCACAATCAACGGGGACACTAAGGTCGAGTTCCGACGAAGGTTTCTTCGTCAACTTATCTGGAGCGACCAACGGTGCGAGCATCAGCAACAATCTCGGAATAGGTACCATTACCACCGATGATTCAACCGACACAACGGCGCCTGTATTCGTCAACCTCAACCCGCTTACGCTTGCTGTCGGGGCAACCGCAACCATTACGTCTAGCCTCCTTTCGGTCAACGATCCCGACAATGCCCATTCCCAACTGACATACACCATCACTTCATCGCCCTCGCACGGTACGCTGCTAAGGAACGGGTCGGCCACTTCGTCATTTACTCAGGATGACGTTCGACAACAACCTGATCACGTATCAGGAGAACGGGAGCGTCGCGTCTTCCGACGCTTTCATATTCAATGTCTCGGATCCCGGCGGCAACCACACCGCCAACGCGGCGTTTCAATTCCAGATCATCAACCCACAAATTCCCACCCTGTCGCTTTCACCGGCAACCGTCACACACAACGAAGGAAACGCCGGCGCCAACACAGATTTCACATTTCTCGTAACGCTCGTTGGGGCAAGCAATCAGCAAACCACGGCGCAATGGTTTACAACGTGGTCGTCAACGTTCGATTTGGCGGATTTCACTGGCGTATATAATGGTAATTTGAGCTTCGATCTCGGTGGGTCCAGCACCCAGACAGTCACGATACACGTGCTTGGCGATGACGTTGTCGAGCCAGACGAAACGTTTGTCGTGCATCTGATCAATGCCAGCGGCGCTCAGATCAATGCGAATGCTTCTTTAGCGACCGGCACCGTACTAAACGATGACGCAGGCGACTTAACAGCGCCGGTGCTCAGCAACAACATTAGCCTGCCTGTCACTTTCGGCGGGACGGGAACCATTACGTCTAGCCTCCTTTCGGTCAACGATCCCGACAATGCCCATTCCCAACTGACATACACCATCACTTCATCGCCCTCGCACGGTACGCTGCTAAGGAACGGGTCGGCCACTTCGTCATTTACTCAGGATGACGTCGACAACGACTTGATCACGTATCAGGAGAACGGGAGCATCGCGTCATCCGATCGCTTTGCGTTCAATGTTTCCGATCCTGCCAGCAACCACACCGCCAACGCGCTGTTTCAATTCGAAATTGGCGGGTCTACGCAGCTCCTGATACTCGGCGACAATGCCATGTGGAACGCCGGCAACTTTCAGCTTCTCAATACATTCACGAACGGTGGGGGGGACCCACCGCCAACTCTGTATTATTACGGGCCGATAGCTGCCTCCGGATTTACACTTACCAACCTCAGCCGGAGCGATTTCTCATTCACCTCCTGGGATTCTAATTGGGCAAGCACCTTTGGGTATTTCTACGATGGCCTCCGCGTGCTCGATGTGCCCCAAGGCCCTAACGGCGCCTCGACGATCCGATTGGAGAAGCAGGATGAAACCCCTTTCTCCGCGAAGGCCATCGATCTCGACACAAACTTTGCCGAGACAGTCTCTGTGACATTCACCGGACTAAAATTTGATAATACCACCGTCACACAAACGTTTAATTTGGACACGACCCAAGGCCTTCAAACCTTTAGTTTCAATGATAATTTTGCAAACCTCAAGCAATTGAACTTTACCCCCTCCGACAACGTTCTTTTCGATAACTTCGTCATCGACCCAAATCCAGACTTTGACACGTTCCCCCCACGTTAACCCCGGTCGCCAATCAGACCAAGGAGGCGACCAGCCCCGTCGGCGCCGCGGCGACGTTCTCCGCGACTGCGACCGACATCGTCGATGGCATCGACGCGGTCGTGTTCACGGAGGGCAATGTGGTCGTCCACTCCGGCGACACGTTCAGTCTCGGCACCCACACCATCACGGCGCGCGCGACCGACGCGCATAACAACTCCGCGTCCGAGAGCTTCACCATCACGGTGCGGGACAGCACGTCGCCGACACTGACCCCGGTCGCCAATCAGACCAAGGAGGCGACCAGCCCCGTCGGCGCCGCGGCGACGTTCTCCGCGACTGCGACCGACATCGTCGATGGCATCGACGCGGTCGTGTTCACGGAGGGCAATGTGGTCGTCCACTCCGGCGACACGTTCAGTCTCGGCACCCACACCATCACGGCGAGCGCGACCGACGCGCATAACAACTCCGCGTCCGAGAGCTTCACCATCACGGTGCGGGACACGACGCCGCGGACGGTGCGCAATGATTTTAACGGTGACAGCCATAGCGACGTGTTGTTCAGCAGTTCCGCCGGGGCGATCTACGGAGCGCAATACGAGTGGCAGATGAACGATCGCGCGGTACAGACCCCAGGCGCCATCGATCTCTACGACAAGGCTTTCAGCGTGCAGGTCACCGGCGACTTTGACGGCGACGGCAAGAGCGATCTGCTGTTCGAGAACCCGGACACCGGCGGGGTATGGGAATGGCGACTCAACGGTACTGCCATTACAAGCCAGGGCGCAGTTGATGTCGGAGACAAGAGCTATCACCTGCTTGGCAGTGCCGACTTCGACGGCAACGGCACAAGCGATCTGCTGTGGCGCAATGATGCTGGCTTTGTCTATGAGTGGCTGACGAAGAGCCAAGCGAGTACGGTCGGCAGCGATGCGCCGGCTGCCGTTGGTGGTCTCGATCCATCTTGGCACTTGGTCGGAGCCGACGACTTCAACGGCGACGGTAACGCAGACATCCTGCTGCACTACAAGAACGCGGCCAATGCGGCGGACCCGGCCAACGGCGCATTCGACATCTGGCAAATGAACGGCAATGCGGTTCAGGCGACGCTCGGCGTCGAACGGCCAGACCCAGCATGGCAGACACTCGGGGTCGGCGATTTCAATGGCGACGGCATTGCCGACTTTGCAATCCGCAACGTAAGCAACACGCCCGACAACGGCGCGGTCTGGGTCTACCTATTGAACGGAACCGTTACCCAACACGCTGACGGATCGAAGACGGCTGACATCAAGGCTCAGGGTGCGGTCGGTATCGCCGATGCGGCAACCTGGCACGTCGAAGGGATTGGCGATCTCAACGGCGACGGCAAGGACGACATCTTGTTCCGCAACGGTGCCGGCTACTTCTATTCATGGGACATGAACGGCGTGTTGTTGCCCCTTAAAGACCGGAGATGTTTTCCCGGTTTGAGCGCGATGCGATGAACTCGCGCGGAGAACGATATCCGAGAGCTCGGTGCGGGTGAACTGTGTTGTAATGTTCGAACCAGTGCGGCAACGAGCGCATCACCGTTTCAGCATTGGGCGAAGGCGAGACGCGGGCGTAGTCTCGCTTGATTGTGCGCACGAAGGCTTCCGCCATTCCATTTGATTGCGGGCTCTCCACTGGCGTAGTTCGGGGTTCGAAGCCGATCTCTCGCGCAAAGCGCTTGGTCTCATGCGCGATGTAACCGGAGCCGTTGTCGGTCAACCATTCGATGGTCTCTGGCAACCGGTTGACCGGTCCGAAGCGATAATCCACCGCTGTGACCATGAGATCGCGCACGTCCTCGCTTTTGATCCCCTCGGTGGTGGCGACAAAACCCATGGCCTCGCGGTCGCAGCAGTCGAGCGCGAATGCGACCCGGACCTTCTCGCCGTTGTCGCAGGGCAGTTCGAAGCCGTCCGAGCACCAACGCAAGTTGGAACGGTCAACGGCGATGCGACCATTGTGACGACGCTTGTCGCTGCCGCCCGCGTGGCGGTTGAGCAGTAGGCCGTGGGCCTTCATGATCCGATAGATGCGTTTGTGATTGGGAGGTGGGAGCCTTTGGGCCCAGGCCGCGCGCCGCAAGACAGCCCAGACCCGGCGATAGCCATAGGTTGGCGTCTCACCAATCACCGCTTTGATCTCGGCAACCAGATCGGCGTCGGGCTGAGGTGGCCGTCCAAGAGGCTTGGCGATGGGCGCTTTGATCTGGACCGCGATGTTCGAGCGCGCCAAGTCGAGTGCGTCGCAGACCGTCTTCATCGCAAACCGTCCCTGGGCCACGACAGCGACCGCAACAGGTGTTTTTTTGAGCCCGCGGCGACTTCAAGAGCCTCCTTGAGGATCTCGGCCTCCAGCGTCTTCTTGCCGAGCAGCCGCTGCAGTTCGCGGACCTGGCTCTGCAGCGAACGGTACTCAGACGCGGGCACCACGGCCTCTTCGGATTGCGTCGCCGTCAAAGCGCCCTGTGACGCCAGCCGCCGCCAAAGGAACAACTGGTTTGGCGCGATGCCGTGGCGGCGGGCCACCAGACTGACCGTGACGCCCGGCTCATAGGTCTCGCCCACGATCGCCAACTTCTCCGCCGGTGTCCTGCGCCGGCGGCGCTCAGGCCCGCTCAGGACCTCACTCTTCGGGATGTTACCAGTCATAGTCACGACATTACTCCTACCTCTTATCGAAGTGGGAGAACGTGTCCGGTTAATTAGGGGGCCGCTTCACGGCGCTCATATACAGAGCGAAGGTGCCGTACCGTGGGCCGATCCTAACCAGCACGTTGTCACCCACCATTGGGACTTGGTGTGATCCGACCCGCAGCTGTCAAACACTGCTCCGGCCAGCGACCGACCGCCACGCTTTTCCCAGGAAGCGAAGAGGCCTTTCGCCTGCTACACTTGATTTCGACAGGTCGGCGCTACCGATCGGGTGCGCGACAATTAGTGTGGTGGCCCTTTCAATGACCACCCCAGAGGTGCATTAATGGTTTCTCTTCGTGAATGTTTTCTGGATGACGGCAAACGCACTCCTGGCCTTCAACGGTCATGGGAACTCCGACATGCAGATGGTTCGGTCATCGAGACCGTACTAGGTCGCCTGCACTTCGATTTCGAGCCGAATGCCAAATATCTTTCGTTTTACTTTCCGGCAACACCAGAGCACATCGAATATCCGGAACGAATTTTGTTTAGCCAAATCGATGAGATGTTGAACATACCAAAAGGAGAACTTGGCATCACCACAGATATTGGAGGCGAGCCAATGGAAGCCGGCGATTGCATTTTTACTGGAAGGATTTACCTGTATTCGGAGCAGCCCTTCACAGATGCGCGGCAACAGAAACTCAAAATGGATGCCATTAGCCGAGGCTACCGGCTGGTTTTTCGAAGTATCGCGTACTCCAACGCACGCAAATCCAAGAATCAATAAATTCTCAGCGGTTCTGAAGAAATGGCGGCGGTGTCTCGCCTTCCTTGACCGTTTGCGCGGCCTTTCCCAGTCGTTTCCGGGAACCCCAAATATGCTACTCGGGCGTGCCATGACCTGCCATATGCTCGGCCTCAGCGCGAGGCAGGTCAGTCGTCACGCCGGTTGCTGATCTTGGTGACGGTAACCCGGTTTTGACGCGACGGCTCGATCTCGAACTGCTTGATTGCAACCGCAACCGCTTCCTTCTCATTGGGCGGGACGACCGTCCCGAGGTGCTGGGTGCGGTTGCGGATGAGGTCGACCCGGTTCCTCTGACGCAACCCCAGGCGTCGCATGACCGGCTGAGACGTGGCGCGCCTAGCGCTGAGGCATTGAGCGCGACATGGCATCTCGATAGCAAACGGCAAATGACGAATTTCGCGATGTGGGATGCATTTTTGGCGCTCTCGAAAGATGCCGACACGCCCCTGCCCGCGATTGATTGGTCGAGTTCGCCGCGCAAAATCCGGGGCGGGAGCGCCAGGTCGGACAACCGTCCGGCGGCACACGCTTGGGATGATATCGTCACAAGAGTGAGCTTTTCACTGAGACCATGACCAAGACTCAGCGCTGTCCCTCCACCACTAGATCGCCATGTTTCTGATTCGCTTTCGCTCTCTCGGTCCCGACGTGTAGCCATGAGCGCGTTGCAGCTGGGCAACTGGCCCGGGAAATCCTAGCCCTGACGAGCGAAATCGCCAAGGCGCTGGCCTTCGCCGACGCCCTGTTATGGCTGGCGTTGTGATGCTACCCATCCAGCGCGCGGGCGAGTTGTTGCCCCAGCTCAATGCTGTGCACCGCGATCAGGTTTTGCACGCCCAGCTCGCGCATGTTGCCCAAGGTCATCGGCGGGCCGGGCGGGTGCTTGGTGTTCATGATGAAAACCAGGTCATCCAGAACCCGGTCAGCAACATCAGCACAGCCAGCAAAACTAGTCCGATGAACACGACAATCTGCCGCTTGGACCGGGTCATGCCCTGACCTTGCTCCGCTGCGGGCGCCTTTTAGCAGCGGCCTTCCGGCGCGCGCTGGCTTTCACAGCTCCGCCCTTGCTCTTTGTTAATTTCGATTTTGGTTTGGCTGTGGCCTTGAACCATGCGCTGCGCTTGTGCGTAGCGGCCTTGCTGACCCACGGCATCAGGCGTTTGGCGTGCGCGGATTTCTTTGCCACGCGAAGGAGTGGGCGGCCACCACGCTTGCCGTTCTCTCGCGCGGCGGCGGCCTTGGCATCACTCGTTGCTTTCCCGCCTTGGGCGCCGAGCCGCGCGGCCATCCAGGCGCGCGAGCCGAACACGCCTTCGAGGAGTGCTGGCACCCAGAGGTCGGCGTCGAGCTTGGGCCAGTGTAGGCCGTAGCCGGACGGCGTGATTTCAATCTCGGCGAGGGCGAAGGCGGAGGCGCCGGCGAGGCCCTGGATGCCCTCCGGTGGAAAGGACACGGTGTAGCCGGTGTTCAGCGCGATAACGATGAGGCCGTTTTCCGTGTCATAGTGTGCGAGAACAGCCCTTGGATCACGCGCCCGGCGTTGCTTGGCGCGTTCGGTTGCGCGTTCAGTGTCCTGCTCAAACTGATCCATGGATACGCTCCCACTCTTTGCACAACTTGGTCAGGCGATCGTTAACTCGGCCTTGATGCGCCGTAGGTCAGCGGGCGAGCGGTCGTAGTTCTCGCGCAGCTCGACCGGGCTATGCGGGCAGTGCAGGTTGAAGATCACCTCGCAGGCAGCGCCGATCACGTGCACATGCGCCGGACGGTGATCGTTCGGGTTCCAGACCGTCGGCATTGCTTAGGATAAGCCAACCGCTTGGGTTTCTCAAGATGCGGGATATCAGCCCTCGATCACCCGGCTCGCCGCCGGCGCGGTCGGGTTCTTGACCTTGATCCAATCGGGCGAGCGGCCGGAGCGGTACGGCCGAATTGCGGCGCTTGGCGACGATCCCTTCGAGCCCCATGGCGCACGCGTGCTTGAATATCTGATCGCTGTCGGCACCGTCGATGTGCTCCGACAATTCGATGCCGCGCTCGATCTTGCGCAGCGTAGAGGAACGCCTCGCGCGAGCCCCGGCGGCTTGGCGCGCGTTCAAGAACGGCCGCGCCAGTCTGATCGGCCATGAGATTGCCATCGGCGCGTGACCATGTCGCCGATATGGCCAACTTCCAGGCGACCGACAGCCGGGGGCACGTCTACAGGCGACGGAGCCCTAACTCGACCTACACCCATTGCGTTGTGATCCATATTCGTGGCCACGCGGCGCATGACGGCCTCAACGCTCGCGAGCCCTACAGCCGTGCCGAATGGGCCGGCAGCCTAGCGCGAGCACAAAAGAATGCGAGGGGCTGGTCGGGCAAGAGTTACATTGAAAGCGTCGATGTCCTAGAGGCGCGTGAGGTTCCCGACTGACCACGCCTGCAATTTAAGGCTGCTCACCTGTCAACATTTCAAGCTTTGCGAACGGGGCGTTCGGCGAGTCACCGTTGGCACGACACCGACGGGATCAGGCTAGAGATCGAGGCGCCCGGATGCCGATCTAGCGTGCGTAGATCGACCGATCCGAACTGCCGGCACGCCGGGCATGAATGGGTCAGCCACGGGAAGCCGGCCGCGATGGCGGCACCTATCAAAGCCCGCCCGCCAGCTTGGCGGGCGTTCCAGACGGCGACGATTTTCTCCGCCTCGGCGGCGGCTTTGCGTTCCGCCTCCGCGCGTGCGGCCTCCGCCTTTGCTCTGGCGGCGGCGCGCTCGCGCTCCTGCGCCCGGCGGTTGGGACCCATGGACGCAAGGCTATGGCGGCGGCGTCCGACCGGCAAGCCAGGCGCGCCAGCGTCGCCCCAGCGTCGCCAATGTGCTAAGGCCGCGACATCATCGGGAGACCGCTCATGAACAAACTCAGCCTAGTTGGGATTGTCATTGGAGCCGCGTTGTTGACGAGCACCATCACGACGATTCCTGGCCACCACGAGTTCAGACACGAGCCACAAGCCCGTGCCGGCTATCAGGAACGCGATCAGCAGCATGTGCTAGGGACGCTGACTGGTGAATTTTGTTCGGCAATAGCGCCAAGGACGATGACGCTCGGCAACGTGCGCGAGTTGGGCGTGCGTGCGCTGCCGGGTAATGGATAATCTGGAGCTTGGTTTGGGATTTGAACCCGTGCCCAAGACACCGGCTCCTTAGCCCTACGCGTAACGGATATTGTGGACTTCGCTTTCCTTCGCAGTGCGGTCGTTATGATCGTCGATGCTGCGAATTTTGTACTCAAACCCGCCGTCTTTTTCAGGAAGCATGGCAACAACGATGCAAGTCCGCTCGTCGTCCGAAACAGTGCGGCCAATCGGGTAGTAGCGCACGCGTTGGCCGATCTTGAAGTGGCGCATCGTTTTGCCCATCCGTTAGCGGCATGGTCGCGCTATTTGGGTTTCGCCGCAACTGATTCCAGGCATATTTGGCTGATGGCGCGTAAACAGAGACACACTGCCAAGCCGCCCACAGCCCTCGCACTGGCGCTCGCAACTCTTGCGCTGGCCTCTAATCTCATCACAGCATGTTCCGATTATGAGCGCTTCCGAGGGCGAACCCCTGACCAAGTAAAGCAGGCCTGCGATCCGGCGCGTCAGACGCCGGAGGAATGCTCGCGGACATTGGATAGATGAGCGTCATGAAAGCTAAGCAACCCCACGGCCCGCCGAATGCTCGGCAACCTACGCGAGCTGGGCGTGCAGCGCTTGCTGGTCTCGTGCCTTACAGGGCCTGACAGGAAAGCAAAGGGTGTTCAGGAAACGCTTGCCCGCGACTTGGAAAAGATCAAGCGCCTGGACGAACTCTTGTCGCGTCGACCAACCGATGGCAACGAATTTGATTTTTGATAGAAAATCAAATTAGCTGAGAATCATGCCTGCTGGTGGAAAACGTCGCGGCGCAGGTCGCCCCAAAGGAAGCAGGGCGCTGACGCTGCTTGCGCCGACGGGCGAGCGCTTGGGGTTTTACGAGGCGGCGCGCCAGTATGATCAAGAGGCCCTGCGGGTGATCGCGTCGGTTATGACGGATGAAAAGCAGCAAGCGTCGCTTAGGCTGGCGGCCGCTAACGATTTGCTAGATCGAGCCTACGGCAAACCTCCACTGGCGGTTGTGGGCACCCAGCACGCCGGCGGCGCCAAGTGCTCGAGGTCCGCTGGCCTCCCGCCAGAACTCGAACGACCGCCGCATCCGTCGGAACGCAGCGCGGTAGCTATGTGGTAGCTAGAGATTCTAAATGCGCCCCGTTTGTTTTCAGTAAGTATTTGATTTTCCTGGCGCGCCCGAGGGGATTCGAACCTCTGACCTTTGCCTTCGGAGGGCAACGCTCTATCCAGCTGAGCTACGGGCGCGTCGTCCTTGCAATAGCGGAATGGCGTGCGCGCGGCAACGGCCGGCCATGCACCCGGTCGGCGCTTTGTTCCGGGAGAGGCGCAAAGGCGCGCCGGCCCGGCATCGCGTTGATCCGCTGTGGCCGCGTCACGCCCGGGGAGGGCGCGCCGGCGCCGGCGGCGCGCTCCGGAAATGCCGCCGCCAGCGCCGCTTGCGTCGCCTCGATCACCCCGCGCTCGGTGATGAGCGCGGTGACGAGCCGCGCCGGCGTCACGTCAAAGCCGCTGTTCGCCGCGCGCGAGCCTTCCGGCACGATGCGCACGCGCTCGATGCGGCCGTCGGCGGTGGCGCCGGTGATGTGGGTCACCTCCTCGGCCGCGCGCTCCTCGATCGGAATTTCCGCCACCCCGTCGCGCAGCGAAAAATCGATCGTCGGCGACGGCAGCCCCACATAGAACGGCACGCCGTTGTCGCGCGCCGCCAGCGCCTTGAGGTAGGTGCCGATCTTGTTGGCCACGTCGCCCTGCGCCGTCACCCGGTCGGCGCCGACGATGCACAGATCGACGCGGTCGTGCTGCATCAGGTGGCCGCCGGCGTTGTCCGCGATCACCGTGTGCGGCACGCCGTGATGCAGGAGCTCCCACGCGGTCAGCGCGGCACCCTGGTTGCGCGGGCGCGTCTCGTCGACGAACACATGCACGGCGATGCCCTTGTCATGCGCCGCGTAGACCGGCGCCAGCGCCGTGCCGCAGTCGACGGTCGCGAGCCAGCCGGCGTTGCAATGGGTGAGCACATTCACGACGTCGCCCGGGTCGCTTGCGGATGGCGATGCCCTCGATCAACCCAAGACCGTGGCGGCCGATCGCTTGATTGATCGCGATGTCCTGCTCGCAGATCTCGGCCGCGCGCGCGTAAGCCGCCGCGACACGCTCGCCGCGCGCGCGATTGCGTACCGCCGCCGTCATCTCGCCGAGCGCCCATTTCAGATTGATCGCGGTCGGCCGCGTCGCCGCGAGCGCCGCACAGGCGCGCTCGAGAGCCTCGTCGGAGGAAATCCTCGCGCAGCGCGAGCGCAACCCCATAGGCGGCGGCGGCGCCGATCAACGGCGCGCCGCGCACCTGCATCGATCTGATCGCGTGCGCCACCGCGGCGAGCGAATTGAGCGCCCGCGTCTCAAACCGGTGCGGCAGCCGCGTCTGGTCGATGATGCCGACCGACCGGTCGGCCTCGACCCAGATCGTGCGCATCGCCTTGCCGTCGACCTTCATGGCGTCAACATGTAGGATAGGTTGAGCGCTAATGTCCCGATTCCGAAGTTCGTCACACCTTGCAGCACATTCGACACGAACTTCGGAATCGAAAGGACACTAGCAAATCTGTGATTCGAGTGTGGTTTTGGATTTGAAGTTCCTATGCGAGCGTGCGGCAAGAATGATAGGAACTTCAAATCCACCACACGAGCGAAGCCCTTCATTGGCGGAGTGATCGTTGATGGGTTTCTGGCAACGGCTTCACCGTGGGCAAACGGCACGACACGGTCGCTCGTGCCGCGAATGATCAGGATCGGCACCGCGATCTGCGCCAATGAATAGGTGTCAATCGCTTCGCCGCCAAGGGTTGGCGGCTCTGCCGCGGCGTGCAGAGACTCCGGTCTTGAATTACTACCCCTAGGGTAGTATATGGATTTTGGATTTGCCGGTGAGGGGAGGCGGTGCGGGTTTTCAAGACGAGGGGCTTTATGCGGTTCATGCGGAAGGAAGGCATTACCGATAACGCCCTCCGTGATGCCGTGGCTCGTGCCGCACGCGGTCTGATCGATGCCGATCTCGGGAGCGGCGTTATCAAGCAGCGCGTCCCCAGGCCGGGGCAAGGCCGCTCTGGTGGCTTCCGCACTCTGATCGCGTTCAAGGCCGCCGAGCGCAGCGTGTTTCTGTTCGGATTCGCCAAGAACGATCAGGACAACATCGACAACGCTGAGCTGAAGGTTCTTCGCAAGGCTGCGGCCGAGATGCTGAGTTGGAATGAGAAGCAGGTCGCCGCGATGCTGGCGAGTGGGGCATGGACGGAGGTCAATGATGAGCGTGAAGAAATATAAAAGTAGGATTGCAGGAGCGGTCCATGAAGCGATGCAGGATGCTTTCGAGGCAGGCGTCATCGACAAGCGTACCATGCGCGATTTCGACGAGCGCTGCCTGACCAAGGCCAAGCCACTCTCCGCCCGCGAGATTCAGAAGCTGCGCGAACATGAAGGTGTGAGCCAGAGTGTCTTCGCGCGCCACCTCAACGTGGCCGTGAAGCTCGTAGGTGAATGGGAGCGCGGCCAGAAGAAGCCGTCAGGGCCTTCGCTCAAACTTCTGGCGCTCGTCAAGGCAAAGGGGCTCGACGCCATCGCATGACCAACCGAGAACCACAAGAGCCGGAAAGTGCACGCGATCGTCTGCAGAAAGACCCACGAGACAATCGAAGAGTGGTACAATTACGCTATGATTGCCATGCGCTGACAATAAGTTGGTCGCCCACCAGATAAGCCCGATGATCTACGGTCCGAACAACGCGAAATCCTCATGTCCATCGATTACGCCGCCGAATACAACAACCGCGCCCGCATCGCCAACGCCGATGAGATTCTCGGGCGCATCGCGCGCGGCGCCGTCGCCTATCGGGCGCAGGCGCTGGCGCGACGGCCGGACGACCTGAACCTGCGCTACGGGGCGACACCGCGCCAGATCATCGATCTGTTCCGGGCCGACGCCGGCGCGAACGCGCCGCTCGCCGTGTTCATCCATGGCGGGTTCTGGCGCTCGCTCGATCCGACCCATTTCAGCGCGGCGGCGAAAGGGCTCAACGGCCGCGGCATCGACGTGGCGCTCGCCGGCTACGATCTCTGCCCGCAGGTCACGATCGGGCAGATCGTCGACGAGATGCGCGCGGCCTGTCTTTATCTCTGGAAGCGATTTGCAAAACGCCTGCTGGTGTTCGGCCACTCCGCCGGCGGCCATCTCGCCGCCGCGCTGTTCGCCACCGATTGGCAAAAACTCGGCGCGCCTGCCGATCTGGTGCCGGCCGCCACGGGGATTTCCGGGGTGTATGAGCTCGCCCCGCTCATCCACACGCCGATGAACGAGGACTTCCGTCTCGATGAAGCCGAGGCGCGTCGCCAGTCGCCGCTGTATTGGACCCCGCCGGCCGGGCGGCCGTTCGACGTGATCGTCGGTGCCACCGAATCGAACGAGTTTCTGCGCCAGAGCCGCACCCTTGCGGACGCCTGGGCCAAGGCCGGCGTGCTTACCCGCTACGAGGCGCCGGCGGGCGAGAACCATTTCTCCGTGATCGAACCGCTCGCCGATCCGAAGAGCGCGATGGTGGAACGGCTGGTGGCGCTCGCCGGGAAGACGCGCGGCTCGCTTTGAAGCGATGTTCGCTACGCATGGCTGTGCGAGGAGGCGTAGCCGGCCATTTTGCCACACGGGTTGTCATGGATGCCCTACACGCGTGCGCACAAGGGCATCCATGAGAGCATGGGCATGTGGACGGGAGTTTGCGCCGCCAGCGCGCCCGCCATGGATGCCCTATGCACGTGCGCACAAGGGCATCCATGAGAGCATGGGCATGTGGACGGGAGTTTGCGCCGCCAGGGCGCCCGCCATGGATGCCCTATACGCGTGCGCACAAGGGCATCCATGCAAGCATGACGTCCACGGCGAATTCTGGGGTCCATGTGCGCAAGGCGCTGGCCGATGTGCGCCTAAAACCAATAGCGCCAGGCAAAGACCACAGTCAGCATTGCGCCCACCGCCACCACGACGACCCGCATCAGCGCGTGCGGGGCGATCTGCGCCAGCCGCGCCCCGATGACGGCGCCGATCAGCGCGCCCGCCATCATGATCAGGGTCGGCGTCCACGGCACCGCGCCCTGCACGATGAACACCGCCGCCGCGGTGAGACTGTTGAGGCTCGTCACCAGGTTCTTGGTGACGTTGGTGGCGCGATAGTCGCCGGGCGTGCTGATCGACAAAACGCCGAGCAGCAGCACGCCGACGCCGGCGCCGAAATAGCCGCCATAGAACGAGACCGGGAAGATCACGCCGACGCCGTGTCCAAAGCGTTGCGGGCTGTTGTCCTGATCGCCGGCGCGCTCGCGGATGTACGTGCTGATGCGGCCCGCAAAGGCGAACAGCACCGTCGCAAAGCCGAGCAGCAGCGGCACCAGCAGCGCGAATACGCGCTCGGGCGTACGCAACAGCATGAGCGCGCCAGCCAGCGCGCCGACGAGCGATGCCAGCACCAGACCTGCGAACGCGCGATTGAGCGGCGGGAGTTGGGTGCGGTCATAGAGCGCCGCCAGCAGGTTCCCGGGCGACAGCGCGACCAGGTTGCAGACGGTCGCGATCACCGGCGGCAGGCCGGTCGCGAGCAGCACCGGATAGGTGAACAGCGCCGCGCCGCCGACGAGCGAGGAAATGGTCCCGCCCGCGATGCCGGTGAGGACGAGAAGGAGCGTGTGGGAGAGGTCCACTTGGCGCTTCACCAAACTCTGTCATCACCCGCGCAAGCGGGTGATCCAGTAACCAGTTTCAACGCTGCGTGTCTGGAGTACTGGGTCGCCCGCTTTCGGGGCACCCCATCGCGCAAGCGCGATGGGGACCCCTCGCGGGCGATGACACTCCCGTGGAGTGGACCTTCAGAAAAACGCCTGGATCCCGGTCTGCGCGCGGCCCAGGATCAGCGCGTGGATGTCGTGCGTGCCCTCGTAGGTGTTCACGGTCTCGAGGTTCGCCATCACCCGCATGACGTGGAACTCCTCCGAGATGCCGTTGCCGCCGTGCATGTCGCGGGCAAGCCGCGCGATCTCCAGCGCCTTGCCGCAATTGTTGCGCTTGAGCATCGACACCGCCGGCGGGGCGGCGGTGCCTTTCTCCATCATGCGGCCCAGCCGCAGCGCGCCCGCAAGCCCGAGCGCGATCTCGGTCTGCATGTCGGCGAGCTTCTTCTGAAATCAGCTGATTGGCGGCGAGCGGCCGGCCGAACTGCTTGCGGTCGAGCACATATTGACGCGCCCGGTGCCAGCAGAATTCCGCCGCCCCCATGGCGCCCCAGGCAATCCCGAAGCGCGCGTTGTTGAGGCAGCCGAACGGGCCGGCGAGACCCTTCACGTTCGGCAACAGGTTCTCTTCCGGGATCACGGCGTCCTGCAGCACGATCTCGCCGGTCACCGACACCCGCATCGAGAGCTTGCCGGTGATCTTCGGAGTGGAGAAGCCCTTGGTGTCGCGCTCGACGATGAAACCGCGGATCGTGTCGTCGAGCTTTGCCCATACCACCGCGACGTCGGCGATCGGCGAATTGGTGATCCACATCTTGGCGCCGTTGAGCCTGAAGCCGCCAGGCACCTTCTCGGCGCGGGTGATCATCGAGCCGGGGTCGGAGCCGTGGTCGGGCTCGGTGAGGCCGAAGCAGCCGACCAGTTCGCCGCTGGCGAGCTTGGGCAGATATTTGCGGCGCTGCGCTTCGCTGCCGTAGGCGAAGATCGGGTGCATCACCAGCGAGGATTGCACCGACGCGGTCGAGCGGTAGCCGGAATCGACGCGGTCGAGCTCGCGCGCGATCAGCCCGTAGGCCACGTAGCCAAGGCCGGCACCGCCGTAGTCCTCCGGAATGGTGGAGCCAAGGAGCCCCAGCGCGCCCATGTCGCTGATGGTCTTGCGATCGAACTTCTCCTCGCGGAAGGCTTCGATCACGCCGGGAAACAGCTTGTCCTGGGCAAAGCCGCGCGCGGTGTCGCGCACCATCCGCTCCTCCGAGGTGAGCTCGCCCTCGAGATCGAGCGGGTCTTCCCAGTTGAAGTCGGCGCTCTTGGCGGCGACCGTTTTGCGCTTCTCGGCCAGCTGGCTCATCGATGCTCTCCTGGAATGCGGGCAATGCGGACGTTTGCCTGACTATAGCGCCTTGGGCTGTTAAACTCACCTGCAAGGGAGGATGCAATGCGAGAGTTCAAGGGCAGGACCGCGTTCGTCACCGGCGCGGCCAGCGGCATCGGACTTGGGCTTGCGCGCAGCTTCCTCGACCGCGGCATGAACGTGATGATGGCCGATGTCGAGGATGCGGCCCTCAAGGCGGCGGTGCACGGCTTCTCCAACTACGGCGACCGGGTCGCGAGCCTGCGCTGCGACGTGTCGATTGCCGAGGAGCTCCACGCCGCGGCCGCGCGCACGTTCGCGACCTTCGGCAACGTGCACATTCTCTGCAACAACGCCGGGGTGTCGCCCGCCGGCCAGGTCGAGGAGATCGCGCTGAGCGATTGGGACTGGGCGATCGGCGTCAACCTCTACGGCCTGATCCACGGCATGCGCGCGTTTCTGCCGCACATGAAACAGCACGGCGAGCCCGGCCACATCGTCAACACGTCGTCGATGTCGGGGCTCACGCCCAAGGCGCTCGCCGGACCTTACGGCGCGACCAAGTTCGCAATCGTCGGCCTGTCGCACGTGCTGCACGACGAACTCGCCGACACCAACATCGGGGTGAGCGTGCTGTGCCCGGGCTGGACCCGCACCAACATGCCGGACAACGGCCGCAATCGCCCGGCGCGGTTCGGCGGGGCGTTCGACTACCGCACCGACCCGGTGCTGGCCGAGCGCAACAAGCGTTACGTCGAGGGCTCGCGCGCCGGGCTCGACCCGCTCGACCTCGCGGCGCTGGTGATGCGGGCGATCGAGGAGAACGAGTTCTACATCATCACCCAGCCCGACCGGCGCGGGGACGTGCAGGCGCGCTACGACGAGATCATGACCGCGTTCGATGCGGCGGCCGCGCGGCTGCCGCGGATCCTGAAGGCGGGGTAAACATGAATGGCAACGATGCGCGATGCCACAGGTCACCTCTCCCCGCTTGCGGGGAGAGGTCGGCGCGAAGCGCCGGGTGAGGGGGCGCATCAGCGAGTCTGAGTGTTTGGTAAGTCCCCCTCACCCGATTTCTCGCTTCGCTCCAAATCGACCTCTCCCCGCAAGCGGGGAGAGGTGGAGGAGAGGCGCTGCGCCCGGGACACAAGATCGCAGGAGCAACAACCGATGAAATTCCATTGGTTCCATTTGATGCCCTATCCGTACCTGCCGGACCGGTTCCGCGAGCGCTATCCGTCGGTGTGGGTCGATCTGCCCGCCGGCGAAGTCTACGACCCGGTCAAGGGCCATCAGGTCTACAACGACTATCTCGATCAGCTCGAATTTGCCGAGCGCGCGGGCTTCGACGGCATCTGCGTCAACGAGCATCATCAGAACGGCTACGGCCTGATGCCGTCCCCCAATCTGATGGCTGCGGCGCTGGCGCGGCGCACCTCCAAGGCCAAGCTGATCGTGCTCGGCAACTCGGTCGCGCTCTATGATCCGCCGACGCGCGTCGCCGAGGAGATGGCGATGCTCGATGTCCTGTCGGGCGGACGGCTGGTGTCCGGCTTCCCGGTCGGCACCGGCATGGATACGGCGTTCTGCTACGGCGCCAACCCGGCGACCTTGCGCGACAAATATCGCGAGGGGGTCGAGCTCGTCCTGCGCGCCTGGAAGACCCGCAAGCCGTTCGCCTTCAACGGCAAGTACACGCAGCTGCGCTATGTCAATCCGTGGCCGGTGCCGATCCAGACCCCGCATCCGCCGATCTGGATCCCCGGCGGCGGCTCGATCGAGACCTGGGAGTGGTGCGTGCAGAACAATTTCCTGTACGCCTACCTGTCGTACTGGGGCTACGAGGCCGGCCGGCCGGTGATGGATGGGTTCTGGGAGACGGTCGAACGTCTCGGCGCTGACAAAAACCCCTATCGGGCCGGCTTCCTGCAATTTGTCGGCGTCGCTGACAGCGATGCCGACGCGGAGCGGCTGTACGCCGAAGCCGGCGAATATTTCTACAATCGCTGCTTCCACATCGGCGCCGGCTTCTACAGTCCGCCCGGCTATTCCAGCGTGGCCACCATCCGCCGCGGCATCAACAGCGCGGTCGTGCAGGCCTCCAAACATCTGCGCACTGCGTCGGTGACCTGGAAGCACCTGATCGACGACGGCGTCATCATCGCCGGCAGCCCGCAGACCATCGTCGACCGGCTCAACGACATGGCCGACAAGATCAACGTCGGTCACGTCATGCTGCTTTGCCAGTTCGGCAACATGCCGATGGAGACGGTGCTCTACAACACGGCGCGGTTTGCGCGCGACGTGATGCCGAAGCTGCGCAATCGGTTCAGCGAACACGAGGACCACTGGTGGCCGAAGACCGCCGTCGACGTGCAGAAGCCGGCGTCGCTCAACATCGCGGCGGAGTAGCATCATGTTGGCAAGCGAGACCATCCGTCATCCCGACGGCCGAACCAGCAAAGTGTTTCGCGCCGGGCAGGGGCCAGTCGTCGTCTGGCTGCACGGCCCGCACGGCATCCGCGGACATGACCCGGTGATCGCCGAGCTCGCCAAGCGCCGCACCGTGGTGGCGCCGCTCGCGCCCGGTTTCGCCGATCTGGCCGAGCTCGACGCGATCGGCAACGTGCATGAGCTCGCGCTGCATTACGACGACGTGCTGGCGGCGCTCGGTCTCGACGCGGTCACGCTGGTCGGGCACTCGTTCGGCGCCATGGCGGCGGCCGAGGTCGCGGCGCATTTTCCGCGGCGGGTCGCGCGCCTCGCCCTGATTTCGCCGATCGGTCTGTGGCTCGACCAGCACCCGCTGCCGGACATGTTCGCGGTGCCGTACATGACGATCGACACGGTGCTGTGGAAAGCCGGCAAGCCGATCCCTGCCATGGCCGATCCGGCCGACGAGCCCAACAATCCGGTCGAGCGCCAGGTCGCAATCTCCCAAGGGCTCACCACGGTCGCGAAGTTCGTCTGGCCGCTGCCCGACCGCGGCCTGCGCCGGCGGCTGCCGCGCATCACGGCGCAGACGCTGGTGATCGCCGGCGCCGACGACCGCTTCGTGCCCGCGCGCTATGTGGAGGAATTCGCGGCGCGCATCCCGGGCGCCCGCACGGCGATCGTTGCCGATGCCGCCCACATGGTGCCCTACGAGCAACCGGCCGAGGTTTTTCGCCTGCTCGACGGGTGGTCCGACCAGAAGGGCAAGGCCGCTTAGATCGGGTTAGGGGCTAGATCTATGAGTTTATTGTTGTTTTTATCTCAGGTTTCGACGCGAGCAGGCTGCGGGTTTGGTCGGAATCAAAATCTACCGCTCTTGGTGTGACCTACCGCATACCGGGTTTCGCTCCGCGCGAGGCAACCTGCATAGGCGGTGCTGCGGTAGGCGCATAACTACATTGCACTGCACACATTATGTTGCTGCAACGCAGCATGGATGCGATACTGCCCGCAACCAAGGGAACCAGAACAGATGAGCAGTGCCTGGAAGACCAAATACGGCAAGCGGCGCGTCAAGCACGAGCCGCCCACCCTCGACGACGCGATTTTCGCGGCGCGGGGCCTGACCGACAACGTGCAACAGCAGGTCGAGATCGCCGCATCGCTGATCGGGCTGTCACCGGATGAGGTCAGGCCGGCGGTGCTCAAGTCCGCCCAGGGCGCGAAGCAACTGACCCTCGTACAGCCGACCAGCGGACGCTCACAGCGCACCGTCGTGGTCGAACGAATCGCGACGCGCCGGCCGGCCGACCGGCGCCGCGTCGGCTCGTGAAGAGATCTTGTGAGCGTCGCGTCGGGGGGGCGCGATCCAAGCTGGCCATTGCCGACTTGGACCGGGGCGCGCCTTGCTTCGCTCGACCCGAGCTGAGGGAGCGGGTTACGGCTTTTTGCCGATCGCGCTGGTCATAGGGGCGCGCTCTCCCTGGGCTGCGGCTTTGTAGGCCGAGACCTTGGTTTTCGGCTTGTCCGACTTGGGTTTCTTCTTCTCCTTGCTGGTTCGCATCTGACCTTTGGCCATGGGCTGCCTCCTGTGCTGTCGTGGGTCACGCTTTATGACGCCTCGCCGGCTTCGCGGCTTGTTTCTTTCCGGGTTTGACGCCTTTCGCCGACTGTCTGGTCTTGCCGACGGCCTTGGCGGCGGATTTCTGCTTGCCGGCGGCCCTTTGTGATGAGGCGGCATGGCGCGCACGCGTGCCGCCGCGGCTGCGTCCCGCAAAATGCTTGCCGCCCCGCCCGCGCCGTCCCGCGAAGCGCTTACCGCTGGGGGCTGCAGCAGCGCGCTCAGCGGCGCGGGCGTCAGCGGCCGCCTCCTCGGCTGCGGCCTTGGCGGCGGCCTCTTGGGCGGCCTGCACTTCCCGCATGGCCTCGCCCAGCCGGTCGGTCTTCTTGGCCACGAATGGGACCGGCGCGTCATCGGTCTTCACCGGCCAGCGCGATCCAATCATGCCCTTGGGGGATTGGTCGGCCGCATCCTTTGCGGCCTGCTCGGTCGGGTCCGTCGGCACTGCCTCGGGCGCCGGCGTCGTGCCCTCGTCCTGAACGGCAGGCTCTTGCGCGAGCACGGGCGCGGGCCCTGCCAACAGCAGGGCCATCACCACTGCAAGGCACTGGCCACCAGTTCGCAACCGCAACCTCCGCAACAGCCCAGCCTAACACAGGACATCGGCACGTGTTCAGGTAGATGAGGACGGCTGTCGTCCACCCTCTGCTTTACTTGATCGCCTGCGGGTTGATCGGCGAGCCAGTGCCGCCGGTAATGACCAGCGGCGGTCCGCAGAAGAAGAACTCGTAGACCTTGTCGGCGGCGCAGTCCTCCGCCAGTTCCTTGAGGTAGAACATCTCGCCCATGGTCAACCCCATGGCGGGGATCACGACCCAATGCCAGGGTTGGTTCGCCTCCTTGGTCTCGTTCGGCCGCACCTCCACCCCCCAGGTGTCGGTGCAGATCGCGGCGATCTCCTTCGCCTGGCACCAGTAGCAGTTCTCGAACTTCACGCCAGGGGCATCGCCGCCCGCGTAGGCGCCCCAGTTTCCTTGCTTGAGACAGCGCTCCATCTGACCGGTGCGCACGATGACGAAATCGCCGCGCCGAACCTCGACCTTCTGGGCGCGCGCGCAGCGATCGAGTTCGTCGTTGGCAATGCCATAGCCGTCCGGCAGCCAGTCCATATTCTTGAAGCGCGGGATGTCGAGCAGGACGCCGCGGCCGACCATCCTGCTCTTGGAGTGCTCGATGCCGAGTTTGGCGAGGCCGTTACTGTCGACCATGCGCGCGTCATGGCCGTTGTACATCTTCTCCTCGTAGAAGATGTGGCCGAGCGAGTCCCAGTGGGTCGCGCATTGGACCGGCATGTTGATGGCGTCGTCGGCGTAGCGGATGTTGGGTACCACGTCCTGGCGTCCGGCAACCGCGTCGGTGCCGGTCGCCAGCATGGTGTGGATCGGGTTCCAGCGCCCGCCGAACAGCCCGGTCTGCGGTCCGTTGCGATCGAGCGGGATGCCGAGTGCGAACACCTTGCCGTGCCGGATCAGACCGGCGGCGCGCACGATGTCCTCGGGCCGCACGTGATTGAGGGTACCGATCTGATCGTCGGCGCCCCAGCGGCCCCAGTTCTTGAGCTTCTCGGTCGCCTCCGCGATCGCCTTCTTGCCGACGGTGATGTTCATCGCTTACTCCCGCACTAGATCTTCCGCAGTGCTCTCAACACTACATCAGGCGTGATCGGAATTTCCGTGATCGGCAGCGCGCCGAGTGGACGGAGCGCGTCGTTGACGGCGTTCATGATCGCGCCGGAGGCGCCGGCGGTGCCGGCCTCGCCGGCGCCCTTGGCGCCGAGTTCGGAGTCCGCCGTCGGCGTGACCACGTGGTCGACCTCGATGTCCGGCATTTCCGGCGCCATCGGCACCAGATAATCCGCCATCGTGCCGTTCAGGAGTTGCCCGCGCTCGTCATAGACGCAGTGCTCGAACAGAGCCGCGCCGATTCCCTGCACAACCCCGCCACGGATCTGTTCGTCCACCAGCTGCGGATTGATCACCGTGCCGCAATCCTCCACGCACCAGTGCTTCAACAATTTGATGAACCCGGTGTCGGTATCGACCTCGAGGTAGCTCGCCTGCACGCCGTTGGTGAATGCAAATGCAAACGCGCGCGGCACGTAGTGGCGGGTCGCGACCATCTCGGCCTGGAACCCAGGCGGCAGCGTATCGGGGCGGAAGTAGACGACGCGCGCAACCTCGTCGAGGCCGATGCGCTCACGGCCGGTGTCGGCGTCGACGATCATTCCGTTCGCGATATCGAGTGCGCGCGGGTCGGCCTGCAGGATCGAGGCCGCGGCGGCGAGCACGTTCTGGCGCAGCGCTTTTCCGGCCTGCCAGGCGGCCTCGCCGCCGATGCCGGCGGCGCGCGATGCCCAGGTGCCGCCGCCGTAGGGAACATTGTCGGTGTCGCCGGTGACGACGCGCACGCGCTCGATCGGCACGCCGAACGCGGTCGCGACGCACTGCGCGATCACCGCCTCGGCGCCCTGACCCTGCTCGGTCACGCCGGTCGCGCAGAAAATCGCGCCGGTCGCATCGAGCCGCACGGTCGCGCCGTCCTGGGCCGAAATGCGCGCGCCGCCGACCCCGTAGAAAGCGGCGGACGGGTTGGTCACTTCGATGAATGACGCAAAGCCGATGCCGCGATGAATGCCGCGCGCGCGCATGTGCTGCTTGCTCGGCGCGCAGCCCGGCGTAGTTCATCATGGCGTATCGAGGCGGGCGAGGCAGGCGTGGTGGGACAACGCCTCGAACTTGATGCCGGATGGCCCCGACGCCGGATAGGCATCGTCGGGGATCAGGTTGCGCCGACGGAGTTCCAGCGGGTCCATGCCGATCTTGGCAGCGGCAAGTTCGACCAGGCCCTCGGTCACCGAGGTGGCGATCGGGTGTCCGACCGCGCGGTACTGGCACATGACGTTCTTGTTCTGAAACACCACTCGCGCCCGCGCCCGGTAGTTCGGGCAGGTGTAGGGGCCACCCACGAGATTCACCACCTGGTTGGCCTCGATCCCGCTGGTACGCGGATAGACCGAATAGGGTCCGATGCCGGTGAGGTCGTCGATCTCCCAGGCCGTGATGGTGCCGTCGCGTTTCACCCCGATCCTGGCGTTCACCCGGTGGTCGCGCGCATGGATATCGGTGATGAAGCTCTCCAGCCGGTCGGCGACGAATTTCACCGGGCGCCGCAGGAGTTTCGTGAGCGCCACCGTCGCCATCTCGTCCGCATAGGTATGCACCTTGATGCCGAATGAGCCGCCCACATCCTTGGTCAAAACACGCACTTGGTGCTCCTCGAGCCCCAGATGCTTGGCGAACAGGTTCTGCATCATGTGCGGCGCCTGGGTGCCCTGATAGACCGTGAGGCGCTGCTCGCCCGGGTTCCAGTCGGCCACGATGGCGCGCGGTTCGTTGGTGACGCCGGTGTGGCGTCCGAAGCGGAACGTGGTCTCGACGATTGCGTCGGCGTCGGCAAAGCCCTGATCGGGATCGACCCGCCTCGTGCTTGCGCTCGAACGTGAGGTTGTCGCCGAGGTCGGCGTGGATCACTGGCGTCGCCGGATCGAGCGCGGTCTCCGCATCGGTAACCGGAGGCAGTTCTTCGTACGCGACCTGTACGCGCTCGCAGGCATCTTCCGCCAGCGCGCGCGTGCGGGCCACCACGGCGCAGACGGCCTCGCCTTGCCAGCACGCGCGGTCGATCGCGATCGCATGCTGCGGCGCCGATTTGATGCCCTTGAGATGGGTCAGCACCCCGACCCATGGGCTCATCACTTTGGCCAGTTCCGCGCCCGGTGACGATTGCGATCACGCCCGCGGCTTGTTTGGCTTCAGTCGCGTCGATCGCGTTGATGCGCGCATGCGCATGCGGCGAGCGCACGAACGCCACGTGCACCATGCGGGGCAGCGTCACGTCGCTCACATATTGGCCGCGTCCTTGCGTGAGCCGCGCCAGATTGGGCCGCGGCACCGAGCGGCCGATATAGGAGTTCGGTCGGTCGAGGGCGGTCGGAACGGCGGGCAGATCGGTGGTGAGTTTCATCGCGTCCGCCTCGTGCGCGCCAATGCGACCTCTTCCACGGCGTCCACGATCGCGTGGTAGCCGGTGCATCGGCAATAATTTCCCGACAGGTGCGTCGCGGATCGCCTCGCGTGACGGGGCGCCGTTGCTGCGGGCCAGCAATTCCTGCGCGGTCAACAACATGCCGGGCGTACAGAAGCCGCATTGCAGCGCGTTGCGCTCACAGAACGCCGCCTGCAGGTCGGCGATTTCGCCGCTATCGGACACGCCCTCGATGGTTTCGATCCTGCATCCGGCGCACTGCACGACCAGCAGCAGGCAGCCGCGCACGATCGTGCCGTCGACGCGTACCGTGCAAGCGCCGCAGACCCCGTGCTCGCAACCCACGTGGCTGCCGGTCAGCTGCAAATCCTCGCGCAGGAAATCGACCAGGTTCTGACGCGGCTCGACCTGCGCGCGCACCTCCTCGCCATTGACCGTGAACGCGATGTCGAATTCGATCGCTCATGCATGCCCACCCAGCTGCCCGGCCACGCGACGCAACAGCACGCCCGCCAGATGATGCTTGGCGGCGGCGCTCGCGTGCACGTCGTCGTGGGGGGAAAGGTCGTGAACGAGGGCTGCGACCGCGCCGTCGAGGTCGCCGCGCTCGAGCGCGGTTTCGGCGCTGCGGGCGCGGATCGGCGTTGCGCCCACGCCGAAATAGGCAAGCCTGATGATCGCGCGCTCCACCGGCCTGCGCGCGCTCCGCCGCGGCCAGCCCAACCAGCGCGTAGTCGCCGTGACGCCGCGCCAGTTCGGCAAATCCGAAGCGGTCTTGCGGTCGGGCTACCGGTATCCGGATGGCGGTGAGGACCTCGCCGTCGGCCAAAGCGGTCTCGAACAGGCCCTTGAAAAATACCTCGGCCTTGACCGTGCGCTTGCCGGCAGGGCCGGCGATGTCGACCTCGCCGTCGAGCGCGAGCAGACAGGCAGGCAATTCCGCCGCCGGGTCGGCAAGGGCGATCGATCCGCCGACGGTACCGCGGTTGCGAATCGCCGGATGGGCAATGTGCGGTATGGCGGCGGCGAGCAATGGTGCCAACTGCGCGACCTCGGAACTGTGCTCGGCCTGCACGTAGCGCACCAGGGCGCCAAGTTCGATCTGGCCGTTGTGGCGCCCAATCTGCCCGAGTTCGGGCAACCCGTTGATGTCGACCAGTAGCGCGGGAACTGACAGCCGCATGTTGAGCGTGGCAATGAGGCTCTGTCCGCCGGCGAGGATTTTCGCCTCCGGCGTGCCGCTCAAGAGCGCGATCGCGTGATCGAGCGAACGGGCTTTTGCATAGGCGAACGGCGCCGGTTTCACCTGGACATCTCCCCACTGCGTCTCTTTGTTGGGTTTGATAGCACCGAACGCCCAGCGGCGGCGAGGGCCACATCGCCCTTGAAATAGGTCGTGCCGCAGTGTTTCCCTGCAACTCAGGCTTGTTTCGGAAGCGTCGGTCTCGGTTTTCCGATAAGAACCTGCCTATTGATTCGTATGAGGTGCACAATGCGGCTTGCAAGCTTCACGGCCCGTGGACGGACCACTTTTGGCGTGGTCGAGGGTGAGGGCGTCATCGACCTGCGGCTGCGGTTCGGTGTGCGCTACACGACGCTGCTCGAACTGCTGCGCGCCGGCGCGTTGCACGAGGTCAAGCCGGCGATCACCGGAGTGCGGGCGGATTTCCCGCTTGCCGAAGTCGAGTTGCTCCCGCCGATCCTGGCGCCGGAGAAGATCCTCTGCATCGGCATCAACTACAACCGCGACTCGGAATACAAAGGTCAGAACCTGAAGGAGACCGGCTATCCCAGCATGTTCTACCGCCATCCGGGATCGCTGGTCGGCCAGAACCATCCGATCATCCTGCCGAAGGAATCCGATCAGCTCGACTACGAGGGCGAGATTGCGTTGGTGATCGGGCACGAATGCAAAAAGGTCCCGAAGGAGCGCGCGCTCGATTACGTCGCCGGCCTGACGCTGTGCAACGAGGGCTGCCTGCGCGATTGGATGCGGCATGGCAAATTCAACGTCACGCAGGGCAAGAACTTTGATGCATCGGGCGCGATCGGTCCGTGGATTGTGACGACCGATGAGCTTGATCCGGCGCGCGACCTGCATCTCACCACCAGGGTCAATGGCGAGTTGCGCCAGGACACGACCACCGCGTTGATGATGCTGTCGTTCGCCGACCTGATCGCGTACGTGACGCGCTTCATGACGCTTAAGCCGGGCGACATCATCTCGACGGGAACGCCGGTCGGTAGCGGCATGGGGTTCGACCCGCCCAAATGGCTCAAGGAAGGCGATACCGTGGAGATCACCGTGCCGGAGATCGGGACGCTGAGGAACACGGTCGTCGCGGAACACTAGCGGCCGCCGTCTTGCCGCCGGTGACGCGCCGCAGAGGGCTCGATGACGCAAATCCGCAAAGCCTGCTTGATCGGCTGGCCGGCCGGACACTCGCGCTCGCCGCTCATTCACAACTACTGGATCCGGCAGCACGGCATTGCGGGTGAATATGTGGCGCAGGCGGTGCCGCCGGAGCAGTTCCCAGATTTCGTGAAGACGCTGGCGAGCCGAGGCTTTGTTGGAGCCAACGTCACCATTCCGCACAAGGAAGTCGCGCTCCGACTTTCGGCCCCCGACGACCGTGCCTATGCGGTCGGCGCCGCCAATACGCTCTGGCTCGAAGAAGGCCGCCTGCGTTCGACCAACACGGACGTGGAGGGCTTTCTGGAAAACCTTGATGCCGCCGCCCCGGGCTGGGACGCGACCGCGGATGCGGTGGTGCTTGGCGCCGGCGGTTCGGCTCGCGCCGTGGTCTTCGGCTTGGTCGAGCGTGGGATCAAGCGCGTTCATGTCATCAACCGGACACCCGAGCGCGCCCAGGCCTTGCGGGCGCGTTTCGGCGAGACGGTGCGTCCGGCGAACGCGCCGGAGCTGGCCGGACTGCTCGCAACAGCTGGCCTTCTGGTCAACACGACGTCGCTCAGGTATGCGCGGCCAGCCCTCGCTCGATGTCGATCTTCGACCGTTGCGCAGGGGGGCCGTCGTCGCCGACCTCGTTTATGTCCCCCTCGAAACCGGGCTGCTTAAGGCCGCGCGGGCGCAAGCACATCTCGTTGCCGATGGGCTCGGCATGCTCCTGCATCAGGCAATCCGTGGCTTCTCGCTCTGGTTCGGCACGCGTCCCCAAATTACCGCCGAACTGCGGGCGCTGGTCGAGGCTGACCTCGCCAAGACGTGATTTCCGCGCCACCGCGTTTGCGACCAAGCTGCGGGTCCTGCGGGGCGCCAACGGCGGCGACTATGCTGCTCGGAAGCGGATTGCGACAACCGGAATAAATCAATCGGTTTGCGGGTTCATCCAGGGACGCAGCGACGCGCTGCGCCACAAAGGGAGGACGATCATGGGTCAAGTCACACGGTGGGCCATCGGCGCTGCCGCAATGGGATTGATCTTGGTGGCCACGACCGCGTTTGCGCAAGAGCGCGTCCGCGTCCGCGGTACGATCGAAAAGGTCGACGGCAATGTGCTGATGGTGAAGACGCGCGAGGGCCAGGACGTCAAAGTCAAGCTCGCCGACAACGCGAGGGTACTTGGCATCCAGAAAGCGTCGATCGACGACATCAAGCAGGGCAACTACATCGGCGTTTCGGCGATGCCGCAGACCGATGGCAGCCAGAAGGCCTTGCACGTGCACATCTTTCTTGACGCCATGCGCGGCGTGGCGGAGGGCTTCGGCCCATGGGACGTGCGGCCCAACAGCACCATGACCAACGCCACGGTCGACACCATGGTAACCGGCACCGACGGCCGGACCATCATGGTCAAATACAAGGACGGGGAGAAGAAGATCGTCGTCCCGCCCGATGCGCCCATCGTCAAATACGTCCCGGGCAACAAGGACGAGCTCAAGCCCGGCGCCAAGATTTTCATCGTCGCGGCGATCAAGCAACCCGACGGCACGCTCGAAGCACCCAACGTCTCGGTGGGGCTTAATGGTCTGACGCCGCCGATGTAGGCGGCTCGGCGAATGGTTTGCGTGCGCGCGCGTCGTCCAGGTCGGATGACGCGCGATTGTTTGATTGAGACATATTTGATTGGAGGACAGGATGAATAGCACAGCAGGGTGGGTCCTGGGCGGAGCTCTGGCGGTGGCGCTCGCCATATCGGCTGCCTTCGCCCAAAAGCCAACGCGCATCCGGGGCACCATCGAACGCGTCGACGGCTCGACCCTGACGGTGCGGGCCGGCGAAGCGGGCGAACTGAAGCTCAATCTCGCCGACGGTGCGAAGGTCTACGGCGTCGTCAAGGCGTCCCCGGCCGACATCAAGCCCGGGGCCTATGTCGGCGTCGGTGCCATGCCGCAGACCGACGGAAGCCAGAAGGCGATCCAAATCATGATCTTTGCCGAATCGATGCGCGGCATCGGCGAGGGACACCGGCCTTGGGATCGACCCGGCGCAACCATGACCAACGGCACGGTCGACGCGACGGTCGGCAGCGTCGAGGGCCAGACATTCACGGTCAAATACAAGGACGGCGACAAGAAAATCGTGATCGCGCCAAACTCGGTGATCCGCGCCTACATGGCGGGCAACAAGGACGAGCTGAAGCCGGGCGCCAATGTCGCGACCTTCGCGGTGAAGAAACCGGACGGCACCTTCGAAACCGCGCGCATCAATGTGGGGCGCGACGGCATCGTGCCGCAGTGACCGGGTCCCGGCCGGCGCTACTGCTGACCAAATCTTCGGCAAAGATGAAATATTAGGCAGCGGCTGGCCGGCGCTCCCGACGGACGCCGCGGCCAATGCGGATCGTGCAGTAAATCCAGATATGTAGGTGCGTTCCCGGATGGCACGGGCGTTGCAACCCTGCGGGCCAAAGTTGGCCGGCCGGCCACAGGGGAGCACGCAAAATGTCCACTTTCGACAATCCCTTCGAATTCCAAAAACAGACTGTCGGGCTGCCCCTGCGGGGGGCACCGAAGTCAAGCCGAGCACGATCACGCAGCCCAATCGGCGCCGCAGGTCGTCGCGAGCGGGGGGGAAGATAAGCGCTACGAGGGCGTGGTCGCTTCGGCCGTGATGCGGGCGATCTTTCCGAACGATGGCTCGCGCCGCGCGTTTCTCACATCGGTTGGTGCTTCGACCGCGCTGGCGGCGCTGTCGCAAGTTCTTTCCGCTCAAGACCGCGACCGAGGTGTTTGCGCAGGGCGCCGCCCTCGAGAAAACCGACCTCAAGATCGGATTCATCCCGATCACCTGCGCCACGCCGATCATCATGGCGCATCCGATGGGGTTCTACAGCAAGCATGGCTTGAACGTGGAGGTGATCAAGACCGCGGGCTGGGCGGTGATCCGCGACAAGACCCTCAACAAGGAATACGACGCCGCCCACATGCTCTCGCCGATGCCGCTCGCCATCACGCTCGGCGCCGGGTCCAATCCGATCCCCTACACGATGCCGGCGGTCGAGAACATCAATGGCCAGGCCATCACGCTCGCGATCAAGCACAAGGACAAGCGCGATCCCAAGGACTGGAAGGGCTTCAAGTTCGCGGTGCCGTTCGATTACTCGATGCACAATTATCTGCTGCGCTACTACGTGGCCGAGCACGGACTTGATCCCGACACCGACATCCAGATCCGCGCCGTACCGCCGCCCGAGATGGTGGCCAATTTGCGTGCCGAAAATATTGACGGCTTCCTGGCGCCCGATCCAGTCAACCAGCGCGCGGTGTACGACGGCGTTGGCTTTATCCACGTGCTGTCCAAGGAGATCTGGGACCGGCATCCGTGCTGCGCCTTCGCCGCGTCCAAAGAATTCGTGACCGGAGATGCCGAACACCTACGCGGCGCTGCTCAAGGCGATCATCGACGCTACCGCTTTTGCTGCCAAGCCCGAGAACCGCAAGCAGATTGCGGAAGCGATCGCGCCCGCCAACTACCTCAACCAGCCAGTGACCGTGGTGGAGCAGGTTCTGACCGGAACATTCGCGGACGGTTTGGGCAACATCCGCAAGGTGCCCGACCGCATCGATTTCGATCCATTCCCTTGGGAATCGTTTGCGGTCTGGATCATGACGCAGATGAAACGCTGGGGTCAGATCAAGGGCGAGGTCGATTATGCGGGCGTCGCCAAACAGGTGTTTCTCGCCACCGACACATCGCGGTTGATGAAGGAGGTCGGGCTCACGCCGCCGTCCACCACGTCCAAGTCGTTCGTCGTGATGGGCAAGACTTTCGATCCGGCCAAGCCCGAGGACTACATCAACAGCTTCGCGATTAAGAAGGCTTGAGCGCGCCGCCACATGTTTGGCTTCGTAATCGATCGCACAGGTGCTGCAACGTTACCTCTCCCCGCTTGCGGGGAGAGGTCGGATCGCGAAGCGATCCGGGTGAGGGGGCATTTCCACGGGTCTGAGCGTGCTGAGAAGTCCCCCTCACCCGACTTTCTCGCTTCGCTCGAAAGTCGACCTCTCCCCGCAAGCGGGGAGAGGTAGGGGCCATGCCGTCTGCGACGGTGGCTCCCCGCGGGGAAGGGATGCGTCCGCGCCATGACGTTTCTCTCGCGCTGCGAGCGGCCCTGGTCTCGATCGCGCTGTTCCTCGCCTTCGTGTTGGCCTGGCATCTTGCGACCCGCGCCAGCGGGCCCGTTCAACAGATGGATCCGGAATATGCCAAGCTGATGGGTGCGAGCGCGACCCAGGGCAAATCCGCCATGCCCGGCCCGCTCGATGTCGGCGCCAAGATCTGGGATCACCTGAAGGACCCGTTCTACAACCGCGGCTCGAATGACAAAGGGCTTGGCATCCAGCTCGCGTATTCGATCGCACGGGTGATGGGCGGGTATCTGATCGCGGTTCTGGTCGCGATCCCGGTTGGATTTTTGATCGGCATGTCACCGCTGATGAGCCGTGCGCTCGACCCCTTCATCCAGGTCATGAAGCCGATATCTCCGCTCGCCTGGATGCCGCTCGCGCTCTACACCATCAAGGATTTCAGGCCTCTCTTCGATCTTCGTGATCTTCATCTGCTCGCTGTGGCCGATGCTGATCAACACGGCGTTCGGCGTCGCCTCGGTGCGGCGCGAATGGCTCAACGTGGCGCGCACGCTCGAGGTCGGTGTGTTTCGGCGCGCCTTCACGATCATCCTGCCGGCGGCGGCGCCGACCATTCTCACCGGCATGCGCATCTCGATCGGGATTGCGTGGCTCGTGATCGTCGCCGCCGAGATGCTGGTCGGCGGCACCGGCATCGGTTATTTCGTGTGGAATGAATGGAACAACCTCTCGATCACCAACGTGATCACCGCCATCCTGGTTATCGGCGTGGTCGGCATGGCGCTCGATCAGGTGCTGGCGCGCCTGACCCGACTGGTCACGTTTCCGGAGTGATCACAGCCCAATGCCGGGAAACTTCATCTCCATCGAGGGAATCACGCGACGGTTTTCGGCTGCCGGCGGCGGCGAGACCACCGTGTTCGAGGACTTGTGGCTCGCGATGCGGCGCGGCGAATTCACCTGCATCATCGGTCATTCCGGCTGTGGCAAGACCACCGTGCTCAACATCCTGGCCGGTCTCGACCAACCCAGCGCCGGCACCGTGATCGTCGACAATCACGAAATCGCCGGCCCGAGCCTCGACCGCGCTGTGATCTTTCAAAGTCACGCGCTGCTGCCGTGGCGCTCGGTGCTCGGCAACGTCGCCTATGCGGTCGCCTCGAAGTGGCGGCGCTGGTCGCGCGCCGAGATCGAGGCGCATGCCCGCAAGTTCATCGATCTTGTCGGCCTCACGGGCGCGGAGGCGAAGCGCCCGGCCGAGCTCTCTGGCGGCATGAAGCAGCGCGTCGGTATTGCGCGGGCGCTCGCGATCGAGCCGAAGATCATGCTGATGGATGAGCCGTTCTCCGCCCTCGACGCGCTCACCCGCGGCACGCTGCAGGATGAGGTACGCCGCATCTGCCTGGAGACCGGGCAGACCGTATTCATGATAACCCACGACGTCGACGAGGCGATCTATCTGGCCGACCGGGTGGTGCTCATGACCAATGGGCCGAACGCCGTGTTCGCGGAGATCGTGGACAACCCGTTGCCGAAGGAGCGCTCGCGCAGCGACTTTCACCGCCACGCGCTGTACTATGGCGTGCGCAACCATATCATCGATTTCCTGGTCAGCCGCAGCCGCAGCTTTGCCGCCGAGGCCAGCGCATTCGATCGGCGCCATGTCCCGGTCGTTCGCCCGGGTGCGCCGGAACCTACGATTGCCAGCTCAGATCATACCGGCCCGCGACTGTCGGGCCACGCCGCCGCATCCTGATTGACAAGCAGAGGGAGAAAACACCATGACCCGTGCAGACCTCACGGAAAAGATCCTCGACATCAAGCGCGAGAAAGGTTGGACCTGGAAACACATCTGTGACGCCATCGGTGGCATGTCGCCGGTGATGATCACGGGTGCGCTGCTCGGTCAGATGAAGCTGACCAAGCCGCAGGTCGCCAAGGCGGCCGAGCTGTTCGGGCTAACGAAGGCGGAAGCCGCAACGCTCAATGAGGTTCCGCACCGCGGCGCGCCAATGCCGCCGACCGATCCGCTGATCTACCGCTTTTACGAGCTGGTGATGGTCAACGGCCCGGCCTGGAAGGCGCTGATCGAGGAAGAGTTTGGCGACGGCATCATGTCGGCGATCGATTTCGACATGCAGATCGACCGTCTCCCGGACCCGCGCGGCGACCGCGTCAAAATCACGATGTCGGGCAAGTTCCTGCCCTACAAATATTACGGAGCATCCGGCAACGTGCCGCAATACGGCTACAAGGAGGAATGAGCGCAGCAGCACCGATATGGCGGCCCGCGCCTTGAACGGTCGAGGGCGTTTCCGCCACAGTCCTCGCTCGCTCGCGCCTGGGCGAGCGCGGAGACACCGATGGCTGGTCCGCACGTCGGATTGTTCGTTACCTGCCTTGTCGATTTCGTCCGTCCGTCGATCGGCTTTGCGGCGGTGAAGCTCCTGGAAAGCGCTGGCTGCACGGTCGCAGTCCCGCGCCAAGCGTGCTGCGGCCAGCCGGCGTTCAACTCGGGCGATCGCGGCGACGCGCGGGCGATCGCCGAGCAGGTGATCGAGGCGTTTGCGCCTTATGAATATGTTGTCGTGCCGTCCGGTTCCTGCGCCGGGATGTTGAAGGTCCATTATCCGGAACTCTTTCATGGCGATCCCAATTGGCAGCCGCGCGCCGATGCGTTCGCCGCCAAAAGCTTTGAACTCGTCTCGTTCCTGGTCGACGTGCTCGGGGTCACCGCCAGCAGTGCGCAGTTTGCCGGGCGCGTGACCTATCACGATGCCTGTTCCGGCTTGCGCGAACTCGGCGTGAAAACGCAGCCGCGCGCTCTGCTCGCAACCATTGCCGGCCTGACGCTTGCCGAAATGCATGATGCCGATGTCTGCTGCGGGTTCGGCGGGACGTTCTGCGTCAAGTATCCCGAAATCTCGAATGCGATCGTAACCAAAAAGGCCGCCAACATCCGCGCTACCGGGGCCGGCACTCTGCTGGCCGGCGACCTCGGTTGCCTGATGAACATGGCGGGCAAGCTCGCGCGTGAAGGCAGCGAGATCGCAGTGCGACATGTTGCCGAAGTTCTGGCCGGCATGACCGACGCGCCCGCGATCGGGGCGCCGCGTCCGGAACAATCGGCGAGCAAGCCATGACGCACGTGGCGACGTCACCGGCTTTCAAAGAGAACGCGCACGCCGCGCTCGCAAACCGCGAACTGCAGCGCGCGATGAACATTCTCGAGACGAACTTCATCGCGCGACGCAAACAAGTGGCCGACAGGCTGCCCGAGTTCGAGGCGTTGCGGGATGCGGCACGCGACATCAAGAATCACACCCTGGAGCATCTCGATCTCTATCTCGAGGAATACGAGCGGCGCGTGCTCGCCTGCGGCGGGCACGTGCATTTCGCCGCCACGGCCGCCGACGCCCGCGCGATCATCCTCGACGTCTGCCGTGCGCTCGACGCCAGGACCGTGACCAAGGGCAAATCGATGGTGGCCGAGGAAATCGGCCTCAACGATTTCCTGTCGGAACACGCGATTACCCCGATCGAGACCGATCTCGGCGAGTACATCATTCAGCTCCGCCACGAACTGCCGTCACACATCATCGCGCCGGCGGTACATCTCTCCAAAGCACAAATCGAAGCCGACTTCCGCCGCGTGCACACGCGCCTCCCGCCCGAGCGCAGCCTTGCGGAGCCGGAGGCCCTGCTGAGCGAAGCGCGCGCCGTGCTGCGCGAAAAATTCCTCGCGGCCGACGTCGGTATCACCGGTGCGAATTTCCTGGTGGCCGAAACCGGCACGTCGATCATCGTGACCAACGAGGGCAATGGCGATCTAACCCAGACCTTGCCCAAGGCTCACATCGTGCTTGCGTCGATCGAAAAACTGGTACCGACGCTGGAAGACGTAGCGGAGTTCCTGCGCGTGCTGGCGCGCTCGGCCACCGGCCAGGAAATGTCGGTCTACACGACCCTCTCGACCGGGCCGCGCCGCGCCGGCGATCCGGACGGACCGGGCGAATATCACGTCGTCCTGCTCGACAACGGCCGCTCGGCCATGCTGGGCGGCCAGTTCCGCGACATGCTTCGCTGCATTCGTTGCGGCGCCTGCATGAACCATTGCCCGGTCTATCAGGCGGTGGGCGGCCACGCCTATGGCTGGGTCTATCCCGGGCCGATGGGTGCGGTGCTCACGCCGAGCCTGATCGGGATCGACAAGGCCGGCCACCTGCCGAACGCATCGACATTCTGCGGGCGCTGCGAGGAAGTCTGCCCGGTGCGCATTCCGCTGCCAAAACTGATGCGGTACTGGCGCGAGCGCGAGTTCGAACGGCATTTGTCGCCCGCAACCGTGCGCGCGGGGTTGAAATTCTGGGCGTTCTTTGCGCAGCGCCCGTGGCTCTACGGCATCGCGACCGATCTCGCGGCGCGCGGCCTTGCGTTGCTGGGCCGTACACGCGGGCGGTTTCGATGGCTTCCGCTCGCGCGCGGCTGGACGGAGAACCGCGATTTTCCGGCGCCGCAGGGCGCGACCTTTCAGGCGCAGTGGAGGAAACGCCGGTGAGCGCGCGCGACCTTGTGTTTGCGTCGATCCGCAGCGCGCTCGGCGTGACCGGCCAGGAAGCACCGCGGCGCAAGATCGTTGCCGATCGCCTGGCTGAACATCCGACCGGGGTCATTCCCAGGCGTGGCCACCTTGCGCCCAAGGACCGCTGCGCGCTGTTCGCCGACATGGTCGCAGCCGCGGCCGGCAGCGTCGAAACTGTGGCCGATGCCGCCGGCGTTCCCGGCGCGGTCGCGCATTTTCTGCGCCGGCACAATCTGCCGCTGGCGGTGCGGCGGGGGGAGGATGTGAAACTCGCCGCGCTGCCATGGGAGCGCGAGGGCGCACTCGAAGTGAGCGTTGGACCGTCGGATGGCAAGCAGCTCGCGTCGGTATCGCACGCTTTCGGTGCAGTGGCCGAGACCGGCACGCTGGTGCTCACATCCGGTGCCGACAATCCGACCACGCTCAATTTCCTGCCGGACAATCATATCGTCGTGGTCGACGCCGAGGATGTGGCCGCAGATTTCGAGAGTGTATTCGCGCGGCTGCGCGCGCGTTTTCCGTCGCGTCAACTGCCGCGTGTCGTGAACATGATCACCGGTCCCTCGCGCTCGGCCGACATTGAGCAGACCCTTATCCTGGGGGCGCACGGACCGCGCCGGCTGCACGTCATTCTGGTAGCGGACGCGGAGTTTTGATTGCCGACCTATGCGTTTGAGTTAACTATATTTTTATATATGTGCCCGCCCCTATCCGAGAGCTTGGCGCGACGCGCATTTTTTGGACATTTGTAGGCGGGATTTCGTAATATCGGGCCTCGCTCAGGGGGCCAGGGCCCATGGGGGCAGGAGACGATGGCGGTCAAATATTTCGGTACCGACGGCATCAGGGGACGCGCCAATGGCGTGATCACGCCAGAGCTCGCCCTCAAGGTTGGGCAGGCAGCCGGCCTGATTTTCCGCAAGGGCGAACACCGTCACCGGGTGCTGATCGGCAAGGACACGCGGCTGTCCGGCTACATGATCGAGAACGCGCTGGTTGCCGGCTTCACCTCGGTCGGCATGGACGTGTTGGTGACCGGACCCATTCCGACGCCCGGGGTGGCCATGCTGACACGTTCGATGCGCGCCGATCTCGGGGTCATGATCTCCGCCTCGCACAATCTCTACGACGACAACGGCATCAAGCTGTTCACGCCCGACGGTTTCAAGCTCTCGGACGAAGTGGAGGACGAGATCGAGCGGCTGATCGCCGCGGATCTGTCCAAGAGGCTCGCCAAACCGGCGGCACTCGGCCGTGCCAAGCGCATCGATGGGGTGCAGGACCGCTACATCGAGTTCGCCAAGCGCACGCTGCCCAAGAATCTATCGTTCGAAGGCGTGCGCGTTGTGGTCGATTGCGCCAATGGCGCCGCCTACAGCGTGGCGCCGGCGGCGCTGTGGGAACTTGGCGCCGAAGTGTTTTCGCTCGGGGTCGAGCCCGACGGGTTCAACATCAACAAGGATTGCGGCTCGACCGCGCCGGAAGCGCTCGCCCGCAAGGTACGTGAAATGCGTGCCGATATCGGGATTGCGCTCGACGGCGACGCCGATCGCGTCGTGATCGTCGACGAACGCGGCCACATCGTCGATGGTGACCAGATCCTCGCGGTGATCGCCGAGAGCTGGCGCGAGGATGAGCGGTTGTCACGGCCCGGCATCGTCACCACCATCATGGCGAACTACGGTCTTGAGCGCTTCTTGGGTTCACTAGGACTTGCTACGCTGCGCACGCCGGTGGGTGATCGCTACGTGCTCGAGCGCATGCGCGAGCAAGGCTTCAACGTCGGCGGCGAGCCGTCGGGCCACGTCATTCTGTCCGACCACACGACGACCGGCGACGGCTTCGTCGCCGCCCTGCAGGTGCTCGCGGTGGTCAAGAAGCGCAATCAGCCGGTGTCGATCGTTTGTCATCGCTATGACCCGTTGCCGCAGGTGACCAAGAATGTGCGCTACCGCGGCGGCGCGCCGCACGAGCACGCCAAGGTGCGCCTCGCCATTGCGGATGGCGAAGGCCGCCTCAACGGGCACGGCCGCCTGATCGTGCGGCCGTCCGGCACCGAACCGGTGATCCGGGTGACCGCCGAGGGCGACGACCGTGCGCTGGTCGAGGATGTGGTCGACGGCGTGGTCGATGCCTTGAACCAGGTCGCCGCTGCCTGACTGGCGCCCGCCTCATCTGATCTTTGTCCTTGACGCACTGCGAGAGCTTCTTTATTCGCGGCGGCGGGACACCCTTCCCCAACGAAGGGCGCCCATCTGCAAGGATGGATCACATGGCAAATCAAATGCCCGGCGTGCGGCCGGTGACCCCGCACTTCTCATCCGGCCCCTGCGCCAAGCGCCCGGGCTGGAGCCTCCAAACCCTCACCGACGCTGCTCTCGGCCGTTCGCACCGCGCGAAGATCGGCAAGGCCAAGCTCAAGCGCGCCATCGATCTGACGCGCGAGGTGCTTGAAGTCCCCGCCGACTACCGCATCGGCATCGTGCCGGCGTCCGACACCGGCGCCGTCGAAATGGCCATGTGGTCGCTGCTGGGGCAGCGTCCCGTCACCATGCTGGCCTGGGAATCGTTCGGTGAAGGCTGGGTCAGCGACGTCGTCAAGGAGCTCAAGCTCAAGAACGCAACCGTGCTCACCGCTCCCTACGGCGAATTGCCGGATCTCACCAAAGTCGATTTCGCAACCGACGTCGTGTTCACCTGGAACGGAACCACGTCCGGGGTGCGTGTGCCGAACGCGAATTGGATCCCGGCCGACCGGCAGGGACTGACGATCTGCGACGCGACCTCGGCGGCGTTCGCGCAGGAGCTCGATTTCGCCAAGCTCGATGTGGTGACGTTCTCCTGGCAGAAGGCGCTCGGTGGCGAGGCCGCGCATGGCATGCTGATCCTGTCGCCGCGCGCGGTCGCCCGGCTCGAGAGCTACAAGCCGCCGTGGCCGCTGCCGAAGATTTTCCGGATGACCAAGGGCGGTAAGCTCAACGAAGGAATTTTCGAGGGCGAGACCATCAACACGCCCTCGATGCTGTGCGTTGAGGACTATCTCGATGCGCTGCTATGGGCGAAGTCGGTCGGCGGTCTCAAGGCTTTGATCGCGCGCGCCGATGCCAATACCAAGGTGCTCGCCGACTGGGTCGCGCGCACACCTTGGGTCGAGTTCCTGGCGCGCGAGCCGGCAGCCCGTTCCAATACTTCGGTTTGTTTGAAGGTCGTGGACCCCGCGATCACCTCGCTCTCGGCCGATGCGCAGAGCGCGTTCGCAAAGGCGCTGGCGGGCGCGGTCGAGAAGGAAGGCGCCGGCTACGATCTTGGTCACTACCGCGATGCGCCGGCCGGCTTGCGGATCTGGTGCGGGGCCACGATCGAGGCGCACGACGTTGAGATCCTGACCCAATGGCTCGACTGGGCCTTTGCCAAGACCAAGGACGCGCTGCCGAAGGCGGCCTAGCCTTCTTACCTCTCCCCGCTTGCGGGGAGAGGTCGCGAGCGAAGCGAGCGGGTGAGGGGGCCTTGCGTGAGTCCGAGCGCTTCGAGAGTCCCCCTCACCCGACTTTCTCGCTGCGCTCGAAAGTCGACCTCTCCCCGCAAGCGGGGAGAGGTGAAAGCCGATGGTCCGTGCTGAGCAGATAGAGAATGACGATGTCCCCCAAAGTTCTCATTTCCGACGCCCTGTCGCCTGCGGCCGTGCAGATCTTCAAGGATCGCGGCGTCGAGGTCGACTTCCAACCCAGTCTCGGCAAGGACAAGGACAAGCTCGCAGCTGTGATCGACGGATTCGACGGCCTTGCCATTCGATCCGCCACCAAGGTGTCGGCAAAGATCCTGGAGCGGGCCAAGAACCTGAAAGTGATCGGCCGTGCCGGCATCGGGGTCGACAATGTCGATATCCCGGCCGCGACCGCCAAGGGCATCATCGTGATGAACACGCCCTTCGGTAACTCGATCACCACGGCCGAGCACGCCATCACCCTGATGCTCGCCCTGGCGCGGCAGATTCCGCAGGCCGACGCCTCGACCCAGGCGGGCAAGTGGGAGAAGAACCGCTTCATGGGCGTCGAGATCACGGCCAAGACCTTGGGGGTGATCGGTTGCGGCAATATCGGCTCGATCGTCGCCAACCGCGCCGTCGGGTTGCACATGAAGGTGATCGCATACGATCCGTTTCTCTCGCCCGAGCGCGCGCTTGATCTCGGCGTCGAGAAGGTCGAGCTTGCGGAGTTGCTGCGGCGCGCCGATTTCATCACGCTGCACACGCCGCTCACCGACAAGACCAAGAACATCATCGACGCGCGCGCCTTGGCGGCCGCGAAACCGGGCGTGCGCATCATCAACTGCGCGCGCGGCGGCCTCGTCGATGAGGCGGCGCTGCGCGCCAGCCTCGATTCGGGTCACGTCGCCGGCGCGGCCTTCGACGTGTTCGTGGAGGAGCCGGCGACGGAAAACCCGCTGTTTGGTCATCCCAATGTGGTGTGCACGCCCCACCTCGGTGCGGCGACCACCGAGGCGCAGGAAAACGTGGCACTGCAGGTCGCCGAGCAGATGTCGGACTATCTGCTGCGCGGGGCGATTTCCAACGCCGTGAATTTTCCCTCGATCACCGCCGAGGAGGCGCCACGGCTGAAGCCGTTCATCGCACTCGCCGAGAAGCTCGGGTCGTTCGCTGGCCAGCTGACGGAGAGCGGCGTCAAGAAAGTGTGTCTCTCCTACGAGGGCGCGGTGGCAGGACTGAACACCAAGGCGTTGACATCGGCGGCCGTGGCCGGGCTGCTGCGCCCGATGCTGCAGGACGTGAACGTCGTGTCGGCGCCGTTGGTCGCCAAGGAGCGCGGCATCATCGTGGAGGAGACGACCCGCGAGGCAGCCCACGACTACGACAACCTGATCACGGTGACGGTCGAGACCGAGACGCTGTCGCGCCATGTGTCGGGCACGGTGTTTCGCCGACGGGCGGCCGCGCATCGTCAACATCAAGGGCATTCGCATGGATGCGGAGTTCGGCCCCTCGATGATCTACATCACCAACCAGGACAAGCCCGGCTTCATCGGCAAGTTCTCCTCCACGCTCGGCGACGCCGGTATCAATATCGCGACCTTCCACGTCGGGCGCGAAGCCCCCGGCGGCAACGCCATTGCGCTGATCGAGGTGGACGGCGACGTGCCGCCCGACGTGCTCGCCAAGGTGCAGGCGCTGCCGCAGGTGCAGCAGGCAAGGCCGCTGAAGTTTTGAACCCTCGGCGGCGCGCCCGCGACTGACCCTATGACCGATCGGATTCCCGCCGCGCGCCGGCATCGCCGGCGCGCGAGCACGCGTGCCTGCGGCGGGAACCGGATTGCGGTCGGCTCTTGCAGGGGAACATCATGGGATTTCCAACGCGGATCGTCCTTGCCTATCTGGCGCTCGTATCGGCCGCCTCCGCCGGCGAACTCGACGTCACCTCGAGGATCGACGCGGTGACGGTCTATCCGGACGGCGCCACCGTCACGCGCGTGATCAGGATCGATCTGCCCGCCGGCGACAGCACGCTGGTCGCGCACGACTTTCCCACATCGCTCGATCCCGCCTCGCTGCGCGTCGAAGGCGAGGGCGGCGCGCGTCTGATGATCGGCGCGATCGATGCGCGTCCACCGCGGCCGGAGCCGCCGGCGACGCTCCCCGAGTTGGAGCGGCGGATCGAAGCCCTCAAGGACGAGCGCGGCGTGCTCGACGACAAGATCGCCGCCGCCAAGGCGCGGCGCAAATTCGCCGAACGCTTCGCCGACAGCGCGCCGGCCGGCCTCGGCGAGAAGGGCGAGGCGCGGCCGCTGCGCAGATTGGCGTGCGGCCTTCGCGGCGATCGCCGAAGAGGTGGCGCTGGCCGATGCGGCAATCCGCGAGGCGCGGGCTGCGCCAGCGCGAGATCGATCGCGCGGTGGCGCGGCTCGAGGCCGAACGCAACGCCAATCCGCCGCGCAAGATGGACGTGAGCATCAACCTCGCGGCCGATGCGGCGACCCGCGCCACCTTGCGGGTCACCTATACGGTGCGCGGCGCGCGCTGGGTGCCGCTCTATGATGCGCGCCTCAACACCGGCGCGCGCGATCAGGAACCGGCGCTGGAGCTCGTGCGCCGCGCCGAGATCGTGCAGCAGACCGGCGAAGACTGGAGCGATGTGGCGCTCTCGGTCTCGACCGCGATGACCGCGAAAGGCGGCAACGCGCCGCGACCTGCGGCCGCTGATCGTGCGCTATCCGGAGCCGCCGTCGCCGATCGGCGCCGCACCGGCATCGCCCCTCAGTTTCGATGCGTGGCTCGGCGCGGGAGGAGGCGAGCGCGGGCTTGGCCGCGAAGGCGCTGCCGCCAATGCCTGCCTCCGAACAGGAAGCGACCCTCAACGCCGGCGGTTTCCAGGCCGTCTTTCAGATTCCCGGACGCGTGTCTGTTGCGGCGAGCGAGGGCGCCAAGAGCTTCCGCATCGCCACGGCGATGATCGCGCCCAGGCTGGTCGTGCGCGCAGCGCCGGCGCTTGACCCGACCGGTTATCTGGAAGCGAGTTTCAAGCAGACCGAGGAGGCGCCGCTGCTGCCCGGCCGGGTCGCGCTCTATCGCGACGGCACCTACGTCGGACGCGCCCAGATGAAACTCGCGCCGAAGGACGAGACCGTGCGCCTGGGATTCGGGGCGGACGAGAAGGTCGCGATCACGCGCACGCTCCTGCGCAAGATCGAAGGCTCGACCGGCATCATTTCGAGTTCCAGGACCGACGAACGCGAGTTCAAGATCACGGTGCGCAACGGCCATGGCACGCCCGATCGCGGTGGCGATCGAAGATCAGATCCCGGTGAGCGAGGTCGCCGACGTGCAGGTCGAACTCCTGCCCGCAACGACGCCGCCGAGCGAACGCGACGCGCGGGATCGCCGCGGCGTGCTGCTCTGGAGTTTTGATGCCGCCCCCGCGAGGCGCGCGACATCAAGCTGGCTTGGCGCGTGCGCTGGCCGGCCGACAAGGTGATCGTGTACCAGCCGCGTCCCTGACCGGCCGCGTCACCGCGGTCTTCGCCCGCCACGGGGCGCTTGCGTGTTCTGCGGCGCTTCAGTGAAGGTGCCCGGACGAATTCAAGAAAAAATCATCGCGCTCTAGGGCATCGTCATGGCGAATGTGGTGGTGGTCGGCTCGCAATGGGGCGACGAGGGCAAGGGCAAGATCGTCGATTGGCTGTCCGAGCAGGCCGACATCGTCGTGCGCTTTCAGGGCGGACACAATGCCGGCCACACGCTGGTGATCAACGGCGTGACCTACAAGTTGTCGCTGCTGCCGTCCGGCGTGGTGCGGCCCGGCAAGCTGTCGGTGATCGGCAACGGGGTCGTGCTCGACCCGCGCGCCTTGCTCGAGGAGATCGACCGGCTGGCCGGGCAGGGCGTCGAGGTCACGCCGGACAATCTGCGCATCGCCGAGAACGCCACCCTGATCCTGTCGCTGCATCAGGAACTCGACACCATCCGCGAAGCCGCCGCGACGCGCATCGGCACGACCCGGCGCGGGATCGGCCCGGCCTATGAGGACAAGGTCGGGCGGCGCGCGATCCGGCTGATGGATTTGTCTGATCCGGACGCGCTTGATCGCAAGATCGAACGGCTGCTCGCGCATCACAATGCGCTGCGCCGCGGTCTCAAGCTCAGAGGGATCAGCGTCAAATCCATTCGCGAGGAGTTGTCGAACGTCACCGCGCGGGTGCTGCCGTTCATGGATTCGGTCTGGTCGCTGCTCGATCAGAAGCGGCGCGAAGGCCGGCGCATTCTGTTCGAGGGCGCGCAGGGCGCGTTGCTCGACGTCGATCACGGCACCTATCCGTTCGTGACGTCGTCCAACACGGTGGCGGCGCAGGCCGCGATCGGCTCGGGGCTCGGGCCGGGCGCCATCGGCTACGTGCTCGGCATCTGCAAGGCCTACACGACCCGCGTCGGGGAGGGGCCATTTCCGACCGAGCAGAACAACGCGATTGGCCGCACGCTGGGCGAGCGCGGACGTGAATTCGGCACCGTGACCGGGCGGCCGCGGCGCTGCGGCTGGTTCGATGCGGTGCTGGTCCGCCAGACCACGCGAACCAGCGGGATCAACGGGCTTGCGCTGACCAAGCTCGATATCCTGGACGGCTTCGACGAGATCAAGGTGTGCGTCGGGTATCGGATCGACGGCCGCGAGATCGATTATCTTCCGGGCGGCGAGCACGCGCAGGCGCGGGTCGAGCCGGTCTACGAGACGATCGCCGGGTGGCAGGAGGAAACAGCTCATGCCCGTTCGTGGGCCGATCTGCCGGCCCAGGCCATCAAGTACGTGCGCCGGGTGGAGGAACTGGTGGGCTGCCCGGTCGCGCTGCTATCGACCAGCCCTGAGCGCGAGGATACGATCCTGATGCAAAACCCGTTCGAGGCCTGAATTCGCCGCGCGTTACCATTTTGGAAGCTTTGGCTGTGGTATGGCGATGTGTCGCGTGTCCGACCTCTCGGGTAGGCGACACAACGCATTGAATTGGTTATGTTCCGGGGTTTATCGGAACACTGGGCGACCGTCTCTTGAATAAGGACGCAACTTGGTGCCTGGAATCGGATGGCCGACTACTACCCCCTGATCAGCCGCGCTGTCGCGGGTCTCGAGCGTAACACTGGAGAGAATCGCCGTTCGCTGTACGAGCGGGCGCGCAACGCTTTGCTCGACCAGTTGCGCAATGTCACGCCTGCACTGAGCGAGACCGACATCACCCGCGAGCGCCTTGCGCTCGAGGAAGCGATCCGCAAGGTCGAAGCCGACGTTGCGCGCCGCATGCGCGAGGAGATCCCGCGTCCGGCGGAGCGATCGTTCCAGCGCATGCGCGATACGCTGCGTCCGGACCAGGTTGCGCGGGAGCCTGCCGCGGAGGGCGACGTGCCGCCAGCACCGCCCCCGCCATCACCGGAAAGCCGGCCGGCTTTCAGCCGCATCGTTGGCCGCCCCGAGGTTACGGCCGCCGATCTGCGGCGCTTTCCGCGGCGGCCGCCGCCCCCCGAACCCAAGCCGCCCGAGCCGAGGCCTGCGGAGCTGCGGACGCCCGAGTTCAAGGCGCCTGAGTCCAAAGCGCCCGAGTTCAGAGCGCCCGAGTTCAAATCACCCGAGTTCAAGGCACCCGAGTTCAAAGCACCCGAGTTCAAGGCGCCGGAGTTCAAGCCGCCGGAGCCGGCGGTCCCGGAGGTCGCGCGCACGGCCGAGGTCGCGCGCCCCGTTGTGCCTGAGCCGATGCACGCCCCTCCGGCTGCTGACCTGCAGCCGCCGGAGCCGCCGCCTGCGCCCGCGATCGTGCCCGCGCCGCCCGGGATTGACCGGCCGCCGCCCGGCATTGACCGGCCGCCACCCACGGCTGACCGGCCGCCGCCCGGGGTTGACCGGCCGCTGCCGGGGATTGACCGGCCGCCGCCCGAGCCGCGTTTTGGGGCTGCGGCAGCGGCGCGAGCGCTTCCGGAGCGCCGGCCCGTACCGCGGCCGCAGCCGGTCGATCTCGATGCCGGACGGGAGCCGTTAGACAGCGATTTGCCGTATCGGAGCTCGGCCGGGATCCGACCGATCGAACCGCCGATGATGGACGGGGTTCGTCCGGCGCCTGCGAAGGCGCGGCGCCCCGTTGTCGAAGAGAAGGTCGAGAAGGGGCGGTTCAACCGACTGCTCAACAGCTCCGTCGGCACGTTCGTCATCGCGGCCGTGTTGATCGGCCTCATTGGCGGCGCGTTGTTCTGGAAGCGCGAGGCCATCCGGGCCGGGTTTGTCGGCATCATGACCCTTGCACGCGGTCCCAGTACGCAGGTGCCACGCGACAACGCTCCGGCACGCTCGAAAATCCCCGACCGGGTCGGGCAGGCCGCGCAGCCGTCCGGTGAGCCCCAAAGCCAGGAAGCGGCAGCTTCGCAGCACGTCAACCTGTACGAAGAGGATCCGGCCGAAGCCAAGGGCCGGCAGTATGCCGGCACTGTGGTTTGGAGCCTGGAAAACATCGCGGCCGGGCCGGGTCAGCCCATGGACAAGGCCATCCGCGGCGACATCGTGATCCCCGAACGCAACATGACGGTGACGTTCACGATCCGGCGCAACACCGACAAGGATCTGCCGGCGAGCCACACCGTCTCCATCGTGTTCACGCTGCCGGCGAATTTCTCCCACATGGGCATCCAGGAGATCCGCGCTCTGCTGATGAAGCAATCCGAACAGGCGCGCGGCGTGCAGCTCGCCGGCCTCTCGGTCAAGGTGACGACGGGCTACTTCCTGATCGGCCTGTCAGCGGCGGAAGGCGACGTTCAGCGCAACATCCAGATGCTGAAGGAGCGTCCCTGGTTTGATATCGCGATCGTCTACGACGACAACCGCCGCGCCATCATGGCGGTGGAGAAAGGCGCGCAGGGCGAGCGGGTCTTCAACGACGCGTTTGCCGCCTGGGGACAGTAGGCGGCGCGATTCGTAGCCCGGATGGAGCGAAGCGCAATCCGGGGTGAAACACAAAGCCCGGATTTCGCGCTCACGCGCTCCATCCGGGCTACAAACAATCTACCGATCAACAAATCGACGCGGTCGCGTGGCGCCTCAATGTGCCGCCAGCGCCTCGGTCTGCCCGGACGGCTGTTCCATCGCGGCGACCCGGTTCTTCACCGCCTTCTGCACTTTCTCGAATGCGCGCACTTCGATCTGACGCACGCGCTCGCGTGATACGCCGAACTCGTCGGCGAGTTCCTCGAGCGTGATCGGGTCTTCCGCCAGGCGCCTGGCCTCGAAAATACGGCGCTCGCGATCGTTGAGCACCGACAGCGCATCGGAGAGCGCGCGGCGCCGATTGCCGAGTTCCTCGCTCTGCGTCAGCGTGGTCTCCTGGTTGTCGCGATCGTCGACCAGCCAGTCCTGCCACTCGCCGGTGTCGCCGTCGTTGCGGATCGGCGCATTGAGCGACACGTCGCCGCCCAGGCGGCGGTTCATGTCGATCACGTCCTGTTCGCCCACGCCCAGCCGCCTGGCGATGGTCGCGACCTGGTCGGGGCGCATGTCGCCCTCCTCCAGCGCCGAGATCCGGCTCTTGGCCTTGCGCAGGTTGAAGAACAGCTTCTTCTGGTTCGCCGTGGTGCCCATTTTGACCAGCGACCACGAGCGCAGGATGTATTCTTGGATGGCGGCCTTGATCCACCACATCGCATAGGTGGCGAGCCTGAACCCTTTTTCCGGTTCGAATCGCTTGACCGCCTGCATGAGGCCGACATTGCCCTCCGAAATCACCTCGGCGATCGGCAGGCCATAGCCGCGATACCCCATGGCGATCTTGGCAACGAGACGCAGGTGGCTGGTTACCAGCCGGTGCGCGGCTTCACGGTCACCGTGTTCGCGCCAGCTCTTGGCCAGCATGTATTCTTCCTGCGGTTCCAACATCGGGAACCGCCGGATTTCTTCGAGATAGTGGGAAAGACCGCTTTCGGCGGTCAAACTTGGTAAAGCGGCAGCGCGGGCCATGACCAGCACCCTTTCATAGTGTTCTTGCCCCCGAAACCTCGGCGGGCTTCGACGAGCATCGCCGCTCCCGAGCCGACGACGCCGTTCTGGGGTTATGATTGTCTAACGTGCCTGCACGATACAGGTTCTTCGCGGGATAAAGAAGAAGACGGGTCGTCACGTCGTGGTGACAACCGGGTGAACAGGCCGCAGCTGAACTCTAAGGTCCTGGCTTTGCTACCTTTTCACGTGACGCCGCACCCTCCGGATCAGGTGCCGCCAATGCGCAGCGCAGGGCTGCAAGATCGGCGGGGAGTTCAGAGCGGAAACGCAGCAACTCGCCCGCCACCGGATGCTCGATGCCCAGTATATGGGCGTGCAGCGCCTGCCGGTCAAGATGTCGCAGGGCGGCCTGGGCGTCCTTTGTCAGCAGACTGGCCTTGGTCTTGAAGCCCGGGCCGTAGACCGAATCACCCAGCAGGGGGTGGCCGATGGCGGCAAGGTGCACCCTGATCTGGTGGGTGCGGCCGGTCTCGAGCCGGCACTCGACGAGGCTCGCAACCCCTTGTCCGTCGGCCCCCCGGTAGCGCTCCAGAACCTGCCAGTGGGTGATGGCCTCCCGCCCGCCGGCGCGCACCGCCATCTTGTCGCGGGCCTGCGGGTGGCGGTCGATCGGCTTGTCGATGGTGCCCTTCGGGCGCGCCGGAATGCCCCAGACAAACGCCAGGTACCCGCGTTCGAGCGGGCCGGTGCGCCCGTGATCGGCGAACTGGGCGGCGAGCTTGCGGTGGGCGCGATCGGTCTTCGCCACCACCATCAGCCCGCTGGTGTCCTTGTCGAGCCGGTGCACGATCCCGGGCCGCCGCACGCCCCCGATGCCCGACAGGCTCTCCCCGCAATGGGCGATCAGCGCGTTGACCAGCGTTCCGGTCCAGTTGCCGGCAGCCGGATGCACGACCAGCCCCCTGGGCTTGTCGATCACGATGATGGCGTCGTCCTCGTAGACAATATTGAGCGGGATCGGCTCAGGGAGTGGGGCTGCGGGTTCGGGCGGTGGCACCGTGACGATGATGGCGTCGCCCGCCCGCACGTGGTGGCCGGGATCGAGGATCGGGCGGCCGTCGATCGCAACCTGGCCATCGAGCACCAGCGCCTTGAGCCGCGAGCGCGACAACTCGGTCACGTGGTTCGCGAGCACGCGGTCGAGCCGCCCGCCGGCCTCTTCGGCGGCAACCACAAGGCGCCGGCTGGCGGGATGCTGGTCTGCCAATGTCATGGTTGCGTCGGTCCGCCTTCTCGTAGCACCTAGTGCCCCGCTTCCGAAGTTCGTGCTACACCGCGGCGCGTTCTGACACGAACTTCGGAAGCAAAGGGGCACTAGTAGTCTATGGTTTTAGTGCCGCTTTTCGATTTGAAGTTCCTAAACGAGCTTGCCGCATCCGCCATAGGAACTTCAAATCGGCGGCACGTGGCGATCCGGTGAACACGCGAAAGAACCGCGGGCACACGAAAACAACACGCGGGGAGGACGATGGCGCGACTGGACTTTGCCCTCTGGGATGCGGTCGGCGGCTATTCGGGCGCCGCCACGTCGATGGCCGACATCTATGACGAGCACATCGCGCTCGCGCAGGAACTCGACGCCGCCGGCTGGCACTCCTACTTCGTGATCGAGCACCAGAACTCGCCGCTCGGGCGCATCACCGCGCCGAGCGTTTTTCTGACCGCGGTGGCGCGCGCCACCACGCGCCTGCGGATCGGCGCCATGATGTGGCAGCTGCCGTTCTATCATCCGATCCGGCTCGCCCAGGAAGTGGCGATGCTCGATCAGCTCTCGCGCGGGCGGGTCGAGTTCGGCACCGGCATCGGCGTGCACGAGCACGAGTTCATGCGCTGGGATGTCGACTACTATCAGCGCGCCGCCATGGCGGGCGAAGTACTGGAGATCGTCAAGCAGGCCTGGACCCGCGACGAGGTCACCTTCGAGGGCAAGTACTACCGCTTCAACGAAGCGCTGCCGCAACCCAAGCCCTATCAGAAGCCGTACCCGCCGATCTGGGCCGCGGTGCACAGCGACCAGGCGATCGAGTTCGCGGCCCGCAACAACTACAACGTCTCGCAGAACCTCGACACCGACGAGGTGATCGCCAGGAAGTTCGATCTCTATCGCAAGCTCTGGCGCGAATGCCGGCACGAGGGGCCGATGCCGCGCGTGTTTCTGATGCGCCAGGTGCATGTCGCGGAGACCGACGCCAAGGCCCACGACGAGGCGCGCCACTATCTGGCGAGCCGCGAAGGCGGCGCCGTCCCGGTCGGCGGCGGCCCGATCGAGAAGACCCGCATCGGCTGGGGCACCCACGCGCGCGGCATGGGGCGCGACAGCGATCGGCCGGACGACAAGGCGCGCGGCGAGACCATGCGGTTGGCGGGCCAGAGCTACGAGTTCAACATCGAGCACGGCCTCGCCATCGTCGGCAGCCCGCAGACGGTGATCCGCCAACTCGAGGACGGCAAGCGGCGCATCGGCTACGATATTTTCTGCACCAATCACGAAATCGGGCACATGCCGGCGGAGCTGGTGCGCAACTCCATCCGCCTCTTCGGCCAGCACGTGGTGCCGGCGTTCAAGTAGGAATGATCCATAACTCTCGCCGGCCTATCGGGTGTGGCACGGGCCCTACCTCTCCCCGCTTGCGGGGAGAGGTCGCGAGCGAAGCGAGCGGGTGAGGGGGCCTCTCCAAAATGCGTAGAGCTGTTTTCGACTTTGCACGGCCTGTGGAAACGCCCCCTCACCCGATTTCTCGCTGCGCTCGAAATCGACCTCTCCCCGCAAGCGGGGAGAGGTGATGTACCGTGGTGCGAGGTAGAACCGACATGCTGATCAGTAACGTGCCGAGTGATCTGAATGACATGGCGTTGTTCCATGGCACGGGTCTTACCTCTCCCCGCTTGCGGGGAGAGGTCGGCGCGAAGCGCCGGGTGAGGGGGCATCGCCACAATGCGTGGAGCCAATTTCAAGAAGACCAACCGTGCAAGAGCGCTGCGGCAAAGCTCGACCAAGGCAGAGCTTCGCCTGTGGCAACGCCTGCGAGCGCGCGCGCTGCGCGGATACAAGTTTGTGCGCCAGGAACCGATTGGGCCATATACGGTCGATTTCGTATGCCGCGAGCAGCGGCTCATCATTGAGCTCGATGGCGGACAACATGCGGAGTCGAAGCGCGACATCGCACGGGACCGATGGCTCAGCGAACGCGGTTATCGCGTGTTGCGATTCTGGAACAACGATGTGTTTGCAAACATTGAGGGCGTTTGGGAGACAATTTCGGCGGCACTGCCTGCCGAGGCGCCCCCTCACCCGATTTCTCGCTGCGCTCGAAATCGACCTCTCCCCGCAAGCGGGGAGAGGTGACGTGCCGTGGTGATAAGCATGCAACACCGGCACATCCTCTCCGCTGTCTTCCTCCTCACGCTCGCCGCCTCATCGCCGGCGCGCGCCGACTATCCGGAGCAGCCGATCCGGGTCATCGTGCCGTTCGTCGCCGGCGGATTTGTTGATGGTTTCGCGCGCATCTTCAGCGACCGGCTGGGCGCGCGGCTGGGCAAGCCGGTTGTGATCGAGAACAAGCCCGGCGCCGGCGGCAAGATCGGCGATGATTTCGTCGCCGCCGCGCTGCCCGACGGCTACACCCTGCTGATCGACGACGTGGCGCGCCCGGTCCTCGCCAAGGTCGCAAACCCGGATGCGCGGGACGAAAACATGCTGCAGACATTCGCGTTCGCCGGCATGCTCGGCACCTCGCCCGGCATCCTCACCGCGTCGCCAGCGCTCGGCGTGAAGGACTTTGCGGGGTTCATCGCCAAGCTGCGCGCGGAACCCGGGCGGCACAGTTTTGGCTCCGCCGGCGCCGGCACCGCCTCCCACGTGGTGAGCGCGCAGCTCGTGCGCATGTTCGGGCTCAACGTGGTGCACGTGCCCTACCGCGGCGGCGCCAACGCGCTTGCCGACGTCGCCTCCGGCACCATCGCCTGGATGGTCAACACGCCCAACAGCTCGCTGCCGCTGATCGAGGCCGGCCGGCTGGTGCCGCTGTTCGTGATGGCGCCGCACCGGCTCAAACCGCTGCCCGACGTGCCGACGCTCGCCGAGCTCGGCTACCCGCAATTCAGCGAGGAGATCTCCTCGATCTTTCTGATGGCGCCGGCGGCGACGCCCGTCCCGGTGCTGGAGCGGCTCAATGCCGCCACCGGGGAGGTGCACCGCGAGGGCGAGGTGGCGGCGCGGCTCGAGGCGCTGGCACTCTCGCCGCCGCCGGCGGACATCACGCTTGCCGGCATCCGTGCGCTGGCCGAGAAGCAGCTCGCGGCCTGGACCGCGGCGGTGCGGGCGGAGACCGGGCGATGATGGCGGCGGCCGCCGCCGCAAAGGAGCAGGAATGAGCGCGCTCGACATTGCGATGATCGACCTCGTGATCGCCAACCGGGTGCTGGCGCGCATGGGCGCGGTCGACGCCTACGGCCACGTCAGCGTGCGCCACCCGACCGAGCCGTCGCGCTATCTGCTCGCGCGCTCGCGCGCCCCGGAGCTCGTCGCGCGCGACGACATCATGGCGTTCGAACTCGACGGGCGCGTGGTGGGCGCCGACAACCGGCCGCCCTATCTCGAGCGCTTCATCCACGGGGCGGTCTACGAGGCGCGGCCCGACGTGCACGCGGTGGTGCACGGGCATCCGCGCGCGCTGCTGCCGTTCACGGTCGCCGACATCGAGATGCGGCCGCTGTTTCTCACCGCCGACGAGTTCGGCGCGCATGTGCCGCGCTGGGACATCCGCGACCGCTTCGGCGACACCAACCTCCTGATCATCGACATGGATCAGGGCCGCGACCTCGCGCGCGCGCTCGGGGACGACCGCGTGCTGCTCGTGCGCGGCCACGGGTTCGTGGGGGCGGGGCGCTCGGCGGTGCAGCTCATCCGCATGTGCAAGGCGCTGCTCGACAACGCCGCGCTGCAGCTCGAAGCGATGCGCTTCGGTCCGCTCAAGGAACTGACCGCGGGCGAGATCGCGGCGCGCCGCAAGAGCATCAAGGACGACGACTTGCCCTCACTGATGCGCGGCTTCGAGTACGAGGCGATCGCGGCCGGCTGCCGCGAGCTGCTGGAAGAGCGCGCGGTACTCAAGGCGCGGGGGTGACGCGAGCTTCACCTCTCCCCGCTTGCGGGGAGAGGTCGGCGCGAAGCGCCGGGTGAGGGGGCATCTCCAAAATGTGTGGAGCTGATGCAGGAATGCCGACCACGGAGGAGTTCAACTCGTCGAGTGCCCGTGGAAGCGCCCCCTCACCCGATTTCTCGCTGCGCTCGAAATCGACCTCTCCCCGCAAGCGGGGAGAGGTGATGTGCCGCGGTGATACGCAATGCGGCGCCCACGCTCCCATGCGCATGCCCCATGCTCTCATGGATGCCCTTGTGCGCACGTGCACAGGGCATCCATGGACGGAGGGGCGCGCCCTCATGGATGCCATGGATGACAAATTCCGCCTGTGTTTGGCATCCATGAGCAAGCCTCTGAAAAATCCGGGGATTTGTGCCATCCGATGCACCATGGATGCCCTTGTGCGCGCACGTGGACCAGGGCATCCATGGACGGCGGGCGCGCGCGATCGCCGTCGGCCCGGCGGTGCAAGATGAGAGTTGAGGGGTCCTGGATGAGAGTTGGATGAGGAATTCCTCATCAAGCAAAGTTCGTTCATAAACAATGGGCTAAGCCTCGAATCCGGCCCTTGATGAGGATTTTGCCGGGTGACCTGGGAGCCCGCGCTCTCATCTAGCCCCTACCATCCATGGTGCCATCGCCCGCGAGGAGCACGAATTCCGCCCCGTCAGCCGGCGACCCAGAACCCCGTGCGGATTCGGGTTGGCGCAGCGGGGCCCAGTCTGCCCTGGATGCCCTCATTCACCGTCGATGACCACGTGCAGCACACGGCACCTGCGGTTTTGCACTGGGCACAGCACCTCCCCGCTGTCATCGCCCGCGAGGGGCGCCAATTGCGCCGCGAAAGCGGGCGACCTAGTACTCCATGAGGATACGATGTGGCACGGCGGAGCCCCGGTCCGCCATAGATGCCTTCTTCACCATAGATGCCCTCGCCACGAGGGAGGGGCATCTATGATTTTGCGTCGGTTCGTCACAATGGATGCCCTTGTTCGCCATAGATGCCCTCGCCACGGGAGATGGCATCAATGGTTTTGCAGCGGGTCTTCGCCATGGATGCCCTTTCTCACCATGGATGCCCTCGTCACGGGACAGGCCATCTATGGGCATCCGGCCACCGATGTTGGTGGACCTCGGCGTTGACCACCTCGTCCGGATCGCGGATCGTGCCGGCGGTCCGGAGCGCCTCCGCGTATGCCCAATTCCGACGACGAGCGGCCGCTGACGCCCGTTCAGGCACGCGTCGTCGCGCGCATGCGCTGGCTGATGCTGATATCCGGCTTTGCCACCGTGCTGGGCATCGCGGTCGTCCTCGGGGTCGTTGGCTACCGGATATTTCATTCCGGCAGCGCGAACGCCGGGGGCGGATCGGAGTTGACCGTGCTGTTTCCCAAGGGGGCGAAGATCGTGGCTACGTCGGTCAGCGGCGACGCGCTCATCGTCACGATCGAGGTTGGCGGCACGACCGAGATCCGCAGTTTCGATGCCAGGACCTTGCGGCCGCTGGCCCGCCTGCGCTTTGCGACCGAGCCGTGACGCGGCCCCGCGCTTGCGCGGCCGCGTGAACGAGTTTATTCGAGAGCCAAGCTCCCTTCGTCTAGCGGCCCAGGACGTTGCCCTCTCACGGCGAAAACAGGGGTTCGAGTCCCCTAGGGAGCGCCACGTCAAAAATTCCCCTTTGATTTGTCTGACGTTTCCATCCGAATTGTCCCACTGACGGGCATGGTGCGACACCGTCTGTTGATTATTTGAGCCTGTGGATTTGAGCTTGGCCATGGCGGAAGTGGCGAGCCTCTTCCTGTTCGCCGCGCGAGTGTACCTCTCCACCTCTTCGAGCGTCTGATGGCCAGTGACGGCCATGATCTCGTGGGCAGTAGCTCCGCACTCGGCGAGGCGATCGGCTGCCGCTTTCCGCAGACCATGCGCTGAGCAATGGGGTAGGTTCGCTTGTCGGCACCAGTCTTTGAAGAGGTTGCCGAACCCGTTCGGACTGAACGGCTTGTCGTATTCGGTCAGCAGGAGAGTCTGATGTCCAGATTTGGTCGCGGCTATTATCGATGCCAAGTCGGGATGTAACTCAATGCTGGCCTCGATCGGCTTGCGGTGTTCGTTCTTCGCGAACGTGAATTCGATCAGTGCGCCGCGAACATGCTGTGGTCCAAGCCGAACTGCGTCTTCCCTGCGTCCCGCTCGTGTACAACATGAGTGCCATCGCGAGTCGTGCCTTGCACGCCTGCGTACTCGGATCGTAACGCATCGTGCGCACTCCGGTGTCGCGCGCTCCAATGCATACGGTCCAAGGCGCTAGCGCAGAACGTCGGTCTGTACTGCGCGGAATCAGGCAACCGCTCTAAACCGGTCAAACCGCATGGCAAGTCGATCTCGGTCGGGCTGGTCCTTCGTCCTTGCCCTTGAGGATGCGATCGACGTAGCTGGCCGCACGCCGGTATTGGTCGATCAGATCGGGTCCATACGAGATCAGACCGCCGGCGGTGATGAAATAGTGAGCCGGATAGACGGCAGGCAATTTATGCTTCTCCGCCAGCGTGACAATGAGATCGCGATGCCCGACCGCGAGCGCGCTTGCCACCACGATAAGACCACTCGTGGGCGGGCGCGCGAATGCCGCGACCGCACGCTCGATCTCATCGGCGCGACGTACCGTCGACAGGCGTCAATTCCACGCCGAGTGACTGCGCCACGCCCAAAAGAGCCCCGAATCGCCCGATCCCGGACGGTATGGCCGGATCGCGAAGCACAGCCGCGCGCGTTACGCCCGGCGCAATCTGCTTAAGCAGTTCCAGCCATTTCACGCCCAGGGAGTACTCATACGACGTGAACCCGGTGATATTGCCGCTCGGCTGCGCGAGGCTTGGAACGAAACCCGCGCCGACTGGATCGAAGACTGCAACGAACACGATCGGCACGCTGCGCGTCGCCTGTTGCAGCGGGCCTAAGCCGAAGCTGCCAGTGGCCACAATGACGTCCGCGAACCCGACCAATTCAGCCGCATATCTACGAATGCGGTCTGCATTGCCACCTGCCCAGCGATATTCGATGTGGAAATGTTCGGGCGAAACCTCACCCAGCCCGAATTCCCTAATCCCCTGCGCGAACGCCGTCACGCGGAGCTGCCCTTCCGGATCGTCGGCCGCATTGTTCATGAGAACGCCAATGCGCCGTATCCGCTCAGGCTGCTGGGTGCGCGCCACAAGCGGCCATGCCGCCGCACTGCCGAGAAGCCGCGAGGAACGTGGCGCCGCTTCATGTAGGCCCCCTAGCCTTCAGGACCCTGCCGTGCTGCTGAAAACGTAGCATACCGGTGCATGGCCGTATGGGGCGAAACCGGGTTAGACGATGGGAAATTGCAAAACACTGTTCAGTGGCTAGCGGATGTCCGTTCCCGGTCAATCTCCGCCTATCCTTCCCGGCACGTCGGCGGCATGTTCGTGTCACCCTCCGAAACTCGCCGTGAATGTGCATGTTCGGGGATCTGCAGTTTCAGTGCCATGTGTGGACGGCTCCGAGTTGGCAAGGAGAATTGTCACGTTTGAAAGCTTGGTCGGTGCAGCCATGTGTTCGGTTTACGTGGCGCGGTTCACATGACCGCTGGCCATAATGCCCTCCGCGGATCAGGTCCCGGTCATAACCTCGCATTCAAACAATGCGCTGGCACAAGTGGGTTGTCCTGATCGCCGGATCGACCGGCTCTGCATTACGTGCTGTTCGCCCTCCCAACCTTCACATCACGCCGTGATGTCCGGCGCGATCTCGTTTACGCCGTAAGCGCGACAGGTTGCTTATAAACGCTCGCCCCTGGCCATCATGGCCCAGGCCATTCTGGCGATCTTGTTGGCAAGCGTGGCGGAGTTCATCTACGGCGGGAAGGTCACGCCCACCCTGCCCCTCAACCCCGCCAAGGAGCATTGGGTTGGCTGGTGGATCAAAGTGACCGGCCTGCCGTTGATGTACTGGAATTACATGTTGAAGGGGCACGTGCGGTTCCCGAAGCACGCTGGACTAGGGTCGACTTCCGGGTTGGGTCGCCCGCCACAACACCGCCTTCAAGGGCGATGTCTGTCTGATGATGGCGAAGCTGCATCAGCACTCACGTCGAGGTGCCGCCCTTGCTGCTTGCACGCGCCACGGAGGCGATTGAATGACCGGTCATGATGCTGTGGACGGCTCCTCCACCGGCACATGAGTGCCATGGACGTGGGTGCTGCTGAGGCCCCCATGATTCGGAGGAGTAAGTCATGCAAACGGTCATTACAGTTGGTCTCGACATCGCAAAGTCTGTTTTCCAGGTCCACGGCATCGATGCGAAAGGCGATGTGATCATCCGCCGTCAGCTCAAGCGTCGCTACGTTCTGGCGTTCTTTCAGAAGCTGCCGTCATGCCTGGTTGGTATCGAAGCCTGCGCATCGTCACATCATTGGTCGCGCGGACTCACGGCGCTCGGCCATACGGTACGCCTGATGCCGCCGGCCTATGTGAAGCCCTACGTCAAACGGCAGAAGAACGACATGGCCGATGCTGAGGCGATTTGCGAAGCCGTCATCAGAGCCACCATGCGGTTTGTGCCAACCAAGACCCCTGAGCAGCAGAGCTGCCTGGTGCTTCATCGCACACGCCATCTGTTTATCCGCCAGCAGACCGCGGTGATTAATTCGATCGGAGCCTACCTCGCCGAGTTCGGCATTGTCGCGCCGGTCGGGCGCAAAGGGGTCGCCAGAACTGCTCGATGTTGTTGCCGACCCGAGCGACAAACGGGTGCCTGAGATTGCGCGCGCATGCCTTGCCGCACTCGGCGCCCAACTGCTCATCCTGAAGGAGCAGATTGTGAAGTTCGATCGGATGATCATGGCTTGGCACCGGTTGAATGAAACGAGCCAGCGCCTTCATTACATTCCCGGGGTCGGTCCGATGTTGGCGACCGCTCTGGTCGCGAGTGTCGCTGACCCCAGGACCTTCCGATCGGGACGAAACTTCTCGGCTTGGATCGGGCTCGTTCCGAGGCAGCACTCGAGCGGGGGCAAGGACAGACTCTGGCAGTATCAGCAAGCAAGGTGACCGCTATCTGCGTAGCCTGTTCGTGGCCGGTGCACTCGCCGTCATCCGCTACGCCAAGATCCACGGAACCAAGCATCGACCCTGGCTTGCGGCATTGCTGGCACGGCGGCCGACCAAGGTTGCCGCCATCGCGCTTGCCAACAAGATCGCCAG
>CAWHYZ010000008.1:0-515340 GCA_963833605.1 uncultured Alphaproteobacteria bacterium
AAGGCGCTCTCGGGCGAGCGATTTACATTCCATGGAAAGTATATGACGGTGGATGACGTTGCGATCAACGTTGTGCCATTGCAAACGCCGACGCCGCCCATCTATATCGCGACCCTGCGCCGCGAAGGCGCCTATCACATCGGTAGCAAGGGGCAGAAGATGATGTGCGTTCCCTATGCGTCGGTCGAGAGTTCAGACGAAATTCGGGCCATCGTTGCTGAATTTCGCAAAGGGCAGCATGAGCCGACGTCCAACCCGATGACAATGATGTTCTTGTGGCCTTGCACGCGCATGTTGCTGTCGACGACGGCGAGGCGATGTCCAAGCTGCCGGGCCATTCGATCTGATGTGTCCACGCGTTTGTATGCCAAGCGGCAAACTTACGATGATGTGTTGCGTTCCGGCCTCTCGCTCATTGGCGGTGTTCCAGACAGTCACTTGCAAGCTGAAGCAACTGGCGGAGATGGTGTCCACCATGTCCTTGCGATCCACAACTTCGGAATGATCCGCAGTACCAAGTTATGTCTCCATGGACCGCTTTGCAGCGATTGCGGATGCGATGAATGGAAGCCCGGCGGCAACGACCACGAAATGAAGTCGTTGGTTGCTTAGCGTTTGAGATCGCGATGAATTTGTGTAGTTCACACCGTGTCCGCACGACACTTATGCATGGGTGGTTGCCGTCCGCGGCCACTCAATGTCCGCTTTTGGGGAGAAGCGGGCCTCCCAAATGGACACATGCGGGTCGCGCTTAAAGTTGGCCTTTGTTTTCCCTAAATCGCAGCAATGTTTCCCTGATCCGCTCCTGAAAAATCCCTGTTCCATGTCGTAGGGGGTATAGTGATATCGGGAAAAGTAGGCCACTAGGGGTTTGAGGGGCAACGGCGACAGCCTACGACATCATGATCCGCTGTAAGGCGATCACGGGTTGATTGGGTCAGCTCTGCTAAAAATTGTAATCCGGTTCTTACGCGTGATGCGGACTGACGAGCCCGAATGAACCATGATCAGTCATTGCCACGACCGGCGGATCGCCGACGAGGGTGCCGCCGTGGCCGTCGCTTTGTTTGGTGAAATTGCCCACGACGTATTGCCCGAGCAGCGTGATGTTGGCGGCGTGAGCGCTGTCCGAGACCGTCAATGTGCCACTGGTATTACCGACAGCCTCCGTGAAACTCAGCGTCGTTGACGAGCCAAACGTGATGTCGCGAAGGTCGATGAAGTCCGGCTTGCCGAAGCCGGCGACCGTGCCACCGTAATGCACCGAGTCGTCGAGCTGCAGCGTGCCGCCGGCGCTCACCAGGAACGTCACCGTCGTAGCGCTGGTGACAGCACCGCTGGTGATTTCCAGGGTGCCGCCGCTGATCGTTGTCGCAACCGCGGTTCCACCCGACATCACGTATTCAACCCGCCGCTGTCGAGAACGGTGCCGCTCGCCCGCCCGCCGCCTTGAACGATCTGCTGCCCGCCGCTGCTGACGACGGTCCCGCTTGCCGTGCCGCCTGAATAGACGATTTCGTCGCCACCGCTGCTCAACGTGGTGCCAGACACCACGGCGCCGGAATAGACAAAATCGAAGCCGCCGTTGCGCACCGTCGTGCTGGTGGCCTTGCCGTAGACGGATTCGTTGCCATGACCAAGGTGCCCGTGGCGGTGCCTCCTGAGAGCACATAGGCAATTTCGCTGTTGACGGTTACGCCACTGGCGCTGGCGCCGGCGTAGACGATCTGCTGTCCGCCTACGAGCTTAGTGGAGCGTGCTATTGCCCCCGTAAAAACGTTCTCATAGCCACCATTGCTAACAGTGCTTCCACTGGCGCTACCACCCGAATAGACAAGTTCGTAACCTGTTTTGAGTGTTGTGTTGATGGCAGTCCCATAGATGGCTTCAGTACCGCTGTTGACTATTGTTCCGCTAGCGGTTGCGCCGGACAGAATATAGAGGGTCCCGCCATTCAGGTTCGTTCCGCTAACGCTCCCAGATCCGTACACGAGCTGAGCGCCATTGCTCACGATCGTCCCGGTTGCTTTTCCGCCGGCGGAAACGAGCTCGTAACCGTTGCTAATTGTGGTTCCGCTCGCAACACCTCCAGAGAAAACAAACTCAACGCCACCCGCTCTAAGGGCGGTGCCTATGCCGATGCCGAACAGGTCCTCGCTGCCGCCACTCGCAATTGCGGCGGATGTACGGCCGCCAGTTAGAACGAACTCAACAGCACCACTGTTGATGATTGTACCGCTTGCAACAGCGCCGTCGTACAGAACCGGGCGCCGCTGTTCACGGTTGTGCCACTGGTCGTGCCGCCGGACGACACCAGTGCATAGCCGCCGTTCAACTGTGTGCCGAGCGCGTTGCCACCTCCAAACACATATTCCAGGCCGCCGGATCTGATGGTGGCCCCACTCGCTGTCCCAAATATGCCTTCGGTGCCGCCGCTGACCGTCGTTCCGCCTGCCAACCCGCCTAGCATTACATACTCGGCGCCATTTGTGACGATCGTGCTGATTGCGTTCCCACCAGCATAAACGACCTGTGCGCCGCCACTGATGAGCGTGCCACTCGCGATGCCGTAAAGCAGCTCATAGCCGCCGGCTGCATTGAGCATGATGCCGCTCACAGCCCCACCGGCTGCAACCGTTGCTATACCGCCGCTGCCGACCAGTGTGCCGGTGGCGGTGCCGCCGGATGAGACATTCTGTTGCCCGCCACTGGAGATGAAGGTGCTGCTCGTGATTCCACCAGAGCTGACGATTTGGTTGCCGCCGCCTGAAACCCGTGTTGCGAACGCCGTGCCGTATAGTGCTGCTGGCCGCCACCGCTTACCCGCACACGGTCGGAAAACCCATCCGCTGAGACCCGCTGCACGCCGCCATTCTTGATGGTGGCGCCGGTGTCTACGCCGGCGGACAGCACAGTCTCGAGACCTCCACTTGAAACAGCAACTCCCGAACCGTTCTGGCCCGCGGAAATGTTCAGGGTATTGCCACTGCTGACAGTAACCTCGGGAATTAAAGTGATGATGGTGCCAACGCCATTATCTGCACTCAGCTGAAATTGCTTTCCGTTAAAATTCTCCGATGCTGCGAAATTCAACTGGTTAGTCTGCCCGTTCTCTACAATCTGCAGCACGTTGCCCGCCGACAACGTGGCGTCGCCGGCGCTATCGAAAGTTATGGAAGCCAAATCGATGACATCGCCGATATTGAAGCCACTGATCACATTGTTCGGCATCGACGTGTCGTCGATCTCCAGTGCTCCGGCAGACCCCAAGAACGTAACCGGTCCAGTCCCAAGTGACCCGCCGATGGCGAGATCAAGTGAGCCATTGCTGATGGTGGTGCCGCGGGCGGTTCCCCCCGATAGAACGCTCAGCGTACCGCCGCTTCCAACGAATGTGTTGAGCGCCGTACCACCCGAGAGCACATATCCAAGCGCGTCAGCACCAATCGATGCGCCCGAGAGCGTCGCGCTGGCCGCGGAAACCAGTTGAGTGCCGGAAAGGACAAAAACACCGGTTGAGATGACGAAACCACCTGCCGCAGAGGTGGTTGCATTGTTATGGGCGCCCGCCAAAAGAACCTGGACACCTCCTGATAACAGATGAGTTCCTTGCGCGGTGCCGCCAGAAGAGACAATTTGCAGGCCACCAGAGCTGATGGTCGCGCCACTCGTGACACCGCCTGATTCGACAATCTGCAAGCCGGCGCTATAGATTATAGTAGCATTCGCGCTGCCATAATCAGCTTGCTCGCCGCCACTAATGATCGTGTTGTTCGCGATGGCGCCTGCGGAGATAACCTGCACCCCAGGATCATACAAAACCGCGTTGTTTGCTGTCCCGCCTGCGGCGAGGTATTGATAACCACCATCATAGACCTTCGCACCATTACTTTGTCCGTATACGTTCTCCTTACCATGCACCGTCGTATTGTTTGCCACGCCGAGCACGTCGAGAGAATTGTTACTTGCAACGGTCTGGTTTGAAACAGAGACTCCTGAGTTGACGCTCGCATTAGCGTTAGCCCAGCTTTGTATTTGGTTGTAAGAGTTCGCAGTGAACCGAAACGCTTCAAATCCAGTGGATGAGAGGCCAATTGCCTCCGCGATGGCGCCATTATAGATCCAAAGGGGACCTCCACTCATACCGGGAAATGTAGAAAGACTATTTTGCCAAAAAATCCCGCTGTTGGTGCTGAGGGGGGTCACACTACCTATATCGCTGAACTGAAAGACGGTATTCCGACTGAGTATCCCCGGCGGCTCGCCAGGATACCCCGTGACGTTTACGGTTCCTCCGCTATAATTTGGTAGAATACTAAAGCTGCCATATTGGCGGATATTGACGGTACTGGGAACGTGGATGAGAGCAAAATCTTCTGCACTGTTTCCCAGCAAAAGGTTAACCACGCCACTAAGGATTGCGTTGATTGGGTGTAGAAGATACTGGAATGACTGAAGGTATGCGACATCAACGTGAACATCGGCCGGGTTAATATTAAAGAGGCTCGCATTGATAGGAGTACCGTCCAGCCCCTTGGGATTATCTGGATAAACGCTCGCGCTTTCGCCAGCTAAGATGTGAACCGCAACGTGCGCTGCCGTGATTATCTCATAATGACCGCTGATGTTTACTATGAAGCCGCTTGCTTGTGCGCCTTTAAAGCTACCATGTCCGTCCTCAAATCCGATGTGAACGACCGCGCTGTAAGGATTTGGGATTGAATTGCTGGGGAGCGTGGAATACCCCGTGTCTTGACTGGGATTAGCGTCTGGTACGGGCGAATTGGCGACGTTGCTTCCAGCGACGAGTCCTGCATTGGGAACGATTATTGTGCCGTATGTCGAGGTTCCGTTGACGAGCGGACCAAGCTCAAAGCCGCCCGTTACGGTTGAACCGAGGCGGATGTTAACCGAAGGGTAGCCCTCCGCTGAGGACCGCCTTACGGGCGGACGTCAGCTTGTGAGATTGTTTGCCCGTTTATTGGCAAGTTAACGGGCACATATGGCGACAGTGGCAGTCTTGTCGGGTCCGGAGCGTCGGCGGCGTTGGACTGCAGCGCAGAAGCATCGGATCGTTGAGGAGAGCTTGGCGGCGGACACGACGGTGATCGAGGTCGCGCGCCGGCACGACATTCATCCCAACCTGCTGCATCTTTGGCGACGCCAGGCGCGCACCGGAACGGTGAAGCCGATTCGCCAACCAAGCGATGCGCCGGCTGGCGAGGTTAAGTTTGCACCTGTTGCAATTGCGACGGACAGGCGGACGTTGGCGGCGCCACCTGGCATGATCGAGATCGAGTTCGTGAGCGGGGCACGGCTTCGGATCACCGGTTTGGTCGATGCTGCGACGATGTCTGCTGCGATTGCGGCTGTAGCGCGAGGCGGGCGGCTGCGATGATTCCCGTTCCAACCGGCGTGCAGGTGTGGTTGGCCACGGGGGCCACCGACATGCGGAAGGGATTTGCGAGCCTTTCCCTGCAGGTACAGGAGGTGTTGCGCCGCGACCCGCTGAACGGTCACCTGTTTTGCTTCCGCGGGCGTCGCGGCAACCTGCTGAAGGTGATCTGGCATGACGGCCAGGGCGCGTGCCTGTTCACCAAGCGCCTGGAACGAGGCCGTTTCTTGTGGCCGAGCCGTGCTGATGGAGTGGTGACGATCTCGTCCGCACAACTCGGTTACCTTTTGTCCGGCATTGATTGGAGACATCCGCAGGAGACGTGGCGTCCGACATCGGTGGGATGACGGTTTTTCTTTGCTGCGGCTGGCGAATATGATTCTGTCGCTGCGTGACATCGCAATTTGAATCACTGCCATCCGATCTTGCCGCCGCGCATGCGATGATCCTTGCCGAGCGGGCTGCGCGCTTGGAAGCTGAAGCCCTTGCGGCTCGCGCGCAGGCGGCGAACGCCGGCACGGAAGCGTTGATCACTCATCTCAAGCTGGCGATCGAGAAGCTGCGGCGGCAGCTTTACGGCACTCGCTCGGAGCACAAGACGCGGCTGTTGGAGCAGATGGAGCTTGCGCTGGAAGAGCTGGAGGCGACAGCGACAGAGGATGAGTTGGCGGCCGAGCAGGCGGCGGCGCGAACGCAGACGGTGCAGGCCTTCCAGCGCAAACGGCCGTCCCGCAAAGCGTTCCCCGAGCATCTGCCGCGCGAGCGCGTCGTGATCCCCGCGCCGGAGAGCTGCCCCTGTTGCGGCTCGGCGAAGCTGTCGAAGCTGGGCGAGGACATCGCCGAGACGCTGGAGGTCGTGCCGCGCCAGTGGAAGGTGATCCAGACGGTGCGCGAGAAGTTCTCGTGCCGGGAGTGTGAGACGATCACCCAGCCGCCGGCGCCGTTCCATGTGACGCCGCGGGGCTTTGCCGGCCCCAACCTGCTGGCGATGATCCTGTTCGAGAAGTTCGGCCAGCATCAGCCATTGAACCGGCAGAGCGAACGCTACTGGCGGGAGGGCATCGACCTGAGCCTCTCGACGCTGGCCGACCAGGTCGGCGCCTGCACGACGGTGCTGCAGCCGCTTCATGCGCTGGTCGAGCGCCACGTGCTGGCCGCCGAGCGTCTGCACGGCGACGACACCACAGTGCCGATCCTGGCCAAGGGCAAGACGATCAAGGGGCACATCTGGACCTATGTCCGAGACGACCGGCCGTTTGGCGGGCGCGCGCCGCCCGCGGCACTCTATTACGCCTCGCGCGACCGCCGGCACGAGCATCCCACCCGGCACCTTCACGACTTCGCCGGCATCCTGCAGGCCGACGCCTACAGCGGCTACAATGAGCTGTACGACCCCGCGCGCACCCAGGGAGCGATCACCGCGGCCTTGTGTTGGGCCCACGCTCGACGGCAGTTCTTCGAGTTGGCGGACATCGCGGCCAATGCCCGGCGCGGCAGACAAGCCGCGGCGATCTCGCCGATTGCGCTCGAAGCGGTCAAGCGCATCGACGCGCTGTTCGATATCGAGCGCGGCTTCAATGGCCGCAGCGTCGAGGAACGTCTGCGGGTGCGCCGGGAACAAAGTGCGCCGCTTGTGGCGGCGCTGGAAGCCTGGCTGCGTGAGCAGCGGTCCCGACTGTCGCGCTCGTCCGCGGTCGCCGAGCCGATCGACTACATGCTGCGACGCTGGGATCGGTTTGCGCGCTTCATCGACGACGGACGCATCTGCCTGACCAACAACGCCGCCGAACGCGCGCTACGCGGCTTTGCCTTGGGGCGCAAGTCGTGGCTCTTCGCCGGCTCCGAACGCGGCGCCGACCGTGCCGCCGTCATGGCGACGCTGATCATGACGGCAAAGCTCAACGACATCGATCCGCAAGCGTGGCTCGCCGACGTGCTTGCGCGCATCAACGATCACAAGATCCACGATCTGGCCGCGCTGCTACCCTGGAATTGGCGAAAGCCGACGCCAAGCCGAGCAGAAGCGGCGTGAACTGAGGGGGAACGTGAGATCGACCGGCTTCTCCGCGGCAGAAAAATCGGCGGTGACTTCCGCCTGCCAGCACCTGATCGACGACTTCCTGAAGCCCCGCTTCCTGCCCACCATCCGGCCGACGCAGTTCAACTATCCCATCGATATCCTGGGAAAGTGGCACGGCACCAAGTATCGCTTCATTCAACGCTACCGCTCCGGCTTCCCGGAGAATCTCGGCGAAGAGTTCGACGCCCCCTTCGCCCGCCTCGATTGGATCAGCCGCAACCGCTTCGACATCCAGTGGCACCGTCACACCGGAGAATGGTTCTGCCTGCATCGCGGCCTTACCCTCGCCGAAGCGATCGACACGCTAAAGTCCGACGGATTGCTCCATCCCACTTGAACACCGCAAGTCCGCTACCCCGCGGTACCCGCCGGATGGATACACCGAAGGGCCTCCATTTCCCGTAATAATCAACTTGCTCAAGCCGCCAGAGCTGGCTTCGATAATCTGAACAGAGCGATAGGTGGAGTTTCTGCCTGACGGCGGGCAAGATTGACCCGCGAATCAGGAGAGACCATGAGCAGACGAGCGCGCCGGACGCACACACCGGCCTTCAAGGCAAGGGTGGCGCTTGCCGCCATCAAGGGCGAGATGACGCTGGCCCAGCTGGCTGAGCACTTCGACGTGCACCCGAACCAGATCACGCAGTGGAAGGTGCAGCTTCAGGAATTGGCGGCCAACGTGTTCGGCCCGGGCGGCAACGGAACCGCCCAACCCGCCGTCGACGTGAAGGCGCTGCACGCGAAGATCGGCGAGTTGACCTTGGAGAATGATTTTTTAGAAGGAGCGCTCACCAAAGCCGGGCTGTTGAGCGCAAAGCGATGATCGACCGTGCACACGATCTGCCGATCAGCAAGCAGGCGGAAGCTCTGAACATCAGCCGTGGCAGCGTCTACTACCTGCCGCGGCCGGTCTCGGACGCTGACCTCGCGATCATGCGGCGCCTGGATCGGCTGCATCTGGAGTTTCCCTTCGCCGGCGCGCGCATGTTGCGAGGCCTGCTGGCCGCCGAGGGGAGCAAGGTCGGCCGCCGTCACGTGAAGACGCTGATGCGGCGGATGGGGATAGAAGCGCTCTATCGCCGGCCCCGCACGACCAAACCCGAACCTGGTCACAAGATCTATCCATATCTGCTGCGTGGCGTCGAGATTACGCGGCCGAACCAGGTGTGGGCGATGGACATCACCTACATCCCGATGGCGCGCGGCTTCGTCTACCTGGCCGTGGTGCTCGACTGGTTCAGCCGCCGGGTTCTGTCGTGGCGCGTGTCGATCACGATGGAAGCGGCGTTCTGCATTGCGACGCTGGAGGAGGCGCTGGCCAAGCACGGCAAGCCCGAGATCTTCAACACGGACCAGGGCTCACAGTTCACCGGCGCCGCCTTCACCGGCGTGCTCACCAACATCGGCATCGCCATCAGCATGGACGGCAAGGGCGCATGGCGCGACAATGTCTTTGTCGAGCGCCTGTGGCGCAGCGTCAAATATGAGGAGGTCTATCTCAGGGCGTACGACAGCGTGTCCGAGGCCCGCGCATCGATCGGACGCTATCTGGATTTTTATAATCGTCGTCGACCGCACTCGAGCCTTGACGGCATCACGCCCGATCAAGCCTACTTCGACCCGCTGCCGTTCCGCGCGGCGGCCTAACCTCGGCACAGGCTCCACTTAGCGACGCGGAAATTCTGTTCAGACAACCGGGACCACCTCTGCCATCAAATGGATTGTTCGAGGAATCGGCGGTTTGGAGCACCGAATAGCTATTGGGACTGAACGGCGTGTTTGGAAGCTCAATCTTATTGTCGCCAGTAAAGCCAGTGATTGGGCCGGTAAATGAATATGGATCCTGGAGCTTTAACGTGCCGGATTTTCCAGCAAATTCGACGCTAAAAGGACTAGACAATGAACCGACATCAAAGGTTCCGCCCGTCTCTATAACGACTTTGCCCATCCCTGTGATCGACGGCGCGGAAACCGAGGTTTTTAGTATTGGGAGGGGCGCTTCAACTAAAGGGGTTCCTGTTACAACGAGCGTCTTGTTGGCGGTCCGAAGCGAGGCATCTGCTCCGAGATCAAGCGTGTAGATCGTAACATCCTGGTCGAGAGTTACGTTCGCACCGGCCGTATCAATGAAGACCGCGGTGTTGGGGTCGTGCGGAACTCCCCTGTCCCATTTCGATGCGTCACTCCATAAACCGGTCCCGCCAATCCAATGATCAACCGGCAGAAGATCCGAAGCATTGACTGTAGTTCCTGCAAACGAGAAAAACTCGACATTGGAGACTGTATCGGTTCCATCGGGGGAGCCGGTCCGGAGATCCTTGATCTTGAACGATGTCTGAGAAAGAATTGTGATCTGATAGGATGAAAGAGAGCCGCTATATATGGCGGTGTCGATATCGGCGCCGCCGTCGATTGTGTCATCGCCAGCATCGCCTTCGAGGGTATCGTTTCCTCCCCTGCCATTTATTGTGTCGTTTCCGTTTCCACCTATCAACAAATCGGCCGCCGTAGCGTAGAGTTCGACACCAGTAAGATCCGATGCGGGCGCCCCTAGTTGCGCGAAGCGTGCAAGAATGTCGTTTTTGACACCTGTATCCAGCCCAATTAGCGTGTCGTTTCCGTTGCCGGCATTGATTGCCGAATAGTAGAACAGCCACAAATCGTCAGGTGATCCGGCGCCGAAATGTTGCGGGGCAAATTGCGCATCAAAATGACTGGTCAGAGTTTCATCCAGATTGCTTGTACTAGTTCGGAATTCGCTGCCGTGATATTGCCAGCGAAATTGCATATTGGCCCCATTGGGCGTGTTTATGTTATAAAACTCGAGCCATTCTTCCCCGTAGGGAGTCACTTGAGAGGCAATGCTAACTGAGTATTGTGAAAACGGCATGTGCTTGGCTCTGGTTGGTTCAGATTGTTTGGTGCCGGGCAGCTTTCGTTACGGCGGCGACGTGGAATGATTTGGTCGTGAAAAATGGATCGAACAGTGTTTGCTCAACCGGATGGATGTGCTGAATTCGAACCTGAGAGCTGAACAAGTCGGGGTCCAGGTGCCGCGCGATGGAAAAGTCGAAGCGGCGACAATTCCCGATTTCGATACGGGACAATACGCGGTGCCGAACGGCAGCGACGTTCATACCGAGCCCCCGACCTCGCTCTTGTTCTGGATTTGCGAGAACGACGGTTGCGGGAATACCGCCGCTTTCGGCACCTAAGCGGTATCTAAGTAAATATCACCTACTAGTGCAATCTTACCATCAAGCCAAGTGATCGAGGTCACACGGGGCGCCCAATGATGCTGAAACAGGAACTAGCGCGCGCGGCCACAAGTTACGGGCATGTCTCCGGGCGGTGGCCTAAATACAACCGGGAGTGGCGTACCGCAACCGCATCGACAATTCTGCTTCTCGCCCCATTGAAGTGTTGGCAAGACCATTAGCTGGCCGCACGTTCCGCGCCTATTCGCATTGACCTGAGCCCCTTCTTTCATCCGCCGGTCTCATTCTTGGTTTCGAAATTGAGCTCGATCTCCACATTGTTCGGGTCGTGGAAGAAAATCTGCCAACGGGTGCTATTGGGCACCTGGTTCACGCGGTAGGGCACGCCCTTGGCGGTGAGGTGCCGCCTTGTCGCCTCAAAGCCGCGGCTGCCGAAAGCAACATGATCGATGACACCTGAGTCAGGGGGCTGCTGCTTGTCGGTTTCAGAGATGTCGTTGAGGTGCAGCACTGGATGGCCTGCGCTATAGAGCCAAGCCCCAGGAAAATCGAATTCCGGGCGCGGACCGTTCACGAAACCGAGCACATCCTCGTAGAACTGCACGGTCTCTTTGAGTTTACGGGTCGACACATTGTAATGGTCAAGTAAACCCACGCTTATTTCCATCGGCCTTCTCCTCGGGATAATTTGTAACAAGCATACTGCAGATTGCTCTCGGTGGTCATTTGTCTGCGCTCAAAACTGGTTAGATAGTCACGCGCGCCCCTCGGTTTTCTACGAACACGTCCGGACTAGGCCCAAGGCAAAGTCTTCTCGTTCGCCGTCCGATTCTCCAGTACCCTGAGAGATCATCGCGAATGTGTGCCGGGATAGCGTTTAACTGGACCAATATTCCGTCCAGCCCGCGGATGATACCACGCACGCTGGCAATTCTGTCTGCGCGGGTAGGACCGAATTCGTCCTGTCTCAAATTTCTCCTGAGCCGTGCACCTAAGCGCTTCAAATAGTGCAAAATTTCTGTCCGTGATGATTTGTGGGCGGGCAGGAGGGCCAGCAGTGCATCCAGCTGCTCGGGGAGATGTCCGGGATTGGAAGCTCTGCGGCGCCGCTCCAGCTCCATTGCGAGATCCCTTCGCCCCTGCCAAATCGGCCGCGAATCAGTTCCATGTCTCTTTCCTAGAAGCGGTGATGGCGCCCACGGACAGGGCAGTCAGAACTCTTTACCTGATTTGAGAAAGTCGACGATAGCATATTCATGCCTAAGGGCTTGGCCGTCGATTTGCGTAACGGAGTTTATGGAATTGCAAGCAACAAACTGTCAGGTGATGATCACGGCGCAATCACGCTGAGCAACATGAACGAACTTGACGTTGGTTCGTTTCGTCCGTGCAACAGTGTGCTGGGTGACGGTTGACGTTGCCCCCGCGGTTTAATCCGGTGTGAACTGGAGTCTGGCCCTGACGGGAGGGACCAGACGATGAAGCGGAAGCGGTTTACGGAAGAGCAGATTATCGGGGTTTTGAAGGAGCACGAGTTCGGGGCGAAGACGGCAGAGCTGTGCCGCAAGTACGGGATTAGCGAGGCCACGTTCTACAGTTGGAAGAGCAAGTTTGGCGGGATGGACGTGTCGGAAGCCAAGCGGCTGAAGGCGCTTGAGACTAAGAACGCCAAGCTGAAGCGGTTGTTGGCCGATGCCATGCTCGACAACGCGGCACTGAAGGATCTGCTGTCAAAAATGGTGACGCCCACCGCGAAGCGAGCGGCCGTCGCTCATCTCAAGGGCGCCCATGAGACGAGCGAGCGGCGGGCGTGCCGGGCGATCCGCTGCGATCGAATGACGGTGCGCTATCATTCTCGCCGCCCTGACGATCCGCGCTTGCGCGAGCGGTTGATTGCGCGGCCTCGCGCCTCCTTATACCGACAAGGCTCTGGAGCCATCCCGCCCAACGCAGCAACGTTATGTCGCTGCCGATCGGACCGACGATCTGCATCCCGAGCGGCAGGCTGTTGATGCTCTTGCCGAGCGGGATTGCCACGCAAGGATTGCCGAGCAGAGTCCAGGCGCGGTTGAATTTCGAGTCGCCCGTCGTGCCGAACGGGGGCGCCTCGCCGAGGCAGCTCGGCGTCACCAGGAAATCGCAATTCCCGAAAGTACGCTCAAGCGCTACTCGCGCTTCGGCGGCCTTGGCATGCACTGCGTCGTATTCGACCCGCGTGACATACCAGCCAGCTTGCAGTCTCTGCATCAATGCCGGGCTGATCTCGTCAGGATGGGTATCGAATTCCCATGCCAGCGCCCGCGCGCTGTCGTAGCCCATGACAACGGCGTGGTCGTCCGCCAGTTCGTCGATTGTCCCGGGCAAATCAGCATCGAGCAGCTGCGCGTTCTGCCCGAGGGTGCGGATCGCGTCGTTGATCGCGGCCGCGGCTTCAGGCTCGATCAGGTGCCAAAATGCAGTCCGGAAAATGCCGATGCGCGGTGCCCGGTCCGCCGCGACTTGTTGCGCCGGACGGCCGGACAGGATTTCGAGCAGCGGCGCGAGGTCGCCCGGACTGCGTGCAAAGAGCCCAAGGGTGTCGAGCGTTTCCGCCAGAGTCTTCACCCCGACGCGGCTGACGCTGCCGATCGTAGGCTTGATGGCGAACACGCCGCAATAGGATGCCGGGCGGATCGTCGATCCCGCTGTCTGCGTTCCCAGCGCCAAGGGGACCATCAGGTCCGCCACGGCCGCCGCCGATCCGCTCGACGAGCCGCCCGGGCTGCGAACTCACGTCGTGCGGGTTGCGTGTCTGCGCCGCCGACACGTTTGCGAATTCGGTGGTAACGGTCTTGCCGAGGATCACGCAGCCCGCGCGCTTGAGTAGTGCGACGCAGGCGGCATCGGCTCTCGGCCTGTGACCGGCCCAGATCGGGGAATTGTAGGTCGTTGGATAATCGGCCGTGTCGATGATGTCCTTGATGCCGATCGGCACGCCGTGCAGAGGACTGCGCCGCGGCGTGCGATCCATTGCGCGGGCGTCCGCAAGCACGCGGTCCGGATCGAGCGTCACCCAAGCATGCAACTCGCCGTCGCGCGCCGTGATGCGCTCGAGACACTCGGCAACGAGCTCAACGCTGTTCAATTCGCCGCGCGCGATGGCCGCCGCGGCATCGATCGCAGAGAGTTCGTTCCACGGGCGGGACATCTGCAAGGCCAGCTACGGCGATGGGTTGACCTTGGCGAAGTGCGCGGCCACCTTGGCGGGCGTCGTCACCCAGATCTCGTCCCGGAATTTGGATATGTGCTGCAGCGCACGGCGCAACGTCCTGAGGCGGAACGGATAGCCAATGATGAAAGGATGGATGACGATCGAGCACACCAGCGGCCATTTCTTCGACTGGAGCAGCATTTCGTCGAACTGGTCGATCATCATCCGCTCGTATTCTGATGCGCCATGCTGACGAAAGACGATGGCGGGAGAGTCGTTCACTTCGAGCGAGTATGGCACTGAAAGCAGCGGTCCCGACCGGGTGTTCAGCCAGAAGGGCTGGTCGTCTGCGGGCCAGTCGAGCACATAGGTGTAGCCCGCCTCCTTCAATAGATCGAGCGTGACTGGCGTCTGTGCAAGATAGGGTCCCATCCAACCCTGCGGCTGCGCGCCGGTATGTTCCCGGATCACGTCCGTTGCTTCGGCAATCAGGCGCCGTTCGTCTTCTTCGCTGAGACTGTCCTGCCGTTCGGCGTTGGTGCGGCCGTGGCCGACGAACTCATCGCCCCGGCTCATGATCCGCTGCGTGATCTGAGGACACTCCTCGAACAGCATCGAGTTGATGTTGTGCGAAGCCGGAAAGCCGAATTCATCCAGCAGATCGAACAGATACCACTGGCCGACGCGGTTGCCGTAGTCGCGCCAGGCGTAATTGCGCGTCGTCTGCGGAGCATTCAGCGTTGCGCTGTCGCTGCCGAGGCCGCTGAGAAAGCTGAACACCTCGATATTGTTGCAGATGGTGAGCGCGAGCTGCTTTCCATCCGGCCAGGTGAATTTCGGCCGCTCGGTGATCGGTGAATATGCGTAGCGATTATGCCTGTTGAGCTTGATGAGCGACATTCCGATCTCCTGGACTTAGGCGGGAACAGCCGGCTCTAGGTCTGACGCCATTTGTGGAAGGTATTCTTCACGGCGATCCTGCCGCCCCGAAGCGTGAAGATATCGACGCCTTCCCGCTCGATGAGCGGGCCTTGGCCGTGACGGCGGCCGCGAAATATCCATTCCGAGACGCCGCGATTGCCGCTGACGAAGTGGTTGATTTCTTCCCAATGCGCATCCGGGAAATCGGCGAGCCCCTGGGACACACGCGCGCGCACGGCGTCGAACCCTGAAAACGCCTCGCCGCAAATATCCGGACCGAAATAGGAGATGAATTTGCAGTCGTCACTCATGCAGGCCATGATCGCATCGACATCATGCCGGTTGTAGGCGACCGCAAATCTGTTCAGCAATGCGAGGTTGTCGACTTCGGCCGTTGTCATTGCAGGGGCCGGCAGCCGACGGGTGATGCCGGCCAATGCGGCCGAAGGCGTGTCGATCGTCCGATCAAGCTGCAGCCGATTGAGAATCCACCAGCCCAAGCTCAAGTTGGAGGATACGACAGGAATCTCAAGCGACTGCTGGAGTTGTTCGATTGCCGGCAGAGTCGCGACACCGGTCCCGCTCAAGACGATCACGTCGGCGCGCAAATCCCGAAGTTCGCAGGCGGCCGCCGCCACCCTCCGGGTATTCACCTCGTAGATCGATACCACGTCGGGGAGCTGCACCAGCCCGATGATCTCAAATCCGGATTGCGTCCAATATTTCTCGGCGTAGTCGATGACCCAGGCGGGGTAGGGTGTGACGAGCGCGATGCGCTGGGCGTTGAAGCGGCCGAGCAATTCGACGATCGCCTTCGCTGCGGTGATCACTTGCGGCGCGCCGCTCTTGCGCAGGTCATCGAGCAATGTCGCCTCGGCATCGACGCCGACGAGATAGCTCGTACCGGTCACGCCCAGGCACACTGCATCGAGGCTCGCGCCGCCAAACGAAGTGGCGACCCCAGGAAGCGCCTTGATGTAGCCCTCGAAGCGTTCGCGCAGGCCCATCGCGGTGCTATGGGCGACCTGGCCGGGGAGGCGCGTGGCGTAGAGCGCGACCCCCGGCGGCATCATCGCCGCGAGTTCGGGTTCCACGGTTGTGTTGGCGGGGGGCACGATGACCCCGACACGACCCTTGCTGCCGTATTCCGGAATCATTGCATCAACATTGCATTACAGGCGGGTGAGCCAAGCGAGCATTCTATCGAGCTCCTGCTTGGCCACTTCATCGACAGACCTCCGTGGACGTTGCGGTAATCTGAATTTCTCAGCCGCTCGGCTGCAACGCTGTATCTCAGACGGGAATCGAGTCGACGAGGGCTTCGGGCGCGAAAAGCTCAAGCGGATCGAGCTTGCGGGGCGTGAGGCCCTGTTCGTGCGCGTAAGTGGTCATCGCCTCGATGATGGGAAGGTTGGGCCGAAAGCCATACGGAAACGCGTCGCCGCCGAACAGTGCGTTCACCTCTTCGGTCTCCAAGGAGAGCCAGGGCAATCCAACCGCGTAGGCGCCTTGGTAGATCAACCGCTCGCTCCCGAGCCGCTTGGCCTCGTTAAACGCGCCTAGGAGCGACATCGCAATCCAGCGATTGGCCTCATACACGTCGCGCCGCATCACGACGCAATGCATGATCGGGAAAAAGCCCGTTCGTACGAAATATTCGCGTTCCACCCGGCGTACGTCTGGAAAAAGCCGGGCGATGCGGGCGTCTCCCGCGACGAAGGCCTTCGGCGGCTCCGTCGATACGAGCGCGTCGATGCGCCCGTCGAGCAGCATTCCCTCGAGCGTGTCGCCCTCCGGAATGAGCAGCAGTTCGACCCCGGCCGGGAGATCGACGGGCATTCGCGGCGCGTGTCTGGGGACGAAAAGCCCGCCCGTTCGCCAGCGGATTTGATCAGGGTTCACGCCGTAGTCGTGCTGCAGGTGCGCGCGGACCCACAAGGCTGCCGTCATCTGATATTCCAGAATGCCGACTTGGCGTCCCGCCAGGTCAGCCGGCTTCCGAATGCCGGAATTGACGTTGATGTAGATCTGCTCGTGCCGAAACGCCCTGGAGGGAAAGATCGGCAAGCCGACGAGGCGATGATCTCTCTTGCCGATCATCAACATAAACGTGCAGAGAGAAAATTCGGCGATCTCGAATTCGGTGCGCGCGGCGACGGCACGGAAGAGATCGTCGATGCTCGCGGGGACGATGTAATTGAGGTCGATCCCTGCCGGCGAGACTTCGCCCGTTTCAAGCGCCCGGGTGCGATCGAGATAACTGACGCCTCCGTAATTCAGCTTCAAGCGCGACACCAAGTTCACCCGTTGGAATTTCCGCCGTTAAGCCAAATGAGTCATCAGTGCACACATTGTATGCCATGTCAATTGACCGGGAAATATAGTACTTTCCGCAATAGTGGCGCGATCATGTTGACACCGCGAGAGCGAATGGCAGCACTATTTGGTGCGGCTCGTTCGCTGCATGCGAGACGCACATCGCTGTATACTCTTTGAACAAATCTGGGTATTCCATCTGAGCCCTCCCGCGAGGTCTGCGAATGAGCCGGACGCCAATGAGCCACAGCCGAAACCAAACCAAAAACTCAAAGCCGACCAGGCCCGCAACCATCATCAAGCTCGCCGGTGAAAAAGGCGCGCCCAGCGCAAACGTCGTCTATCGAACGCTGCGCGAGCGCATCATCGAGGGAGCACTCCCGCCTGGCGCCTGGCTCGTCGAGGCCGAGCTTGCGGCACAGTTTCGCGTCAGCCGAACGCCGGTGCGCGAAGCGCTGAAGCGTCTGATCGCGGAACGTCTCGCTGCGCATGACGCTTTCCGCGGCACCATCGTGCGGCCGGTCGATCCGCGCGAGGCGGCGGAGATCGGCGAGATCCGCGAAGCCCACGAAGGACTGGCGGCCCACCTCGCCGCTTCGCGCGCGAGCGAGGAGCAACTGAACGAAATGGATTATGTTCAGGAGCAGCTTGTGCTGGTGCTGCGGAACAATCGCTTCGCGGAGGCGGCCAGCCTCAATGCGCGCTTCCATGAGCTTTTGTATGCCGCCGCCGGCAACCAGCGACTGGCCGAAGTCGCGAAGAGCCTGCAGGACTTCGTGCGCCGATATACGGTGGAGGCGATTTCGGACCCCAATCGTGCCGCTGCCATCGTCGCCGAACACGACAAGATCCTGAAGGCATTGCACGGGCGCAATCCGGCGCAGGCGGAGGCTGCCGCGCGGGCGCATTGTCACGCCTGCCTGTTCTGGTCACCAAGCTGGTCGAGCAACAAGACGCCCGTTTGAACGGCTGCCGGCGCCCTCCATCTGGGTATCGCGCGGCCGGCGTCGCGATCGCTCCGATCGTCAAGATGACGGCGATCGAGCTTACCATCGCCGGCGGCAACCATATTCCGGCTCGAACGCTGAAGGAACTCGTCGACCTCGTGAAAGCCCTCACCCGGCGTATCGGACGATCGCGGGTCCGGTCATCTCTGTTCCTTTGCCTTGAACACGCCGACCTTTTCGAACACGTCGCGGATCGCGCGAGAAAACTCGACGAATTCCGGCTCGTCACGGATCTCAAGACTGCGAGGGCGAGGAAGATCGATATCGAAGATATTCTCGACCCTGCCAGGCCGCGGGGACATGACGATCACTTTGTCGCCAAGGAAGACGGCCTCGGAGATGGAGTGCGTCACGAATAACACCGTCTTCGGGGACCGCATCCACAGCGTCTCCAGGTCCTGGTTGAGCTGATCTCTGGTGAGGGCGTCGATCGCGCCGAAGGGTTCGTCCATCAGCAGCACGGGCGGGTCATGCACCAGGGCACGGCAGATTGATGCGCGCTGCCGCATGCCTCCGGACAACTCGAAGGGGTAGCGGTTCTCGAACCCTTTCAAGCCGACCAGCTCGAGCAACTCCAATGCACGCTCCCTCATGGCGCGCCGGTCGAGCCCGCGGACGTCTGCCTGAAGCATGACGTTCTGCAGGACCTTCCGCCATTCGAGCAGGACAGCGTCCTGAAACACCACGCCCAGGTCCGTGAAAGGACCGCGCACGACGGTGTCGCCGATGGTGATGGTGCCCTCCGTGGTCGGCTGCAATCCGGCGATCATCAGAAGAAGAGTGCTCTTGCCACATCCGGACGGGCCAACGACGGAGATGAACTCCCCCGGCTGGAAATTCAACGTCGTGGAGCTCAAAGCCTGCACCGGACCGTTCTTCGTCTGGTAGGTCTTGGCGACATTGTCGATCCGAATCCCAGCGGCTCGGTTCGATCGGCTCTGAGCTAGCACGTTGGTCTCCACAGGCTTTCCTGATGCCGGGTGAGGCTGCGTTCTGGACCTCACTCTGCGACCAGGTTGACGTAGAGTTTGTTCAGTTCGACGCTGCCCGTCAGTAGTCCGAACTTGGTGAGCAGGTTGACCGTGTGCACCCAGTCCTGCTCAGCCATCCAGCCCAGCCGGCGCCCCTTGCTATTGGACGTGTGTGACAGGGATTCCATCATTTTGGCCGTTGTGACGGCCAGATCGAGTTTCACCGACGGAACTGCCTTGACGAAGATTTTCGCTGCTTCCTCGGGGTGGTCGTAGACGTACTGCCAGCCGCGCATGGTCGCCGCAGCGAAAGCCTTCGCAACTTCGGGCTTTTTCTCGAGAGTGGCATCGGAAGTGACGATACCGATGCCCAGTGGGTCGACTCCGTAGTCGGCATAGCGGAAGTAGTTGAACTTCACACCGAGGCTCTCCAGGATCGGAACCTGCGCCCAGGCGTTGGCGACCATCAGGTCGGTCCGGCCGGCGACGAGAACTTGCGGGATCGCTTCGGGAGCGGCGTTGACGACCTTGACATCGGTGATTCCGGTCGCCTGAACGAAGGCGGGGAACAACTGGGTCGCGAAGTCGAAGGTGACACCAGTGTAGGTCTTTCCGGACATGTCCTTGGTCGTCTTGATCTCGGGTTTGGTCGCCACGCCCGCGCCCTGCACCTGAAGGTGGCAAGCGATCATCTTGACCTTGGCCCCCTTGGCGACCGCGGGGGTGAGCGATGCTGCGGCGACCTTCGCGAAGTCGACCTGCCCGGATGAGAGGAGCTGAATGTTGGAGTTCGAGCCCTGGCCTTCCGTGATGGTCACGTCGAGACCCGCTTCTTTGTAGTACCCGAGGTCGCGGGCGACGTATTCTCCGGCATCCCACGCGCCGGCTATGAACCCGAGCCGAAGCGAAACCGGCGTCAGCTCTTTTGGCGCGGTTTGGGCGGCGGCGTACCCGCTAAGGGTGATGGTGATCAGGCCGGCGGTGGCGGCGGCCAGGGTAGTCCACTGTGAGCGGCGGCTACGTCGTAAGGTGATGCTCATCGCAGTGTGCCTTTCTTCGTTGGAAGGTGCATTAACTACATCGGCCGTGTGATTGATCGAGCATGGCCGGTGTTATCAGGTGGTGTTGAAGTCAGCGCGGCGCGATACGTGCCAGGGCAGCGCAAGTCGTTCGATGATGCCGACGATGAGGAACAGGAGCATGCCGATGAAGGTCAGGTAGACAATCGCCGCGAAAGTGAGCGGCGCGTTCAGCCTGGCCATGCCCTGCTGGATCTGATAGCCGAGGCCTTCGCTCGCTCCTACGAACTCGCCGACCACGGCTCCGATTACCGCGAGCGTGGTGGCGAGTTTGATGCCGCCGAACATGCTGGGCAGTGCTCCCGGCATCTGGAAACGCGCGAGCGTGGTCAGTCTGCCGGCACCCATCGATTGTGCGAGGTACAGCTTCTCGATCTCGATTCCTCGAAGGCCGATCGCCGTGTTGATGACGATCGGGAAAAACGCCATCAGCACCACCATCACGATCTTCGGGAGCAGACCAAACCCGAACCAGATCAGAAACAGCGGGGCGAGCGCAACCTTTGGGACAACCTGGGACCCGATCAGCAACGGATACAACGCACGCTCGATCGGTTTGAAGCTGACGAGCAGGACCGCGAGGGGGATGCCAACGAGGATGCTGATCGCCAGCCCGAGCAGGATCTCCTGAAGGGTGATCCACGTATTGGGCAGGAGGATGGGGGCGTCTTTCCACAGAGCGACGACGACATCTCCGGGCCCGGGCAAGATGAAAATAGCGACGCCGGTCATCTGCACGCCGAGCTGCCAGATGGCGAGGACGATAAGGATCGCGATCGTCGGCGGGGCGGCGACCTTGAGCCATTGCTGAAATTGCGGTCCGTATCTCCGCTGCGGGGCTGCGCCGCCTCCGGGCAAGGTGCTCATGATAGCAGTACGGTTGGGTCCAGTTGTCACGGAGTGTCCTACAGGGTCAGGTCGACAGGTGGAGTCGACCACGCGGATCCTCGAGTGAACACGCTGCGGTGCGACCGTGCCATCGTGAGCGGAGTACCGGATGCATTGTGCTGGGCCTAGCCGTCGACCTCCGTGTTCTCGTCAAGATCGCGACCCTTTCCGAGCGCCGTTCACAACGCCGGATCAGGATTCGCCGAACTGATTGCACGATGTGCGGTCTCCATGAGCTTCATGCTCAAAACTGCACGCGCATCTATGTATCCAAATTTCACACGAACAGTATACAAACGCAACGGAGAGCTCGAAGGCCGCTCACGTGCCGCGAGGAAAAGGCCGCGTAACGGTCGAAGCACGCATCCTCGGTGGGCGACGACACAAAGGTCGAGAACGTGTCCAGGACACAGCGGCGCGAGCATCACGCTGGCTCGAAAGATTTTCCGTTCCTCGGTGAGGGAGTCAACCCAAATCGGCATCTCGCGCACTGCGCTCCTTGCCACTGGTACACCGATTGTATACGATCATGGGTGTCGTGGGAACCAGCCGATTTCGATGGCGTCCGACGACCATTGTCGCCGATGACGAGACGAACGGGAGCAAGGCATGGCAACGACGCCCGAATTGGTTGGATGGGCCTCGCAGCTGATGCGCAAGCAACTGGTGCCGAAACCGCGCACGTCACCGGATCAGATCCCCGCCGCGCGCGAGATGTGGCGCCTGGAGAATCTCCCTCATCTGGCCGCCGACCTTCCCGAGCTTAGCGCTAATCACTACGGGATTGTGTTACGCAGGCGCGAAGGCGCCGACCTCACCGCTGACGTGCACGTGCCAGAGGGGGAGGGCCCATTCCCGACACTCGTGTACCTGCATGGCGGAAGTTGGGTGCTGTGGAGCGCCGCGCACCTTCGGAAGCAGTGCATGCAGATCGCGCAGCGCGGATTCGTCGTCATCAACGTCGAGTATGGTCTCGCGCCGGAGCACCCTTGGCCGTGGGCGGTCGAGGACGCGCTTTATGCAATGCGCTGGGCAAGCCAGAACGCTGAACGTTACGGCGGGCGCAGCACTAGATTGTATGTCGGTGGGGACTCGGCGGGAGCGAACCTGACCGCCGCGGCGATCTGTGCACTCAAGGGGGACGGTGCCGCGCTTGACGAAGGAGATTTGACCGGTGTCCCGGTCGACATCGCTGGTGCGCTGCTGCTTTGCGGTGTCTTCGACTTCCCCCTGTTGTTTGCCGAACCTCGCAGCGTCGCCGATACCGGTTTCATCGAGACGACGTGGAACCTCGCCTACCTTGGCTCAAACTTCGTCGGGGTTCACCGTCATCCTCTCGTGAGCCCGGCGTACTCCTCCGTGCTGGTTGACTTCCCGCCCGTGTACATCAATTGCGGTGATTGCGACGCGCTGGTGCCGCAGTCGCTGCGGTTCGCAAAGTGCCTGATCGACGCGGGTGTTCCCACGACCCTCTCCATCGTCGAGAACGCGGACCACGAGTTCCTGCTCATTCCGGAATTCGTTCCCGCGGCTGCCGGCGAATTCGAGCATATCATCAGCTGGATCCGACTTCAGGAGGCCAAGGTTGTCTGACATCCCTGCTTCCACCCTCATTGGTGTTGCTTCGCTGACCCACCCCGACATGATCGTGGAGATCGACTTCGTCGCCGCAGTCATCGACGATACCACCGCGTCGGAAGGGACGGCCCGATGAGCCTCGGCACTGCCGTGATCACCGGAGGAACGCGCGGAATTGGCCTAGCCGCAGCGGAGGCGCTCGCCGCGGCCGGCTATCACATTGCTGTTGCCGGACGAACCGACGCGGCTGCTGTCGACAGCGCGGTCACCCGCCTGGAACGCCACGGCGTGCAGGCGTCGGGCGCCCTGGTCGACGTGCGCAACATGACCGCCGTTGAACACTGGGTGCGCGAGACCGAAAGGTCCTTGGGACCTATCACTGTGGCGATCGCCGCCGCCGGCAATCTGCATATACAGCCCTTCCTCGAACTGGAAGAGTCCGCCTTCGACGAAACCATCGATACCCACGTCAAAGGCACGTTCGCACTGCTGCAGTCCACCGCTCGCCTCATGGTCAACGGATCCCGACCCGGTAGCCTGATAACTCTCACATCGTACGGCGCCATCAAAGCATCGTCCCCAGGTCTATTCGACTATGCCGCTGCCAAGGGCGCTATCGTCGCCATGACCCGCACGCTGGCGAAGGAGCTGCTGCCCCACTCGATCCGAGTCAACTGCGTCCTCCCCGCCGCCGAGACGAGAATGACCGAGACGTTGCGCTCGTCATGGGGAATCACTGCCGAAGTGATGGGACGTGGCGTGCTCGGTGGCCAGTACGCACAACCCGAGGCAGTAGCGCCGATCTTTGCCTTCCTCGCCAGCGCCGACAGCAGATGGGTCACCGGCCAGACCATCGCCGTTGACGGCGGATTCGGGCTGTAGCCGTTCCCGAACAGTGCTGGCACCGCATGTAAGATGCCAGAACGCGCACTCGCCTCGCCCAGTATGGAATGTATCCGCGATGACACCTACCACTTCTACAACGCAGATCCACCGCTCGCGCGATTCAGCATCCCTTCCCCGCAATGCGTCAGCCCCGCGCGCTCCGATCACGGAACCACACAGGCACCATCATGAAGCTGTCCATCATCCAGGAATGCGACGCCCCGAACGGCGTACGACCCCCGATCTCCCGCTATCAGGAGCTCGTGCGCGAGGCGATCGCCGCGGAGGAAGCTGGCTTCTCGACTTATATGGTGTCCGAGCAGCACTTCAACGACACCATCGCGACGCTCTCTGCCCCAGAGTCGTTCTTCGGTTACCTGGCAGCAAAAACCTCCACTATCCGCCTCCGAGTGGGTTCGTTCGTCCTCCTGTCCTTCAACCACCCCATTCGCAGTGCAGAACGCGCGGCGACATTGGACGTGCTGTCCGATGGGCGATTCGAGATTGGCACGGCCCGATCGAACAACCCCCAGACCCTCAAGATCTTCGGCATTGACCCCAACGACACACGAGCGATGTGGGAGGAGTCCATCCAGATCATCCGCGGTGCCCTCACTTATGAGAACTTCGAGTTCCATGGACAGATCTGGGACGTTCCGCCGGTGACGATCATGCCTCGGCCCGTGCAGCTTCCGCACCCTCCGATTTACGTGTCGGCTACCAGCATCGAAACCCACTTCAACTCGGGCCGCTACGGGCTCGGGGTCATGACCGGAAACAGCCTTCCCGGTGGGTGGGATTATCTCGCCGAGGCGCTGGGCGCCTACCAAAAGGGCCTCGCCGAAGTGGACGTGGCAGGCGGACGTCTCCACCGAGTTCCCGTGGGGCGCTGGCTGCTGTCGCGTACTGCGCTCCGACCGAGCAAGCCGCTCTCGACGATGCGAGCGAGGTCGCTGGCCGCTTCGTCGGCCTGGTCGTGCAGTGGTACGACCAGCTCTCGGCCGCGTCCAAGGATTACAAGGCGTTCGCCGGACTGCGCTCCGTGGTCGATCGGAAAGACAGCCTGCCTCAGTTGATCGACCGCTCCCCGTATCTGACGATCGGAACCCCCGAGTTCTTCATCAAACGGTGCCGCAAACTCCACGACCTTGGGTACAACGAACTGATCTGCCGCATCGACGGGATGAGCCACGAACAGCATCTCGCAACGATCAAACTGCTCGGAGGGGAAGTGATTCCCGAGATCGAGAAGTGGTGAACTCGCCACGGGAAGGGTTGGCTAAATCGGCTAAGTCGTGTGCGCTCAGCGCAGATACAATCGTCCTAGGCCCGATCAATCCGTCGACGCGAGCACGGCCGCTTGTCGATTTAGGGATTCCTGCAGTGAGCGGCCTGCCGCGCGACCTGGATCGCTTAAGGTGCTCTCGCATAACCTCAGCCGCGAGATTGGGGTCCGCCTGTGAAAAATCCCTGTTTCGAGTTGTAGGGAATTCGGCCGTAAACCATCCGGGCATCATTTGGGGACATTGGTCTGGGTTTGCCCTACGAAAGCCACGGATACAAGCATTCAGATAGGAAGGTTCCACATCGGGGTTATAGAATGCTCCGCGCCACGGTAGTCCGTGCCCTTGTGCTGTCGGCGGCTTTTGCCGCGGCATTGACGCCGGTCACGTGCCTTGGCGAAGGCAGCAATCCGTTGCCGGCCAAGGCAACAAAGGAGTTGCCGCGCGAGCTGCTCTCGCTGTTCCGACAAAAGAAGATGCCAAAATATTCACCGATCCTTGTGCGCGTTTTCAAGGAAGAGGCGGAACTCGAAGTCTGGAAGCAGGACATCACCGGCCATTTCCAGATCCTCAAGATCTTCCCGATCTGTCGGTGGTCGGGCGATCTTGGGCCGAAGCAGCATGAGGGCGACCGTCAGGCGCCAGAGGGGTTCTATACAATTACGCCCCAGTTGATGAATCCCAATTCCAACTACTATCTTGCGATCAACACCGGGTTCCCCAACAGCTTCGACAAAGCGAACAACCGCAACGGCAGCTTACTGATGATCCACGGCGACTGCTCGTCGAGCGGTTGCTATGCGATGACCGACGGACAGATCGGCGAGATCTATTCGCTGGCGCGCGAACTCATTCCTCGGCGGCCGGCAGTCATTCCAGGTCCAGGCCTATCCGTTCCGCTTGACGCCCGCGAATTTGGCGCGGCATCGAGCTAATCCGGAATTGGCCTTCTGGAAAATGCTCAAGATCGGCAACGATCACTTCGAGGCGACGCATCTCGAACCCAAGGTGGATGTGTGTGATCGCGTCTACGTATTCGATGCGCAACCTCCCCCGAATTCGCCGAATCCTCTTGTGTTCAATCCCACCGGTAAATGCCCCGCCTTCGTCGTGAATCCGAAAATCGCGCGGCTGGCGCGGGAGAAACAACGCACCGACGAACTGGAATACGCGCAATTGCTTAAAGACGACGTGCCAGCCGCACAAATCTACAGCGGGCTGGACGGCGGAATGAATAAGGTTTTCCTCGCACAGTTTCCGGGCAGAGTGACGCTTGCGAGAGTGCTGCCATATGCACTTTACCCGCCGCAACTACCGCCGATTCCCTGGTTCGACAACGATGGTTCGGTGACGCGTAAATTGTTTGGCACCTGGTTCTGATTGGACAAGAGCAAAACTCGAAACGCTGCCATTGCTGTGTTGCGTGTTACGGACGCGACCACCTAAAGGGTGGCCTCCAGGGCGCCGGGGCGGGCCATCCGTTGCTCTGGACCTTAAACGTTCCGAGGCCCGAGATTTCCGGAGACCGTTTCGTTAGCTCTGGTCCCACTCCACCCGCGCGGCACCCGGTGTCACGGGGTCATAGTACCACTTGAGTCCCAGCGGCTCCTCGCTGAGCACGTCGGTCTTGAAGCTCCGCCAAGCCTGGATCTCGAAGTAGTCGAGAGGACCGCCGTGGGCACGAAGCCGGTGCGGTACGCCCGGGGGGAAATACACGAGCGTGCCGGGTTGGAGTTCCTGGGTCGTATCCCCGACTTGGACCACGCCACGGCCCTTGAACGTGATGTAGCAGTGGGAGGCGCCGTCGGGGTTGGCGCTGGTGCCGACGTGCCGATGATAGGGTGACGATCCGCCTTCGCGGTAGCGCATCTCGCCCGCTTGAATGGCATTGGTTGGCGTGAGCCTGCTGCCATCGAGAAGTCTAACGCTGGACTCGGCGCAGAACCGACGCACACGGCCTCCGCTGGCGTCACTGAGAGGGCGGAGCGTCTTGCGATTGAAGAAGTATCCCGGCCCGCCGCGCAATCCCTCTTCGACAGCGGCAGGAGGCTTAGGCGTCACCATGTGAAGCAGCTCGAGCTTCGACCCGGACGCTTCAAATCGCGCCGATTCGCCCGGCGCGAGAAGCACGCCGGCACCTTCCTCGGCTGCGTGCGACTTCCCGTTGAAGCTGATGATGCCCTGTTTCGGCGCCTCGATGACGTAGATAAGGTGGTAGTCGTCGCCTGCCTGGACGTCGAACTGGCGACCTTCCAGCACCGTTCGCTGGTGGACGGTCAGCGTCTTCGAACCACACAGACCTTGGCTACAGATCGTCCTTTCAAGCCCGGATGCGACCGGTTTGGCTTCTGCTGTGTTCCAATTGATGATTGAAACGTCGCTAATTGTTGCCATGGGCATTCCTCCTAGAAAAGCGACGAACCTGTCCCGGGTCTGCATAGCCAGCACGTTGCCGCAGTTCGCGAATGCGTCAGCTGGGCCGGCAGCAATCCCAGCACCTCAAGGCCGAAGATAACGCCGGGAGTGGGCTGCTGTACATGCGATTTGAGGTTGTTATCAATCGCAAGGACCGCAAATGCACTCGGGATTGGTCACCCTTATTGATGAGATTAAGCGTAAAACCGAGTTTTGCCGAGATTGGCGGAACCGGCGATTTGCCCATCGCGACCTGACGTTGGCCATGCAGGATGCCGCATCTCAACGTACGCATCCGGTGAAGGCCGCGGAGACGGTCGTTTGACAGCCATATAGGATTTAGTTGACGCCGCTACGCCGCGGTCTTTTGGAGCTTCCAGTTCCAGGGCAGGAGCTCGTCGATCCGCTGAGCGGGATGATCCTGCAGGCGGGCGAGGACGTTAGGGAGCCAGGCGTACGGGTCGACGCCATTGAGCTTGGCGGTCTGGATCAGCGCGTAGATCGCGGCTGGCCGCCCCGCAAGCGGGCCAGCCGCTAACCTGGATCGCGCGCTGTCGGGGTCCCCATAGCGCAAGCGCGAGGGGCTGCCCACGCGTGCGATGACTCCGTAGGGTATGATGTCATCAACCACCCACGCAGTGGTGATAAACAGCTTGGACATCATGGGAGGACTGCATGCGCGACAGCCGGGACGGCATCATCACAAGCCATGTCGGCAGTCTACCCCGGCCGGACGAGCTGATCATCGCCAATCGGGCACGCGACCAGGGCACGGCCAGTGATGAAGCGGCGTTTCAAAAGCTGCTGCAATCGTCCGTTTCGGACATTGTGAAGCGCCAACTCGACGCCGGCATTGCGGTTCCGAACGACGGCGAATTCGGCAAGTCGATGGGTCAGCACGTCAACTATCGCGCCTGGCTCAGCTACATTTTCCATCGCCTCGATGGCATCGACATCAGCGGGCGCGTCGAGGCGCCGCCGCGCCAGCCGCGCGCGGGCGAGCTGGTGCCCGTCGATTTGCCGGACCGGCGCGACCGCGCAAAATTTCTGCGGGCCTACACCGACCCCGACCATCCAATTTCGACCGGACCGCAACGCCCTCCACGGCCCGTCTGCACCGGCCCGGTCAAATACAAAGGACACGCGGCCATCAAGGCCGACATCGCGCACTTCAGGGCCGCGTTGAGCGCCAACGGCATTGCGGAAGGGTTCATGAGCTCGATCGGCCCGGGCAGTGCATCCCGTGTGGGCAACCTCCATTACCGGACCGACGAGGAATTCATGTTCGCGTGCGCCGATGCATTGCACGAGGAATACAAGGCAATTGTCGATGCGGGTATCATTCTGCAGATCGACGATCCATCGATCGCGGACAACTGGGATGCGATCGTTCCGGAACCGTCATTGGATCAATACAGTAAGTTCACGATGGTTCGCATCGAGGCGCTCAATCAGGCGCTGCGCGGCCTGCCGCAGGATCGGATTCGATTTCATCTGTGCTGGGGCAGCTGGCACGGCCCCCATGTCACCGACATTCCGATGCGGGACATCGTCGATCTGATGCTTCGGATAGACTGCCAAGGCTACTCGTTCGAGGCCGCCAACGTCCGCCATGAGCATGAATGGGCCGTCTGGCGCAACGTGAAGCTGCCGGACGACAAGATTGTGCTGCCAGGGGTCGTAAGCCACGCAACCAACGTCGTCGAACATCCGGATCTCGTCGCCGAGCGAATCGGACGCTTCGCCGATGTCGTCGGCAAGGAACGCGTTATTGCGTCGACCGATTGCGGTCTTGGAGGCCGCATTCACCGCGACATCGCCTGGGCGAAGCTGGAAGCTCTCTCGCACGGCGCCGAAATCGCAACCAAGCGGCTGTGGCGGAAACCATAAGCAACAGCCGCAGGGCCATCGATCGAAGTGCGGGCAGCCTAGTCTAGCGCGTGTCCCGCAAAAGTGGACGCCGGTTTTGCGAAAAGGACACGCTCAAACAAAAGGATAAAGCGGGATGATGATTTGAAGAAAAATCATCCCGCTCTAGAGTTTGGTACCTTTGGTGATCGCCCGGCCGAGCTTTTCCGCAAGGCTTTTCAATTCGCCCCCGACCTCGTGCAGCACCTTGCCGGTGAAGACCGAGTTGATCCCGCCTGAACTTATGGTCAGCAGCACCGAACCGTCCCGCGACGGAACCGGCACCGCGACAGCATTTACCTGTGGATGCAGCGACCCGAGATTGACGACATATCCGCTCTTCCTGAACTCCTTGAGCGATGCCTCGAACGACGGCTCGGTGGCGGTCCACTTCTGGTGATCCATCGCGCGGATCTCGCCCAGCAGCAGCTTGCGATCGCGCTCCGGAATTGCCGCGAGGTAGGCCCAGCCGGTGGCCGAGTAGGCCAATGGAACGCGCGATCCGACGCTCAGATCCGCCAGGATGATCGAGGAACCCTGACAGCGCTGCAAATAGAGCATGTTCAGGCCGTCGCGAACGCCGAGCGAAACTGCTCCCTGATAGCGCTTGGCGATCGCTTCCATGTAGGGTTTCGCCGTCTCGCCGATGCGCTGGCTTGCGAGCACGGCGTAGCCCAGAGTGAGGACCGGAAGGCCAAGCCGCAGCCGATCCTGATCGGGAGCCTGAACCAGAAATCCGAGCTCGGACATCGTGTGACAGAGTCGCCAAACGGTGGGCTGCGGCAAACCGGTGATGCGCGCGAGCTGGCTCGTTCCCAGTTCCGGCGTTGCCGGCGTGAAGCATTGCAATATCTTGAGGCCACGCCCGAGCGCCGTGACAAACTGCCGGTCGGATTTCCGCGACGCCATGTCCCGTTTCGGCCGTTTGGAGGTAGCGGTTCGTGTCCTGGTCATGTCAACCGTTCGAACTCCGTCCGATCCGCTCGGTCACGCCGATCTCCCGCTCGGCGGCCAGCCCGGCGTCAGTGAGCCGTGCGCGACTGGTTGCGCAGGAAGTCCGCCGTCGGCGGCGGGCCCCAGGTCATCGCCGCATATTTGCGCTCCCAGACCTTGGGACGTTGCGGGTGGTCGTGATGCCACGGACGCGGCTCGAAATAGCCGAGCGACTCGTCATTCATCTGATCCATTTCGGTAAACAGCTCGATGATGTGGTCGTCCGGGTCGCGATGATAAACGAAGATGTTGTGACCGACTCCGTGCCGGCCCGGGCCCCAAATGAGCGTGCGCTTGTGCTGAGCAAGCAGGTCGCAGGCTTTTTGCATATGACCCCAATCGTTCAACTGGAAAGCGAAGTGGTGCATGAAGTTGCCGTTGCCGGTAATGAAATTGAGTGTGTGATGGTCCGGTCCGCAGCGCAGGAATGCGAAATAGTCTTCAATCCAATCCGAAACTCTGAAGCCGAGCGCATTGGCGTAGAAGTCAGTGAGAGCCTTGGCGTCGGGCACAAGGCACGCGACATGACCGAGTTTGAGCGGCGCAACGCCCCCGACCGGCCGACTGTCAATCAACTTTGCCTGCGTATAAAGCTCAATCTCCGTCCCCTTCGGATCGGTAAATACCATCGCCGCTGCGAGGCTGGGGCTGATGTCGCTGCGGCGCTCGGGCTTCATCCCATGCCCGCGCAAGGCCAAGGCAACGTCCGCCAGTTCGACGTCGGGCGCGACCTGCAGCGCGATGTTCGTCAGACGGGCAACGCTGCCCGGCTTGAAGATGACCGCCTCCTCGCCGAGCCCGGTTGACAGAATGGCGCAGTTGCCCTCGCGATGGACCTGCAGCCCGATGACTTCGCCGTAATAGTCAGCTTGACGCTGAACGTCCGGGGTTTCAAACGTCGCATGTCCCAGTCTGCGTACCTGAATCATCTTGCCCTCTCGTTGTCCTGCAAGCGCCCTGGTCGATGAGATGCGATATTTCGGTCTGCTCCTGCACACCGGTGACAGCGTGCGGATCGTTCAGTGCCTTGTCTGAACACTACGGAACCGGCGCGACCCGGTGCGGCGGCGTGTGACTCGGCGACATCACGCCGGCATGCTCGCCGAGCCCGCAGATCGTATTGATGATCAGGCGGGCATCGCCGAGATCATCGCCCCGCCATGCGACGTGACCATCGGGCCGCACGAGCACGAGACGACGTTCGTAAGCCGATGTAACGGCCGGCTCGTCGATGGACATGACCTCAAGCGGGACCCGCTGCTGCCGCGCCGCCTCAACGAGCGGCCCAGCGTCCGGAACGTGCGCTCCTATCCGCAACAGCACGAAGCCCTTGCCGAACAGGTCAAGAGTCGAACGACCGTCGACAAGCCAGACGTGCGGCGCCCTGCTGCCGGGTCGTGCGGTTGGAATGTAATTTCTCGAGTTCGTCCGGCGTGGGCGAGGTTCCGTCCGGAATGCAAACAGGCGAGTTTTCGTAGCGATACCCGAGATGCATGCCGAGCGTGTACCATTCATGGCGCATCGCTTGCGCCATGGCTGCACCGACCCGCCGGCGCAGCGCCGCTCCGGCTTCGGTGTCATCGAGGAGTTCCTCATTGCGGCCGGGCGACAGCATGCGGCGTAAATTGCTGCTTGCCTCCTTCACGTTGCGGACTGCAATCGGGCGACGCTCGGCGTCGAAGGAATTGAGCAGGGTGTCCCCGCCCCAGCCTTCGATCGCAGCGGTAAGTTTCCATGCCAGGTCGACCGCATCGCCAATCCCGGTGTTCATCCCGTAAGCGCCGGTCGGCGACATGACGTGGGCGGCGTCGCCGAGGATGAACGCGGGACCTTTGCGATAGGAACTCGGCGACCAGCTCCTTGCGGATCCACGGCACCACGCTGAGTATGTCGTATGGCAACAGCGGACCGATCGCACGCCGTATGGCCGCATGGATCTCATCGGTCGAGAGGTCGCGCGGCGTCTGCCCACCGATGATCGACATCCGCCATTGATCGCCGCCGTTGATCGCGACGATCGTTGCCCACGTTCCTTCCGGGCCGACGAAGATGTAGCGGTACGGCTTTCGGCCCGGATGGCTGGCCGCAAGGTCGGCGCAGCGAAAGATGATGTTGGTCGTATAAGTAAGAGCCGGATTTCCGATCATGCGGATGCCGAGAACTTCGCGCACCGTGCTGTGAGCGCCATCACAGCCGGCGATGAAGTCCGCGTGCAGCTCGTGCTGTTCGCCGGTCCGCTGATCGATCACGGTCGCAACGGCGCCGCCGTCTCCGAACCGCAGCTCGGTCAGTTTGGTCAGGTACTGCAGCTCAACGCTCTTCTGCCGCCCGGCAAAGGCGCGCAGAATCGGATCGAACAGATTCTGCGGACAACGCTCGCGCTTCTGCGGGCTTGGCGGCGGCGGCTTCTCTTCACCGAGCGGCGGAAATTGTTCGCGTCCCAGTTCGTACCCGCCGAGGCTCGTCAGGTAGACATTGTCCTGCGGATAATCGCGCGGATATGGCGAGTTCTCTACGTCCCTGACGATGCCCCAGCGACGGCAATGCTCCATCGTGCGGATGCCCACCAGGTCCATTTTGGGTTGGTAGATCGCGCCGTCCGACTGCTCGATCAGAAGACAATCGATCCCGCGCCAGCCGAGATCTCCCGCCAATGCCAGGCCGACCGGCCCAGCTCCGACCACGAGGACACGGACGCGGATAGCATTATGAGGCATCGCGACCTCGGAGCGGCCGGCTGATAACTCGCAGCACGAATAATCTATTCATTTGACTACTAGCATCGCCACCCTTGGCAGTAAAGCGTTGCGGCGCGCCGGCATTCATTCGATGACCGGAACAAAGATGCTTTCCAAGGGGAGGGGCTTCGCGATCAGCGATTGGTCAACGAGATAGCGTACGAGTGCTTCAAGCGTTTTCCGGTTTCGCTCGACCCCATACGGCCACGGATCGTCGCCAAGAACCGAATTCACGATCTCCATGTCGGCCACCGTCCACGGCATCATGGTTGCGAGCGCGCGCGGAAAACGCAGGCGCGCCAGCGCGATGTCCTTCGACCTGCAGAATGCCTGGTAGAGGCTGGTCGCAATGAACGGATAGCGCTCGTAAAGCTCTCGCTTGACCGCGACCAGATGCATGATCGGGTAAATTCCGGTAGACTTGTAATAGTCGCGTTCCACTTCCGGAAAGTTGGGGAACAACCTTCCGATCGCCTTGTTTTTGCGCATGGCGTGCGGAAAGTCCGTACCGATGATCGCATCGATCTCGCCGGCATCGATCAGTTCGCTCAGCGACTTCCCGCTGTTGTTGACCTTGATGTTCACCTTTTTGAGAAGCGGCGGGACTGTCGGATTTCCGTGGCGGCTAGCGGAGTTGATTGAACCCTGAACCCATTCCACGCCGGAAAAGTCGACGCCGTACTCATCCGTCAGCATGCCGCGGATGAAAACGGCGGCCGCCATCGTGTAGAGCGGAACTCCGATGCGCTTGCCTTCAAGATCCTTCGGCGACTTGATCCTGGTCCGGTTGACGGTGATGAAGCCATGGCGAAACATCCGCGAAGGAAAAACCGGAATGGCGATCAGCCGCGAAGTACCGGTGCCCAACTGACTGATCAGCTCCGAAGACGAGAATTCGCAGCAATCGAACTCGAGCCGACCGGCCATGCGATCAAAAATATCGCGGGGACTTGCGATCGGAATGAAATTCAGATCGATCCCCGCTGGTCTCACTTCCCCGGTGAGCAGCGGCACCATGCGGTCATAGGCGGCGCAGGCAAACGAAAGCGGCAGGGCTGACATTCAACGCGGCTCCCGGGTTCCAATTTCCGTTCAATCCACAGCGGGCAACACGGCACGAGCGCGATCGCCGCGACTATTCGCAATGCGAATGAACTTATTGACGAGACCTAACATCCGCGGTTGCGATCTGTCGAGGACAACGCGCAAGCGAAACGTCGGAGCCGTGGCGGCGCACTTTACCGGGTGTGACCCCAGTGATAACGTCAAATGAATAAATAATTCGCTTGTCGAGTAAGGGGAGGAGCAGACGATGCGATGCTTCGGGGTTGCGCTTGCCGCACTTGCGCTCAGCTTCGGCATCGAGGCCGGATCGGCCCAGGAAACCCGCTTGCTGTTCACGTCGCTCAGTCCGGCGGGCAGTCCGAACAGCCAGTTTTTCAATTCGTGGGCGCAGCGCGTCAACGAACAGAGCGCAGGCGCGCTCAAGATCGAAGTGCGCGACGGGACCGCACTTGCCACTTTCGCAAACAGCTACGACCGGGTTATGGCGGACGTCGTGCAGATCGGATGGGTGCAGCCGGCGTTCATCGCCGGAAAGTTCCCGTTGTCGGAAATCACCAACCTCCCGTTCATGACCGATGACGATGTCAACTGCTCCATCGCGCTCTCGCGGTACTACAAGAGCCCGGTGATGGCAGCCGAGTTGCAGGGCGTCGTGCCGATCTGGGCGAGTTGCCTGGCGCAATCTGGCCTGCATTTCGCCAAGCCCCCGCGCTCCGACACGGATCTGAGCGGCCTCAAGCTGCGCGTTGCGGGCAAGGTGCCAAGCCAGATCGTCGAGAAGATGGGCGGCACGCCCGTGTCGATGACCGCCGAGAGCATCTATGAAGCGTTGCAGCGCGGTACGATCGACGGAATGGTGACGTCCTGGGCGGCCTTTGAACCGTACAAGTTCCAGGAAGTGGCATTCTATCACATTGAAGTCCCGATCGGCAGCAGTCCGAGCATGTTCATGATGTCACGCAAGAAGTACGATGCGCTTGCGCCAGCCGCGCGCAAGGCGCTTGACGAAAACTCCGGCGAGGCAATGGTGCGTGAGGCGGCGAAGCATTTTTCCGCTCAGGCCGCACGCGCCCGCGCCGCTGCTGCTCAGCTCAGCAACCACACGATCGTCACCCATCACCCGCGCAACTTGTCGCGCTGGAACAGAAGCTCAATCCGATCGTGATCGATTGGGCCAATGAGCGGCCAGGGGCGGACAAGGCGATCGAAACATTCCGCGCCATCTACGCGCAGGTGAAAGCGGGCCATTAACCGCAGCAGCAATTCCCAGCATCGGAGAGCGCTGTGTCCACATCCATCGACGCCGAGCCTCTCGACAGCGGTCTGTGAGGGTGGGTTGAGAGCCGGCCTGAGGACGCTGACACGGCCACTCGCGACGCTTGGCGTTCTTGGGATGCTGCTGGCCGCTGGCGCCACCGTTGTCGACGTCCTCCTGCGCTGGCTGGCGAATTCCGGTGTGATCGCGCTCAACGAGATCACCTCGATGGCGTTTGCGATCGCGATCACTGCGTGCCTGCCGGCGGGATTTGCTGGCGGCATCAACCTCAAGATCGACGTGCTTGCGCGATGGCTCACGGGGCGGTTGGGGGCATGGCTCGATGCCATCGGTGCCTTCGCGCTGCTGTGCTTCGTCGCGCTTCTGGCGCAACAGGTCCTGATCCATGCGGACAATCTGGCGCGCGAAGGCCGGACAACGATCATCCTGGGTTGGCCGCAGGCGCCCTTCATGTACGTCGTCGTCCTCCTGCTGGCTTTCAGCGCGCTGGTGCAGGCCGTCGTCACGCTCAACAGCATACTTCGCGCATTTGCGTGCCGGGAGGAACAAACCGGCGTCAACCGTTTCGTGCGATGGACCGCGACCGGGCTGGCAGTCTGCGTCGTGGGCATTGCGGTCTACGGTGCTCTCAATTCTGCCGGACTGTCGAGCTGGGCGTCCAAAAACCCAGGCTCGACGGTTGCGATCGCCTTTGCGGTGCTGTGGTGCCTCATGCTGTTGCTCATGCCGCTGGCGGCAGCCACCGGCCTGATCGGGATTGTCGGCTGTTCGCTGTTCATCGGCGCCGCACCGGCCATGAGCGCCTTCGCCACCGAAGCAACCGGCCTGCTCACGAACAGCCAGCTGGCTACGCTTCCGCTGTTTCTCATGATGGGCAGCTTTGCTGCCGTCGCCGGCCTTGCCGACGACCTCTACCGGCTGTCGCATGTTCTGTTCGGGCGTTGGCGCGGCGGGCTGGCATACGCAACGATCGGCAGTTGCGCCGGATTTGGTGCGCTCACGGGCTCGTCGCTGGCCACCGCGGCGACGATCGGGCGTGTTGCGATACCGGAGATGGAATCGCGCGGCTACTCGCCTGCTCTCGCTACCGGCGTGTGCGCAGCAGGCGGAACGCTCGGTCCATTGGTTCCCCCCGGCTCCGGACCGCTGATCCTGTTCGCACTGCTCACCGAAGCGTCGATCGGCCAGCTGTTTGTCGCTTCCGTCGGTCCGGCGCTTTTGGCCGTACTGCTCTATTTTCTGACCATAACGGCCTATATCCGCGTGGCGCCCCGGTCCGTTCCGGCCGCGCGTGCCGGAACCGATTCCGCCGAATTATACGCGGCGTCGCGCCGATGCATCGGCGTGGCTGTTCTTGTGTTCGGCGTGATGGGTGGCTTGTATTTCGGCATCTTTACCGACATCGAGTCGGCAGCCGTGGGCGCCATCGGCGCGTTTTCCTTCGCGGTCTGGCGCGGCCGTCTCAATCGGTCTTCCTTTTTCGAACGTCATGGTTGAGACAACGTCGACCACCGCGCTGGTCTATGGATTGATCATTGGCGCCCAGATTTTCTCGTTTTTTGTCAGCGTCAGCGCCCTGACCGAGTCCATCACCGGGTTCCTTGGCGGCCTGCAGTGGAACAAGGCCGCTTTGATGGGGCTTATACTGGCCGGCTATTTGCTGCTCGGCACGGTGATGGAATCCTTTGCCGTGATGATCATTACGGTTCCGATCATCACCCCGCTCGTCATCAGCATGGGATACGATATCATCTGGTGGGGTGTCGTGATGCTGTGTGTCGTGGAGACCGGACTTATCCACCCGCCGTTCGGACTCAACGTCATCGTACTGAAGGGGATCAGTCCGAAGATATCCATATGGACCATCTACAAGGGGGTTGCACCCTTCGTCGCGGCCGATCTGGTCAAGCTTGTGCTGCTGGTTATGTTTCCGGCAATCGCGCTATGGCTCTCGCATTCGATGGGCCGGTGAACAAGTCGTTCCGCCGCTGCGGGTGCGACCAACACGATGAGGAAATTCGACTGTGTTCGTAGCAACCGCTTCGCGACCTCTCGCAACCACCATCACCGGCTCCCTTCCGCGGCCGTCCTGGTACGTGCAGAACCTCGGTGTGCGCCCGTTTCTGGCGGCATTCAACGGCGATGCGCTGTTTCGCGAACAATATGTCGACGCGGTCGCAGCTTCGATCTCCGACCAGACGCGCGCTGGCCTCGATATCGTGACCGACGGCGAAATGCGGTTTGACGCCGATATTGGCGGACGCTCCTGGTTTGGTTACCTGTTCGATCGCATGGAAGGGCTTGAGCCAATGACCGGCGCCGGCTCGCGTGAGCTCGGTACGCCACGCCCTGCATTTCGCGCGCGCGCATCGACGCCCGGCGACATTCTGGCGGAATTCGTGCAGACGCTGCGCCCGCCGCAGGTTGTCGCGCCCGTTCAAGCCGGCGATCTGCAATACGACGCGGTCTGGAAGGTCGCACAGAAGATGACCGAAAAGCCGGTGAAGTTCGGCAGCTGCTGCGGCCAGATGATCGAACGGCAATCGAAAAATCAGTTCTACAGGGACCGGCGAGAAGCCGTGTTCGCCTTTTCCGATGCACTCAACACGGAATATCACCGGCTTGCGGATGCCGGATGCCAGGTCATCCAGATTGAGGAACCCTGCCTGCATGGCAGCGGAGGCGTACAGCAGGAAATCCCCTTTGAGGTTTACATCGAAGCGTTCAATCGCGAGGTAAAGGGATTACGCGCCAAGACCGAAGTGTGGTGCCATACCTGCTGGGGAAACCCCTTCGCGCAGCGGCTTTCCAACCGTCCGTCCTATCAGCCCACGCGCCCATTTGCTCGCTCAACTGGACGTGGACGTTATTACGATCGAGGCGGCCGACAACGCCGGCGCCGACATCGCAAGCGTCGCCGGGCAGCTTGGCAAGGACAAGAAGCTCTGTATCGGCGTGCTCAGTCACCGCGAGCTGCAGATCGAACTCCCGGACGAGATCGCCAGCCTGATCCGCAACGCCCTCGACCATGTCGAGCCGGACCGCCTGCTTCTGTCATCCGATTGCGGTTTCGGCCGCCAGGGCATGAGTCGCACCCACGCGTATTACAAGATGATCGCGATCGTGCGCGGAGCGAACATCGTCAGGCACGAGCTCGGACTACCGCAAGCCTTTATTCCCGCCGGCGAGCCGAAGTTCGCGCTGTAATGGTTTGCCTCGGGCGATTAAGGGGAGGGGGGCTTCAGGGGCTCGCTTGTTTGTAGAGCTCGCGATATTTCGCCATCGTTTCTTCGCCGTTCGCCCGGCTGCGGGCCCATTCCTGCAGCACCGGCTCGAAGCTGCTCCGCCATTTCGCGGTCTGCTCCGGAGACAGCTGCACGATGGTTTGCTTGTCGGACTCGGCGACAGGCTTTCTGGAATCGAGCCATTGGTTGTCGAAGTGTTTGCTGAACGCCAAGGTGGTGCCTTCGTCGGCATTCGCTGCAAGAACTTTGCGGGCTGCTTCCGGTAAGGCGTCATACTTCTTCTTTGCCATGAAGAACATGCTGGTGCCTTGCCCCAACAAGGTCTCGATATGGTACGTCGTCACTTCCTGCAGCTTGTACGGCGCGAACGCGGCCCACGACGTAATGACTGCATCGACCGTTCTGCGCTGCAGCGCTTCGTAGAACTCGCCCGGTTGCATGGATATCGGCGTCCCGCCGAGTTGAGCCACCAACTGGCTCGGCGCACGGCCGGCCACGCCGATCTTCAGTCCGTTCAAGTCCTCGATCGAACGCGGCGGGCGCGCAAAGTGCAACTGGCTCGGCCCGAACACTGAAAACGTCAGCGGGACAACGTCTTTGTATTCATTGTTCAGCAGGCCGGTCTTGGCGAGACGGTAAAGTGCGAGAGACGCCCGCGCGAATCCACCTTCGACGAACGGCAGCCCCGCCACTTCAGACAACGGAAACTTGCCGGCAACCACCTGGTGAATGGCCCAGCCGATTTGGACGACGTCGTCCTGCACGCGTTCGTACACATTGCCGAAATTGGCGAGTGTCGCGCCGTCGCGGACGTCGATCTTCACGGCTCCCCCGCTTTGGTCGGCGATCTTCTGCGCCCATTGATTGAAGAAGACGCTGTTGGTGCTCCCGCCTGGACTGAGCGACGTCATGAGGAGCCGTGTTTCTTGTGCCGCGCAATGACCGGAGGTGGCGGCAGCAGCCGCTGCGACCAGCACCGCCTTGGTGAAGAAGCGCATGATCAGCCTTGCTCCTGTTGATCTTTCCAACCTTGGTGCCCGCACGGCATTCGCACGTGACGTTTTCAGGGTTTGTCCCGATCGTGTGGGGATCGGCGCTCGCCCTGGGCGCATGACTGGCTTTTCAATTGCCGCAAACGACCGATCGAGTGGGTGCGAGCTTGCGCGGTCAGGGTGGACCAGCTTCATACCAGCGCCCGCAAGCGAAGCGTCACACCGCCTGCTCCCGCCAAAGACCCAGCACGTGGATTGCCGGAAAGTCGTTGACGTGGAACATCACCGCTTCCTTGGTTTGTGACCTATTTGCGTGCTCATGCACGGCCCAGGGCGGAATCGCGAAGAAGTCGCCCGGTCCCCAATCGAAACGCTGGTTGCCGATTTTGGTCGAGCCGTTACCGCGCACAACGTAGTAGACGGAGCTGCCCGTATGGCGGTGCGGTTTGAGCCTGATTCCCGGACGCAGCAGCTGCAGCATGGTGCCGATGGTCGGCACCGCCGGACCTCCCGTCGTGGGATTTTGATATTCGAGCAAGGTGTCGTCGTACGGGTCCGGATCGAGTTTCGATGCTTGTTGCAGCGCCTCTTCGGCGCGTGCCCTTGCATACACCAGCAGGGGATTTGCAAACGCGGATCGCGTTGGCTTTGCCGGACGCATGATTTCGCTGCCGAATTCGCGATACGAACGATCCGGGATGTCATTGATAGGTCGGCGGGGCAGATCGGACGGCTCGAAGAACACCGCGTCCAACTTGCGCACAAGGGTGATGTCGAGAACGTCAAGCCAGACCATGGGCGTCAGGCCCTTGTGTTCGTGATCATGGAACGACCAGCTCGGCGTCAGCACAAGGTCGCCCTTGTTCATTTCGTAGCTTTCGCCGTCGACGGTCGTGTCGGCACCTTCGCCGTCCATGATGAAACGAAGCGCGGTCGCCGCGTGCCGGTGCGCCGTGGCAATCTCCCCCGGCAGAATGTACTGGATCGAAGCCCAGAAGGTCGGCGTCGTTCCATACTCGAGGCCGGGGTTGGTGAGCCGCAACGTCCGGCGCGCGCCGCCCGCGTCAAGCTTGAGACTCGCGCCGATCCGTTCGAGGCTGGCTGCGATGTCCGCCGCCTTCCAGTGGCACGGAACCATGGTCGGCGCAGGCTCCCTGGTGAACAGCGGCGGATCCGTAGGCTGATGCACCGCGATGTTGATCGCAGCAAGATCGGCCGCCAGCGCTTCGCGCGCTTTTGTGTCCGAACCGATGACTTCGCTCATGACGTGCCTCCCAATGCCGTGCCGCGCCTGTCCGCATTTCGCGACTGATTACAATTGAAGCATGGAACGCAGTGATCAGGCGGCGTCGGCGCGCTTCTCCTGGTTATTCGCTGTTCGAATTACTTATCCGTCAAGAATTTTCCCATACGTGTTTGCGCAAGTAAAGTTTGTCGCACGTCGGATTGGCGCACCCGCGCACGAAGACGGCCGAGAAGATCTGGAGCGGAAACCTGCCGGGCAGCTTGTGCGAGCGCCACTCCCGCTTGAACTCACAACGTAACGATCTGATCGACGTAGAGCTTCCAGCTGCCCGGCCTGCGCGCGGTTTCACCGGAGAGCCAGAACTCCGGTGACCTTACCCTGCCATTCGACCGGCAGGACCATGCCGCGCATGAATTTCGCGCCCATTTGCTGGGACGACCATGCGATAACAGTGTCGAAGCCGGTTTCCCACCACGGATCGCCCGGCATCAAATCGCGGTATGACTCGCCGGCCTGTTGGACATTGAACGTCCCCTCTTTGAGGCAGCGGATTCCAGGACCAGGATGCTGGTGACGGTCGGCAACGCGGCCAGCCGGAGTGATAATGCGATCCAACCGATAGAGCCATTGCGTGCCCTTGAGCATCGCAAAATTCGAAATAGGGCGCTGCATGCGCACACTCGAGAGCACGCCGCCGCCCTGGTGCAGCGCCGGCGCCGCGTTGGGCGCTGCCAGCTCCCAGCGCCAGATCTCGCACCAGGCGCCGGTGGATTTCAAAGAGATCGGAACGTCGCAATAAATCGCGTCATCTGCCGACATCACATGCCCATTCACGTCCGCAGATCCGTGCCGGACGTAAAGAAGGCGCTGTGAAGCCGGGAGCGGGGACGATGTCTTTCCTTCATCATCCAGCTGGTCATGGTAGAAGTTCAATGCAAGTGACATTCGCGATGCCTTCGGCAGAAGTTTGCAACGTCGCAAACGTGTATTGAAACTTAAACCCGATCGGAAATCCAATTTTCGGGTTTGTGGATTCCGGCGTGAAGCGGGCACACGATATCTGGTTTCGCAGGGAAAGCCCGAGGATTAGGAGGGGCCGATGTGGGAAGGAAACCAGCGCCTCGAGTTGATCTGATCAATTTCGGATCGGCAGTGGTCCTGCCCTTGGCTCTCGCGAGCAGGACGTTTGATGGTCATCGAGGCGCGCTTTCAACGAGCATCACTTGATCAGCGGCAACTGTTCGGATTGGTGGAACGCGCTGGCGACGACACCGTCCCTCGAGGGCCGTCGTGCCCGGCCCCCACGGATTGTCGCCGGCCAGCTGCCTGCGGATGAAGCGTCAGGGGCCGAAAGATTTCACTCTCGGCGCCTTCCGGAGCCTTCTTCGCCGCATAGAACGGGATGGAGGACGTGAACCCGCGATAGGTCAGGAACACCCCGATGACGAGATTGACGCCCGTGTACAAGTAAAATAGCTCCTCATAGCGCAGGATATCGAACAACCTCACCGCCTCGCCGGCCGGAAGGAGGATGAGCAGTACCCCGCGCACGAGGATCACCCACCCGATCAGCGTGACGATGACCGGCACCGCCCCGCCTGACCAGACGTTGTGGGTCAGTACCATGGCGAGACCCGCAAGCAGACCCATCATACCGATGATCAGCAGCAGCGGACGCTCATGCACGAGCGCGGCGACGGCTTCGACGCTCGACTTCTTGTCCGCCAGCAGCGAGAGCGACAACACCAGGATGAAAAGTCCGATCAACCGGCTCAGGAAAATGGTGCTCCGTTGCATGGTGCCTCCTGGTATCCGACTTTGCTAAAGAAGGGTGTGGGCGCCGTCGCAATGCGGCGCCTGGCCGCAGGCAACGATCGTCGGCTACGTCACGACGGCTTCCTGCTGTACTGCTTTGTTGCGCGCAACGCGCAGCGAAGTCTAACCGAGAGCGCTCGCCCCGGCTTCCGCAACCTGTTCGTCTTCGTGCGATTGCACGCCCGAAACGCCGATCGCGCCCACGCAGTCGTTCCCGTGCGTGAGCGGAATGCCCCCCTGGATCAGAATGCCTGCAGGGAAGTTGGCAAAGGCTGGACGCTCTTTCACGCGGTCCTCAAAAAACTTGCTCGGCCGCCTGGTCATGGCCGAAGTGCGCGCCTTGCCCATGGAGACCTCAGCCGAAATCGCCGCCGCACCGTCCATCCGCGCGAAGCCGAGCAGGAACCCGCCGTCATCCACGATCGCGATCGATACCGCCCATTTGTTCTTGGCGGCCTCTGCCTCGCAGGCAGCGAGAACCTTCTTCACATCGGACGCGGTGAGGCATTGCTTGGTGCGCATAAGGGTTCCTCCAACAGGATTGAAAAAGACAGAGCTGGACTTGCTCCGATTTCGTACAGGGTGAGAGCCCGGGATCAGCGGTCCCCTCAAAGGCCGGACGCCAATTCAATCTGGATTTGTTCGCATGAGCAACGCCAAACTGCTTTGGGTGGTGCGAATGTCGGCCTCACGATTCGCCTCCTTTTGCCGAGAGAGGGACGAAAGCGAAGGAGGCTGAACGCAACCTGGCGCTGGCATAAGTAAAGGACGCAAGTTGGACTCAAGTACCACAAAGCAAATTCTCATCTGAACCGGACTTTCTACTGGCCGTCGTTTTCATTTTTCTGAAGTGTGGATTTGGGGCGGCCGCTCTCGGCCTGTCGGGCTGGACTGTACGAGATCTAGAGCGGCCAGCGGTCGTGAGCATTGCGACGCTCTACTTGATCGAAGAGGCCAGCGGATTCCGTGCCGCATTGACACATCTGCACGGGGGCGATAGCGAGTCCAAATAAGGAAATTCCGAGGAACCCTCCCATGCGCCGCCTGATCCTGGCCGCCGGTCTTGTCTCACTCTCGCTCGTTTCGGCTCAGGCTGAATTCTTGGCCGCAGCGCAACGTCACTTTCATCCTGCCCCTCGGTGCGGGCAGCGGTGTCGATGTCACATCGCGCCTGATTGCCGATAAGCTGTCGGCCAAGTGGGGCAAGCCGGTCGTGATCGAAAACCGCCCGGGCGGCGATGCTCTCGTCGCGATCAATGCCTTCTTGTCGGCGACAGACGGCCACACTTTGTTCATGGCGCCGACCTCGACCTTCACTGCACATCCGCTGTTGCACGCAAAATTACCCTACGACCCCTCGGATCTCGTACCGATCGCACGCGCGACCAACACCCTGATCGCCATCGGCGTCCCGGCATCGCTTGGGGTGAATTCGCTTGCCGAGTTCGTGAAGCTGGCGAAGGACAAGCCGGGCTCGCTTAATTATGCCGGCACCACGGGAGCCGTGGATTTTGTCGTGTCCGGCTTCCTGAACGAAACCGGGATCAACGTCGCCAAAGTCCCCTATAAGGACGGGGTGCAGGCGCTGAACGATCTCGCCGAAGGGCGGATCCAGATTTATAGCGCCGCTTACGCGATCATGCGGCCGCAAGTCGAAGCCGGAAAGGTAAAGGTGCTCGCGCTGATGAATAAGGAGCGCGCAGCGTCGCTACCCAACATCCCGACCGCGAAGGAGAGCGGCTTCCCCTCACTGACACTTGATGGCCTCGTTGGCCTGTTCGGGCAAAAGCAAATGTCGGCCGAATTGCGTGACCGCATTTCTGCGGACCTCGTGGAGGTCACCAACGATCCTGAGTTCTCCAAGCGCGTGACCGCGACTGGGCAGGTTGTGCGGCCGGGCAATGCGGCCGAGTTTGCAGCCGAAATTGACGAACAGCGCAATCGCATCGCGCAAGCGGCTAAGGCTGCTGGATTGGCCAAATAGGAGCTGTCTTCGGTCAGCTGGATATCGATGTCCGAAATCCACAGAATTGCCGGGGAACTGAACCGGGAACAGCGTTGTTGCTGCATCGGGCCGTCAACTGCAGAGCCACGTTTCCCATATTTCCACTATCGCCGTTTTTTCATTATCGACTCGTTGCGGCCCCTATGAAAGCAGGGGGTTGAGCCGATACCATACGTAGTTCGTGACCTTGGGAGCGGACATGATATTGAGAGCTCTGCTTGCGGCGGCGCTGTGCGCCGGTTGGGCGCTGCACCTCATCGGCCCTACGCACGCCCAAGATCAGATGTATCCAAATCGACCGATCAAGGTGATCGTGCCTTTCCCGGCGGGCGGGCCGACCGACGGTATGGCACGCATCATTTCCGATCGGCTCGGCATGGTGCTTGGCCAGAGCGTCGTCATCGAGAACCGTGGCGGCGGCGCGGGCGGCAGCGTTGGCGCCAAGGTCGTCGCGACCGCTGATCCTGACGGCTACACAATCTTGATAACGCCGGGAGGATCGCTGACAACTGGTCCAGCGGTGCACAAAAATATCGGCTACGACCCGTTCAAGGATTTCACGCCGGTCGCCAAGCTCATTGAGACGCCGCAGTATATTTGTGTTCATCCGAACCTGCCGGTGAAGTCGCTGGCTGAGGTCGCAGCCTACGCCAAAGCCAATCCGGGCAAGCTCAGCTGGGGTTCGCAGGGATTCGGCACGGGGACGCACCTGCTCGCTGAATTGTTCAAGCTCGAAACCGGTGCCGACTTCGTGCACGTGCCCTACCGCGGCACGGCGCCGATGCTCGCGGCCTTGCTGGCCGGCGAGATCCAGATCGCCACCGACCCGAGCACCACCGTACTGCCGCACATCCAATCCGGTGCCGTGCGACCGATCGCCGTCACCATGGGGGCGCGCACTGCGAAATTGCCGAATGTGCCGACCACGGCAGAAGCAGGCTATCCAAAGCTGGTCGCGACGTTCTGGCTCGGCGTGGTGGCGCCCGCCGGAACTCCCACGGACGTCATCAACAAGCTCAACGCGGCATTCCGCGACAGTCTGAACGATCCTGCGACGCGCGCGCGGCTCGACGCGCTCGGCGCAAACGTCACGATCGGAACGCCCCAGGATTTCGGCAAATTGCTCGCCGAGGAATATGCATTTTGGGCTGGCGTCGTGAAAACGGCAAACATCACGTTGCAATGAAAAGCCTGGGGATGTGCGCTAATGAGCCGTTTGCGCGGATCCCAGGACACATGCATTTGCGCCCGCTACGTTCTGGCGTTCTTTCAGGAGCTGCCACCATGCCTGATCGTTCATTGAGGCTTGCGCCTCCGCGGGCGAGGACTATTGCCTGAGGTGGACCCGCCGATCCACCAGAGGATTTTATTGACCGATAATTGAGCGGAAATGATGAGCCCTCAATGTCCGAGCTTCTACCCTCAGATACCTCAGCTCTGAAGTTATCCAATTTCAATTAGCTGGTCGTGATCGACGCGCTTTTCGCGGGTGCAAACGTGGCAATCCCAGCGATCATGATGATTGTCGCCGTGCAGGCTTTCGACGCGGTGGCAGTGGGCGGCGGCGCCGACAAAACACGGCTCGCCCGTCATCGGCTATCTCATGCCGCTACTCGGACTTGACCAGCTTGATACAGCTCGCAAGGTTGCCGATACAGGATGATAACGAGTGACCAAGTCACTACATGAACAAGTAACAGCATACCGGGAAGCCACGCCTTCCTAAGCCAACCTTGAAGGATCATCCGACCGGATGTCGGGCGTTATTGCTGCACGCCAACCAAATATTTTGCTCAGATCGGGAAGGAAAACAAGTGACAGGTCATCTATACGACGAAACGTTTTGACTTAAATCAATAGAATACCGCGCCAGATCCGCATTGTGTAATCAGTTGGGGGGGGGGGGGGGGGGGGGGGGGGGGGGGGGGGGGGGGGGGGGGGGGGGGGGGGGGGGGGGGGGGGGGGGGGGGGGGGGGGGGGGGGGGGGGGGGGGGGGGGGGGGGGGGGGGGGGGGGGGGGGGGGGGGGGGGGGGGGGGGGGGGGGGGGCCGCCCCCCGCGGCCGGGAGCGCGCGACAGAGACCCCCGCGCGAGCGCCGCCCCCCCCCCCCGCCAGCCGCCGCGGCCGGCCCCCCCCCCCCCCCCCCAGGAGGACAATCGTACGATGACCCTCCCGGAGCAAGTTGCAAGAGTTCCATTTAACTTACGGCTGTCGTTCTCGCCTCCTTGGATGAGCCCGTTACCGACGCAATGGGTTTCGGACGTATCGGCACCCGGTACCTTGTCCGCGCTACGCATCGGGATGCGAGGCGAGCGAGTAGCAGCGTGGCAAAGTTTTCTGCGCGGACGCGATATTGACGGAGGACCGGTCGATGGATATTTCGGTGAGCATACTCGCGATGGCACAATAGCCTTTCAGCAAAAATACAAGATCGAGCCGGACGGAATTGCTGGACGCCAAACCCTGTTGAAGGCAGCGTCACTGGGTTTTGAGCTAATAGAGGAACCGGCAGACGATAATACCAGTTCCAATTTCCCACCGCGCCCGAACTTCCCGCCCCTGATCGGCAACCAAGAACGAGAGGCTCTTTTTGGGCACTTCAGTTATGTATCCGCCCCCGAGCCCGACAACCCCGAGGCAATTCGCATACTCGACACCTGGGAAGAGGACAACATTGTCAGCGTCCTGATTCCGCAATTGCGAAGGGCATTGGGCAGCAACGCGCCACAGACAATGCGATTTCATCGCCTTGCGGCACAGCAGTTGCAAGGGATGTGGGCGGCGTGGGAGGGCGACAAACTTCTTGATCGCATTTTGGCGTATGACGGATCCTATTGTAAGCGCTTTGTGCGAGGTAGTCGCACTACACTAAGCAATCATGCGTTCGGCAGCGCGTTCGATATCAACGCAAAATTCAACAAACTCGGGCATCGCCCAGCGCTCATAGGGGAGAAGGGATCAATCAGAGAATTAGTGTCAATCGCGAATGAGTGGGGTTTCTATTGGGGCGGACACTATGCCGGACGGCAAGATGGGATGCATTTTGAGATCGCGTTTTTAAGATGACGCAAAGATACTATCGTTCCATCAGAGTTTTGATCAATTCGATTTCTGCTAAGGGCGTGATGCGACCCAGCTAGTGGAGTCAAAAACGAGCTAATAATAGAAAAACAATGATCATGGAGAGCGCCTTATGGAACTGCTGATTAAATTGCTGCCAATCATCTTCAGCGCGATCAACATGGCCCCGCAGATCCAAGAAGCCATTCGGAAGGGTACACCAATCGAGAAGGCGGTTGAAGAACATGCAGGTGATCTCTTGCCTCTCCTAGGACAGATCGGGAAGCAGTTGTTCCCTGCCATCAAAGAGAGGTTTGCAGCGGCAGCGGCTGCGTCGGCCATGTTTGATCCGACTAGGGTGAAATGGCTTCAGGCTACGCTAAACACCCTGGGTGCGGATCCTCCGCTCGATGTCGATGGCCAATATGGTCCGAGAACCATCGACGCGGTCCAGCGATTCCAAAAGACAAACCAGCTTGTGGTTGACGGTTGGGCCGGAGATGCGACCGGGACGGCTCTCCAGCTGGCGTTGTCGAAAGGGCGAAAGACTGGAAGTCCGGCCTTATAGTCAGAGTCGCTGAAGACGTGACCAGCGAAAGCGTCGAGCTCCGCGTCGCCAATCGTTTAATCCTTAACGCGGCGCGCACGCGATCTGACAGGTCTGCTGCTGATTTAAGGCTATGTTGGAAAGCCAAAGCAGAGCGTGTCAGCGGCCAAAACGGGCGGGCCGTGAACGGCATCCGTTTCTGGTCTTTTTTAGTACTCTCGCCGAGCTACGTGCCAGCGGTGTCGATTGGAAAAGCTACATCATGAGTAGCTACGAACAAGCGGCGCCGCTCGCCCTACCCTCGCCGGTTCGCGAGGGACGTGCAGTCGATCTAGATTGGCGCGCCCGCGTACACCAGCTTCTCCATGCTGCGCTCTTTCATGAAATCATCGAGGCCCCAGCGCTCGACCATCGCCACGATGTCGTTGAATTCCGCACGGGGCAGCATCTCATAGACAAAACGCTCGCCGCGTCCGAACTTGGAGAAATCCCAGGCATGGTAGCTCTGGAATTCGGCAGGGACCGAATGTTTCCAGAGCGGCAGGTACTTCTCCAGATCGGCATCCATTGCCTTCTCGGCGCGATCGAGCGCATTGAGATAAGCGCGGACGGTTTGCGGAGAGGCCGAACTCCGGCACCCACCACAGCGTCTTGAAGGTATCTGCGATGATACACCGCAGACCGAGCTGGTCGGCCATGGCGATCTGCGGCGGCAGCAGGCTCGCCGCTTCCACTTCGCCGTCAAGCAAAGCTTGCAGCCGCGCGCCAAAGCCTCCGGTATTGACCGTCTTGATATGCGCCAGCGGCAGATATTTTTCGAGGCGGTAGGGAACGTTGAAATGACTGCCGGCACGCATGCCGACCGACACCGGCACGTCCTTCAAATCTTCCGGCTTTCTGATCCTCGAATCTGGGCGGACGTAGATTGCCCAGGGCGACAGCCCGTAAGCGGTTGGAACGACGCGACCCATGCCGGCCCCGGCGTTGCAAATGGTGCCCCACATGCACGCGCCCTGGATCACATCTTCGTGCGACTGGGTGTAGGGCTGGTCCTGCGGGCGGCCCATGTATTTGAGGTCCTTCCAACTCGACTGAGTGCCCCTGAAGGTTTTCCAGTCCAATTCAACGTCGAGACCTTCGGCTGCAAAGAATCCCTCTTCGAAGGCGACGAAATCATTGAGACCCATGCCCTTCGGAGCGATTTTCACACGTGTGAGGCTAAGCGCCATGGCGTCCTCCATCAGGTGGCTGGCTGCATTATAGCAACTCGGGACAATCTTTTCCGCCCTAAATGGCTTTGGCGAGCGCCTTCTAAGACGCTGCGAATACGCCAACGGTGTCCTCGTTCGGCGCGCCCGGTTTCTTTTTTCACTCGCCGATCATGCGGTAGCGCTCGTAGCGCTGATGCAAAAGTCGTCCAAGCCTGAGCGGGACGCCCCGATTGCAACAGCCGCGCCAGAAGTACTGAATCCTCGATGGCGATGCTCACACCGCTCGCCAGATGCGGCGCAGTGGTATGGGCGGCGTCACCGATGACCACGATGCGGCCTGGCTGACGCCTCGGACTTCTAGGCCCCACTCAGAGAAGGCTCTATGTCCGCGTTGGCATAAAGCCGACGACGGTCTAGGGAATTAGAATCACCGAGCCTATCGTTCGCCGGCCTTCGAGATCCCGGTGCGCCTGCGCCGCCTCGCGCAAAGGATAGGTGCGTTCGATGCGCGCCCTCAGGATGCCCTTTGTCATCAGGTCAAAGATCTCCTCGACGGCTTTGTCCCGAACCCGGCGGTCCCTGAAGAAGAAACCCATGCCCATTCGGGTCACCATTTGCGAACCGCGTGCGCCGAGCAGACGGATGTCCAGTGGCGGCGGCGCGCCGGAAGCGTTACCGAAATTGACCAGCGTCCCGAACGGATCAAGACAGTCGAGCGATGGAAGAAACGTGTCTTTGCCGACGCCGTCGAAGACAGCGGACACGCCATCGGGAAACAGGCGGTTTACTTCGCGGACGAAGTCGACTTCCCGATACAGGATCGTGTGGTCGCAACCTGCCGCGCACGCGGCCTGGGCTTTTTCGGTGCTGCCGACAGTGCCGACCACGGTGGCGCCAAGGTGCTTGGACCACTGGCTGAGGAAACTCGCAACGCCGCCTGCGGCGGCGTAAATCAGAATGACGTGGCCCGGCCGCACCGGAAAAATGCGCCGGACGATGCACCACGCGGTGAGGCCCTTCAGAAATGCGGCAGCGGCCTGCTGGTCAGAAATGCTGTGCGGAATCTTCACCAGCTGGTCGGCGTTGATCACACGCAGCTCGCTGTAGGAGCCGGGTGGCGCCATTCCGCTCGGGCTGACATAGACGACCCGATCGCCCACTTTGACGTTGCCGACACCCGAACCCAGGCCTTCGACAACGCCGGCGCCTTCGTTGCCCAGGATCGCGGGCAGCGGCAGCTTGGTGTGGATATAGAACGTGCCATTGCGCAGGTTGACGTCGGCATAGTTCAGCCCAACGGCGGTGTGCCGCAGCAGCACTTCGCCCGGACCGGGCTGCGGCACGTCCACATCCTCCCATCGGAGAACTTCCGGCATGCCATTTTCGTAGATGCGTATTGCCTTGGGCACGATGCTGATCCCGGTTTGCGACGCATAAATAGACGTTTCGCCGAACCAGCTATGCGCCATCGCGAGCTTGCGGGCCAAGCCAGCGCGGCTTCCCAAATGACGAAACTGGCCCACAAAACGCCGTTGCGGACATGCAAAGCTCAACTTCCTGTAAAGGGGCTTCCGATCATTAAAGCCCCCTACATCGCCAGTGTCAGATCAACGTGCGCACCATACATTAGACGCCAAGGTGCCGTTGCAGTACTTTCGGTCGTGCTCTGATCTCGCCGGTTGACCCTTCGTAGGCGATATGACCGTTGTTGATGATGTAGGCGCGATGCGCCAGCGTCAACGCAGCAGCGAGATTCTGCTCCACCAGGACGATGGTCTGTCCGGCGTCGGCCAGATCGCGACAGGCTTTGATAAGATCGCGCACGATCACCGGTGCCAGTCCTTCGAACGGCTCGTCGAGCAAGATGATCGTGGGATCGCGGACGAGCGCACGCGCTATCGCCAGCATCTGCTGCTCGCCGCCCGAAAGATCGGTGCCGCGGCTTGTGCGTCGCTCCTTCAGCCGGGGGAACATCTCGTAGATGCGCTCAAGCGGCCAGCGGTTCTCAGCCGTGAGTCCGGCCAGCACCAAGTTTTCCTCGACGCTCAGGCTGCCGAAGATGCGGCGGTCCTCGTGGACCAATTGCATGCCCGCGCGCGCGATGGCGTGGCTCTTCATGCCCGCAATCTCGGCGCCGTTGAAGACAATCGAGCCATTGCGCGGCGTCACCACGCCCATGAGACTTTTCAGGGTCGTGCTCTTCCCCGCGCCGTTGCGGCCGAGCAGGGCAACCACCTCGCTGCGCTCGACGCGCAAGGCAACGTCAAACAGGATGTGGCTGTCGCCGTAATAGGTATTGAGACCCTTGACCTCAAGCAGGCTCATTCGGCGGCCAACACGCCGTGCACGCCGCCGAGATAGGCTTCCTGCACTTTGCTGTTGCCCTTGACTTCGTCCGGCGTGCCTTCAACCAGCACCCGGCCCTCCTGCAGAACGGTGATGCACTCGACCAGCTCGAATAGCGAATCCATGTCGTGATCGATGATGATCATGGTACGGCCGCGGGCGATCGACTTGAGCAGCCGCACCGTCTCGACGCGCTCCCGCGGGCTCATGCCGGCGAGCGGCTCGTCAAGCAGCAAGAGGCTTGGTGAGGTCGCGAGCGCCAGGCCAACCTCGAGCCGACGCTTTTCGCCGTAGGCGAGATCCGCCACCGGGGTGTCGGCGCGCTCGATCAGATCGACCAGCGCGAGCGTGTGCTCGACCTGTTCGCCGAGGCCCGGGACGCTCTTGAGCGATTTGAACAGATCGAGCTTGAACTTGCCGCGCAGCTCCGCCAGCACCGCGATGGCCAGGTTCTCGCGCACGGTCAAGCGGTTGAACAGCTGGTTGATCTGGTAGCTCTTGGTGAGGCCGAGCTGGCAGACATCGGTCACCGTCATGCCCGTGATGTCACGACCCTCGAACAGGATCTGGCCCGCGGTGGGCGGCACCTCGCACGTAAGCATCCTGAAGAGCGTGGTTTTGCCGGCACCGTTTGGGCCGATAATGCCGCGCAGCTCACCGTGATTGACGGCAAAATCGATGTCGCTGTTGGCGGCGAGGCCGCCGTAGCGCTTGGTCAGACCCTTGGCCTGCAGGATCGGCCCGCTAGTGCGGTCGGATTCGCGGTGGCGCGCCGGCATGGCTGCGATCGCCGGTTGGCGCGCAGCCTCCGCGGCCTTCTGCTCGCCTTCGGCCGTGACGCCGGCCATTGGCGCATCAACGGGCTCGGCTTCCTTCCGAAAACCAGTCACGAGTCGGCAGAGATCCTCAATTCCGCCGATCAACCCGTGGCGCAGGAAGCAAACCAGCAGCACGAAGATCACGCCGAGCACCAGCTTCCAGGTGGCGCCGAGCTGCAACGTGGACTGCAAAAAGTCGTTCAGATAGAGCCACACCGTAGCACCGACCAGCGGTCCGAACAGTGTGCCGGCGCCACCGATCGCCGTCTGCATTACCAGTTGCCCGGACGTATCGAACATGAAGGCTTCCGGCGGCATGAAGCCTTGCATGACGCCGAGCAGCCCCCCGGCGAAGCCCGCATAGGCGGCAGCAACGACGAAGGCGGTTAGCTTGTAGCCGTGGATGTTGTGGCCGACCGCGGCGGCGCGAACCGGATTGTCGCGGATTGCGCGCAGCACGGCGCCAATGGGCGAACGCACGATACGCAGCGCGATCACCATACCGACGAAGTACCAAAACGCGAGGAAGGCGTAAAGCAACACGTCCGAATCGAAATGGATCGTGGTAAAGCCGAGATAGAGCGCCGGCGCCGGCACGCCTGGCAGCCCGTTCTCGCCGCCGGTATAGGCCGAGAGCGGATTGAACTCGACGAAGAAGAAGACCTCCGCGATCGCCACGGTGATCATGGCGAAATAGATGCCGGTACGCCTGAGCGCGATCAGCCCCACCAGGTAACCGACGATGCCGGCCACGATCGTGCCGATGACCAGCGCTGCCATCACGTAAGGGAAGTTCGCGACCGTGAGCAGATAGGCCGCAACCATGCCACCGGTGCCGAAGAAGGCGGACTGGCCGAAGGAAAGCAGACCAGTAAAGCCGAACAGGATGTCGAAGCCGATCCCGAACACCCCCCAGACCAGGATGCGGTTGATCGTCGGCGGCGTAAATCCGAGGTGAGGCAGGAGGAATGGCGCGGCGATCAGCCCGGCGGCCGTCAAAACCTCAACCACAAAAGGGCGTTGCCTCAGCATAAGATGACCGCGCTCATTCGCGGCCGGCCGTGCCGAGCAGTCCGTAGGGACGCAGCACGAGCACCAGCGTCATGGCGACGAACAGCATGACGTAGGAGTAGCCCGGGTTGAACATGGAAGTGATGCTGATGATCTCGCCGGCGATCAGGCCGCCGAGGATGGCGCCGGGGAACGAGCCGACGCCGCCGATGACGACAACGACGAAGGTCTGCACCAAGATCGCTTCGCCGACGTCGGGCGCGATCGAGACAACTGGCGCGTTGACGATACCGGCGAAGCCCGCCGCCATGGCGCCAATGCCGAACACAAGCATGAACACCTTGTAGACATCGATACCCAGCAAATCGACCATCACCGCGTCCTCGATGCCGGCGCGCACGATCAGGCCAATGCGCGAGCGATAGAGCACCAGATAGAGTGCCAGCAGCGCGACCGCGACGATGCCAAGCAGCGCGAGACGGTAGGTCGGATAGAACATGAAACCGAGCGGCGTGATGCCCACCAGTGACGACGGCGGCGGCACGGTCTTCGACAGGCTGCCGAAAAAGAACCGCACCGCTTCGACGAAAACGATGCCGAGGCCGAAGGTGACTAGCAGCTGGTCCTCGTGGGGACGTTTGTAGAAATGGCGAATGATCACCCGTTCCACCAACACGCCCACGATCATGACGAAAATCGCGCCGACGAGGACCGCGGCGAGGAAGGAGTCCGTGTAGCTATAGGTCAACCAGCCGGCGTAGCCGCCAAGCATGAACATGGCGCCGTGCGCGAGATTGAGGACGCCAAGCATGCCGTAGATGATGGTCAAGCCCGACGCAACCAGCGCAAGCAAGGCACCCAGCACCAGGCCGTTGAAGCATTGCGATATGAAGTTGGCCCAATTGATCATTGGTCGAGTAAATTCCGGACAGACGGCCGCGCCGCGGGCGCTGACATCGCCCGCGGAGCAGCGCGTAACGTCGGATCAGGTGTAGGCGCCGAGGTTGCAGCCGAACGCGTCCGGCTTCTGCATCAGCGGCGCGCCCGGCACGACCTCAAGGACCTCCCAGTAGTCCTCCTTGTTGTTCATGTCCCTGGGCGCCTTTCCTTTGACGATGATCACCGGACGGACGAGCTGGTGGTCTTCCGGGCGGAAATAGACCTCGCCGACGGTCGAGTCGAACTTCTCGCCCTTCTCGTACTGCTTGATGACGTCCGGCGGATAGAATGAGCCCGCCTCCGATACCATCCGCGCCCAGATGGCGAACGACATATAGGCGTTATTGGCGCCCCACTCAGGCTTGTAGCCGTACTTCTTGTTGAACGCCTCGACGAACATCTTGGCGAGCGGGTACTTGTCTTCCAACGTCCACCAGAAATCGGTGGCGGCATAGACGCCTGCGGTAAGCTCCGGCCCTGTTTCCTTGGCGAGGAAGGGGATCTGGTAGGGCACCACCAGCGTCATCTTCGGCAGGATGCCGAACTGCTTGGCTTGCTGGATCGACAGCACCGCATCGCGGCCCCAATTCACGTTCACAAGGAACTCCGCGCCCGAATTGGCGATGTTCGTGAGATACTGGCTGAAGTCCTGAGTGCCGAGCGGCGAGATCTGGTTGGTCACCATGGTCCAGCCGGCATTGTTGGCGAGATAATCGTTCACCGACTTGGTGACGGTGTGACCGTAGGTATAGTCCGGGGTCATGAACGCGGCTTTCCGGTTCTTGCCGAACTGTTTGACCAGCACCGGGCCGATCGCGTTGGCCGCCGTCTCGCCGTAGAAGTTCTGGCGGAAGCCGTAACGCACGCAGTCCTTGCCGGTCGTATCGTTCGAGCCGGAGATGCCGGTAACGTAGAGGATCTTCTCTCGCTGCGCGAATTTGTTGAGTGCGACCGCGACCGCGCTCGATGTCGAGCCGGTCATCAGCACGATCTTGTTCTGGTTGATGAAGGTCTGGATTTCCTGCACTGCCTGGTTCGGCTTGGCGGCGCTGTCGGCGGCGAGCAGGTTGACCTTCTTACCGAGCAGACCCTTGCTGACCTTGGGCGCGATCTTCTTGAGCAGCGGATCGCCGTTATTGATGTGTTCGACCGCGAGTTGCCAGCCCTTGAGCTCATCTTCGCCCTGCACGGCGTAGCTGCCGGTACGCGGTACGGCGGCGCCGACGCTGACCGTGTCGCCTTCCGAACCGGCCGGCCAGGTCCCGATGGGCGGCTTGTCGCTGATGCCGACCGCGAAGGCCGGCATGGTCAGCACGGATGGCAGTACAACGCTGCCGGCAAGGCCCGCGCCGGCCTGTAGCAACGTCCGACGGGACATGCTGCCGAACTCGTGATCTTGTCGTGACATCTTGGTTCCTCCTCGTTGGTTTGTTCGATTTGCTGCCAACTCGCTTGTTATTGTGCGCCGTGCTTTGCGCGGCCCTCATTTCTCCCAACGGGCGCGCAGGAGTACGCGGTGCAGAGAGTTCTATAGCCAACCGCAGAGTCGTACGGTCAATGCCACTTTCGTCGATGACACGAGGAAGCGCACTCATGAAACGCAATGTTCATTCGCTTTCGCGGCACGACGCCATCGCTGCGTCATCGCGTCACACGAAAGCGCCAGTTCCGAGCTGGCCGACGCTAACTCCAGTTATTGATTTGGATTAATAAGAAGACGTAAGGTCGCCATCGGCATCGCCATGAATGTTGCAGCTCAAATTGGGCACGATGTATCGCTCGCCGAGCATCCGTTCTTGGCGCGGCTGTCGCGTCTCATGCAACTTGGCGCGGCCGATATCAGAAGTCTCGAGCTCATCGTCGAGAGCGAGCGGCTCGTCAAAAAGCGAAAGGACCTGGTCGTCGTCGGCGACGAGTATCGCAATCTCTGCTTCGTCAAGGACGGCTACGCGATCCGCTACAAGCTGCTTCGCAGCGGGAAGAGGCAAATCCTCAACGTGATCTTGCCGGGCGACGTCATCGGCTTTCCCGTCAGCTTTTTCGATCGTTCGATCTACGCGGTCGTTGCGGTGACCGATCTGACCTACAACGTCTGCCCGCTGGAAGCGTACGCCCAGCTTTGTTACGAGCAGCCTCAGTTTGGCCTGGCATTAAGCTGGCTTGCCGCACAGGAGGCGGCGATCTACGCCGAGCACATCGTCGACCTCGGGCGGCGAACGCCGCTCGAGCGGCTGGCGCATTTCCTTCTGGAAATTCATGCCCGCTTGCTGGCGGTCGGACACGCAGAAAAGACGAGCTTTGATCTTCCGTTCTCGCAGGAGATCATGGCCGACGTGCTGGGGTTGAGTGTACCGCACCTCAATCGCGTCATGCAGCAATTGCGCACGGAACAATTGATCACCACCCGCTCACGCCTGGTCGAATTGACCGACATGTCGAGCTTACAAACGCTGGCACACTATCAGCCACTCGACCTTGCGCGGATCCCGATGCCGGAAAACAGAGCCTAAGCCCCGCGGTCACCGACGATCTGGTCGCGCCGCTAACAGTTTCATGCGTTGCCGCCAGGGGGTCCTCTTTGGTGCCGTTCTTTGCCCGTCGTGCGGCGCGGCGGGCTGAGCCGTGCATCAGTCGGCCAGCTCGCTGGCGCTCAGCAAATTGAGCTCTCGCCTTCCGTTAATGTGCGCATCAGACATTTGTAATATTCTTTTATCCCCGCGCTGGTTTTCAACGGGCGCGAGGCAAACGATCACGATCATGCGGCCGCAAATAATCGACGGTGGGGCCGATCGGGATGATTCCGTTCGAGCCGACAGGGCCAGCCTTGTTGAATACGCCACGTTTCATACCTGCGATGTCGCAGACTTCCGCTATATTTGGCTTTTGGTAGAGCTCGCGGAGATAGTTCGATAAACTTGGGTACTCTTCAAGACGACGCAGGTTGCATTTGTATCCGACGTAGTAGCAAGGATCGAAACGTACCAGACTTGGGAACAGCCTCCAGTCTGCCTCGGTTTCAACGTCGCCGCACAAGTAGCGTTGCTGCGAAAGGCGCGCGTCGATGCAGTCCAACGTGTCGAACAGGAGCTTGACCGAGCTATCGTAGGCCGCCTGTGAAATCGAGTAGCCGCAGCCATTGACGGCATTGTTCACGCCTTTGAGGACCAGCGCATTCGTTGCGTCGATCTCAGAACGGAGAGGTTCGGGATAGTAGTCTGACGAAGCCTGCGCAATGGCGGAAAATGCTGTGTTGAACATCCGCATGATTTCGGAGGATTCGTTATTCACCACACGACGGGTCTTCGCGTCCCAAAGCGTTGGAACCGTTACGCGGGTCGTGCAAGTTGAATCGGCGATCGTATACAACTCATGGAGCCATCGGACACGCCGGTCGGTTCCGGGCACGACGTGGCCTTCCTCTCCGAATGACCATCCCTCGCCGTTTAGTTCCTGAAAGGTGTCGGTCAGCGTGACGAACGGCTTGAGTTTTTTAAGCGTGCGCATCAGCGTGGCGCGATGTGCCCAGGGACAAGCGACAGCGCAGTAAAGGTGATATCTGCCGGGCTCAGCGGGAAACTCCGACTGGAGTTCATGACTAATGCGCTTGCGGAACACAAACTCGCGCTTAAAATAAAGCCCCTTGTCGTCGTGTTGCACCAAGACGTTCTTGGTACTCCACTTCCCGTCAACGAGTTGGCCCATTCATGTCTCCTGCACGACGCGGCTGCTGCTGGCGCCATCGTGGTCACGGCGCCCGAAGTTAAGGTACCCCAGCGTCTGGACACAATAGCGTAGCATCGAGGAAACAGCCGAACGACCAGTGCCCGGTTTCCGAAGTTCGTGATACACGCCGGCATCCTCCGACACGAACTTCGGAAACAAACGGGCACTAGCAAGTATATGGTTCTAGTGCCGCTTCTCGATTTGAAGTTCCTGAACGACATTGCGGCAGCTGGTGCAGGAACTTCAAATCGGCGGCACTAGAACGATCACCCCGTTGAGAGCAAAGTTAGCTCTTTGTTCCGTCAATTCCAGATCGTTTGTGCCGTCCGCACAACGAGTTCACGCTTCAGCCATTGGCGATCCAACGAGCGACGCATGAAGCAAGCACGATCTCTTAGTCAGTTGGCAGATGGGCGATTGCGCTCAATTGGCAGAACGGCATTTGCGAATTCTGGCTGTCTCCATGTCTGTTTTCGGCAGTCGACCCGCATCGCAGGGCCGGGTCAATGGGCGGACCTTCACTGCCATGCAGTGATTGTTCCGCGGCTCGGGGAAGCCTAACATCCGATATCGCGAGGAATGTGGAAGATCGCCGGCAGTACCAGGAGGATACCATGCGTGCTCCAGGATCGACACTGGAGAGAAGGGGAGTCACGCACAATCGCCGTCAACAAGATCGCCAGACAACGGGTAACCCCGTTAGCGATGCATCAAGGAGGAGGAAGCGATCATGGACCTTTGCCGCAACGCGCTGCGCACACTAGGCGCCGCGCTGATCATCGGACTTGGTTTCTTTTCGGGAGCGGCCGCGCAGAGCGGCGATCCGGTCCGGATCGGCATGAGTCTCGCGCTGACCGGCGCCGGGGCGTCTCCATCGAAGGTGATCAACACCGCGCTCGAAATCTGGCGCGACAACGTCAACGCCAAGGGCGGCCTGCTGGGCCGACCGGTCGAACTCGTGATCTATGACGATCAGAGTTCGCCGACCAATGTTCCAAACATCTACACCAAGCTGATCACGGTCGATAAGGTCGATCTCCTGCTCGGCCCTTACGGCACCAACTTTGTCGCGCCGGCAATGCCGACCATCATCAACAACAACAAAATGACGATCAGCTTTACGGCGATCGGCATCAACGACAAATTCCATTACCCAAAATATTTCTCGATGGTGTCGACCGGCCCGGAGGGCGTCGATTCGTTCTCGATTGGCTTCTTTGACATGGCCGCGGCGCAGCAGCCGAAGCCGCGCACGGTCGCCATCATTGCGGCCGACGCCGAGTTCGCCCAGAGCGCCGCCGAGGGCGCGCGCAACCAGATCAAGAAGCACGGTTTCAATCTGGTCTACGACCAGAGCTATCCGCCGAGCACGACTGATTTCGCGCCGGTGGTGCGGGCCGTGCAGGCGGCCAGCCCCGACATCGTCTATATCGGTGCATACCCGCCGGACAACGTCGGGATTATCCGCGCGGCCAACGAGGTCGGGCTCAAGCCGAAGATGATGGGCGGCGCGATGATCGGCATGCTGGTGACGCCGATCAAGATGCAGCTCGGGCCGATGGCCAACGGGCTCATCACCGGTGAGAACTTTGCCGCAGCGTCAGCCAAGCAGATTTCCGGGGCGAGCGATTTCCTTAAGCGGTATGGCGAGAGGGCGGTGGCCGCCCGCATCGATCCGCTCGGATTCGCCTGGGGCCCGTTCGCCTATGCGGCCGGCCAGGTGTTGGAGCAGGCGGTGGCCGCCACCAAGACCCTCGATCAGGACAAGCTCGCCGAGTACCTGCACAAGGCGAGCTTCAAGACCGTGGCGGGCGACTTCTCGTTCGGCAAGGATGGCGAATGGTCCACTGCGCGCATGGCCTGGACGCAGGTTCAGAACGCACAACCCAACAACCTCGAGCAGTTCCGTGACGGCAGCGCGCAGCCCATTGTCTGGCCACCCGAGGCCAAGACCGGCACCCTGATCTATCCCTACGAGAAGGCGCGGCAGAAGTAGGCGGTTGGCCTGCCCATCGTGTCGGCCGGAACAGAAGCGGCGTTGGCCTGATACAGGGCGTGCTCCCTTTCGCGCAGCAACTCGCGCGCAGCAACTCGCGCCGCAGCGTATCGTCGCCGGCTGCCAGTGCACGGTGACCAAGGACGATCGTGCCGAGGTGGCTCATCCCCCTTGGCGGGCGATCGCCATGGCCTCTTCGTGCATCGCGGGGGTGTTGGTCGAGCGTCCGGAGGTCGGTGCTCTTTAACGTCAATCCCTCGGTACGCAATCTCCGCCCAGGGGCCGCATATCCGTTTCACATTGCCCCACGGTTTGGTACACGCACTCGCGAGTGCTGGCATAAGGAACCCCACACCAGGGTAGATTGGTTTCGCTTCGATTTCCGCGATTTTGGTCGCCCCTGCCCCTATCGCTCCGGTCCCCTTCAAACCACCAGAATTCCGGGTGAGACCGACGCCACTCATCATGATGCGCGCGGTTCTCGTTGAGCAGCATTCCGAAGCGAACGCAGGCGCGGTGATCACCTCGGTCACAAAGTTGGCGCAACCGCTCGCCCTCTCTCGTTGGGCGGTCCTGCGCCTGAACGGGCACGCTGCCAAGCACAGCGGCGCCGCAAATGAATATCGCTGCAGAGATAAGCGTCGATTTGACGTGCATGTCTGTCTCCGTTGCCGGCCCAAATTGAGTAACTTGGGCTCTCTCCGATTGCTCCGATTTATTCTGCCGTATCGCCAAGTCTGAAGCGCTCGATTTCAATTTCCATGAGTTTGGTTGCCTTATCCAACATCGCGGCATCCTCGCTGCTAGCATATGACGATGACGCCGTAGCCGCTGCGTATGCGGCAGCGGCCTGCTCCCGGACGATGTACTCGCAGTCTCGGCTTCGCATTTTCCAATTTTCGACTTTTGAGCGGGCGCGAAGCCAGAGACTCCATTGCGTTCGACGGAGACTGGTTCGATAGTCGGGAACTCTGTCCGTACAGCGCGCCCAGTACCGCGATTTGAATCGGACATCCTCGTTTGCCTCAGCTCAGCTGCGCCCGGCCGCGGGCCAGTCATCGAGGGTGCGCTGGAACAGAGCCTGCACGTCGGCGACGTGGCGGTCGAGGTCTTCGACTTTCCACTTCGTCACGTCGATTGGCGGCAGCACGTCCACCTGCACCGTGCCGGGTCGAAACAGCAGCGAACCTCGCGTCATCACCTCGTAGGTGTTCCGAATGACCACCGGCACAACGGGCGCGCCGGCCTGCATCGCGATGTGAAAGGGGCCCTTCTTGAACCGACCGAGCCGCGGCGTGAGGCTGCGCGTCCCTTCCGGAGCAATAACGACGCTCATCCCGAGCCGGAGCCGGTCGACCGCCGGCTGCATCGCTTCTTTGGCGCTGCGGGTGTTGCTGCGGTCGATGAATGCAAAGTCCAGCGCGCGTAGGATCTGCCCAAGGAAGGGCATTTTGGCCACTTCCTTCTTCGCGATGCCGGTAAAGCCGCGCCGCAACAGGGTCAAGAGGACGTAGCCATCGGCCACGCTTTGATGATTGAACAGGAACAGCGATGGCCGGTGTGCCCACAGGTGGTGCTCGCCCTGGACCTCAACGTCGATGCCGGCGATCGCCAGCATGGCGTCGCTGCTTGTCGCGCTGACCCATTCGGCAGCCCGGCGTTTGTTCCCGGTCGTGACAGCATAGGCGAGGCCGTAAAGCGATGTGGCTGCCAGCGCGCAATAGGCGCCGAGACTGCGCGCGCGCGTCGCTGCCGAAGCCTTGCGGCGCGCCGGGAAGCGCAACACCGTCCAGCCTTCACGCTGCGCCGCCGCGATCAGCACAGGCTTCGGGTTCACGGCGGTCGCGTGCCCCACGGTCTTCAGGAAGGCGATGTCTTCGTTGCCGTTGGCGTAGCCATGGCTGCGCGAAAGCGCGATCTTGCGCGCCTTTGCGAAGTCGCATACGGCATCGGCCTTGCCGGCTCCCCAGAGCGGTGCGCCCTCGACGCCGCCCGTCAGGCGGCCATCACGCACCGTCGCGCGCGTACACAGCAAATGCTCGATCCCCAGTTCCTCGGCGATGGGGGCGGCCTGGTAGCGCGTAGCGGAGGACGCGATCACCACCGTGTGCCCCATTTTCTGATGCGCCTTCACAAGCCTCCAGGCCTCGGGAAAAAGCTGGCGCGCGATCCTTTCTTTGAACAGGCGTGACCAGAGTGCGGCGAGCTCTTCTTCTGGATGACCGGCCCATCCGGCGATGCCCTTGCCAATGACGTCGGCGAATTCGCGTTCGTCCATGTCGCCGCGCCAAGCCGTCCGAATGACGTCCGCCGCTTCGCCAAGACCCATCTCGCGGCGACGGAACCTGTCGGTGAAGTAGGCCACCGCGGAATAGCCGTCGATCAACGTGCCGTCGAAGTCGAAGAAGGCGCCGATCTCCGGACCTTTCGGACCGGTCTCGATTGCGGCGACGGCGTCGGTTGCGAGCATCAGTGTGGACCCTACGCGACGTGGCGCAGCCGGTAGTCGAGTTCGCCGATCGCCGCCACGTCGGCTACGGCGGCAGCCGTCTCCGCCGCGAGCTGGCGCCGCCGATCTGCGAGGCCATCGGCGCCCGATTGCAGCAGGCCGCGGTTGGCCGCCAGAGCGAGCGCGTTGGTGAAGAGTTCGCGGCTGACACACTCCGGGTTTCGCAGCCGTTTCTGCAGGACATATTGCCTGCCGACCGCGATGCACTGCGTAAGGAATTTCTGTTCGTCCACCGGCGCATCCAATGGATGCGCCGCCAGCCGGTCCGCAACAATGAAATAGGCCTCGAGAAACGCCGGCAGCACGCGATGTGCGATCAGGAATGGAGCCTGCTTGAGGATCGACAGGCCCGCCGTCCGGGCGGCAACGTGCTCGCGCATGTGCGGATCGAGCAGGCTGGCTTCAGTCCTGATCTCCTCCAGGAATACCCGCTTCTCGCTGAAGAAGAACTCGAATTTCAGCAGGTCGCGCAAGGCGAAGGCCGCTTCCCGGACGCGATCGATCGCGTCGCCGCCTCCCGCGCGCGAAGCAACCATGACGGCGAGTTCGACGATCGCGCGGTTGACGAACCAGTGGATCGCGCTGTTGCGGTAGAACGCTGCGACGGAATGCTTGCCGGGCTCGATATGGAAGACTGGAGCCAGACCGCCATCGTGACGGCCGACCACGCCCGATTGAACAAGCGTGTCCAACACCTCCTCGACGCCGCGCGCGCTGTGCAGATCGCCAAGCGCGGTGGTGGGCAGCTTGCGCTGCGAGGCATAGTCGAGCAGCGGTTCGATCACGTCACGCACCTGCTGCAAGGTGAGCGCATGATCATGGACGCTGAGCAGGGCAAGGGTGACGAGCGCCGACGCCGTGACCGGCGTGATCTGATTGATGCGCTGGAAGACCTCGAAGGCGACTTTGTCGAGGGTCCACCGAAGCGGCTGGTCGTCTCCGCGCGGATGCGCCTGGCGTAGGGAGAAGGGTTCCCCGAAGCGCACATAGGCTTTGCCGAGCTTACGACTTTGCGCCTGGGCGTAGCCGGCGAGCCAACGGACGCCCTCCTTCACCTTGGCGACGCCGGCCTCCTCGGCCGCCATCTTCCCCACTTCCTGCAACTGATCATAGGTTGTTGACACGGGAACGAGCAGGATGTCCTCGGCGGCGCCGCTGTCCATTGCCTCGGCGAGATATCTGAGGAGACCGTACCTGGGGCGCCGGAGTTTGCCTGTGCGTGACCGGCCGGCTTCCATGTACCATTCGAGATTGGCGCCGGAGGCAACGAGATATCGCATGTATTCACGCAGCACCAGCTTGTAGACTTCGTCGTCCCTGAAGCTGCGGCGCATGAACACGCTGCCTGCCCGCCGGCCGATCGTGGCGAGCGGGAAGAACCTGAGATTGTCACCGGCGAGTATGTAATTGCGGGGCATCCGGATCGCGTGCAGGATTTTCGCCAGAATGAACGGGTCGGCATACGAGCGGTGCGTCGGCAGGAAAACCAGCGACTTGTTTGCATTCTCGTTCTGCAGGCGGTTTAGCGCCGCCCAATCGAACGTCAAGCGACCAGGCACGAGCGTGGAGCGGGACAAGGCCGCGATCAAAGAGGAATCCAAAGAATGGGATTTGGACGCTCACCAACGCCCGCAGCGCGATTGACGCCTCCTTGCGCGCCTCGGTCAGGGGTTTACCCGCCTTCTTGGCAACAACGGCAAGCTCAGCCTCGAATCTCTCGCTGTTGAGCACCTCATAGGCTATCGCCCGGCGGGTCGTGAACGTCATCGTGTCCCTCTCAGCCCGTCGAGCCGTTGCCGAGGCTGTCCGCGCTCAATTCGAGAGACGGCAAGGCCCGGGATGTTCTTCACCGATCGGCATTCGCGGGAAAGGGTTTGCCGCCCATGACCGCGATTTCCCAATGCGTTCGGAATGTTCGCGCCCTCCGGGCCTCACCGCAAGACAGAGGAGAGGCGGCTATATGCCCTCCGATGGCGACCCCCGCTCCAGGCACCGAGCAGACGTGCGTGGCAGGAAACCGACGTCATGCGCCGATCATCGCCTGATCCCGCTCCAGGTGCCGACGGGCGAAACGCCCGTCGATTTTTCGAAAGCGTTGCGCGCATGTCACGGTCAACCGGCCGCACTTGCGCTAGAATACAGGCAATCTCACAAACGGCGGCGCCGCTCGTCTGGCGTCCGGCGCAACCGGTGCATGTCCGATGCGACTCCCCAGTCTGGTGGCGATGCTGACGCTCTTTGCGGCGCCCTCGGCTTTTGCGTTCACGGTCTATAACTCGGACGAGAGCGCGCGGGGCGCCCACTATGGCGACGCCGACGATCACGCGCATGCCGTGGGCGCGGGTGAGCGCGGCAAGAACGCCGGCCCGCCGCGGAATCACGTGTCGATCTATTCCGGTGTGATGCCCGGAACCCACGAGACGCTGCCGCCGCCCAGCAGTCTCTTCAAGACAGTGAAACCAAGGACCGCGAAGACCGCGCGCGCCTCGCGCTGAGGGTTCCCAAGCCAATTCGCAGGATGGCTTGAGCTCTTGCGATATTGGAGCGGTCTGCACTAATGACCGTTTCCTTGACATCATCAACAGAGCCCTCGAATTGTGAGTGGGTCAGACCGTTCTGGTGGTGGGCCGTGGCGGTAGGACTGCGACCTCCCCGCGTGAAGGGCTTTCTTATCCAATCACGTCAATCATTTACGGAATCCAGCCGCAGTCCAGCGGACCTTCCACGCGTCGTTGTCCCTGGTCAGTAGGGCTTGTTCTGGTCGCGTGATGCCGACAGCGCGGCGCGTCACCTTTTATTGGTCTCGACCTCCCGGTTGAGGCAGACTGACAGCAAAGCCAATCTTGCGACGCGTTTTCGGGAGGACGCTCATGCAACTTCGCCGCAGAAATTTTCTGCAGCTGGCCGCTGCGGCGGCCGCGGTCCCTGTTGCTTCAGGTCTTGGCAGGGCTCAGTCCTATCCGGCGCGTCCCGTGCAGATTGTTGTGGGCTTTCCGGCGGGTAGCGGGCCAGACATTGTCGCGCGCCTGGCAGCTCAGTGGTTGACTGAGCGGCTCGGCCAGCAATTTTTCGTCGACAATCGGCCGGGCGCCGGCAGCAATCTCGGCACCGAAGCCGTCGCGCGCGCGGCTCCGGACGGCTACACTCTGCTGATGACCGTTGCGACCAACACCGTCAACGCAACGCTCTACGACAATCTCAAGTTTGATTTTATCCGCGACATCGCGCCGGTCACCTGCATGGCCGGTACCGCCTATATCATGGCAGTGACGCCATCATTGCCGGCGAAAACCGGATCCGAGTTCGTTGCCTACGCCAAAGCCAATCCGGGCAAGATCAATATGGCTTCGTCCGGCACCGGCAGCGCATCGCATGTGACCGGCGAGCTGTTCAAGATGATGGCCGGCGTCGACATGGTGCACGTTCCCTATCGCAGCAACTATCTTCCCGATCTACTGTCCGGGCAGGTTCAGGTCACGTTTGCACCGACGCCTTCCGTGATCGGTTACATCAAGCAGGGTCAGCTTCGCCCTCTGGGCGTGACCTCTGCCGCGCGCATGGATCTGCTGGCGGACGTTCCGGCAGTTGCCGAGTTCGTGCCAGGCTATGAGGCGATCGGCTGGTACGGCTTTGGCGTGCGCGCCGGCACGCCTGGCGAGATCATCGACACGCTCACTAGGACAATCAACGCCATAGTCGCGGAGCCTGCCGCTAGGGAGCGGCTTGCCGGGCTGGGCCTCGACCCGATGACGATGTCCACGGCAGAATTCGGTAGGTTCGTGCGCGACGAAACCGAGAAGTGGGCGAACGTGATCAAGTTCGCGAACATCAAGGCGAACTGACACGATTTTTTACTGGAGATATGCGCGATCCGAATGCCCCAACCGCGTGGCGCCAGACTGTCTCGTGCCGGGCCGCAGAAGGCGGGACTCTGGCTCTCGTAGCTGGTCGAAGGAGTTCCTGAGGCCGGAAAGTGTCAGCGCCAGCCAAGGGCAGGGGCGACACCGTCGAGGATCGCCTCGATGACGTGTGCGTTGTAGTCGACACCGAGCTGATTAGGGACGGTCAGGAGAAGCGTGTCAGCCTCTGCGATGGCTTCGTCTTTCGCGAGTTGCTCGACGAGCACGTCTGGCTCGGCGGCGTAGGTGCGGCCAAAAATGGCGCGGGTGCTGTCGCCGAGGAGGCCGATCTTGTCCTCGTTCTCGTTCCCGCGTCCGAAATAGGCATGGTCGCGGTCGTCCACCAGTGCGAAGATGCTGCGGCTGACTGACACTCGCGGCTCGTGTGCATGACCGGCCGCCTTCCACGCCTTACGGAATTCCCGGATCTGGTCCGCCTGCTGTACGTGGAACGGAAGTCCGCTCTCGTCATTTTTGAGCGTTGAGCTCTGCAGGTTCATCCCAAGCTCGGCTGCCCAAACTGCAGTGGCATTCGAACCGGCGCCCCACCAGATTCGGTCGCGCAGGCCCTCCGAGTACGGCTCGACGCGCAGGAGGCCAGGAGGGTTCGGGAACATCGATCGCGGGTTGGGGCGCGCAAATCCCTCGCCACGCAGCACCTCGAGCAACACCTCCGTGTGGCGTCGGGCCATGTCGGCATCGGTCATTCCCTCGGGCGGGACGTAACCGAAGTAGCGCCATCCATCCATCACCTGCTCGGGTGAACCGCGGCTGATGCCCAGTTGCAGGCGTCCGCCGGCGATGATGTCGGCGGCACCCGCGTCCTCCGCCATATACAGTGGATTCTCATACCGCATATCGATGACCGCCGTGCCAATCTCAATCCGCTTCGTCTTGGCACCGACGGCAGCCAGCAGCGGGAACGGGGAGCCGAGCTGGCGGGCGAAGTGGTGCACGCGGAAGTAAGCCCCGTCCACGCCGAGCTCCTCGGCAGCGACGGCCAGGTCGATCGACTGCAAGAGCGCGTCGGAAGCCGATCGCGTCTGCGAGTGGGACGAAGGCGTCCAGTGGCCGAATGATAGAAAGCCGATCTTTTTCATAAGCATACAGGATCCGTACAGTTCTCGCTCTTCTAACCTGGAATGCTTGAGCCAGAACAGGTCGCGTCCGCGAGCCCCAAACGAGCGACCGCATACCATGTTTGCTTGTGACGCGAAGGTCCCAACCGTTTGAATTGTCCACGGGAGCGCCGGCTCGCGGACCGCTTTTGTCCGCATCGCGCGCGAAGCCTCGCGCCGCCGAGGCGATTGAAAAAGCTGACCGACATCTGCTGCTGGCAGGCCGCCGGCGGTGCGCACCGGGGTGGGGGCCGGGGGCGTGCGGCCGGCGCGCAGCGGGGGTGCGGCGGGTCGGCGCGGGGGCGGAGAGGCGGCGAGCCGCGAGACGTGGAAGCGGGGTGAGACCAGGGGGGCCCCGGGCGGGGGGATACCGGACGCCAACGGCACGGCAGGAGGCGGGTGAAGCCAAGGCCTGTACGGACGTGAGAACCTGGCGGCGAGCCGGGAAGAGGCCAAGCGGCCCGCGTGAGGCGAAGTACGAGCGCGGACGGGGCGGACGCCGTAGTAGCGAGAAGCGGGTGAACGCCGGGAGCAAGGAGCGGGCACGCAGGCCGGGCAACGGCACGGGAGGAACCGAGAAGGAAGGCGGCAGCGCGCGGGGCGAGCGGGAGGAGAGGAAGGGGGAGAGGGGGGGGGGCATCGCCTCATTCGCGGCAGCTATCGGGGGTAGACCGGACCTTTCGCGGCAAGAAGAGAGGAAATGCGGGTGGTGTGCGGCGGAAAGAGAAGCAGGGGGGGGGGCCGTACCGGGCATTGCTGGGCCCAACACTCGGTGGCAGTCAAAGATCACCGACACGCAGCATCAGAAGGGCTTGTCTCCGGCCACGGTGACGCGGTTGCCTGTGCGGGTGTGAGGCCAGTAATCCCACATCGCGCGATGCTGAACGCAGCGATTGTCCCAAAACGCCATGGAGTTCTCGCGCCAGCGGAAGCGGCACTGGAACAGCGGGCTCTCCATGTGCTCGTAAAGATATTGCAGGATGCTGTCGCCCTCGTCCCGCGGCACGCCCACGAGGGCGGTGGTGAACCCGCGATTGACGTAAAGCGCCTTTTTGCCGGTCACCGGGTGTGTGCGCACGACCGGATGCTCCGCGCGGGGATATTCCGGCTTATCGGAGACGCCGTAGTTCTTGTATAGGCCGCGATAGACTGGCTCGCCGTCGTGGATCGCGGTCATACCCTCAAGGTATTTCTTCATGCGGTCCGAGAGCGCCTCGTAGGCGGCATACATGCTGGCGAACAGCGTGTCGCCGCCTGCGGGCGGACAGGTCTTGATGTAAAGGATGCTGCCCATCGGCGGTTCGAGGTCACAGCTCACATCGGTGTGCCAGCCCTCGCCGTTGGCGCGCGGCGAGTCCTTGTCGGCATGGATGATCATCAATTCGGGCTTGCCCGCCTCGTGCGGCGCTGCCGGATGCACGTGCAGCTCGCCGAACAACCGGCCGAAAGCCAAGTGTTGGTCGGGGGTGATGCGCTGATCGCGGAAGAAGATCACCAGGTTTTCGGCGAGCGCGCGATGGACCTCGTCTTGCTGACAATTCGACAGCGGCTTGCTGAGGTCGATGTCGCCGATTATGGCGCCGATAATCGGCGTGAGCTTGTCGATGGTTATGGTCTCGTACGGGGCGCTCTCGTCTGCGACGGGCCGGTAACGGGGACCACTGTTCCCGCGCAGGGATGATCCTTGCATAGTTCCCTCCCGCTCATGCCTTGTCCGTCGTCAGATGATTTAAAAAGATTGCGGCGTGGTCCGGCTCATCTCATTGGCTGTCTTCACCCACATACCCCGATAACTCCTGAACTCCGGCGAATATTAGCGTTTTCCGGAATCGCTTGGAATATAGGAAGAATGACCTTAAGGCTTGATGAGAGAGAGCTCGCCCCAGTCGCACCACACGCGGCAAGCCGACCCGGGTAACGAACGCGTTCCGACAACGCTCTCGCTGATCAATTCCGCGCGAGTGCGTGCCGATGTCTCCGATCGACGGACGCGGCGCGCTCGATCGAGCCGCATTTTCCGCGCCTCACATCGAGGCCGGCGCCGCGCACGCGATGCCGCCGGCGCCAGGACGCACGCCGCGCCGCCGCGGCGGGTAAGGACAGCGCATGTCGGTCGAACATTGATCATCGTCTCCGCGGCAAAATCCTTCAAGCTCCCGGTTCCACAGGCCAGCATTGTTTGATCAACGTTCTCTGCTTCGGCACCTGAACGTGCTCTCTGGCGGCGCGGCGACCGGCACGATCGACACGGTCTCGTCAACTCTCTCGAGGGCGGCTTCCTCACCGGCACCAGCATTGACGGCGGCGCGTTGGAGATCTTCTCCGGCGGGCTGGTGAGCGGCACGACGATGAGCGACGGCGGCCGCATCGATGCGTTCGCCGGTGGAACGGCCGTCAGCACGACGGTGAACGGCGGCCAGTTCGACGGCCTCAGCGACCTTGCTGAGCTGCTTGTCCTGTCCGGCGGGATCGCGAGCGGCACGGTGGTCAATTCCAGCTTCGCGGAGATCCGCGGTACCGCGAGCAACACGACCGTCAATGCCGGCGGTAGCTTCGGAACTGATCGCGGCGCCTTCGCGACCGGCACGGTTGTCAACAGCGGCGGCAGCGAGGCCGTTGGCGGCACCGCCGTCGGCACGGTGGTGAACAGCGGCGGCACGCAGTTCGTCGCCAGCACCGGTCTGGCCAGCGCCACCATCGTCAATAGCGGCGGCGTGCAGGTCCTTCGCAACACAGGCGTCGGCACGATTCTCAACGGCGGCGGCGCGATCGTCAGCGCCGGCGGCAGTGAAATCGGCATGACGATCAACAGCGGCGGCCTCGCAGCCGTCTTCCTGAGCGGCGCAACCGCCAACACGACGATCAATAGCGGCGGCACGGAGTTCGTGCTCTCGGGCGGTGAGGCCGACGCAACAATGATCAGCGGCGGCGGCCTGCTGGTGGTGAGCAGCGGCGGTCTCATCAACGGGCCGATCACCTTCGCCGGCGCGGGCGGCACGGAGTTCATCCTCGATGCGACGGCGCGTCCGGCGAGATCCACGGCTTTGCGCCGGCGACCGGATCGAGCTCGGCACCGTGCTGTTCGATCCCGCCGGCGCCTGGAACTGCGGCAGAGCAATATTCTGCGCATCGTCGAGAACTTCACCACCTACGAACTCGACTTCGACCGGCGCAGAGCTTCTCAAGCTCGCTGTTCCGGTTGAGCAGCAACAACTCCGGCGGCACCGAGGTCACGGTCGTCTCCTCCGGCGGCCTCGCCATCGGCACGCACGTGCCCGTGTTCGGCCAGCAGATCGTCTCCGCGGGGGGCACTGCGCTCGGTTCCGTGCTCGGTGCTCGCGGTATCATTGCACGCGACGCGCAAGGGCCGATGCCCGTGAGGTCCTTGGGCAAATCCTGCCGGGCGAACAGATCGTGCTCTCGGGCGGGCTCGCCAGCGGCATCATCGTCAACAGCGGCGGCGACCAGGAGGTGTCCGGCGGCACCGCGAGCGGCGCGACACTCAACAGCGGCGGCGGACAGGGCGTGGTCTCGGGCGGCACCGCAATCGGCACGATCATCAACAACGGCGCTCTCGCGATTATTATTTCCGGCGGCACCACCGTCGGCGCGACCATCCACGGCGGCGGCAAGCAGACCGTGTTCTCGCGCAGCACCGCGGTCGCCACGGTCATCGACAGCGGCGGGATCCAGAACGTGGGCGGGTTCCTGTTTGGCGGCGGCACCACCAGCGGGACGATGATCAATAGCGGCGGCGAGCAGATCGTCTCGCGGGCGGCACCGCGTCGGCACCACGGTCCACAGCGGCGGCTCGAAGTGGTCGGCATCACCGGCACCACCAGCGGCACGACCGTCGAGGCCGGCGGCGAGCAGGCCGTCCTCGACAGCGGCACTGCCAGCGGCACGATCCTCCTCGGCGGCGAGCAGATCGTGTCCTCTGGCGGCACCGCCAGCGGCACGGTGATTGCGGCCGGCGGCGAGCAGGAACGTCTTCTCGGGTGCCACAGCGGTCGCAACGCGGGTGGACAGCGGCGGGTTCGAGGACGTGCTGGCCGGCGCTACCGCCAGCGACACGATCATCAACGGCGAACTGCTCGATCTCACCGCCGGTGCGATTGTGAGCGGCGCCGTCACCTTCACGGGCACGGGCGGCACTCTCAATCTCGACGACACGACACTGCCGGCCAACTTGATCCGCGGCTTCGCGCCGGGCGATACGATCGCGCTGCGGGCGGTGGATTTCGACCGCGCCTTGGCAGCGTGCAACTGCTCTAGGGCAACGTGCTGCAGGTGGTAGAGAGAAGAATGACCTTAAGGCTCAACCTCGATCCGGCGCAGAGCTTTGCGGGCAAAGTGATCCTCATCAAGCCACGCAACTTCGAGGCATTAACATCACTCTCACCGCAGGTGTCGGTAGTGGCCAGACGCTCAACGTCTCCGCCGGGCAGACCAGCACCGGGCTCGCGGTTGTGAGCGGCGGCACCCTCAACGTGCTGTTCGGCGGCAGGACCAGCGCGTTGATCGACGCCGGCGTGGTGAATGTCTCGAGCGCCGCCATCGACAGCGGCTACGACGGTGATGAGCAACGGCAGCGAGAACGTGCTCGCCGGCGGCATCGTGCGCGGCGCAATGGTGAGCGCCGGCACGCTCACGGTCGCGGCCGGCGCGATCGCGAGCGGCACCAATGTCACGGCGCCGCCACCTTCGGCCCCAAGGCGTTCCAGCAGGTGTTCGGCAGCGCGAGCGGCATCGATCGACGACACTTCGCGACCGAGATCGTGTTCTCCGGTGGCACCGCCATCGGCACGCAGCTGAGCAGCAGCAGCGACCAGGTCCTGTCCGGCGGCACCGCCACCGGCACGCTCGTGAGCGACCTGTTCAGCATTCAATTCGTTCGCTCCGGCGGCACGGCTGTCAGCACTACCGTCATCAGCGGTACGCAGTTCGTGAACCAGGCGGCACAGCGATCGCAACCACCGTGAGCGACGGCGGCCAGCAGTTTATCACGTACGGCCTTTGCGATAGGAACGGTGTTGAATGGCAGCGGTAGCGAGCAGCAGCTGTTCAGCGCACGGTATCGCGAGCGGCACCATCCTCAACAACGACACCGATCAGCTCGTGCTTGCCGGCGGCACCGCCATCGTGAACGATAGCAAACTCGGCGGCGACGAATTCGTGTTGTCGGGCGGCCGCCTAGTGGCCGACTGTCGTCAACTTAGGCTGCGTGTTGGTTGTTCTTTCTGGCGGCACCGCGATCGGTACGACCGTTGGCAGCTGGCGGTTTCGAAGACATCTTCTCAGGCGGCACCGCGTTCGCGCGATCGACGCGTGTGAACGTTACGGCGGCAACGAGAACGTCGACGGCTGGCACAGTCGGAGCTGGCACGACTGCGTGAACGGCGGCGTTGCATCCATGTCCATCATCGTTGGGCGCCACCGCCAGCAGCACGACGATCAACAGCGGCGGCGAGCAGGATGTCGTCTTTCGGCGGCACAACCATAGCGGCACTAGGATCAATAGCCGGTGGCGTTGAGTTCGTCTCCGCCGGCGGCACGCCAGTCGCCACCACGATCAACGGCGGGGCGCTGGAACTGGAGACCGGTGCTTCGGTGACCGGGCCGATCACTTTCTCGCTGGCATGGGTGGCTTTGCTGTTCGTCCACGATGCGCCGGCCAACGTGATCAGCGGCTTTTGCGCCGGGCGATGCCATCGACCTCTTCGGGCTCGCCTTCGACAGTGCCGGCAGCTCTGCAGCTGCAAGCCGGCAACGTGCTGCGTGATCAGCGAGAACGGCAGCTATCGTCGCGCTCAAATCTCGATCAGCGCGCAGAACTTCGCCGGCGAGGTGTTCAACCTCCGCGATGACGGTGTCGGTGGCACGGAGATCGACATCGGGCAGGCTTGTGAGCACCGGCCTGACGGTCAACTTGTCAGCTCCGGCCAGACCTCCCACGTGCCTGGCGATCCTGAGCGGCGGCACCCTCAACGTCCGCTCCGGCGGCACGGCGGTCGACAGCTTCGTCGCCGGGCTCGCATCGTGTCGTCCGGCGGCCTCGCCAGCTGGCACCACGATCTCGATCGGCGGCGGGCAAACCATCCTATCCGGCGGCACGGCGCGCGACACGATCATCTCTGAGCGGCGGCGGCAGTTTGTTGTCCGCGGCACGGCGATCGGCACGACCGTCGATGACGAGGGCGATGAGCAGGTCCTCAGCGGGGGCATCGCGAGCGGCACCACGCTCACCTTCGAGGGCTTCCAGGACGTGTTCTCCGGCGGCATCGCCGTTGGCACGACGGCCTTCAGCGGCGGCGGCGCGTTCATCTTCTCCGGTGGCACCGGCATCGGCCGAGGTCGAGCGCCGGCGGCTTTAACAACGTGCAGTTCGGCGGCACCGCCAGCGGCACGATCTTCGAGAGTCAAGGTGTCGAGGTCGTCGCATCCAGCGGCACGGCGATCGGCACGACCGTCAACGGCGCCACGCCGATCAATACGATGGCGGAACACAGCTGGTGTTCGGGACCGCCAGCGGCACTGTTTCTCAACAGCGGCGGCGAGCAGATCATCTCCTCCGGCGGCATCGCCAGCGGCACGGTCGCCAATGCCTTCGGCATGCAAGAGGTGTCCGCCGGCGGCATCGCCATCGGCTTCATCGCCCATAGCACCGGGGGACAGGATGTCCAATCCGGCGGCACCGCCAGCGCGACCACGCTGAGCGGACAGTTCGCCACCGAGTTCGTGTTCAGCGGCGGTCGCAACGTCGGCGCCAGAGCATGGGCATGTGGACGGCGAAGCGTGTTGGCGGCGCCGCCAGCGCGCGACGATAACAGCGGCCGCGGACGTCTCGTCGGCGGCTTGACATCGGCACGATGATCAACTTCGGCGGCGAGCGAACGTGTCGGCGGGCAGCATCGCCAGCGCAACGGCAATCAACTTCGGCGGCCCTCCATGGATGCCCTATGCACGTGCGGCACAAGGGGCATCGGGGCATGCAAGCATGTTCGGCAGCGGCGTGCGACCCAAACACGATGCTATCGCATCAGTGGCGGCAGATGGTGAGCACGCACCATCAACGGCGGTTTGCTGGATCTGCGCATCGGCGGTGCTGCGGTCGGAGCGATCACTTTCGCCGGCGCAGGCGGCGAGCTGGACATACGAAGGCGGCGCGCTGCCGGCGAACGTGATCAGAGGGTTTGCGCCCGGGCGACATAGATCGATCTCGAGCAGGTAGGGTTCGACAGCGCCGGCAGCGTGCAACTGCTGGCGGGGAACGTGCTGCAGATCGTCGAGAACGGGACGACCTATCACCTGAACTTGGATCCGGCGCAGAATTTTGCCGGCGAACTGTTCACCTGCGTAGCGACGGCGCAGGTACCGATGTTGTAGTCGCCCCGGTAAATGAGTGTCGGCAGTGGGCAGACGCTGAACATTTCCTCCGGGCAGACCAGCAACGGTTGTTGGTGCTGAGGGGGGCACGCTCACGGTCTTGTCCGGCGGCAGCGCGAGCGGCACTATCGTGTCGAGCGGCGCCAGCGAAACGTCGCGTCCGGCGGTGTGGCCATCGGCACGGTTGTCGGCAGCGGCGGCTTCGAACTGGTCTCGGCGGGGGGCATCACGAGCGGCACGCTGCTCAATGCCGTTGAGCGGATCGAACTGCTCTCGGGCATGGCGGTGGGCACGCAGGTGAACGGCGGCATCGAGGTCGTGTTCGGCGGCGCCGTTGCGAGCGGAGCCACCGTCGGCAACACCGGTATCCAGTTCATCGCCGCGGGAGGCGCTGCGTCGGCAACCACTGTGCTGAGCGGCGGCAGGAGAACATCAACGTCGGCGGCAGCGCAACCGGTGTGACGGTGAGCGGCGGCGGTACCTGCTTGACGCCGGCAGCGCAAGCGACGCACTGCTGCTGACCGGGGCTGCGGCCTACGTGCTGTAGCCGGTATCGCGTCCGGCTGACGGTCTGGCGGGCGCCGCGACATCGTCTCGAGCGGCGCGGTGGCGAGTGGCAGCTGTGAGCGGCGGCGCGAAGCCGTGTTCGGCGGCACCACGGTCGGCACCAATGTGGGCCGCAACGGCGTCGAGTATGTCGGCTCGGGCACCGCCATCGGCACCATCGTTTCACTGCGCGGCCAGCTCAACGTCGCCTCCGGGGGCGTGGCGACGGCACCGGCGCGGTGACGTTTGCGCTGAGTGCCGGCGGGATCCTGCAGCTCGACAACTGGGTGCACTACGGCGGCCTCGTTGCCGGCTTCGGCAAGCCCGATTCATCGACCTGCGCGACTCAGCTTCGGTTCGTCAACCACGCTCGGCTTCACCGAGGCGGCCGGCAATACCAGCGGCACGCTGAGCGTGTCGGATGGAGTGCACTCCGCCAGCATCACGCTGCTCGGGCAATACTTAGTGGGCGACTTGACCAAACAGAGGACGGCACGGCGGCACCTCGTCGGCGATCCGCCGGTCGAGGCCATGACCGATCTGGGGCCGATCGCGCTCATAAGTCCGCACCAGACCTGAGACTGGCTGGCGACGCCCCCGCACGGCGGGTCGCACCCGATGCCGCTTCCGTTCGCCGGAACCGTGTCGCAGTGCTCCCGTCCATCAGTCCACATTCGCCGCCCCATCTCATAGTGGCGATGAGGCGCCCATGGATGCCCCATGGGTGCCCGCGCACAACAGGGTATCTATGGGTATCCATGGGCGACCAGCTAGGAGACTTGCGGGGGGGTCGCACATCATCTTGTCGGACAATTTTCAGGCGGCGTGATCGGGCGGCTGGAGATTGTCCAGAGTTTGCTGCTTCGCGCGCCGCAGTTGACCGTCCTCCGAACGAGAGCAAACGCCTCGTCACAGCGCGCCGTAGCCGAACGGCCGCGGCCGCGGTAGGCCCAGGTTTTGGCGCAACGTCGAACCTTCGTAGCCAAGTCGGAACAGGCCGCGGCGTTGCAGTTCCGGCACGACCAGGCCGACGAAATCATCGATTGCGCTCGGCAGGTGGGTGGGGATCACGTTGTAGCCGTCCGCCGCCTGCTCGCTCACCCAATGCGCCATCTGATCGACGACATCGACCGGCGTGCCGATCACCACGCGATGCCCGCGGCCGAACCCAAGCGCGACGTAAAGCTCGCGGATGGTGTAGTTCTCGCGCTGCGCCAATTTGTAGATTAGCTCGGCCCGGCTCTTGAACTTCGGGTCTCTGGGCTGCGGCACTGGACCATCCAACGGATAACCTGACAGGTCGCCGAGTCGGTCATAGAGCGAGGCCAGGCCGACGATCGGATCGATCAGTGCGCGCAGTTCGTCATACTTGGCCCGTGCCTCGTCGCGGGTCGTGCCCACAATCGCCATCAGGCCGGGCATGACGATGAGTTCGTCTTCCACGCGGCCGAAGCGGGATAGCCGACCCTTTACCGACGCATAATAGGCCTTGGCGGCGGCGAGGTCCTGCTGGGCGGTGAACACCACATCCGCCATGGCGGCGGCGATGTCGCGTCCCGGTTCCGATTCTCCGGCGAAGAATACGACGGGCTCGCCCTGCGGCGAGCGCGCCATGTTGAGCGGGCCGCGCACCGCGAAATACTTGCCCTTGTGGTTGGCCACGTGCAGCTTGCGTGGGTCGTAGAAGATCCCAGATGCCTTGTCGCGGACGAACGCGTCCGGCTCCCACGTGTTCCAGAGCTTCTTGACGACGCTCACGAACTCGCCCGCGCGCTCGTAGCGCAGGCCGTAGTCCGGGGCCGAAAGATGGCCGAAGTTGAGCGCGTCTTCGGCGCCCCAGGAGGTGACGGCGTTCCAGCCGGCGCGGCCGTCGCTGATATGGTCGAGCGACAGGAACTGGCGAGCGAGATTGTAGGGTTCGCTGTAGCTCGTCGATCCGGTGGCGACGAGGCCGATACGCGTGGTCACGGCGGAGAGCGCGGCGAGCAGCGTAATCGGCTCGAGCTCGGCTGCGTTGGGCGCGCGGCAGAGCGCGCCGGGCGGGTTGTCACTGCCGCGCACCGCCAGTTCATCGGCCATGAACACGAGATCGAACAGGCCGCGTTCGGCGGTCTCGACGATCCGGCGGAAGTAGTCGAACCGCATCGAGCCGTCGGACCGGACCGCGGCGTGCCGCCATGCCGCCACGTGATAGCCCATCCGGAACATGGACAGGCCGAGCTTGATGTGTTGCATCGGTGATGCCTGTCCTTGGTCGGTCCGGGCGCGTAACTTTGGTCAGGATACGCAGCTTGGTCCCGCGGCCGGCAATCGGGTGAGCGGGCACACTACATGTCGCTTGCGCACGTTCCAACTGAGGTCCCTGCCGGCGAGAATGCCACGACGACGAACCAGAGACTTATTTGCTTTAGACTGAGACCGGTTCGACAGACCGGTACGGACGGTGCTCACAATGACTTCATTGCTTCTCGACAGCTTCGTGATCCCCGCGCGCACGGGCCGCGCCTTCGTCGTCGAACGCGGCCAGGTGCTGCGCATCGAGATGATCGAGGGCAAGCAGGTTGGCGACTGCGCCTTTTTCAACGCCGACGACCGACGCGAAGTGTTCCACGTCGGGCAGAGCTGGGCCCTCAACGTCGCCGCCAGGACTGGCACGGCCAAGAGCTTCAAGCATTTCTATTCCAAGCCGCCGCGCGAGAACGTGATGCTGACCGTGATCGAGGACACGGTCAGGAACCATTGGGGCAACATGGGCGGGCGCTGCAGCCGCCGCTGGCACGAGCTCACTGCCGGCGATCCCCATCATCCGAGCTGCCAGGAGAATCTCACCCAGGCGCTCAGTCGCTTCGGCCTCACCGGCGACGACATCATCGACGTGTTCAACGTGTTCATGAACGTCGACCTGGCACCCGACGGCAGCTTCACTCTCAAACCACCCTCCGGCGACAAGGGCAGCTACATCGACCTCCGCGCCGAGATGAACATCCTCGCCGCAATCAGCGCCTGCCCCGGCGACAAATCGCCGACCAACGATTTCAAGCCGAAGGCCCTGGGCGTGAAGATTTTCGGGTCTGCGAGCGAATAAAAGCGTCGCCACCGATGCTTTCTGAGTCCTCCACGACGTGTGCCAGTCGTGGCATAGATGGTTCGTCGACCGGGTCGCTCGGTTGAGCCGGGCAACCACCACCAAAGGCATCGATCCTAACCGCCGAAAACATCGTGCAACCGGGCCCAGTCGCCGACACAATCACCGAGGTGCGATAGGCGTCGGACGTTACGATTGCCGGACCGTCTGGGAAGATTTTGCTTTGAAATCGTTCAGAAAAAAGCAAAATCGCTTGGGCATTGGTTTGCCACGGCCTTTTGCGATAGAGTGTCCAAGCAAGCCATCATTGCTGCTTCAGTCTGAAGCTCATGCGTCCAGAAGATTATCCTCCCCAAGAACCTTTCACCGAAATCGGCGCGCGCTATCACCGAGAGGTGATGAGGCTCGGGAGTGACGTCGCCGGCATCGAAAAGGTTTACGGTTCAGATCCATATCAAGGATTGGTGGTCGTGCGCGCCGCGGTCCCGACGGGCGATGTGCTGATTGCAATTCATGGCGGCGGTTGGACCAACGGATACAAAGAATGGATGCTATTCATGGCCCCCGCGTTGACGGAGCGGGGCGTCACGTTCGTCAGCTTGGGATATCGGCTTGCTCCTCAACATCTGTTCCCAACGTGCTTCCAAGATGTTGCGGATGGCATAGCTGCCGTGCATCGCAACGTGAGCGAGTGGGGTGGCGACCCGGCACGCATTTTCGTTGGCGGTCACTCGGCAGGGGGCCATTTGGCAGCTTTAGCTGCCGTGCGCGATGATTGGCCGGCATCGCGTCGTCTCTCCCCAGATGTAATCCGCGGTGCACTGCCGATATCGGGCAGCTATTATTTCGGCGAAGGTTCTGGCTTTGCCATGCGGCCGCGCTTCCTAGGACCCCCGGATGCCGAAACCGATCGGCTGGCTTCGCCAATGAGCTTTGTCCGGTCAGGGTTGCCGCCGTTCCTGTTGGCCCACGGCGATTCTGATTTTCCGCACCTGAGCCGCCAGGCGCGCGAGTTTGAAACTGCGCTTTTGAAAACAGGCAACAAGGTTCGCCGTCTCGAACTCCCTGGCTGCGATCATCTCGGCGCCAGTTATTGCAGCGGAGACGACAAAGGTGTCTGGGCCTCGGCGGCCGTTGACTGGATGCGATCGATTTGAGTCATTAGCGTTAGCAGTCGCAGACAAAGACGGTCCGATACCGAGCGAACGCGGTTTGCTCGTTCTGATCTTTGCCGGTTTAGAGATGGGGCAGGGAGCCGGCATTTGTCGATCTAGCTAAACGTGGAGCTCCATGAGGTCGTATCCGACGATCGTCTCTCCATTGAAATTGGAAGCTGCTTCCTGCCGCACCTGCTCGGCGTCGGCGCCCGCCAACAAATGCGTGCACACGAGGCGCTTGACTCCGGCAGCCTGTGCCATCTGACCCGCTTGGGCCGGGGACGCGTGAAAACCGATCAGGGCGTCGCGAATCCTGCGCGACCGTTCATCGCCATAGAGCCGTGAGTGGATCGCGCAGGCATCCTGCACCAGCAGATCCGCGCCTTCGGCGCATTGCACTAGCGCGTCGCAGACCGCCGTGTCACCGGAGAACACAATCCGCGTCCCGGCATGCTCGAATCGATACGCGTAAGTCGTGATCGTGTGCTTGACGGCGGTCGCGGTGACCGTCACTCCGTCCCGTTCGTACACCAGGCCTTCGCCGATCTCGTGCACCTTGATGCTGTCGATGCCGGAGCGGGCGTAGCCGATGCCGCTGCTCCAGTCGACGTCGTCCTTGAACAGACTCGCGAACAGGAGCTCGTGCATTTTTCTTGTCCCAGGAGGGCCCCAGACTTCCAGGGTCGGTCGTCCTGCCGACCAGCCGCCCCACACGAGGCCGGCATAGCCCAGGATGTGATCCCAATGTAGATGGGTCAGAAAGATCTTCTGCACGACCGCGACGTCGCGGCCGGCCCGTACGAGCTGACCCGTTACGCCCTCACCGCAATCGATCACGAATGATTGGCCTGCGGTCTCAATCAGCTGCGCTGGCTGCGAACGGTCGAGGCAGGGCCGCGGAGACCCCGTTCCAAGCAGGACGACCTTTGTCGAGGACATGATCCCTCCGGGTGAGGTGAGCTCGATGCCGATTTAGAGGACTACGATACGGCGGCAGCGAGTTGGCGTAACGGATCCTGGGATCCCGAAATTACGTCGGCGACCACCGGTCGGTTCGGTCTCTGACCAGGAACCGCTCAACCGCCATCGGTCACTGCGACGCCCTGTACTTCAACCAGAAGCTCCGGCCGCGCGAGGCCAGCGGCGGTGATGAGTGCACTCGCCGGGAAATCGTCGCCGAAAATTTCCTTCCTGATCTCAAGGAATCGAGGCCCGTAGCGCGTGTCGGTGATGAACACCGTCATTGTGACCATGTCGGAAAGCCTGGCGCCTGCCTCCTCGAGCGTGCGGGCGAGTTGCGCGAATACCGAGCGGACCTGACCGTCGAAGTTCCCCGCCAGCGATTTTCCGTCCAGGTCCTCGACTGCTGTTTGCCCCGCGAGCCAGATTGTCCGGCGATAACCTTCGGTAACCACCGCGCGTGAATAGGCCCGCGCTTGCGTCCGTTCGGATTTGAGGTGGCGCCGCGTTCCACGTGCTTGGTCGGCCATGGCTCTGCCCTTTCTTGTCCAGATCAATTGTTGATGAGAGAGCCTTCCAGCACCCACGCCGTTCCGTCGAAGCGGATCACGTTGAGTTGGTTAACGGGAAAGAAATGCGTCGGGCTCGTATTGACCTTGATGCCGGGGATGAGCATTGGAAGGGTCAGATCCTTGATGTTTGCGGCCTGCTTCATCAGGTTTTCGCGAGTGAGGTCGTCGCCGCACTGTTTGAGAACCTGCACCAAGGTCTGGGCGATCGAGTAGCCGGTTGCGTTGACTTGATCTCCGATATCACCAGCCGGAAAGTATTGTTTCATGAACGCGAGCCACTCAAGATAGCCGGGGTCATCCTTCCAGGCTGGATTGGCGGGATCCTTCAGGAATTGCGCGGAGACGATGCCGACCGATTTATCCAGCCCGGCCGGCTTGAGCACGACGCTGACCGAGGCGGAACCGTTGTCGAGGACATGCAGCGGCTTCCAGTTGATATCGTACATCTTGCGGATCGCCTGTGCGGCGAACTTGGGCAACGAGGCGTCGAAGAAAACGTCCGCTCCCGACCCGGCCAGCATGATGATCTGCGAGTCGATGGTTGGATCGGTCACCTCATACGAGACCTCCTTCACGATCATCGATCCCGCCCTGTCGCCGAGCCCGTCTTTCAACCCTTTCACCAGGTCTTTGCCGAAATCGTCATTCTCATACATTACGCCAATGCGGCCATTGGGCCGCTGTTGCAGAATGTATTTCGCATAGACGCGGGCTTCGAACTGAAAGTTTGGCTGGAAACCCATGGTCCATGGGAAATTGGCCGGGTCGCCCCACTTCGTTGCCCCAGTGGAAATAAATAGCTGCGGTACGCCCTTGGTGTTCAAATAGCGGTGGATGGCGGTGTTCGGCGCGGTGCCAAGCGAACTGACGATCGCCAGGACCTCATCGCCCTCGACAAGCTTGCGTGTCAGTTCGAGCGTCCTTGCCGGGTTGTATCCGTCATCGAGCGAGATGAGGTTGATCCTGCGGCCGTTGATGCCGCCTTTCGAGTTGATCATCTCGATATACGCAGCCTCAACTTTGCCCACGGACGATAGCCCAGTGAGCGGGCCGCTGTACGGCATGGTCTGACCAAGCTTGATTTCGGTATCCGTGACGCCGGGCCCATATTTCTTCTGGGCGTGGGCGCTCATCCCGGCGCAAAGGACAAACACCCCGGCAATCAAGGCTATCGCGCGTAAACGGGGCATCACGTCCTCCCAAGTCTTGACATTGAAACTCATGTGTTTTCGACTGAAGTCGGTTCGATAGTGCCATCGTGGCCGTCAATGCGTCGAGGCCAACGGGAGCAGGAGACTGCGTTCGACGCCTCACCTTTTCGGCTTTTGGTCGCGCTTGCGCTCGTGCCCGGGAGCGGGAGCATGCGGCTCGCCGATCATGTCGCCGCAGCCGGCGCGAGTTCGCCCAATATTCCCAAGCGCGCCAGGTCTCCGGCGAATGCGGCCTGTAACCCGCCGCGCGCGCGGCGATCTCACCTTTGGATAGCTTCACCGGCCTGCCGACCTGCATCGCCGCCATTTGCACGCGCGCATTGCGCGGCAGATAGACCGACAGCCGCACCACTTCGATGATCGATCGCGCTGCCGAGGCAAAGCCATGACCGCGCATCAGAGCTACATTCCCTTTGCCCAGGCATTTCGCGAGATCGCGGCCCTGCGCCATGTTGGTGACGAGGAGATTAGTGTCGCCAAACTTCTTGCGAATATCCCATACCGGCACCTTGCCGCCGATGAAACTGCCGGAATGGATCACCGGCCGCAGCGGCGTATTGATCAAGCCGAACGGCAGTGTGTCCTCGGCATGGGCATGCACGATCGCCATCATGTCGGGCCGCGCCTCGAATATCGCCGCGTGGATGAAGCGCTCGAGATAGGGCTGACGTTTGTCTTTGACCGGCTCGCCCTCCTGATCGAACTCGATCAGATCGTTGCGTTCGACTAATTCCGGCGCGCGCGAGCGCGACATGAAGAAGTGCTTCGGATTATCCGGGTGCCGTACGCTGATATGACCATAGGCATCGACAACACCTTCGTGGGACAGGATGCGGTTGGCGACGACGAGGTCGCGTAAGAGATCGTCGAGCTGGCTCATGTTGGCATCCTTATATCCGAACGTGATAGGCGTTTCATGTCACCGAGCGTCATCGGCACCGGCTGGTTCGGACGCTGCAGTCGTTTTATCTGGATACCGGTAAGAAACGAAATCCGTCGCCCCAGGGCGTTATCCGTCCCGCTGAGGATGAGGGAAAATGCGCGGTGCAGCACAACGCCTTCGTGTCACAGTATCGTTCAAGGAATCGTCGCCGAGGTCATCGCGGCCTGCTTGGGATCGTAATCGGCGCGCATCGACAATTCCGGGTAGCGAGCCTGCAGCGGTGAGTGGATGAGATCGCCGGTGATCACCGCGTCGTCACCGTAACGGCCAAGGCAAACGGAAAAATGATCAGGCGTGTGTCCCGGCGTCGGCAACAGCCGCACGTGGTCGTCAAGCGCGTGGTCGCTGCGCACCAAATCAGCCCGTTTCGCCTCTACGATCGGCAGAACGCTGTCGGCAAAATAAGGAATGGGGGTCTTGGCATGCTGCTCGGTCCAATGGGCGTATTCCCGTTCCGCAAAGAGATAGCGTGCCTTTGGGAACGTTGGCACCCAGCGCCCGCCGGCTAGTCGCGTGTTCCAGCCGACGTGGTCAAAGTGCAAGTGCGTACACATTACGAAATCGATGTCATCGACCGCGAGGCCTACCGACGCGAGCGCGCGCATGTAGGTCTCGTCGCTTTTCATATGCATGGCCGGGAATGCCGGCCGGTCCTTGTGATTGCCTACACAACTGTCGATAAGGATTGTGTGATGGGGCGTGCGCACAACGTAAGATTGGAAGCAAAAGATCAGCTTACCATTCGGATCGAGTCCGGTCGGTGCCAGCCACGACTGGTTCTCTGCCAGGACTTCGGGTTGCAAGCCCGGCAGGAACGTAAGCGCGGCGGCGAACGGCACTTCGAGTTCAACGACGCGCTCAATCGATAAATCGTTGAAGGAAAAGCTCATGTCGATACCCCGATGATGCCCTTCCGATTATCGTGAGATCTGATTTTGAACCCTAGCGGCTTTTTCTTCGGCCTCTGGCTGGGATTTTTCCAGATTTACACTCCAGATGCGCGAATTTTGCGCCCGGATTCCCTGTTCGGAGTTCTTCAAACTCCCTTTTGAGTTGGGCGAGCCACGGACCCGTGCCCCGCCAATGATCAGGGCTTCAGTCGAGCCAACAGTCGGGACGGTTACTTCACCCGCTCCATCGCATAGCAGGTTGCGACCATCGATTTGCTCGGACTCAGGCCGTTATGGACGTAGCACTTCTCCATGCGGTCGGGTCCAAGGAGGGTGATGCGGAAGTAACCGTCCATATCGGCGCCCACAATCGACTTGTTATCCGACGACATGGCCCAGGCAAATGGCTCCTTGGTATCCATGGCTTTCGACGATGACCGGCCCCAGGCGAGCCGGCCGTCCTGACCTTCAACGACATCGGTCATCTCGATGTCGCGCATGCGCGGCGGCTCGGCCATCGTTGGCGTACCCGGATGGTGGACGTTGTTGCCGAAGACGATAACTTTGCCCTTGCCCAACCAGGTCCCCTTGATATTGGGTATCGCATCCTGCGCGCACGCCGCCGTCGTGCCGCCAACAAGTGCCAATACCAGGGCAAGATATCGCATGGGACCTCCTCAGATTGCCGTCACCAATCAATTGGGAAGACTATTAGGATGAAATTTAAGTTGCTGCAATGTCCGAGGCAACCCGCAACCGTACTAGCACTGCTTTGGCAGTGGCCCTGCCGAGCTCGCGCAGGCATTGTCGATCCCGGCCAACATATGACGGCGGCCGGATGGCCCCGCGCCTCTGGTTCGGATATCCTCGCGCACCAGCGTTGCAACGCGAGGAAGAAGCCGCCATGAGAATCGAACGCATCGCCTATAGCGTGTCCGGCCTCAGCAACATGGGCACGCTCCTATACGACGAGACCGCGCAGGCCAAGCACCCGCTGCTGCTGATGGCGCCGAATTGGCTCGGCATCACGCCGGTCTCGACCGAGGTCTCACGCACGCTTCTCGCCGATCGCTACGTCGTCTTCATGGCGGACATGTTCGGCCAAGGGAACCAGCCGACGGGCACGGAAAATCCGATGGAATTCCTCGCGCCGCTCATGAAGAACGCTACTGAGACGCGGAAACGCATCGTCGCGGCCTTCGATACGATGATCCGCGAGGCGGGGAAGCGCGGCGTTGGCGACACGAGCCGAAGCGCCGCGATCGGCTATTGCTTCGGCGGCGCCAATGTCTTGGACCTCGCGCGCAGCGGTGCCCACGTTAAGGCGGTCGTGTCGATGCACGGCAGCCTGGCCACGCCGATGCCGGCCAAGAAGGGCGAGGTCAAGGCCGCGTGCCTCGCTGTGCACGGTGCCGCCGATCCAATCGCGCCCAAAGCCGAACGCGACGCGTTCGAGCACGAGATGGATGCGGCCGGGGTACGCTGGGCGATGCTCAATTTCGGCGGCGTCGTCCATGCCTTTACCGATGTTGGCGTGAACAGCCCACCGGTCGCCGTGTATAACGAACCCGCGACGCGGCACGGTTACAATCTCGCGCACGCCTTCATCGCCGACGCATTCGCGAAGAAGATCTAGAGCGCGTCGTGCCCGGACTTTGAGTCGGCCGTCCAAGCGTACGAGAGAAACTGAACGCTTACGAATTTCTTGCTTCCCTGAAGGGCAGCAGCTTTTCCCTGTTACGCTGGAACCCCGTTCCAGGTTTCAGGGAACGCCGCTACGCTTGATCGCCCCTGGGATGGCTTAGCAGAGCCCGCATTGGTGGTGCGGGCGGCCTCAGGCACTTTGCCGCAGCGGCTCCGGCGTGCGTCGCCAATGTTTAACGCCAAGATATTTCTCAAGCGTCAGCGGGTCACCTTCTACGGCCGGCTTCCGCACCGGTACGCCGGCGAACGCCGCAGCCTCTTCGAACCAGCTGCGCGGCGGCGGGAACCCCCACCGATTCCCGGTCGAATGGGGATCGAGCTGACGGGCGACCGGCTCGTCGTAGCGGTCGACAATCTGGACGGCCGGAAGCAAGAGCTCGGTGCGATGCCCGTCCGGGTCGCGCAGGTAGGTGTAATACGAATGATCGACGCCATGGCGACCTGGGCCGTGCTCGATGCATTCGCCGAACCCTACGTTGCCGGCAGTGTCGAGACCCCGGATGAGATCGTAGAGGGACTCGACGACATATCCGCAATGGTGAAAGCATGGACCCGATCGATGCAGAAAGACGATGTCCCACGGGTTGTTCTTGCGGTAGAGGAACGTGCCGATCGTATGGTCAGTGCCTTCGATGACGAGGTAATCTGAAATCCTGAAGCCCAGATCCATGTAGAATTTGGCGGCGCCCCAAACGTCGGGCACCAGGACCTGATAGTGGTCCATCCGCAAGGCGCGAGCCCCCTTGTGGGTATGAACCGCGACGTGCACGCGCGGCTTCGTTTGCATGGTTGCGCAGAGTTCGACGGGCGTGCCCATCGCATCGAAGAACCGCAGCGTGCGTGCCTGGTAGGGCACCTCAACGAATTTGGCCGGCACACCGGCCCGGTCGAAGTGGAACTTCGCCTTGTCCAGGTCCTCTTCGTCGAATACATGCATGCCGATGCACTCGCAGACCGGCTCGCCGGACGTCTTTTTCAGCGTCAGGCTGTGATGGCCGCGCTCCTCGACGCCGCGAAGATAGATCGTGTTGGGGTCCTCGTCGGTGACGATCAATCCGACCACTTCGGTGTAGAAATCGCGGCTGGCGCGCAGATCCTGCGCCGTCAATACCAGATGACTTGCACGCGTGATGTTGAACGGCGGGTGGAAGTTGGTTTGCGGAATGGCCATGGCTCCCCCTTCTGGCATGAGGCCCAAAACATGAGTGATCAGTTCGTCGCGCGCCGCAAAGTTACTGTGCCGTCTCGAGTTTCGGCGTGCTGCGTTCATAATCGATCAGTTTGCCGACCGGACGATAGGCTTCGCCGTCGAACTGAAACAGCTGCATCGCTTCGATCGGGAACTGGTCGCCCGGTCCGGTGTTGAGCTTGATCCCAGGATACAGCAGCCCGAGTTCGACATTCTGCATGCTGCGCGCCGCCGCAAGCATCGCGACGCGCGTCGGCTCTTTCATCCGCTCAAGGACATTCACGGCCGCATCGCCCATCAGGTAGCCCATCTGGGCGAGCGAGTCGTTCTTGTCGAAGCGCGGCTTGAAGCGCTCATAATCGGCAAGGTATTGCCGCACGCCGGGATCGGACGCGAAATCCGGGGAGGCCACGGGTTTGACAAACTGTCCCGTCAGGACCCCTTTCGAATTCTCGAACCCCGCGGCCTTGAGCGCGATCACCGAGGAGGCTGCGTAGGTCACGAAGGTGAGAGGCTTCCAGCCGCTCTCAGCCCCGAAGCGGATCGCCTGGGCGGCCGCCTTCGGCGCGGCGGCGACGAGCAGCGTGTCGGCGCCGGACGCCTTCAGATTGGTCATCTGCGTATCGACGGTCGGATCGGTATTGGCGGTCGACTGGGCTGCTACTAGTTCGATCTTGGTTCCCTTGATCGCCGCCTTGAAGCCGTCGAGAAAATTCGTGCCAAAATCGGTATTGATATAGAGGATGGCGACCTTGGCGTTGGGTTTGTTCTGCTCGAGGTACTTCGCATAGATGGCGGATTCGGTGGTGAACGACGGCACCAGCATCGTGCCCCAGGGGTTCTGCTTCTCGTCGCCCCACTCGTAGATGCCCGAGTAGATGAAGAGGTTCGGAACCTTTTTTTGCGCCACATAAGCCTTGATGGCCTGGTTCTGCGGCGTGCCAACGGCGCCCACAAACGCAAACACTCCCATCTGTTCGACCATGCGGCGCGCATTGGTGACGGTGCGCGGCGGTTCATTGGCATCGTCCATGATGACGAGCTCGATCTTGCGGGTCTTGCCGTCCCCCATCTTCACACCGCCCTGCGCGTTCACGGCCTTGAACTTCAGATCGATGCCTTCGGCCACCATTCCGATCATGGCCACCGGGCCTGACATCGGCGCCTGGGTTCCGAGTTTGACAGTCGTATCTGTTATGCCGGGTTCCTCCGCGAACGCTTGGCTCGCTCCTGCGAGTAACGTCGTGAGCAGCAGCAGCGGGAGCATGCCAGCGCGAATTCCGGTGCTTTTCGTCATGGGACATCTCCTCGGGGTTTATTTTGAATATTGCCGGTCGACGGACCGCACATCAAGCGTCTCCCGGCTGGCGCGTGGGCCGGTGGGGCGGTGCGAGCCTCGCGGTGCGGCCCACCTCACCAACGCGTCTAGACGCCCAACAACCCCGTCCCGTGCCAGCAGCATCATGACGACAAGAACCGCGCCATAAACGAGGCCGGCCGCTGCCAGGCTGATGTCCGCCGACCAGTCGGGCAGGAACACGACGAACAAGGCGCCGATGAAGGCACCGCTGATGCTGGTGATGCCGCCGACAATCGATCCAACCAGAAAATCGAACGACTTGGTCATCTGAAACGATTCGGGACTGACGAAACCGTTCACAACCGCAAACAGCCCGCCGCCGAAACCCGCGAAGGCGGCGCTCATGGTGAATGCCGCCAATCGCGCGGCCGCAAGATTGATGCCGAGCGATTCGGCGATCAGCCCATTGTCGCGCACGGCACGCAAGGCCCGCCCGGTGTTGCCGCGCAACAGGCGGCGCGCGACCAGTACGCAGAGCGCGCAACCAGCAAGACAGAGTGCATACAGAAACGTGTCCTGCGAGCCCGGAAACCATTCCGGCGCAACCGGCTTCACCAGGCTGATACCGCTCGCTCCCTTGGTGATCGGCTCGAGCTTGAGCGCGAGCGGCGGCACGAGGACGGCCAGTCCGAACGTGATGAATGCCAGCGGCAGCCCTTGCCAACGCAAAGCCGGAACCCCGACAGCCAGCCCGAGCATCGCCGCGGTCATTACCGCCGCGGGCAGGGTGACCAGATAGTTGATTCCGTAACGGGTCATGAGGATGGCGGACGTGTAGGCGCCGACCGCGAAGAACACGCCCTGCGCGACCGAGATCTGGCCGTTGAACCCCATCAATATGTTCAGTCCCAGGATCGCGATCGCATAGGTCAGAGCGACGCTGAGCTGATAGACGCGAAAATCCGGAAAGATGGCCGGGACCGCCACGAGTCCAAGCGCAAGGGCGAGCGCGCCCGCCGTGCGAAGTGCGCGATCGGGTTCGATGCGGGTCATACCCGGATCACCGCGGTTCGCCCGAACAGACCTTGCGGGCGCACAAGCAGGACGATCGCCATAAGAGCAAACGGAATGCCGACTTTGAGTTCCGACCCGATGAAGCGCAAATAGGTTGCGCCAAGCGACTCCGCGACGCCGATGACGAGCCCGCCGACAATCGCGCCTGCGGGGCTGTCCCACCCGCCCAGTGTGGCGGCCGCCAGCGCATAGATCACGACTGCAACCATCATCGGCGGACTGAGGAACAAGCTCGGCGCGACCAGTACCGCGGCGATGAACCCAAACACCGCCGCCAGTCCCCAACCGAGCATCAGCATCGTCTCGACCTCGATGCCGACGAGGGAACTCTTCTCGCGTTCGGCGGCGGAAGCCCGCATGGCGAGACCCGTCCGCGTGAAACGGAACATCGCGATCAGGCCAGCTGCGAGAACGCAAAGCGTCGCCAGAGTACCGACATTGGAGGCGCTCAATCGCACGCCCCAGAACGTCCAGATGCGATCGCTGAACAGCCTTGGAAACGGATGCGAGTCGGCACCCCAAATCCATAGGCTCAGCGCCTCGAAGCCGACGAACAGACCGATGCAGATGTTCACGATCGTGCTTTCCGACGCGGTGATGACCGGCCGTATCGTCAAGCGAAAGACCACTACGCCAAGGACGAAGCTCAGCACGCCCGCGATGATCAGACTGAGTGCGAACGGAACTCCCCATTGATCGAGTTGCCACGCGAGATAGACCGTGAACGTTCCCATCTCGCCTTGCGCAAAATTAACGATGCGGGTGGCGCGGTAGATCATGACGAGTGCAAGCGCGAGCGCCGCATATATGGCGCCCGATGATAATCCCTCGATGATCTGCTGGAAGAACAGCTGCATGCTCATCGCCCGAGGTAAGCGCGTCTGATCAGCGGGTTATTGCGGAGTTCTTGCGCGCTGCCGTGCAGGGCGATCTCGCCATTTTCCAGCACATAGGCGCTGCGCGCGATGCGCAGCGCCAGGTTTGCGTTCTGCTCGACCAGCAGGATAGACATCCCCTCATCTCGATTAAGGCGTTCGAGCAATGCGAACAGATCCTGGGTGACGGCAGGCGCCAAACCGAGCGACGGTTCGTCGCACATCAAGATGCGCGGGCGCGACATGAGGGCGCGCGCGATCGCGAGCATCTGTTGCTCACCGCCGCTCAAGCTGCCCGCAAGCTGTGTCCGGCGCTCGGCCAGTCGCGGGAAGATCCCGTACCACCGGCGCATGTCGTCGCGAATCTGCTGGCGCGACTTCACCGCGTAGGCGCCGAGAGCAAGGTTTTCCTCCACGGTGAAGTCGATGAACGTTCCTCGCCCCTGCGGCATATGCGCGATTCCCAGTCGCGCTCGGTCCGCGGCGCTTGCTCCGCTTATGTCCCGCCCGTCAAGCTCGACTATCCCCTGTCCAGGGATCGTTCCGGACAACGCACGCAACGTCGTCGTCTTGCCGGCACCGTTCGCGCCAAGCAGCGCGACGATGGCGCCCTCATTCACCTCGAAGTTGAGCCCGTGCAGAACGCGGATCGACCCGTAACCGGCGCCAAGCGCTTGGACCTGGAGAATGTTCAATCGGTCTCCCCCAGGTAGGCCGCGATCACGGCTGGATCGGATTGAATTTGGGCGGGCGTTCCCTCGGCGAGCTTGCGACCTACATGCAGGACAAGCACGCGGCCGCACAACTCCATTACCAGCCCCATGTTGTGTTCGACCAGGAGCACGGTAAGACCAAACAGGTCTCGTATCTTGGATATCAGGGCGCTGAACTCGACCAACTCCTGATAGGTCAACCCGGAAGCTGGCTCGTCCAACAGGAGCAGTTGCGGCTGCGACGCCAAGGCACGCGCAATCTCCACTCGTTTCAACGTTCCGAAGGGCAGGCTTGCCGCCTGTCGGCCTGCAACCTCCTCGAGATCGAGCTCGCGCAAGATACCGTGGCAATCCTCAACCAACTGCGCTTCCTCGGCATCGGCCGTCCACGGCCGCACGATGTTGGCCACAAAACCGATCTTGCCGCGATGATAGGCCCCGAGCAGCACATTCTCGAGGACCGTCATGGTGGCGTAGACGCCGAGATTCTGAAATGTGCGGGCGATTCCGCGCCCAATGATGCGCCGCGCCGGCAGCCGATCGATGCGCTCTCCCGCATAGGTGATCGACCCATCGGCGAGCGCGTAGATGCGGGTGATGCAGTTGAACAGCGTCGTCTTGCCGGCGCCGTTCGGACCGATGAGCCCGCAGATCTCGCCGGGATAGACCTCGCAGGTGACATCGTCGAGGGCGCGCACGCCGCCGAACCGCACCGACACGGAGTTGATGCAAAGCAGCGGTTGCGCCCCCGTTGGCGCGCGCGCAGATCCTATCGGCTGGCTGAGGGACAAGCAGGATGAACCTAACGGAACAAGGGCGACTGACTATGGCGATCGACCTCAAAAACGTCCGTCGGTCACTCTGGTCCGTTCGGCTCCGCGTGCATCGCGCTATCCTCCCGCCGCATTGTTTTGACAGCCGTGTTGGCCGTGGTTGAGGAATGATTGTCGCTCCGCGCTGCCGTGCATGTCCAGTACGTGAACCCCGGCATCCGCCACTGCGGTGCGGACGCGCGCGAATCCAGCCTGTTCACTTCGGCGGGACCGTCAGCGAAAACCGCGGATCCGCGGCAAGGCATTCGGCCTCCGGCAGTCCCAGCTCGCGGCGCACGATATTGGCGCCCTGCACCAGCGAGATCATCTTGTAGGCGGCGTGGCGGCGGCTCATGCCTTCGCGACCCATGCCGCAGTCGGAGCACAGCACCAGGCGCTCGGGTGGAATGTATTTGAGGGCACTGCGGATCTGACCGGCAACCTCCTCCGGCCGTTCCACCTGCAGGGTGTGGTGGTCGATGACGCCGATCGCGACCTTCATTGCGGTGACGCCCTTGCCGATCGCCTCAAGATCGATGCCGCCCGAGCTGCAGCTCTCAAAGGTCACGACGTCCGCGTCGACCTTGTTCATGAGGGCGAGCGCTGGCGCGTAGCTCTGCACCTGCGCGAACATCCGTTGCTGCGAAGGATTACCCCAGCAGCTGTGGCACCACACCTCGGTCTTCGCTCGCAACCCTTTCGCCGTCACGTTGAACACTTCGAGCATCAGCTCCGGATTGATCACCGCATCGGTTGCGCCACGTGCAGCGAGCAGATGGATCTGCGGCTCCTCGATCTGGATCGCTTCGCAGCCGGCATCGGCGAGCTCGTGCAGCTCCGCATTGAGCGCCTCGGCGAGCGCGAAGATGCGCTCCTTCACGCTCTTGTAGTGGCGGTCGAGGACGCTGAAAGCAATCACCTCCGCGGTGACGGTGCCGAACTTCACTGGCTTATTCGTAAGACGCTGCGCGGTCTTCCACATCGCGGCGTAGTGGAGATCGCCACGCCCCACCGGCCCCTCGATCGCCGGCATCACCCGCGCTTCGAGATAGTCGTGCAGGATATGCCCGCGTGGAAATGCAACGCCACGCGGCGGCGGGGTCGGCTGCACCTGGTCGCGCGCGAAGCCGCTCATGTGTTTGGTGGGATAACTGGTCCAGCTTTGCCCGCCGACCTCGCTGTCGTAATGCGCATCGCCGTCGGTGACGATGTCGAGCCCGGCATTCTCCTGATCGCGCAGATAGACGCTGACCGCATCGGTGTATTGCTCGCGGAAATGGGCATTGACCATGGCCTCGAGAAAGCTGCGTTTGCCCATCTCCTCACTGTACCAGCCCGGCCGCGGCAGCGAGCCGATGATCGTCGTTGGAAGCAGGATGTCTTTGGTAGCGCGATACATGCATCTCTCCGTTCGGGTACTGCGTGCCTGCGTCGCACAATAGTACTATTTCTTACGCTCGTTCGCTCTGCAGCGGCAAAATCCGGGAGACGCCGATCCCGCGGGCGGGGTCCAACCCGGACGACGAAACCGTTATGCAACGTCCACTTTCCCGAGTGTCGCTAATGCGCAATAGCTCGAATTCTGGAACCCGAGGCATTCAGTGGCCGAAGAGGCAAATTTCCGTTCTTCACGGCCAAATTCCGGGAACGCTTCCGGTCCGGAAACGTCAAAAACCGCGTCGACCTCCCGCGTGAATCCGAACCCAATTGTAAGGAATTTCGAGAAGCGACGTTTCCGAGTACGAATCCTTACGCCCTAGCCAACGCGTACGGTCTGTTGGGGGCTAAGGTGGCTTCAGGAAAAAGCTTGATGATTCCGAGCGTTAGCACACGTCGGTTTGGTCTCTGACGAGGAAATCTCCGAGTTGCGTGGCAAGCGTGCGGGTTTCCGCCCGAAGTCTCGGCTCCGCATTTTCCAATTTCCGTTCTCGGAGGGCCGGCAAACCAGAGATTTTTTTGCTTTAGACTGAGATCGGTTCGATAGTCAGGCGCGTCGTCGCCGATCAGGGAAGCACCTCATGAGCTACCAGACTATCGAATTGCGCAAATCCACGCCAAGTATCGGCGCCGAGATTTTTGGTGTCGACCTGTCCAGGCCGCTCGACAACCAACAATTCCAGGAAGTGCACGACGCGTTGATGGATCGTCTGGTGATCTTTTTTCGCGAACAGAGGCTCAGCGTTGAGCAGCACAAGGACTTCGGCCGTCGCTTTGGCAAGCTGCACATGCACCCAGCGGCTCCGGAGGTGGTTCCAGATCACCCCGAGGTTCTGGTTATCAAGGCTGACGACAAATCTACTTACATTCACGGCGAGGATTGGCATTCCGACGTTTCGTGCGATCCCGAGCCGCCGATGGGTTCAATTCTCTATCTGACGGAGGTGCCGCCCGATGGTGGCGGCGACACCATGTTTGCCAACATGTACGTCGCCTACCAGACCCTGTCGGAGCCGATCCGCAAGCTGATCGATGGCCTTGCCGCGATTCATGACGGCGAAAAGCGCTATCGCGGACAGTCTGACAATAACGATCGCGGCAAGACATATCCGCGCGCCGAGCATCCCATCGTTCGTACTCATCCAGTGACCGGGAAGAAATGTCTCTTTGTCAACCGCTTCTTCACGACGTACATTGTCGGCCTTCGGAAGGACGAGAGCGACGCGATCCTTGAGATGCTATATCGGCATATCGAAGCTCCCGAGTTCTGCATGCGCTTCAAGTGGCAGCCAAACTCAATTGCGTTTTGGGACAACCGCTGCGTCCAACACCATGCACTTTGGGACTACTACCCAAACAAGCGTTACGGCCATCGAGGCACGATTTGCGGCGACAAGCCATACTAACGCAGGACAATCGGCTTCAATGTCTGCTCATGGCGTATGACCGGTTCGAAGCGTCTCCCCTTACAAATCATCGTCATAAGACACGCTACCTCGACTGACGTGAACACCGATGCCAATGCGAATAGGCGTCGAGGTTGTTGTATTCTGATGCGGGCGAGATAAGGTGTTGCAAATCCAACCGGGGTGCCTTCGCTGATCGTCGGCGGCGACGAGGTTGCCGGTACGCAGGCTGGCTCTTTTCGGTAAATTGGCTGGCTTGCATCTGATGTGCGGTTCCCAAGGATCTGGAGGCTCGATAGATGAAGGCTCTCTTGTATTCAGTGACCTTCGCCATGCTCGTGTCAACGCCAGTGTTCAGTGCTGATTCAGTGTCCCTTATCGGCACGTGGACTGGCCAGAGAGACCGAATTGCCAAGGTTGAAGGACGGCGCGGTGGCCTAGCGACGCTGGTCGTCACCGAGCAACAGGGTAACACCTTTGTTGGTCGCCTGAAGCGTTCCAATTCAACCGGCGACGAGGAGGAGCCACTGTGGGGCGCTTTCACACCCGGCGGCAAGTTAATGATGGGATCAGATGACGAAGGAACTTATATCTTTGATCTGATCGATCAGAACACACTCGATTATTGCTACAGCGAGACTGGTCCTTCTCCGCGATCTGTGTGCGCAAGACTGACCCGTCAACCTGATTCCAGACGGTAAGCTGTGGCAATCTTTCCACCTCGCCCTGGAGATCGGCGGAGACACGCGGGAGTGCGTTGACCGGCGTCATGACCAGACCTTGCTGGCGAGGTCGGAAATGGGAAACTTGTTGCCCGGCGAACCATTATGCACGGCCGTCACGTACTCTCTGAACGCCGGGTACATGTCGAGCTCGACCTTGGTGATATTGACTTTCTTGGCGAGGTTTGCCGGCCTCGCCCGTGGCCCCGAGCGTGAGCACTTTGCCGTTGGCTACCGCGGCCGCGGCGGCCACGCCGTTGCCGATGCCGTCGCGTGGCATTCTGGGCGATCTGAAAATCCTCAGCGACTTTCAGAATCCGCAGCGATCATGTAGCCTGCCACGGCGTCGCAGGCTCCAAGCCGGGGATGCAACGATCGCACAATGATGAGCACCAGGAGTGATGAGATGTTGCGTCGATTTATTATCGAGCGAGATATTCCAGCGGTGGGTTCTCTGGGGCGCGACCAGCTGCGCGCCGCGGCGGCAAAGTCAAACGGGGTGCTAAATCAATTGGCTCCCGACATCCAATGGGTCGAAAGCTTCGTCGCCGCAGACAAGACGTTTTGCGTCTATCTCGCCAAGGACGAGGGCATCATCAAGAAGCATGCCGAGATGAGCGGCTTCCCGGCGAGCAAGATTACGGAAGTGCGCAAGATGATCGATCCGACGACAGAAAAACCGGACTGAGTGACGGGTCCGCTACTGGTAAAGCCCCGGCGGCGGCTCAGCCCGACAAGACATGTCGGCCGATTTCGGTGTTTTCGGTCCGCGCCGATCAAGGCCTTGGTTTTTATGCGCGATGACGTTTGGACGACTTCCCGGAGCGACATTAGACAGCGCGGATCATTGTTTAGAACCGCCTTGAGGGCGGAAACCTTGGCCCGAGGCGCCTACCAATATTCGGATGATTTGTGAGGAAGTCGCTCAGGACGGATACCGACGCGCCTTAGCCTATAGTCGTCCAGGTCGTTGTGTTCTGATGCGGGCGAGATAAGGTATTGCAAATCCAACCAGGATGCTTCCGTCGATCATCATCGACCTAGCTAGGACAGCGCGTATGGAAAGTTCGGTCCCTGTTATTGATTTGACCCCGTTCCGAGGCGGTAGCGACAAGCAAGCAGTTGTTAAACAAGTCCGGGGTGCATGCGAGGCGATCGGATTTCTGGTGGTGACCGGTCACGGGGTTTCCGGCACAACGATCAAACAGATGTTGGATGCATCAGTTCAATTCTTCGCCCTTTCGGGCGAACAGAAATCGAAGGTAAAGCCGGCCGAAGCGGGCGTCTTCCGTGGCTATTCCGAATTGGCGAAGATGGCGCTGGGTAGGTCCTTGGGCGTTGATGCGTCACCAGACTTGCGCGAGGGATTTACCATCAATCGGGTTCAGGACAAGAGCGATCCTTATTTCCGGAATCCGGCCGCGGGCAAGATCTTTGCCGACAATGTCTGGCCGCGCGAGGAAGACGTGCCCGGGTTTCGGGCGGCCTATACGGCCTACTATCTTGCCGCCGAGCAGCTCGCCACCACGCTGATGAGAATTTTCGCACTGGCCCTCGATCTTCCGGAACATTTTTTCGACGACAAGATCGATAAACACTTCACCAATCTCAGCGCCTATCACTACCCGCCGATGTCGGCCCCCCCGAAGCCGGGACAACTGCGTGGCGGGGCGCACACGGATTTTGGAAGCCTGACCCTGGTTTATGGGCACCCGTCCGCGAAGGGCCTGCAGATTTGGAACGGCCAGGCCTGGGATGATGTCCCTTCAGTGCCGGGCACATTTGTCGTGAACCTCGGCGACCTGATGGCGCAATGGACCAACGACCGGTGGGTGTCCACGATGCACCGCGTCGCGAATCCGGTGGAGGCGGAGTGGAACAAATCGCGTTATTCTATTGCGTTTTTTCACCAGCCCAACTACGACGTTGTGGTTGAAAGCCTCGACAAGAAAAATCCGGCAAAATACCCCCCAACGACGTCCGGTGAGCATCTGGTTCGCAAGCTCAGTGCGATGCGAAGCGTCGCTTGAGCCTTTACGCGGACCCGGGCCCTGCCGGTTCAGGCCCCGATCCCCTTGTTGACGAATTCGAGACTGTAGGCCTTGCTCAAGTCAAGGCCGTGCGGGAATACGCCGGCATCGGTCATGGTGTCGTAAAAGCTCTTCCAGCGCTTATCCGTCATCGCACCGATGCCAAGCTTGAGCGCGTCGCCGGAGCGCACAATGCCCTTCTCGTTCATGACTTTAAGCGCATATGCCAGCTTGTCGTCGTCCATATCCGGATTTTCTTTCTTGATCTGAGCGTTCGCCGCCTCAATCGCCGGCCCTCCCTTCATGTACTCGGCCCAGCCTTCGAGGGACGCCGACACAAATCGCTGTACAAGCTCCTTCTTCTCATCGACCATCTTGCGAGAAATATTGATGGTCGTCTGATAGTTTTCGAAGCCAGCGTCGGCCAGCAGATGCACGACCGGGTTCACGCCGGCCTTCATGATCGCGTAGGGCTCTGACGACAAGAAACCCTGTTGCGAAACCATCTTATCGGCCAGGAAGGGGGCCATGTTGAAGGTGTAGGGCCGGATCTGGTCATCGGTGTAGCCGAATTTCGCACGCAGGAACGGCCAGAAGCTGATCCGGGACGCGGCGCCAATGAGGATCGGCTTGCCTTTGAGATCGGCGAGGGTATCATTGCCGACGTTCGGATGCGAGATCAGGACCTGCGGATCCTTTTGGAAAATCGCCGCGATACACAGGAACGGCAAGTTTTCCTTCACATAATTGATGCCCTCAAACGAATTCGACATGATCATGTCGACACGCCCACCGAGCAGAAGTTGCGACGGATTTTGTTGCGGTCCACCCATCCGAACCTCGCAGTCAATGCCATATTTTCGATAGATGCCGTTGCTCACGGCGAGGTAGTAGCCACCGTGCTCAGCCTGCGCGCGCCAATTCAGCTGATAACTCACCTTGTCGAGCGTCTGCGCGTTGACACGAGAGCCTCGGACGCTGACAAGCGACGCGGCGGCCGTTCCACCCAGAAGGCCGAGAGCGACCCGCCGATCAATGCGATACTTCGTCATAGTCATGAGCAAGCTCCATCGTCCTGAAACGCGTTGTGCCGGATATTCTAGAGCAATTTTTACCATTTGCGCGTCTACCGATGTGCCTCCTCGGGGCGGGACCCCCCTGTATCGGAACGGCACTATTCGCCAAAGCATCCACAACTGCGGCATTACGCTTGGTGATCATTTCCGAGGGGGTGCCCTTGGAGGCCGGGTCAACGTTTCTTCGAACCGGCCGAATCCTTGATTAGTTGCATCACATAGTTGAAGATTGATTCCTCTACAGGGCCGATCAATCCCTCGGGATGCCATTGCTCGCTCTTCACTCCCATGAGTAAATCCGATTTCGTCCTGTCAGTCGTTTTGCCAGCACACAACGAGGCACACAACGTTGCTGCCATGGCCGCACGACTTTCCGAAATTATGCAGCCGTTGCCCGGTTGGGAAATCATATTTGTTAACGACGGCTCGACGGATGCGACGCTAGCAGAAATCAAGCGAATTGCGGCGGTCGATCGGCGGGTCCGGTTTATTTCGCTCGCACGCAATTTCGGCCACGCGGCCGCCGTCCGCGCCGGGTTGAGCCATGCCCGCGGCGATGGGGTTGTTCTGATGGACTGCGACTTCGAGCATCCACCCGAACTCGTGCCCAAGCTGGTCGAGGCGTGGAGAGGCGGTGGCAAGGTGGTCGTGACCCGGCGCACCACTTCGCCTGGTCAAAGCTCGTTCATGAAATGGGTAAGCTCGCACCTGTTCTATCGGATTTTTAATGCGTTGGGGGACGTACACATCGAGCCCGGGAGCGCGGATTTCATGCTGCTCGATCGCCAGGCAGTAGAGGCGCTTGCATTGTTCGGCCATCAGGAACTGTTTCTCCGAGGCTTCGTGCGCTGGCTCGGCCTTCCTTTGGCTCACGTCGACTACGTCAAAGGCGCTCGCCAAACTGGCGAGACCAAGTTCACCTTCAGGCGAATGGTCGACTTCGCGGCCATGGGCATTGTGGCGCACAGTCTCAAACCGCTGCGAATTGGCTTGTACCTTTCCCTTGTGTTCGCCTTGATCGGAATGCTTCTATTCGTGTACTCGCTCATCAGCTTCGTATGGATTGGCCGAACGGTGGCTGGCTGGACATCGATCATGTCAGCGATCGCCATCCTTGGTTCCGGCCAGTTCCTCGTCCTCGGAATTATCGGTGAATATGTCGGCCGGCTTGTTCGTCAAACCCGCGGCTGGCCGCTTTATGTCGTAACCGAGACCAAATCAACCAGCTCCGCACCGCCCATATTCGCCCCGGTCGCGCCGCCGCACGCGAGTGTCGGTGAATAATTCGAAGGCCGCAAGCACGCCCGCGCGCGCCCCAAGGCGACGTCGCATCGGGGATGTCCTTAAGCGGGAACCTTTCACCCGCTCCGGGCCTGCAATAATGTAATTTTAATGAGCGCCGCTGCAGACCTGGCCAAAGTCAGCTATTGTAGCGGCAATGCATTCGTTTTGACGGGAGGCGAACTTGAATGAAAGCACTTTCGCTCGACGTGACGTTCTCAAGCTGACGGCCGCCGCGGGTGCGATAGGTTTGCCCGCCGCGCGCGCATTCGGGCCCAGCGCCGCTCATGCCGCCGGCGCGCCCGCGTACAGTCCCGACGCCCGGTTCGATCTTGCCGTCAGCGAAGTCGAGTTTCGGCGCAACAGCGCCGGCCGGATGCTGATGGCCCGGGTTTACCAGCCGAAGGGACAGGGATCTTTCCCGACCGTTCTCGATCTGCACGGCGGAGCGTGGAACAGGAAAGACCGCTTCGCCGAGGAGCCGATGGATCGCGCGCTGGCTTCGAGCGGCCTGTTGGTCGTCGCCGTCGACATGACGCTTGCGCCCGAAGCGCCATATCCGGCCTGCGTGCAGGACGCCAACTACGCCGTGCGCTGGCTTAAGGTGAATGCCGCAACATGGAACGGTGACACCTCGAAGATCGGTGTCTACGCATCCTCCAGCGGCGGTCACGTCGCGGAACTTTTAGCGATGCGTCCGCGTGATCCGCGCTACAGTTCAATTCCTCTTGGCGCCGCGCCGAATGTCGACGCCACCGTCGCCTATGTTGCGATGCGCTCACCAGTCAGCAACACCTTTGCGCGCTATGAAAACGCGGAGCGGCGCCACAACGAGGGCATGATGAAGAACAACAAAGTATTCTTCAATCCGTGGGAGACGATCCACGAGGGCAACCCGCAGGAAATTCTCGAGCGCGAGGAAAAGGTCACCCTGGTGCCGTTTCTCATCATGCAGGGCGCGCTCGATGACAACGTGCTGCCAGAGGTGCAGGAAAAATTCGCCAAGACCTACAGGGCCGCCGGCGGCGATTGCGACTATCGCCTGTTCGAAAACTCCGTTCACGAGTGGGTCGCGGAGCCGGGTCCTCAAACCGAGAAGGCGCGCGAGGTGGTCAAGGAATTTATCGCCCGCCAGCTGAAAGCCTGATTGAGTCTGGGCTTCTGACGCCGGCTGCGCGCAGTCTTTGTTGGGGGCTTACGATTGCCAGCATGAGCAGACCGCATCTGCGCGGCGATAGTCCTCAGCAGAGCGAGGAATGGGTGCCCTTGGGGGGAGCGTCAGTGACTGCCGGCGGCGGCATATTGTCGGCTGCGTTCGGACGCCTTCAAAAGATCCTTGACGGCGTCCGGCAGTTGTCCAGAGGCGAGCTTGGGGCCGGGCGGGCCGTCGAGACGCTCGACCACAACGAGGCGGGTGACTTCGCCTTTGAGAAAGGCGTTCAGGAACTCGGGATAGTTGCGGAAGGCTACGCACCCGTGCGATTGGCCCTTCGGGCCGAGCAGGTAGGAATGGGCGAGAATGCCATCGCGACCGTGCATCCTGCGTTCGTCGGCGGGAGTGAGGCGGAGCGCTCGGACCCCATGAAACAGCCGCTCGCGCAACGAGAGTTTGTAAACGTTTGGCGGCGTAGCCCCGCGCATCCTCACGTGTGCATGGCGGGGATTGTCCATGAGGTTGCCAATGCCTGAATGCGCTTCAAGCTTGCGCCCGCCAGGCAGGTAAACGGCGCCCGCAGCGATATCGTAGATCGCCGTGCGGCCGTCGTCCTCCGGCGGCGGGGCGGAGGAGGCCAAGGCCGGATCGAGACTCTGCTGTGTCGAGGCCACCGAATCCCGGTGCGGTTGCCCCGGGCGAACGTGCCTCCTGGGAGCGGTCCGTGCCGAGGCCATCGAATCCCTGTGCGGTTGCCCGGGGCGAACGTGCCTCCTGGAAACGGTCCGCGCCGGCGGCGCATCGGCGCGCGGCTCCACGAGACGAATCGCTTCCTCAACGTCCCGATCCGGCGGCAGTCGCAGGCTGTTTGCGAGCACCCGCATGGCCGATCTGAAACTCTCGTCGAAGGACGCCGGACAATCATCAACCGAGGCGAAACGTCTGTCGAAAGACGCGGGACGATCATCCGCGAAAGACGCGTTCCCACACGCCGATGCCGGCGGGTCCATCACCATGCCCCACCCGGTGGCTGGGGCGTCGGAACCGACCCGCGGTTCCAGGCTTGCCAAGCGTACGGGAAGGGCCGGGAGTTCTGATCCCAGCGGCGCGCGGAGCTTGAAAATATCAGGGTGGATCGTCCCGAAAACGGAAAGGCCCGGAGCGGGCAATCCGATGTCTGCCGGACCTGCCTGCGTCCCTGGCGATTTAAGAACAAATCCCGAAACCAGCGCGGCAATTCCGAACGGAATCGCGCGGACCCCCAATCGAACCAATACGTCCCCCACTCGTATTCCGCGTCGCCTCCGGCGCAACGCCCACCGGCAACGCACGTCCCCCGACGTACCCGCAAGAAAGCACGCTGATTGCGGCAAAAATCGATCAGGCCGATCCAGCCGGCGGGTCCTGGTGATTGCTCATGGGATGTGGCGGGCTCAGAAAAAAGCAAGAAATTTCAGTATGTTAAGTGAAGATGCCTTCCGTCCCTGACGATGAGATACGAGCGATCTCGTACCCCGATCGGTAATTTTTCGTCCACGGTCTCTGCTCGGCGCTTTCCAATTTTCGTTTTGGAGGCTGGCGAACCAGAGACCTGTTTGTTTACGGGGTGCTCGACCACGGCAGAACAGTTTAATGACTACGCCAAGCATCGCTTTGACAACGTACGTTGGGCGCAAGCTTCGCAGCGGGAGCATTCAAATGAGGGAAAATGGCAACTCAGACGGCCATCGAGCAGTTCCGGCATGACATTGGCAATGTCATCTCCACAACAGATGAACGCCAGCTCCGATTGAAGTCGCGCGATTTCCACTGGTACAGCCCGGTGCTGACCCCGCAGCTTCAAAATTGTAGAGATGGGGTAATCGGCCGGCCCAGGTTGTGGATAGCTGAAGATTTTGGGTGCTGCGCTTCAGGCTGATGGTGAAACGAGGTCCGTGTGTACGGCCTCAAGCATCAGAAGGAGAAGCGCAGCATGGACCATTTTGGTGGATTGGACGTTTCGGTCAAGGAGACCAGCATCTGCATTGTGGATGACACCGGCAGGATCGTGCGGGAAGTGAAGGTAGCGAGCGAGCCTGAAGCGCTGTTGGCGGTGCTGAAGAACCCCGGCTTCGACTTAAAGCGGATCGGGCTGGAAGCTGGACCGCTGTCGCAATGGCTGTTCAGCGCCCTAACCGAAGCAGGTTTGCCAGTGGTCTGTGTTGAAACCCGGCACATGCAGGCGGTGCTGAAGGCGCAGATCAACAAGACCGACCGCAACGATGCGCGCGGCATCGCCCAGATGATGCGGGTGGGACTTTACCGTCCGGTGCATGTGAAGACTTTACGCAGTCAGAAACTGCGAATGCTGCTGACCCATCGCAAGCTTCTGCAGTCGAAGGCGATTGCCATCGAGAACGATCTACGCGGCACTTTGCGCAACTTCGGCCTCAAGGTCGGAATGGTTGGGAAGGTGAAGTTCGAGGCCCGCATCCAAGAGCTTGTGGAGAACTTTCCCGACTTGGCGGTACTGGTGGAACCGCTGCTCATCGTCCGGCGGGCGCTCCGCGAACAGATCGTCATCCTGCACCGCCGCTTGCTGGCCATCGTGCGGGACGATGAGGTGTGCCGGCGCTTGATGACGACCCCTGGTGTCGGCCCCGTGGTGGCGCTGACCTATCGCGCCACCGTCGACGCACCCGCTCGCTTCCGTAAATCCAAGGCTGTCGGTGCCGTGTTTGGGCTGACGTGCTCCAAGTATCAATCCGGCGAGATCGATCGGAGCGGCAGAATATCACGCTGCGGAGATGAGATGATGCGGGTCATGCTCTACGAAGCAGCTCAGAGCATGCTGCGGTCGAAGAAATGGTCCTGGCTCAAAGCCTGGGCGATGCAGATCGCCAGGCGTCGCGGGATGAAAAAGGCGATCGTGGCCCTGGCACGCCGGTTGGCTGTGATCATGCACCGCATATGGGTCGACGGCACCGAGTTCCGCTGGACCCGAGAACAAGCCGCGGCAGCAGCATGAAAACCGTGCAGGATTAAATTCAATAGGAGGAAACCTGAGATCCACCGGGCGGTGGCATGATGTCCCTCGCGGGACGATGGATGAGGTGAGTTCGCATGTCCGCTTGGATCTGCCGTTCGTCTGACGGCAAGGCCGCGGTAAAGATTGTTCCACCCCGTCCTCGAATCCCATGATGGAAGGGCCCTGGTGCCGATTCCGAAGAGAAGCACGAGCCCGTGAGCGACATCGACACTGCAGCGGTGGATAGTCTGAAAGTGCTTGACCCTAAACGGCCGATTAGAGAAGCGGACATCGTCGTTCAGCCCGGCAGCGAGGAACAAATAGCATTGGTTGCAGCCGCTGCTGCTAGGCACCGGATTCCCTTGACCATTCGAGGCGGCGGCACCGGAAACTACGGTCAGTCGGTACCTCTTAAAGGCGGCATCGTTCTCGACATGACCCGTCATGACAGTGTGACGGCAGTCGAGCCCAGCCGTATTTGCGTGCAGGCTGGGGCGCTAATTCAAACAGCCCTTGAGGCTGCTTTGGCGACGGGGCAGCAACTCATGATGTACCCGTCGACAATGAAGGTTGCCACGATCGGCGGCTATCTCGGAGGCGGGTTTGCCGGCATCGGTTCGGTTCGTCACGGCATTATTCGCGATTCCGGTATGATCCAATTGTTGAAGGTCATGACTCTTGAGGAAAGCCCGCGCATTCTTACTCTCGCGGGAGATGACGTAGGTTTTGTCTTTCATGCATGGGGAACCACCGGGATCATCTTGGAAGCGGAGCTGAAGCTTGTTCCTGCCGAGAACTGGATCGACTGCATCGCGACATTCCCGACGTACGGGGACGTGATTGCCTTCGGCAACGCCGCGTTCGATAGCGATCTCGATCTATTCCTGCTGAGCGCAGTCGAGCGGCGCTTCGCGCCGTTCTACAAACGATTGAGCTCGTATTTTGATGGCAGCCGTCACGCCATGTTTTCGATGGTGAAAGACAGCGATGTCGACCGCTTCTTCTCGTTAGCCGCCGAGTACAAGGGCGAACGGTCGATGGCTGTCAGCGACACACAGAGTGCCGCGGCAAACTTGCGTCGTATCCAGGAGACCGCGTTCAATCACACGACGCTAATGGCGCTCCAGGTTGAGCGCCATTGGACCTACCTTCAAGTTGTGATGCCGAACCCATTCGAACCAGCGCTCGTCGAAGCGCAGATGAGACGCTTTGGCGACGAGGTTTTGATGCATCACGAATACACGATGGAAAAGGGGCGGCGCTGTCGCGTCGGCGGCCTGCCGCTGATCCGATACACAACCGAGCAGCGCCTCAATGAGATCATGAAATCATTCGAGAACGATCGCTGCGTTATCAACAATCCCCACATCTTTAAGCTCGAAGACGGGGGACGGTTTGACCCGGAAGGCAGGAAAATGGCATTTCGCGGGTCGGTTGACCCACACGGACTCATGAATCCTGGAAAGTTGCGGAGTATTGCCTGACGGGGTGATTTCGTGCGCAGAACGCCGCCAATTGAAAGGGTTTGGACAACGGTCGGCGTTTAACGGAGACGCTTCCTGACTATGAAGAACTCGACGCTACGTTGCACCTTTGAGCGCGTCCCTCGAATGAAGCCCGCCTGTGTCGGTTCGCCTCACTTCGCGGGAATACCGGATGCAGAACTCGACAGCCCGGATCTCGATCAGACCGCGAAAATGCTCACTCGGGGCCAAAAACCCGACGCCAGGTGTTTCTCAATAAGGTCAAGTCGATGCTCGTGGTCCTACCTCGTCAGCATGCTACTTTATTTTGGTGTTCCTGCAATTCTATTGGAGTCCCGGCCCATGATCGTTCGTCTCCCCGGTTCGTTTCCAACTCGGTGCCGCGCCGTCGTTCATAATGGTGTCGCCACCTTTTTCGCAGTGGCGCCCGCGCTCGGTCCAACCATGTACGATCAGACGAAAGCCGCGCTGTCTATTGCGGACAAGACATTGGCGGAGGTCAGATCGAGCAAGGATCGCATCTTGACGGCGACGGTGTTCATAGCCGACATGGCTCAAAAGGATGAGATGAACCGTGCTTGGGATGAATGGGCGGATCGCGATAACCCGCCAATGCGCGTGTGTGTTTCAACGGGCCTTACCGGTGCTTCGCTTGTTGAAATGCTGTTCACGGCCAGTGCGGCATGAGCGGCTGATCTTTCCTCTCGGACCACATCTGAGCAGCACCAGTCGTAAGGGCTTGTGGATCGCCCGGCACGTCGATATCGCGCACCGTTGGATCGCGACAGGGCCGGGGTCTCGATGAATGAGGCCGCAGATGGTCACCTGAACATGGCCATCTGCGACGCGAATTGGTGATCTGCTGGAGCGCGCTACAGCGCCAGCCCGGCGTCCACGACGATGGTCTGGCCGGTGATCATCTCGTTGCCGAATGCTAGAAATAATACGACGTTGCCAAGATCCTCCGGTGAGCTGATTTTTTTCAGCAGCGAATGCTCGACTTGATGATGTCGTTGCTCCGAAGTCCATTCGAGCCAGGTGCTATCCACGGCGCCGGGGGCAATGCCGTTGACCCTTACCGCGGGCGCCAACGCCCGTGCCAGGCTCATGGTAAGATTGACAATGGCCGCCTTGGTCGCGGAATACGCCATGCTGCTTCCCGTGGCGCGAAAGGCCGCGATCGAAGCCGTGTTGACGATCGAGCCACCCGCGGCCGACAAAGCCGGCGCGGCGGTTTTGGCGCAACGGAAGACGCCCAGTAGGTTCGTTTCGATCACCGCGTCCCACAATTGATCGGTCACGCGATCGAGGTCGGCGATCGGCACAGTCGTGCTCACCCCGGGTGTGCCCGCGTTGTTGAACAGGAGATCGAGCCGTCCAAGCTTGTCGATGGCCGTCCTGACCATTGCCTCCGTCTCGCCCGCCTTGCCGACGCGGGCAGGGGCTCCGATCACATCGAATCCCTGCGCTGTAAGCTTGGCGATCTCGTGGGGACCGCGTGCATCGTCAGGCAGGTAGTTGATGGCGACCTTGGCCCCGGCCCTGGCAAGCATCGTCGCCGTACCAAGGCCAATACCGGATGCGCCGCCGGTCACCAGCGCGGCACGTCCCCTGAGGTCGTAGCGAACGCATTTCGATGGCATCACGGTCCCCCAAGCGCAGTACCATGCCAGCGTGATTCATCGCATATGAAAAGCCGTGCGTGAAACGGTATCGGATCGGCACTCGATCGTACCGGATGCTTGCGCTCTGCTCATGGCGCGGATAGGGAAGCAGCCCGCATGGCAGCGTTCCTTGGGCACATGCAATTTTTGCCTGATACGCCCCTAAAAATCGCTGTTCCGATGCGTCGGGGGGGGCTGTAAGACGTTGAATTCACGCAGCATCCCCGCGCACGAATCCGCAAAATCCCTGTTTATTTTCCTGTTGGGGGGAATGAGCCCAAAGACCGGCTCGATAACGCCTGGTCGTCAGCCAACGAGGATGGCCGGCAAGAGGCTGGCGCGCGCTCAGGAAAATACACGATATTCCCGAGAGAGTGACGTAAGTTCCATCCTCCTGTCATTCCGGAATGGATTACGGGGATGGGTCGGCGTTACCTGGCAGGCTGCAGAACGCCCAATTCGTGCGCGAGGCTCGCGGCGTGTCCGGCTCGCATCAACGGAAGGAGCGGATGAACAAGAAAATAGCGGTGCTCGGCACAGGTGCGAACGGGAGCTGCGTCGGCGCCGACCTTACCCAGGCCGGCCATGATGTTACCCTCATTGACCAGTGGCCGGCGCACGTGGAAGCAATGCGTTCCGATGGCTTGACCGTTGTCATGCCGGATCGCGAACTCCATGCACGCGTGAATGCGCTGCATCTGTGCGACTTGTGCACGCTCGGCGACAAATTCGATGTCGTGTTTCTGGTGGTGAAGGCTTACGACACGCGCTGGGCCTGCGAATTCATCAATCCCTATCTGAAGCCGGACGGACTTCTGATCGGCCTGCAGAACGCGATGACGGCAACGGAAATCGCCGACATTGTCGGCATTTCGCGGACGATCGGATGCGTGGTTGAACTGTCGTCCGAGGCGTTCACGCCAGGCGTGGTGCAGCGGAATACCCCGCCTGAACGGACGTGGTTCGGTTTGGGCAGCTTGGATCCTTCCACCGAAGCGCGCGTGGCCGAGATCGAGGCGATCCTACGCAATGTCGGCGTGGTTGCGCAGGCGCCGGACATCTTGTCTGCCAAGTGGATGAAGCTCATCGTCAACACCATGTGCCTCGGTCCGCTCGCAATGGTCGGGCTACCGCTCTCGGATGCCGCAAAGCTTCCGGGTATGCGCGAGCTCATTCTTCGGGTCGGGGCGGAGGCCTTGGAGGTAGGCCAGGATATTGGATATACAATTTAACCGATTTTCGGTTTGCGGCCGGAAGACGTGAAAAGCACGAACCAGCTCCTGGAGAAACTGTTCGATAAGCTGGTCCGAGATGTCGGCCCCCGGGCTCGTGACTGTGTTCTGCAGGATCATCTCAAGGGGCGCTATAGCGAGGTCGACGTGATCAACGGTCTCGTCGTCGGGGAGCGCCGACGTTTCGGAAAGACAGCGCCAGCCAATGCGGCGGTCGTCGAAGTCACCCGTCGCATTCACGCGGGCGAACTCCAGCCCCAGGTCTTGAATTTAGCGATGGCGCATGACCTTCTACGGGCGGACGTATTGTAGATATCCTAGTCGTTTTTTACACCGAGGTCGTCAGGGAATGGTGAAACATTCCCCAGAGGTGACTCCCGAGCTGGCGCACAATACAATGAGCAATCTGCGAACCGTTCCGGTCGCACGTTACTTGATGGTTGGCGCCAGCGGAGGGCCCCTGATCCATGACCGCCACCGACCCAGTCGTGACGTTTCTTCTAGTTCTCGTCATCGGCATCGCCGCCGGCATTCTCTTCGACCGGATGGCCGGGCCGTCTTGGCTCGCCCGCCAGTTCTCCGGTTCGACCCGCGGTATCGTCACGAGCGCACTGGTGGGTGTTGCTGGCGCGTTCGTCGGTTATCACATCGCGGTGCTGCTTGCGCTCGGCGGTGGGCTGTTGACGGCGGTCATTGCGGCGGCGGTCGGCGCCGCGGTAGTGCTGTTCGTTTGGCGGATGGCTAAGTAGCAGAAGGGCGGCCCCGACCAGCGGACGGCGACACACACGACAGCACGCAGTTGGCTTCCCCTTGCGCGCAAGGACGGAGCTCAACACGATTGCGGGCGATCCCGAGGATCGGCGATTTCACCACGGTTCTCCGCGAATGCATTGAGCCCGAGCGCACCGCGCAGGTCAGCCGTCGATTCGGCGTTTGCGTCCTCGATCGGAATTCCCGTCGAATCGGCGATGCGGTCAATCGCGTTGAAGGTCGCCGCAACCGCGGCCGCGTCGACGAGCGCCGCATCACCCATCAGGGCCCGGATCTCGGATCGGTGTTTTACAAGCCGGCTGTCGTCTGCCGCAACAACCGCGTCAGCAAACTCGACGAGCAGGCGCCCCTGTGGAATGTTGCCATCGCCGTCGCCGTCGGTCAGCAACCTCAAGTCGTATTGTTCGCCTTTTGCGTCGCTGCTCTCACGGAGCAAGGTTGCATGCCAAGTTGTTCAATAGAAACATTGGTTGAGAACCGAGACACGCGCCGCTATCAGTTCGATCTGCGCGTGAGAAATGGCACGGTACTCGTTGACGAAGTCTCGCATCCATTTGCCGGGCAGGTACTGGATCTCGACGAGTTGGAACCAGGCATGAGCCTCCTCGGGAACGAGCGAGAGCGCACGCCGGATGTTGCCGACGACAGCGCCCCAAGACCTGGCAAGGATCCGCTCTTCTTCAGTCGCAAGTTCCCCGTCGAGGTCCTTGCGATGGATCATCGGCACCCACGCCTCGCCACGCTGCCGGGCGGTCGCAGGACGACGCCGATGCGGCTCGCCCATCGTCGGTTGCGGGAGTGGATGCGGCGGCACGCCGATCGCGCGGCAGAACGTATCGATCGAAACGACCGTCACCACGACGCCGAGGATTTCTACGTATTCGGTGTCGGAAGTGCCGGACGCCAACACGGAGTCAAACCATTTGCGGGTCAGCCTTCCGGGATCGGTCACAATCCGATGGATCTGCTCGACGACCCTGTCAGGAAGCGCCCCCAGGCTGGCGTGAGCGCCGTCGATGCCATAAGGCGAGAGCGCCTCCTTGCGCCGCCGACAAAGCGCGCACCGCGGTGCTTGGCGCGCTTCCGCCGCTATTGCAATGCGCGTGTTTGCATCGAGCCAACTGCCCGCATGGGCGATACGGCTCCAGGCTACATTGTGAGCATTGACAATATCAGGGCGAATTTGGAAAGGCGCGTTTGCGTATGAAATCATCATGATGAGAGGCTAGGCAAGGGCCGTTTCAGTGTCAATCAGCGACGATCTGGGATGTTTCTGATGAGGCTGGTCGAGCGAGCGCGTGGGGGCGCGACTTCCGCGTCCATCTTCCGACTTCTCGACGACCAGCACAAAGCCCGGCTCGACGCCGGGCGTTGCGCCCTCGTGACCTAGCGAATGAGGCGGGCTGCAGGAAATTCAGCCGTCTAGTCGATTAGTAAGAGACATCCCAGCCACCCTGGAAATCATGCAGTGGCGCATCGAAGCGAGATGTCGGCTGCTTATTTCCAAGCGCGTTGTCATCTCCAACATAAGGACTATTTGGCGCCAGATGATTGATGGTTGGCATTTGATGGCGAGGTTGCGAGGTCCTCGCGTACACGGGAAACGCGAGGATAGTCGCCAGAGCGATCGCGGTTGCAAGAGTTTTCATGTCACATCTCCTATCGACACCAGTAAAGCCGTGAGCGGCTAACAACCATTCGATTCGGGATGGACGCGATTTATTCTTCTTAATCGCGCTCTCGTTACTGCCAACACGTGGACGTAATGACCTGGATCACCGTCCTCACAAGCGGTTTACTTTGTGGGGAGCAGCTGACGTTCTTGGACGCTAGAATTGGGAGCTTCGGCGACGGCCTCATTTAATTATTCGAGTTGGCTTAGAGCCGTGCCTCGCCAAACGGCGATCGCGAGCAGGGGCTAAATCGCTCGCAGCCGCAGAGAGATCCCCGCGCCGACCAAGGCGGAGAGCCCCACCAGCATCAGCACTTCGGTGAAACCAGCAAGCCCAAACACGATTCCGCCGCAGGTAACGCCGACCGTTCCGCCCAGGAAGCTGCATGAGTTGAGTATTCCGGAGCCCTTGCCGGTTTGCGTCTGTGGCAGCGCCGCAAGGGCGATACGCGGCGCCGACGCATAGGGCAGCGCAATGCCGGCGCCGATCACGAAGAGGCCGATCATCAATGTCATGAATCCCGCTCCCATCTGGGACACCCAGGCGATCGCGCAGCCCAGTGCGATCAGCAGTGACCCGGCCACCATCATTCTCCGCAGATCGACGGCAGCCCCGAGCCGAGGCGCCGCCCGCGCGAAGGTGAAGAGCGCAATTGAGAGCGGCATGAGTGAAAGGCCTGTGGTACCGGCGGTCATGCCAAGTCCGTCCGGAGCCTGTGCGAAGATGTTGTAGTAAAGAAGGAGACTCATGATGTCGAACATGAGGAGGAACACCAGACCGCAAGCGAGCGCAAAGTTCTGGTTCGAAAACAGACCGAAGTCGAGCAGCGGTCGACGATGGCGCGTCTCGGCCCAAAGCAGGGCGGCGAAGCTGATCGCCGCCAGTACAAGCGGAACGATTGCAGCCTGCGGAGCGGAGCTGGCCCTGGCCAAGGCATGGAGTCCGGAGACGAGCATCAGCATGAAGAAGGCAAGCAGGCCGAGCCCCAGCCAGTCCACCCGGCTCGTTTGCCGGTCGCTGGTTCCGGGATGCAGCCACAACGTCAGCCCCGCCGGGAGTATGACCAGCACGTTGAGCCAGAAGTTGATTCGCCATCCGGCGTAGTGGGTCACCACCCCGCCCACCAGCGGGCCGATGCTGAAGCCGAGCATCAGAAAGCCCGTCCAGGCGCTGATCGCCTTCGCGCGTTCCGAATCAGGGACAGCCTCCGTCACTGCAGCGAGCGTGCCGGCAACTGCAAAGGCCGCGCCCAGCCCTTGCAACGCGCGTGCGCCAACGACCACGGCGCCGTCCGCAGCGATGGCGATGATCAGCGAGGCGAGAGCAAACAGCGCGCATCCGGCCGCGGAGGAGCGCCGTGCCCCGAACTGGTCCGCCGCCTCGCCACCCAGGATGATAAATACCGCAGACGCGAGCAGGTAGGCGTTGACGACCCATTCGACCGTCGCGGGACCAAGGAGAAGGCTGCTCGTCATCGCGGGCAATGCCGCCATGATCGCCGTGCTGTTTTCGCCGACGGACAGCATTGCCAGGCAACAGGCGATCAGCACCAGCCTGGAATCGCGCGACAATTAATCCTCCCACGACAGCCGAAGCGGATTGGGCCCCCGGTTGGTGATCCTGCGAGGCAGCAAGCGAGTCGTCGCAAGGGCTGAGGGATATCCGCTTTGCGGTCGCTGTCCGGTATCGGTACCTGCGAAGCTTCGGTCACGGCCGTGTTCCCGTGGCCGGAGCTCTATGTCAAGTCCATTATGTTGCGTGCGAGCCGATGACTTGGCGGCGGTGCCCCGCGTGTGTCCGAGCCGAATAAAAAACGCAGCGCAATCCGCCTGGAGTCGCGGTGTGCCATGGGGCGCTGCCTTCGCGAAAAAGGGCCAGCGCTGGCCAGCCCTTTATCCCCGCACGTAGATGCGAGAGTGGATCTCTACTTCTTGGTCTTTTTCTTGGCTGTTTTTTTCTTCGCCACGGTAACCTCCTTCAGCCCCGACATCGGCGAATCGGAGATTTGCAGATAGCCGATAATCCCGCCTAACGCATTTTCGTCCGAGTCGCGAGAACTATTCCACAACCTTTCAACGAGCGCCGCGCAGGAGCTTTGCCCAAATGGCCGCCGATCGTGGTCACCCAGGCGGGAGCCGGCGCGTCGGGTGGAGATGAGAGAAACAATGCCCCGATCTCGCGGAGTCACACCCAGGACCGCAAAGGCCGTGCGAAACTGAGTTCGTGGCCGTCAGGGTCAATCAGGTGGAAAAAACGCTCTCCCCATTCGGCGTCGCGGGGCGCGGTCGTTGGCCGGTATCCCGCCGCGAGCGCACGTTCGTAAAGGGCATCCACATCGGCGACGTAGAAGATCACGCGCCCCCACCAGGACCAAGACCGCTCCTTAGGCTGGGCGACGAGGTTGAGATAGCTCGTTCCTGCTCGAAGGCTGGTGAACGACGATTGTTCATCGCCAAACAGGACCTCAAACCCCAGCGCACGATAGAATCGGACAGCCCGCAGCATCTCGTGGGTGCCCAGGGTTACTGCGCTGATCCCCTCGATCATGGACATGGTTCGAAATTCCGCAATATCGGCGCCGACGTTTTAGACTGAGCGGGAACGCATTTCTACGGGTTGAAAACGACCAGCCGCGTCCCGGTCATGGGATCCCCCTCGATGGCTGCTTGCGTTGGCGCGGACGTTCGATTTCTACTTGGATCGCGACATGACGCCTGCCAGCCAGATGGTTGATGGCGAAGCCATTGCCCCGCGGACCTCCAAGCTCAACCCGGAATTTGTGATTTCGGATCGGCAAATCGATACTCCCTATGCCGGGTGGACATTGACTCGATCCGCTTGCGCCCTAAACTCCCGCCGTGTTCGACGACGCCAAAACATCCTCGACCGTATCGAGCGACTGACGGCACCGAGGTTCGCGCCGGGCGCAACTACTGGACATCTCACTCATCGTCGCCGCAATAGCGAGGCAGATCGACCCCCATGTTGCCATCTTCAAGCGATGTCGTCGTGGTCGGTGCCGGCAACGCAGCGTTTTGCGCGGCACTCGCCGCGGCCGAGCACGGCGTGTCTGTGCTCATGCTGGAGCGCGCGCCGGAGGAGGAATCCGGTGGCAACAGCCGCTTCACGGCCGGCGCATTCCGTTGCGTTTATGACGGCGTGGATGATCTCAAAGCGCTGATGCCCGATCTTACCGAGGACGAGATCGCCAACACGGATTTCGGAACCTACACCGAGGGCAAGTTCTTCGACGACATGGGTCGGATAACCGAATATCGCACCGATCCCGATCTCTGCGAACTTCTGGTGACGCGCAGCAAAGATACGATGCGTTGGATGCAGAAGAAGGGCATCCGTTTTATCCCGATCTACGGCCGGCAGGCCTACAAGATCGATGGCAAATTCAAGTTCTGGGGCGGCTTGACGGTCGAAGCTTGGGGTGGCGGCCCAGGCCTCGTCGACTTGCACACAAAGATCGCAAAGAAGAACGGCATCACCATCGCATACAATGCGCGCGCGCTGTCGATTATTGCCGACGACGATGGCGTCAAGGGCGTACGCGTGAAGCACGAGGGTCGCACTGTTGAGGTGGAGGCGCCGTGCGTCGTGCTCGCTGCCGGCGGCTTCCAGGCCAATGCCGAAATGCGCACGCGTTATCTCGGGCCCGGCTGGGAACTCGCCAAGATACGCGGCACGCGTTTCAACACCGGCGACGGCATCCGCATGGCGCTCGAGACCGGGGCCATGCCGACCGGCAACTGGTCCGGCTGCCACGCGGTCGGCTGGGACCGCAATGCGCCGGAGTTTGGCGATCTCGCGGTCGGAGACAACTTCCAGAAGCACTCGTATCCGTGGGGCGTCATGATCAATGCCAATGGCGAGCGCTTCGTCGATGAAGGCGCGGATTTCCGCAACTATACCTATGCCAAATACGGACGCGTGATCCTGATGCAGCCGGGCCAATTCGCTTGGCAGGTGTTCGACAAGAAGATCATCCCGATGTTGCGCGATGAATATCGGATCAAGCAAGTGACGAAGGTGCGCGCCGACACGCTCGAAGAGTTGGTGCAGAAGCTCGACGACGTGAATGCCTCGCGCGCGCTCGAAACCCTCAAGGCTTACAACAAGGCGGTGCGCACCGACATTCCTTTCAATCCCAACGTCAAGGACGGGCGCCGAACCGAAGGCCTCGCCATCAACAAGTCAAATTGGGCCAATCCGGTCGATGAAAGGCCGTTCGAAGCCTATGCGGTGACCTGCGGCGTCACCTTCACTTTCGGCGGATTGAAGATCGACACCGAAGGCCGCGTGATGGACACCGACGGTCGCGCGATCCCCGGTCTGCATGCGGCGGGCGAACTGGTCGGCGGCCTGTTTTATTTCAACTACCCGGGCGGCACCGGTCTGATGGCGGGCTCAGTGTTCGGCAGGATCGCGGGCACAACCGCTGGCAAGCGCGCGGCACAGCAGCCATCATAGCTCCTTCTCATCACATGGGATCGTCCGTCACCGATCACCGACCCACCGCCAGCGTGCGGAAGAGGCGTTCCTCAAGGACGATCGGCAACGAGTTGGTGCGCGGCCGTTGTCGTCGCCCGCTCGATTATCCCTGGGACAGTATACGCTTTTGATAAATGAAGCCCGGCGTCACCTGGTCAACTTCGCCTGAGTTGAAGCACGTAGATGCCGTGGTTCTTATCTGACACGAATGCATTGCCGCGCGAATCGACAAGCACATCTTCGCTTTGAGACACGAGCTTGCTTGCGGGATATGGGCCGCGTCTCTCGACCGGATCGGGTGGTATGAAGTAGCCAATCTCCTTGGGCAGATGGGCATCCGAAATGTCGTAAGCGCGCAAGCCGGCGTTGAAGTAGGTCAGAAAGATAATGTTTTCATCCTGAAAAAGGATCGACTGATGCTGTGGCTGATGTTGGTTGTGCGGTCCAAAGCGGCCGCCACGTTCGCAGAAATTGCGATAGGGAGCGCCTTCCGGGGGCTGCGGGAGCGGAAACAAGGACATAAGTCGCGGCTGCGCTTCGTCCGAGACATCGACAATGCCTGCATACCCCAGCGGCTCGTCACAGTTTTCAGCAATCGCTTCAGAATTAACGACCACCAGCTTGCGTCGGGTGAGCGGGATGGCCGAATGTACGGCGATGAAACTCTGGAACGGCGGCGAGAACGGTAAATCTCCGACAAGTCTTGGTGTGCTAATATCAGAGATATCCAGAATGACGAATCCACCGGCACTGTAGGGGAGGTAGGCGCGGTTGCCGTGCACATAGGCACCGCCGTGCAGCATGGTGCCGAACGGGACGCCTGGTTCGCCGCCGGCAACCCATTGGCCCTTGCGCCACCAGCGCGAAAGCTCCTTGGGGTTTACCGGATCCGAAATGTCGACCGCCTGGTAGATGTGACCGTCATATCCATTCGGCAACGCCGTCGCATGCACGTATCGGCCGCCGTCATAGTAGTTTCGGTGCGTTCCATGCCCTCCCGTCTTGTAGTGGCCAAGCAGTCGAGGGTCTTCCGGATCAGTCAGGCTCCAGATGTAGAACCCCTCTTCAAAAGGCGCATCGTCTATCCCACCCCAACCCGGAACGATGCGCTCCAGCGATGTAATTGCGCTACCGTCGGCGATCTGGATCTGCAGCGTCCAGGTGTTGGGCGGTCCCGGGATGAAGCGGACGAAACGGGGGTGGGCTGGATCGGTTACCTCGATGATCGACCATCCGCTGGTCCACAACATGGCGACATAGAGGTACCAGCGTTCGCCTGCTTTATGCAGCGCCATCTTGAAGCCTGGCCGGCCTTCTAGATCCAGGTATCCGACCAACTCGAAATTTTTGATCCAGGACTGTCCTGGTGGAAAGGGCATGAAGCACCCGTCTGCTGCGCGTTCAGGAGTTCACCATGGCTGACCGGGCTATCCTGCCGTCCACCGGCAGCTAGCGCGGCACATTCTTGGCGTCGAGCAGGACGTGAGGAACATTCACGCGATCGAAGGAATGGTCGCCGTTGAGCCATTTATCCATTGTATCGATGCCGAGCCGCCCCCAGCGTTGCGGGTTCAGTTCAACTGTCAATGACAAGTCGCCCTTTCGCAGGGCCGCGACCGCTGGCGGGATCCCGTTCATGCCGGTGATGAGGACTTTGCCTATCTTGCCGGTCGAGGCAACCGCCTGGACAACGCCAAGCGCCGTCTCGTCATTGCTGACATAGATCGCCTTCACGTCCGGATAGGCAACCATGATGTCCTGACCGACCCGCAACCCTTCCTCGCGGCTCATGAAGGTCTCTTTGTTGAACACGATCTTGATATCCGGAGCTGTGGCAAACACTTCGGCGAGTCCCGAGGAAATATTGCGGAACGTTGCCGCCCCCGAAGGGCCAGCGATGAGGGCTACCTCGCCCTTGCGGCCTAGCGCATTGACGATCCAAGTCGCAATATCGCGCCCGATCTGCACTTCGTCCATTGCGACGAACGCGGTTTGATCCGGAGAATTGGCGTGACGAGCGACCGAAATGATCGGTATGCCGGCATTCTTCGCGGCGGCGTACGCTGATCGCGTCGCCCGCGCATCGATCGGAGAGATCAGGATGCCGTCGACCTTCTGCGATACCAGGTCGAGCACTCCGTTGACCTGGGCCGTTACGTCTTCATTGGCGCTGACGAAGCGAAGATTCCAACCGAGCTCCTTGGCGCGCTCTTCCATGCCTTTTCGCAGCGTCGTGTAAAACACGAAGGTGTCCGATGCCAACGAGACGCCGATTGTTCTCGTCTGAGCAGAGACTTGTCCCGTCAAAGCGAGAACCGCCGCGGCGGCAATTGCTAGCAATCTCGTCATTGCGTGCTCCTGGTTCGATTGTGCGTCGTCACGTCGAATTGTTCGGGCCGTCATCATCATCGTCGATGGCGGCTTTGGTCTACAACCGCAGCCGCAGCAATCACGGACCCGATGGCGATCCGCTGCCAGTAGGAATTCACGTTCAGCAGGTTCAAGGCATTGGATAGAACGACCATGATCAGAACGCCAAAGATAGTGTTCGCCAGCTTGCCTTCGCCCCCGAACAGCGATGCGCCCCCCAGAACGACAGCCGCAATTGCAGTCAGCTCGTAGAATTCACCGGCGGTGGGCTGCCCGCTCTGGAGTTGCGATGCAAGCATGACGCCGGCGACCCCGGCAAGCGCCCCTGACCAGATAAAAGCCGAGGCACGGACGCGATCGACGGGTATGCCAGCGAGAAAGGCCGCTTCGCTGTTCCCGCCGACAGCGAACAGTCGCTTGCCGTAGGCTGTCCGATGCAGCAGCCACCACAAAGCAATGAACAGCAGGATCGGCGTCCAGGTGATCAGCGGAATATCAAGGAAACGCATGAGGCCATAGGCTATGAAGGCGTCCGGCAAGCCGTTCTCGCCAGAAATGGAACGCGCATCTGTCAGCAGCAGCACCAGTCCGCGCCCCACCACCATCGTCGCCAAGGTTGCGATGAACGGGTTGAGGCGAAACCGACTTACCATGAGGCCGTTCACCGCGCCAACCCCGACGCCGACCGCCACGCCGGCCACGACCCCGGCGATGACGCCGAACTGCAGCATCACCGCCGCGGCGGCGCACCCCGACATGGCCACGATTGAACCGACTGAAAGATCGAAGCCCCCGGAGATGATGACGAACGTCATACCCATTGCCACCACCGCCATTACCGATGCCTGCAGCAACACATTGGTGATGTTCGTTTGTGTCAGAAAGCGATTGCTGAGAATTCCGGTGACGAGGCAGAGGATCAACAGGACCGCGAGCGGTGCGTGATTCCTGAAGATCGATCGCAGGCCTAAGTTGACGCTCCCCCGACGGATGGATTTCTGAATTGGAAGGGGCATATTGCTGCCACTCATCTTCGGCTCATCCTCCTAAGACCGATCTCAAATGAAGCTCGCTGAACGCGTCTGTATTTCGAGACAATGTTTCCGCTATCTTGCCTTTGCGAACGATCACGATCTCGTCCGAGATGGTCAGCAGTTCGTGGAATTCGGTTGATGCCAGGAGAACGGCGTTGCCGGCCGCAACGAATTCGTTGAGATGACGCAGGATATGAGCCTTCGCCGCGATGTCGATCCCGTGCGTCGGTTCGTCCAGCAGCAAGGTGTGAAAGCTTCCAATCATCCACCTTGCAAAAATGACCTTCTGCTGGTTCCCGCCCGACAACGCGCTGACCATGAGGTCTGGGTTCTTGGGACGGATATCTAGAAGCGTAATAGCGTTCGCAACAAGTCGATCAAGCGCATCGATCTTAACCGACCTGAACCGATCAAGGTGCGGCAGGATAATGTTGTCGCGCACCGATAAGTTGCCGAAAAGGGCGCCTGCTCGTTCACTTGGCACGTACCCGACGCCGTGCCCAATGGCGTTGCGCGGAGAGGAAAAGGCTGTCGGCTTACCTTTGACGACGACCTTGATCTCCCCGTCCGTTCCGAAGAACCGTCGAAGCAGGTGCCCCGCGCCCGATCCCAACAGCCCGGCAAGTCCAACATTGCGGCCAGCCCGCAGAGCCAGGCTTTGTTGGCCGCGCTCTGCTTCCACATTGGCCGCGAACAACGTCGCACCTGGAGGCCGCACCGACTTGCGCGTTACCAGCTCCAACGCGCGACCGATCATGCCCTTGATCAGGTCGTTCTCGCTATACGTTCCCCGACGGTGGTGCGCGACGACCCTGCCGTCGCGCAAAACCGTTACACAATCGGAAACTCGCTTTACTTCGTCGAGCCGGTGCGAGACGAAGATGATGCCTACCCGATCCTGCCTCAGTCCATCGAGCAACAGGAACAATCGGTCGACATCGGCTCGTTCGAGCGAGGCCGTCGGCTCGTCGAGAATAAGAACCTTCGCATTGAGCGACAGGGCACGCGCAATGACGATCAATTGTCGCTCGGCAAAGCTCAGCGATCCGATTTCACGCCGCGGGTCCAGATTTAGCCCGATGCGCTTTAGGTCCTGCGCGGCGCGCTCTTCTAACTCCCGGCGCTTCACGCTGCCGGAGCGGCGCGCAACCCAGCGTCCCAACATTACATTGTCGGCAATCGACATCTGCGGAACGATCTTCAGTTCCTGAGGAACCAGACTGATCCCCCTGGTTTGGGCCTCGCGAGGATTGTGTGGATGAAACGGTGCATTCAACAGGCGCATTTCACCAGCGTCTGGCTGATGCACGCCGATGAAAATCTTCAGCAGTGTTGACTTGCCGGCGCCATTCTCGCCCACGAGACCATGGATTTCGCCGGCGTTCAGCTGAAAATCAACTTGGTCGAGTACCAGGGTGCGGCCAAACGACTTCACGATGCCGGCACCGGTCAATAAGGATTTGGCCTGGATCATCAGCCATCTATAGCTTCGGTCAAAGGCAGTGTGTGGGATGAACGACGGAGCGTCAATCGCGACCTTAATCCAATCGAACCGACACGATCACCGTGCAAGAAATGCTGGAACGCGGCTAATCGCATCGTTACGCGCGGCGGGATCAGTCCCGGTATGGACGTGTCCGGTTCCCGAGGCGGTGAACGCGAGACCGTCGATGGTGTGGACAGGCAAGCTGGGGTGGTCGAAATCGTGATACGCGCTTGGATAGATGACGATGTCGGCGGATGCCCCGCTCGCTTTGGCTGCCGCGACGAGATCGGCACAAGGGGCTGCAGCAGTCCAGTCATCAGCAGCCCCAATGAGAACCAGAAGCGGCAAGCGCGTTTTCCAGACGCCAGTTTCGAGCGGGACGCGACATCCAGGATAGAAGGCGACTGCCTTGGCAAAATCAGGATGGCCACTCGGCTTATGCTTCGGCTCGACCGCATAAAGGACTGTCGATCCGCCGTTTGACCAGCCCAGCAGCGAAATCGATTGTGGCTTCACGTTCGTGCGAGCGGCCAGATAGGCCAGGCCGGCTTCCGCGTCGTCGACTTGTTCGTGGCTCGGGCGGACTTCACGATCGCTGACTTTGCACTGCGGTCCCAGCCCCCGGGACCCGAAGCTATCCGGGAACAAGACCACGAACCCCTGTCCGGAGAGCCGTTGGCCCCAATCTTCATGCCGCTCGCTCGGGGCGCCGCTTTCTGTAAGCCCCGCGCAGCCGTGCATCGCGACCACCGCAGGCCGCTGCCCGCTCTGCGCTCCCCCATAAAGCCAACCTTGCAGCGTGACGCCAGCAGCACCTGGGAAACTGACCAGCTGTGGCTTGGTGGCGCTGTGGGCGGGTGTGACGGCTGTCAATGACACGACGACCCAGGCCAGGAATGCTGGGAAGGTCGCGCGACGTTTCCTCCCGGTGGTGCCTGCTGTTGCCATACCAATTCTCCCAATTCGGCTTTCGGACGAAGCGCTGTTGAATGCCTGGATGCCTAGAGGTTCCTTTCGGCGAGTTCGCGGAACGCATCGGGGACCGAACGGGACAGCCCCAGCGCGACTGATCCGTATCCCACCGCCTCCCATCCGAACTTATCGCGGATCCTGTCAACGGCGCGATCCGCCATCCAGCGCGCCATTCCGCGTTTGGCTCCGGGGCGGCACCTCTCATCTTCGAGTCCGAGCGGAAGTTCGAGCTGCAGGTCCGCCCGCGCCTCGAGCTGCGATACCGAGATCGCCAGCAGCGAGATTGTCGTCTCATCAGGGTGCTGCGCCAGCACCGTGCGCACCAGCCCTTCGGCGATGTCGGCGATGATCGCGGTCGCCGACACCGGCGCGTCCAGGGTCATGGAACGGGTGACGCAGCGAAGGTCGGCAAAGCGAACGCGGACGGTCACCGTTCGACCAGGTCGGGATTTGGCCCGCAGCCGGCTCGCAACCCTGTCCGCAAGATGCCGCAATGTCGGAATGAAAATCCGCTCTTGCGCGGGTTTCCTGCCAAGCGCGGATTGTGCTCCGGCCGAGTGTGCCCGCCGATACGTCTCGATTTCGCGCGGATCGCGATTCCACGCGAGCGCCGTGAGCTTCGCTGACGCCGCGCGACCGAGAAACGGTTCGAGCGACCATCCGGGTGCCTGCGCCAGCTGCCCGATGGTATGCACGCCTATCTCGGCCAGCCGCGCCCGGCCGACCGGGCCCACGCCCCACAGCAGCTCGACGGGCAGGGGATGGAGGAACTCCAATTCGGTCGGCGGATCGACCACCACCAGGCCATCGGGCTTGGCCACTTGCGAGGCAATCTTTGCCAGGTGCTTGGTGCGCGCGACGCCGACCGAGATTGGAAGCCCAAGCTCTGCCCGCGCACGGCGCCGGATCGTGCTGGCAATCTCGGCTGGCGAACCGAAGAGATGGGTGCAGCCCGCGACATCGGCGAAGGCTTCGTCGATGGATATTCGTTCGACCAGCGGCGTGTAGTCATTGAGGATCTGGATGGCGGCATCGCCCAGCCGCTGATACTCGCTGAAATGGCCGCCGACAAAGATCAGCCGCGGACACAATTCGCGTGCCCGCAGCCCCGGCATCCCGCTGCGGATTCCGAAGGCCTTGGCTTCATAGGAGGCAGCAAGGACCACTCCGCCGCCAACTGCGATGGGCTTGCCGCGCAACGACGGATCAAGCAACTGCTCGACCGAAGCATAAAATGCATCCAGGTCGGCATGGAGGATCGTGGCTGTCGTTTCCATGCTGACCGATCCATCTGGGGAACGTTGACAGCGATGTGCTGCGGCTGACTCTTGGGGCTTGTGCCGTGTGAACAAAAAGAGAACAGATGTCAACGGTTGTCAAGCCCCGTGCGGTCTAAGCGGTTGTCTAGACGGGAATCAGGCAACGCTGTTCGGATTGGGCAATGTTCGGTGATGCCTCTTCTCGCACCTGCAAGATCAGACTTGAGACGGCCACTCAAGGCGACATGTGGCGAGGCCTGATCGTGAATCTTCTAAAGATCAGGAGATCGTCATCAAGACTGTTCGATCACAACGGAATTCTAGGTGCGTTTGCTTTCAATTCAGTGGTTGCATGCGAACCGTATGGTCAGATTTCAAGCTTCGGACCGATATGCACGGCCCGGATTTCATTACGCTGCTCGGCGCTGCGGCAGCAGGATAGCGGTGGCGCGTGATCAGCTCCGTCGATTAGATGTCCAATGGAGAACGCGCCTATGGTGCTGAGCGAGCAAGTCATGGCAGAGCGGCCGCAGGTTAGGCGCGCGCGGCGGAAGCCGGCGCCGAAACGGTCGTCGCGCGCCATGAAGCGGATCGTACGACGCCAACCTTTGTTGGTGATAGATGGCGACTCTTTCGCCCACCGCGCTTACCACGCGCTGCCAAAGACCATTCTCCGCCGCGGCCGCAAGCCCGCTGGCGCTATTCTCGGCTTCGCCAATTTCCTGCTTCGCCTCTATCAGACGGAGCGACCACGCGCCGTTTTGGCTGCGTGGGACACGTTGACGGCCCGCACCTTTCGGCACACCGACTTTCCTGCGTATCAGAGCGGACGCGATTTTGACGATGCGTTGCTGGAGCAGCTTGACGCTCTACCGGAATTCGTGGCGGCTTGCGGTTTCGCCAATGCCAAAGGACCGGGCTTTGAAGCGGATGATTTTCTTGCTGCTGCGGCCACCGCCGAAGAGCGGCGCGGCGGGACCGCATTGGTTGCGAGCGGTGACCGCGACACGTTTCAGCTTGCTTCGCCGGCAACGACAATTTTGTACCCAATGGGGGGCGGCGAGTTTGCACGCATCGGACCCGCCGAAGTTCGCGCGCGATACGGCGTCGACCCCAAGCAGGTGCCCGATTTCATCGCTTTGCGGGGCGACCCGTCAGACAAGCTGCCTGGGGCCCCGGGAGTGGGCCCCAAAGGCGCGGCAGCCTTGCTGCAGAAATACGGGACGCTCCGAGATGTTCTCACCGCCGGGCGCTTTCCGGCACAGGCGGAGAAGCTGCGCCTGTTTCGCTCGATCGCCACCATGAATGCCAAGGCACCACTGCCCCGGATCACCGATCAAAAACCGACTTGGCACAAGGCCGCCGCACTGGCGCGGAAATGGGCGCTTCAGCAACTCGCCGAGCGGCTGGAAAGGCTGGCCAACGAAGCGCCGCCATCAGGGCCCTGAGCCGATCGACGCGGCAAGTCAACGATTTGGAGATGCCGCGCGATCAAGGGCGGCCATGGCGGTTCTTGAGCCATTCCGCGCACTTGCTTAGACACGGAGCGCGGTGGAACAGGCTCAATCCAACCACTCATTCACCCGGGCGCTGATGTCCGAGCCAGCCGCGCCTGCTATGCTTGCGGCTGAGGTCATGGGCGGTCAGGCTCAGCGGCGCGAGGCGTTCAACCCGGGACGAAGGAATCTCGCCGATAGCCTCACACAGCACGCTTCCGCCAAGTCCACTTTGTGGTCGCTTAGCCGATCAGAACCCGCAGCACCAACATCCGGTCGTCAGTGCTTTTGTACAAGTTCGTAGAAACCCTGAAGTCGGGGCACGATAAGCTGCAGCGCTCGCTCACATTGATAATCGCAGGATGTTCCGGAATTGTAGGCTGCCACTGTCCAGTTCGCGTCACTGCGTGCATCGTTCCAATCGACGACGGAAATCCCAGATGCTCCTTGGCAATTCTCGGACGTTTGCAGCTCGTGGAGCACGAGACGCTCGATCTCGACGCGGCTTTTCGGGGATCTCTCCATCACACCTCAGCTTCCTTTCAAGTTCGCGAAGAATCATCGGCACCTTTGTTGAAAGATCGATTGATTACATGTGGGCACGATGGCGCCGATTAGCCATATCTAGTTTGGAGTGGATTCTGGGACGCAGGCTAGTGCCGGCGGCGGTGCTGGCTAGCCGATCTGGGCTCGCGACGAGGCCGATCTTGACCGGAATTGGCCGCACTAATGAAGAGGCGGTTCCGGGCCGTGCCAGAGCCGGATATTCGCTGGCCTCATTTTCGATCACGTGTCGATAGCAGTGAGAGTGAGCCTCGGCAAACCTCGCCATCTCGCTTATTGGTATTTGCCATATGCTGCCGTCGAATCCAGCGGCACTGAAGAAACATTCTAACACCAAACCGTCCCAGCCGCCGCCGGTGGAGATCACGGCAACCTGGCGGCGAGTGAGATCGAGCGGCAATGACCGCGCCGGACCACGGCTACACCGCTTCAATGGGCCTCTAGACACTGATCTTCATCAAAAAGGGGAATTTCCATCGAACACACCGACTTATTCGATAATATCAACCAAAAGCGGACGTAAAATCAGTATTAACGAGTAGATAGCGAGCCAACATGTTTGACCTCGCTATTTGGCCGCACCGCACCCATATCACTACTACTCGCCTTCAAGTGAGACTTGACGGCGAGATTCAAGCCCGGCAGGAAGGCCTCGCCACATGCCTACACCCCAGCAATTCCGCGCGACAGCGGCCGAATACAGCGAGCTGGCCAAAGGTGCAACCGATCCCGATGCAATGAGACTGCGGCCCCTATGCCAGCCTCGCTGGAGAACGCGACGCCGCGCTCGCTGAAGATGAGGAGGGTATCCTTCGCTGCCTGGGGGCTGCAGTTATCATGCAGTGGAACACTCTGCCCAAAAAGCTGCAGAAGGAACTCTTCGAAAAGGCCAGTTCCAAGGGAGACCTGCCGCAAACGGCTGCCCTAAGGGGGCAGCTCGCCCGTTTCCTGCACAAACATAAAGATGACGAAGCGGAGTCCAGCGCTCAACGCGTCGAGCGCGAGGTCGCGCCCTCGGCGGTGACTCGGCGTGACGTCCTCGATACACGTTCCACACCGGAGCCATCCTGCGATGCCAGAGGTTGATGCGAACGAAATCCAGTTCCAATGTCCGAATTGCGGGCATGATCTGAAACAGTCGATTGGCCGGCTCAAGGCGAGCGAACATATGACATGTCCGGGGTGCAGCATCGGAATCAACATCGACACCGTCAGACTGGCCAAAGCCACCGAGGAAATTCAGAAAGCGATCTCCAAGATACCGTCGGAAATCACCATCAAATTCTTCCACTAAGCGACGGGGAGGAGCCGCATTGACTGTAGCCGTCGGCCCCCTATTGGTTTCCCGGGAAGTGGGTTTGCCCGGACACAGGAGCTCCCGGCGCGCACACATCGGTTCGCGCGAAAAATGAGAATTCCTGCGATAGTCGCCATCAAGCATTAGATCAGAGAATTGATGTTCGAAGAGGCGGCCAGGAGGCGGAAGCTGAGACGTAGGGCGATCGCTCACCTCAGGCAGAGGGGTGCCGGTGCTCGTCTTTCAAGACCCGAAATCTTAGGGCATCGAATCAACGTCTACCAATCGCTCTATGATAAGCTCAAGGGGCTGCAGCCGGGTGGCTGGAAGGACCGGTTGCGCTCCCGTCTAAAAAATGAGCGAGCTAATGTCTATCCTTAAGCTTCTTGGAAAACACACCTTCGATATCGATACCACGATCATTCTGGCAACAGCCTTCGACGCTGCGTGGCTATCATTGCAGACCTCGGGCAGTCCATTTGCCGCCGACGATCGCGCTGCCGCAACGCGCGACTTGCTCGCGCAACGCATTATTGAGATTGCTCAACGCGGCGAGAGAGACAAGCAGCGCCTCGTGGAAGAGGCACTGGCTCAATTCGTAAATTCAAACTAGTAGAGAGTATGCCGCATGTGTTTGCGAACTTCGGAATCGGGACACTTGGGCAACGCTAGGTCCGTGTACGCCCTCGGCGCCGTTCTTGGGAGCGCGGGGCAAATGCTAAGTCAGCCTTTTCCAAGGGGCGAACGCTGACGGCCGAAATTAACCGAGAACGACGCGCACCCCATGAGACTTGCCATCATCCGCCAGCGAAATCCGGAATGAGCCCGCAGGCAGCATCTCGGAATCCAATTCGATCTGCTTTACCCCGCGACTGACGCGCTGCGGGTTTTCGACCACGATTTGATACCGCGCTGTGCCGTGGTTGAAGACCAGCTCGAAGCTAGGCCAATGCTCGGGTATGCAGGGGTCCAGAAGCAAGAACCCCGCTTGGAGTCGAAACCCGAGAATGGCCTCAATGCCGGCCCGGTACATCCATCCGGCTGCTCCCGTGTACCACGTCCATCCCCCGCGTCCGAGATGCGGAGACGTTGAATAAACGTCGGCGGCGATGACGTATGGTTCGACCTTGTAGCGACGCACGCCGGTCCGAGTGCTCGCGTGATTGATCGGATTTATGTGCGAGAACAGGGCCGCGGCGCGGTCTCCTTGCCCAAGTCGTGCGAACGCGATCACCGACCACGCGGCGGCGTGGGTGTACTGGCCGCCATTTTCTCGGATACCTGGCGGATAGCCCTTGATGTATCCGGGATCGAGCGGCGTTCGATCGAATGGCGGTGTGAACAACAAAGCGAGGCCATCATGGCCGCGGATGAGATGTTCCTCCACCGATGACATGGCAAGCACAGCGCGAGCCCGCTCCGCCGCCCCGGAGATGACGCTCCAGGACTGCGCAATCAAATCAATGCGACATTCGTCGCTCACCGAGGCACCGAGCGGCGTCCCGTCATCGAAAAAGCCGCGCCGGTACCAGTCGCCGTCCCAGCCGTCTCGTTCAAGAGAACTTTTCAGCGCCGCGTTGTGCTGGAGCCACTTTGCGGCGCGCGTAAACTCATGGCGCACCTCCGCCAGTGGCGCAAAAGCAGCCAGTGTCGCGTGCAGGAACCATCCTAGCCAGACGCTCTCCCCTTCGCCTCCTTCCCCGACCCGATTCATGCCATCGTTCCAATCGCCGCTGCCGATCAACGGTAAGCCGTGCTTGCCAACGTCGAGGCTGAGATCGAGCGCACGCGCACAGTGTTCGAACAGGGTGGCAGTTTCGTCGGCGATCATCGGCGGAAAGTAGGCTTCCGCCTCGCCGGCCCGCAGCGCCTGTCCTTCCAGGAAGGGAACCTTTTCGTCGAGGATATCCAGGTCACCGGTCGTATCGACATAGTGCGCCACGGCGTAGGCCAACCATATGCGGTCGTCAGAAATGCGTGTGCGAACGCCGAGCCCGGACGTCGGCACCCACCAGTGCTGGACATCACCTTCGACAAATTGTCGGGCCGCGGCGCGCAGGATGTGTTCTCGGGTCGTCGCCGGCTGCGAAAAGACGAGCGCCATTCCATCCTGCAGCTGGTCCCGGAAGCCGTAGGCTCCGCTCGCCTGATAGAACGCGGATCGTGCCCACACGCGACAGACAAGCGTTTGATAGAGCATCCAACGATTAAGCATGATGTCCATGGATCGGTCCGGCGTTTTCACCGCAACGGTGCTGAGAACACGATCCCAGTACGCAGCAACGGCGCGAAAGGCTTCATCGAGATCGGCCGCGCGGTAACGCATGATCAACGATTGCGCTTCGGCTGCGGTTGCGGTTTCTCCGAGGAAGAACAAGATCTCCATGCTTCCGTTCGACGGAAGTTCGATCGGGGTTTGAAGGACGCAACAAGGATCGAGACCGGCGCCGACCCGCTTGGAGAGAGAAATTTCCCCCGCAAGCGCAGCCGGGACATCAAGTGAACCGTTGCGTCCCAGGAATTCCCGTCGGTCGCCAGTCCAGCTCGTTTGCCGTCCAGCCAGATCAGCAAATGCCGTCCCCGTGCGGAAGGCGGTATTCCACGGATTGTGCGCAAACATCGCCCCGGTTTTTGGATCGATCTCAGTTGCCACGAAGGGCGCCGATGCGCTTCGGGATGGACCCAGGACCCACTCCGCATAGGCCGTGACCGACAGCCGCCGCGCCCGCCCCGACGTGTTGCGGATCATCAAGCGCGAGATTTTGATCGGATCATCGAGTGGCACGTATTGCAGGAGGTCGAGCGCAATGCCGCGTTCGGCGTGCTCGAAACGGCTGTATCCCTGGCCATGCCGGGCGATATAGGGCGCTTCGTCATTTCGGATGGGCAAGGCCGTCGGGCCCCACAACTCGCCCGTGTCCTCGTCCCGGACGTAGATGACCTCGCCCGGCCGGTCGGTCACCGGGTCGTTTGACCAGGGCGTGAGCTGATTCTCACGACTATTGAGCGACCATGTGTAGCCGCTGCCCTCGACGGACACCTGGAAGCCGAACGACGAGTTGGCAACGACGTTGAGCCATGGGGCCGGTGTCGTTTGCCCGGCACCAAGGATCGTCACATATTCGCGGCCGTCCTTGGCAAATCCTCCAAGCCCATTGAAGAACTCCAGGTCCGGCGGGGATTCCGGGGTGGCCGAGGTCGCTCTCGATGCATAGGCGCGCGCCGTGCGTTTCGCCGGCAGTGCCGCGGCGCGCCTCGGTGCGGCGAGACGGTTGATCTGGTCGGACAGGCTCCCGCAACGTCCTACCAGGACCACCCGAGCGACCGATGGAAGCAATGCGCGCGTCTCTGCCGCCAGGAGAGCCGTGCGCAGCATAAAAACCGATCCACGCGCAGGATTGCCACCAAATTGCGGGCGCGAGTGGCTGCGGACGATCGTCTCAAGCGCAGTCTGAAGATCTTGTACATAGGAAGCTGCCCGGTCATTGAGGATCACAAGATCGACCGCGAGCTGCTTCATGCGCCAATATTCATGGGCCCGCAGCAACTGCCCGACCATGGCGATGTCCTCGATGGCGTCGATCCGCACCAGAACGATCGGCAGGTCTCCGGAAATGCTTTGCGGCCACAGTCCCGATTGCTTGCCGCCGCCGCGGCGTATGGCGTCGGACGACGCACGCATCGACGAATTGGCATAGAGCAGGTGCCCCGCAAGACGTTGAAAGAGCGCTGCCTCGTCCGCATCAACGCCGAGATGAGTCAGCTGCACCTGGGCCTGGGTCCACGCCAGCGTGGCGGCGCGCTCGAAGGCGTTTGCATCATGATGCTTGTCGATCAAGTCGAGCACGTCGCTCCGGGACGGTGCGACTACGGTCCAGAATGCGACGCGGACCGTCCCCCGTGGCGGAACCCGGACGCGTCGTCGAAGCGCGAAGATAGGATCGAGGACGGTTCCGACCGAATTGGAAAGTGGCCTACCATCATTCACGGCGATCGGAGCGCGAACATCGCGTCCGCGGCCCAGGAAATGCGCCCGGTCGGTCTCGATCTCCTGCTCGCCCATCGTCTCGCCTTCGACGACGGCGAGATGTGCTGCCCAGACCTCCGGCTCGGTCGGCGAGCAACGTCGCCGCGTCGCCAGAATGGTTCCGAGCTTGGCTAGATATTCGGTTTGCACGAACAGTTTGGAGAAGGCCGGATGTGTCGCATCGGCCGCCGGCGTCGCCAGCACGAGTTCGGAATATGAGGTGAGCTCGATGTCCCGCGCACGGATGCCGGCATTCGCCAGGGTGACACGGCGGACCTCTGCGTCATCCTCCGGAGAGACGAGGATTTCGAGGGTGGTTGTGATCGTCCCGTCGCGCCGAACGAACTCGGCACGATCCTCAGAAAATGCAACGTCATAGCTGCGCGGTTCAACGCCGCTCGGTTGGTAACCAGCGGACCAGACCTCACCGTTTTGGACATCGCGCAAATAGACGTAAGCGCCCCAGTCGTCCCGCGTGGCGTCTTCGCGCCAGCGCGTGACTGCCAGATCGCGCCAACGGCTGTAGCCGGAGCCGGCTGCCGTGAGCATCACCGCATAGCGACCATTGGACAGCAAGTGCGCTTCGGGCGTGACGTCCTGTGCCGAACGCAGCCGCCGTACCGTTGAGAGTTTCAGGTCGCGGATCGCGGCGCCCGTCTTCACCGCTTCGGCCCGGATTTGAACCTCCGCGACATCGCGCGGCGTACGTTCCTGCAAAAGGAGCTCCGTCGCCTGGACGATCGGCTCAGCATGGAAGCGCGTGCGCATCTGCGCATCCAATAGAGCATTGGCGATGGCCACCACCGTCATGCCCTGATGATGCGCCAGGAAGGCGCGAACAACCGCCACGTCTTTCCCTTCGGGCAGCCGCGTACGCGTGAAATCGAGCGCCTCATAGAAACCGTAGCGGCCAAGCGCGCCAAGGCGGGCTAGCCGGGCGAAATTCTTCATCGCCGCGCCCGGATCGACCATGGTCGCGAGCGCCGTAGCATACGGCGCGACCACGGCACTTTCGCTCAGGCCGCGCTTCAAGCCCAGGCCGGGCACGCCGAAGTTGGAATACTGGTACGTGAGCTCCAGGTCGCGGACGTTGTAGGCCGATTCCGACATACCCCAAGGTAAGCCAAGCGCGGTGCCGTAGGCTTTCTGCCGGCGCACGACCAGCCGGCTCGTTTGCTCCAGTAAGCTGCCTGCCGGTGCGCGCATGACGAGGGATGGCATCAGATATTCGAACATCGATCCCGACCAAGAAATCAGCGCAGCTCCCGAATTGATTGGTGTCACGGGCCGCCCGAGCCGAAACCAGTGCCGAGCCGGCAGGTCGCCCTTGGCGATCGCCACGAAGCTCGCGAGTCTCGCCTCGGAGGCGAGCAGGTCATAACAGCTCGGGTCGAGTTTCCCCTCCTGGACCAGATATCCGATCGAGAGAAGCTTGCGGTCGCGATCAAACAGAAAGCCGAAATCCATCTCTTCGGCGATGGCCTGCGCCATCGTTTCGAGCGCCGCGAGCCGCTGGTCCAGCGCGCGGACGGCATCGATGCCGTGGGCGACGTCGCGACGGTGGCTCTCGATCGACCTCTGCGTCGCCTCCGCCCAGAACAGCATTTCTGCGCCAGCGTCATCACCCCGTTCTCCGGCCAGGGTTCGCGCGATATCGACCACGGTCGCGGCGCCGGTACCAAGTTTCGCCAGTTGCACCGCAGATGCTTGCGGTGGGCTGCGCTGTTGGGAGAGAGCCGCAGCCAGTACATCAAGCGCACGTTCGAGCTCATGGCGCGTCGTCATCTGCACCCGCCGGTCGTCGGGAATGCTTTGCAGACTTTCGCGTGTCAGCTTCAGGGCATCTTCAATGCCGGCAAATGCCTCGGGACCTGCCATCGGCCGGCCAATCCACCCCCGGCAGGCATTTGCAAGGGCGATCAGATGTCCAGCCAGATTGCCGCTATCGACCGAAGACACATATTGCGGGTCCAAGGGGCGAAGGTCGCGCGTGTCGTACCAATTGTAGAAATGCCCATGGAATCGCTCCAGACTGTTCATCGTTGCAATCGTCGCTTCCAGCCTGTCGACCGTCTCTGTCCTCCCGACCCATCCGAAGTCGCAGGCACTGACGGTGGAGAGGAAGTACAGCCCGAGGTTGGTCGGAGAGGTTCGGTGGGCGAGGACGGGATTGGGGTCCTCCTGGAAGTTGTCCGGCGGAAGCATGTGATCCGCCGCCGTAACGAAGGTCTCGAAATAGCGCCAGGTGCGGCGCGCGATCAGCCTCAGAGCCTTGGCATCCGTATCGGAGGCCGCGAGGCGGCCGGCTATGCGTGGGGATATGCTCGCCCAGCGCGCGATGGCCGGCGATGCGATCCACAGCAGCACGAATGGTGCAGCTATGACCCAGGCGTCGCTTCCGACCCACCAGACCGCAAGCGCCGTAGCGATGCCGATGACGACAGCACCGCTCATCTGACGATAGAAGCCGAAAAGGTCGAGCCGGGGGCGCACCTTCGCCTGTGCGGCCGTGGTCCATTCGAGCAAATGCCGATGGCTTACGAACAGGCGGAAAAGCGTGCGCCCGATCGCGTCGGCCATCGACCAGGCCTGATGCGCCAGGAACGTCGTTCGGAACGCAGTTTGGGAAATCGCGAGCCAGAGATCGGCGCCGAGGGCGCGCACGTGGGCGCGTGCCGAGATCCCGGCGTGGCGTGGTTGGATCGCGCCGAGAACGGGAAGCAGGTTCGGCAAGGCGATCGTCGACAAGACGAAGCCGGTCCAAACCAAAGCCGCATGCAGCGGTAGCGCCCAGCCAACCGCCAGCGCAACGATGCTCGCCGGCGGCGAGAGCGTCCGCCGCAGATTGTCGAGCATTTTCCAGCGACCGATCAGCGGGATTGCGCTCGTGCCTCGGGTGCCCGCGGAGGCGTGGCCGCGACCGAAAATCCAGGGGAGCAATTGCCAATCGCCACGGGCCCAGCGGTGCTGGCGCGCAGCTGCTACGTCGTAGCGTGATGGAAACTCCTCGACCACCTCGATATCGGAAGCAAGGCCAGCGCGGGCAAAGATTCCTTCGAAAAGATCATGGCTGAGAAGCGTGCTCTCGGGCGCGCGGTTGTCCAACACGGTTTCGAAAGCATCCAGATCGTAGATGCCCTTGCCGGCATACAAGCCTTCGCCCAGCAGGTCCTGGTACACATCGGATATGGCGGCGGCATAAGGATCGATGCCGCTCATGCTCGAGAAGGTGCGCTGGAATAACGACCCTTCGCGGCCTATGGGCAGCGAAGGCGTGACGCGAGGCTGCAGCACCCCATACCCATCGACGACGCATCTAGCGGCGGTGTCGATCTTGGGGCGGTTAAGCGGGTGCGCCATCTTGCCAATGAGCCGCTGGATGGCATCGCGGGGAAGCCGCGTATCCGCATCGAGCGTCACGACGTAGCGGACGTCGGACGGAACCTGGTTTAGTCGCCCGTTGACATCCAGGAACGTCGTGTCGGTTGCGCCGCGGAGCAGGCGGTTCAACTCGTGGAGCTTGCCGCGCTTGCGTTCCCAGCCGAGCCATTGTGCTTGCGTCGCGTTGAAGATCCGCCGTCGATGCAGCAATAGAAATCGGTCTCCGCCGGCAAGCGGCTCATAAAGGCGGTTGAGGCGGGCAACTCCGGCGATTGCAGCATCGAGCAGTACGTCATCTCCGTCGCGGATCTCCGTTTCGGAGTCGGTCCAATCCGTGAGCAGCGCAAAATGCAGGTCGCCGTCCGGATTTGCCAGGTGATGGATTTCCAGGCGTTCGATCTGCTCTTCGAGATCGGCCTCGCTCGTGAGAAGGGTCGGTACGGCAACGATCGTGCGAAGGTGCGACGGTACGCCGTCGCGCAACTGCAGGCTCGGCAGGATCGTGGCGCCCACCAGGCTCATAACCCAATGGTTCACGAGCGCGACCGCCGCATCGAGCGCGGGGATCAGCCCTACAAGTGCCAGGAAGCCCAGCCACGCGCTGAGGTCGGGTTTTGCCAGCGCGCACAACGGAATGAAAAGGACGATCGCCGCGACGGCGACAACCTGGGCGATGTAGCCGCCGGCTCCGATCGTTATGGCGAAACGCCGAAGCCGGCTCCGTATCGGAGCGCGAAAGTCGACGGCCACCTCGAACGCGCGGCGGCCACCGGCGATCAGATGATAACCGGGGTCGCGCTTGCGGGGATCATCGCCGTCGCCGCCTTGGGGTGCGGGCTGCGTTGGAGTACCGGCAGCCAGAAGCGCGGCTTGCGCGATCTCCAGCTCGGTCAGTTTCGAGCCCCGCGCGATTTCCTCGATCGCGCTGCGGTAGAGGTTGCGCGTCGGGAAATCCATGCTCGCAAAGTCGCTGCCGGCCCGCAGCAGATCATCGACAAGGCTGACCTTTTCGAACAGCTCGGTCCAGTCGACGTCGGAGATGAGGCGCATGCTCGTGATGATGTTTCGGACCGTAACATTCGTTCCACCTTGTCGTTGGTGCTCGTCGTGCACGATCTCGTCGGCCGTGACACCCTCTGCCGCGAGCCGCTCGTACAGCCACGTCAACGCTGGCGTGACCTCGGGATCTTGATCGCGCAGCCGTTGAACGAGTTGGACTGCGAACGACTTCCCTAACGGTGCCTGCTCGTATCGCGCGAGGACGCGCGTAACCGGCTCGGCGGCGTGGCCGCTCACGCCCAGGAGCCGGTCGGCCAGGGCATCCGCCTCCTGGCGGGCATCCCGGCTCATCACAATGCGCCGAGCCGCGCGTCGCAGATTTTCTATGAGCACGATCCGCAACGTGATCGCCACTGCCCACAATTCGCCGATCGTCAACGGTTGAATGCGCTGATAGGCACGAACGAATTGGCAAAGCACCTCCGGATCGAAACGGCTGTCTGTATGGGCGACGAAGGCCCAAGCTATACCAAACACCCGCGGATATCCGGCGAAAGGCCCGACAGACAGTTTCGGTAATTTCCGATAGTAGCCAGGGGGCAAATCGTCACGAATTTCACGGATCTGATCTTCGACGAGGTGGTAATTGTCGAGCAGCCACTCGGCGGCGGGCGTGATGGTACGGCCTTCGCCCACTGCGATGACGCGATACACTTCACGCAGAACCGCTTCGTTATCCCTCAGCCTGACAGCGAGGGATCGGCCGGTGGTCAGCCTTGCGGTGACATGCTGGGCTGCCGCAAGGCTTTCTGCATGCTGTTCGAGACGGTCGATACTGAAAAGTTCTTCGCGAATGGACTCTTCGCTATCCCACGGTGCGGCCGTCGACGCGCGCCTGAAGGCGCGAAGGATGGGAAACTTCAATTGCGCCTTCCTAATCCGGCAGTTCGCGTGTCTACCCCGTCTTTACGGACTAGGTCGCGAGATCGCTGGCCATGTATGGGCCAGGCTAGGTTCGTGTGCGAAGGTCCCGGAGTTGCCATCATAACAGCCCGCCTCATCAGGCCACCGAATAAAGCCACCGTGGCGAAGGGTCAGACCAGTGGCGCGCGAAGTTCGCCCGCGACTCCAATTTAGCACTCTTCAAAAGCGAACTGTGGCTGCGCCGATCGCGTCGAGCAATCTATAGGACTGCCCACTCCAATAGCAATTCCACTATCGTGCTTTGCCCCTGTAGTGTCGTACACCGTGATGTACACCACGGAAAAATTCTGTTTGATCCCCAAGTCCGCTTTTAACGCTTTGACCGAGGTTTTGTGCAAACTTGCCTTCCCATCGGCCGCCGCGCCAAAATCGTTGGCTGGCAAGCATCGCTGCACCGAACTGGAAGCTTCGCTTATAGTGCTCATATACCTCTTGCGTTTGTTGATTATTGGTCTTTGCGAGCAGGGCGTTGCCGAGACTGCTAACTCACCTGGACGCGTAGGCGATGCTGGGCTTTGAGAAGGCTCGGACGCCGCACGGCGGTCGTTGACGGTGTCTGGATTTTCCTCGACTCCGTCTTGGTAAAGGCGCATCGTATTAGCAATCGAGACGCCAACGCAAAGCGTTCGGGCTGTCGACTTAACCTTTCAACCGGAACCCTTTTGAGCGTTCCATTCCGGCGCTCCTGAAGCGCGTCGGACGAAAGGACTCAACATGCGTACGCTTGTCCAGCCGCCGCCTTCGACGCACTGCCACCTCTGCGGTGGCGAGCTGCGGCTCAAACTGATTGAGCCAGCTGACCTTGATTTGAAGAACGAGATATTCGTCTGCGCAAACTGTGGTCGTGAGCTATCGTGCATTGTGACCCGCGACAAACATGCCGGACACACGACCGAGATGCCGCACTGACTTCGATCACGTCGAGAAATCGAGCCTCCGACGGGAACCGCTGCCAATCAGGGGGGAGGGCGGTCTCATTCAACCGTAATCGTCGCGGACGCTGTTGCCGAAAATCCGTTGTCGCCTATCCACTTGAAATCCAGCGTGCCGCTCTCGGTTGCAGTCGTATAGAACGTCACGAACGGGTTGGCGGCAACCGCGGGAGAGAAATCGGCGCGGAAAATCTCCTCGCCGTTGTAGGTGCAGGTCATCAGCGTGATGATGTCGCGCGGGAGCAATCGACCGTCGTGGGATGCTCGGAATCCGGGCTCCATCACATGCGAGATCAGCGTCTTGATCTGAATGATCTCGCCGCGCCCGGCCTGCCGCGGAACATTGACGAGCACGCGCGCCGTCATAGGTTGCCCTCCAGACAAGCGGCAACCGTTACAATGACGTTGACCGTATCCGACCAGAACGAGCCGTCGCTCATTTCTGCGATCGCGACCACGCGCTGTGTGTCCGCCAGACGGATGCGGACCGAGACGTCGGCTTTGCCCGCGCGCGGGCCGAGATGAATGCTGACGACGTTCGGTTGCGGATTTTTTTCGTTGAAGACGTGGATTGCCCTCACGTAGTCGCTCGCCGTCATCGGGCTTTCGACCTGGACCGACATGGGGACCGTGTTCCCATTCTCGACCAATGGCGGAATGTCGAGCTTGACCTTGCCTTTACCGATCTCGGCATTCCCGGCAACCTTGCGAATCGCCGCCTGCAGCGATTCAGGCGTCGCATCCGTCGGCGCGACGGTCAGGAACAGGGCGACGCCGGATGCACCGGCGCCGGCCAGCAACTCACGCCGTGTTGCCGTCGTGTCCATCGTCCCGTTCATCAAACGCGGGAGCAGCGCGCCTTGCCCTCCCGCTGTCCTGTCACGCCGAGCGCAGATCGTGCTTACTGAGCGGGAACGAGCGGATACGCTTGCCCGTCGCCGCAAAAATGGCGTTCAGCACGGCCGGAGCCGCAACGAAGATCGTTGGTTCGCCAACGCCACCCCAGAAGTCGCCGGACGGCATGATAATCGCCTCGACAACCGGCATTTCATCAATGCGCATGACATTGTAGGTGTCGAAGTTCTCCTGCTCGATGCGGCCGTTTTTGACGGTGCACTCCTGATAGAGCAGCGCCGACAGCCCGTAAACGAACGAGCCCTGGATCTGAGCCTCAATCTGCTGCGGGTTGACCGCATTGCCGCAGTTGGTGGCGGCGACGATGCGATGGATCTTCAGGTCGCCCTTGGGACTGACGGAGATTTCCGCTGCCGCCGCCACGTAGCTGCCGTAGCCCATGTGCTGCGCGAGACCGCGGAAGCGGCCGCTTGGTGCGGGTTTGCCCCAGCCGATCCTTTCGGCGACGGCATTGAGCACACCGAGGTGTTTGGGTTGGCTCGCCATCAGCTTGCGTCGGAATTCGAGCGGGTCTTGGCCAGCTGCGTGTGCAAGCTCATCCATGAAACATTCAAGGTAGATGGCGTTCTGGTTGTTGTTCACCCCACGCCAGAAGCCGGGCGTGATGTGCGTATTGCGCATCGCATGGTCGATGAGCAGGTTCGGGATCGTGTAGCCAAACACGCCTTCGGTCCCGGACGGATTGAGCCCCTGGAACACGAACGGATCCATGCCGTCCTTCAGCAACTGCGGCAGCAGGTTCGCCACAATCGATTGGCCGGAAATCCGCATATGCAATGCGGTCAGGTTACCCTGTGCGTCGAACCCGCCAGTCAACTTGCACTGCGTGACGGGATGGTAACGCCCGTGCGTCATGTCCTCTTCGCGCGACCAGATCAGCTTGATCGGCGTCCCGGGCATCTGCTTGGCGATCAGGACCGCCTGCTGGACAAAATCGTGCGACGAAGCGCGGCGGCCGAACCCGCCGCCGAGATGCATCCGATTGAACGTCGCATTTGCCGACGGGCAGCCCCGCCGCCGCTGCTGCGACGGCGAGTGCGGTCTCGGCGTTCTGGGTCGGCGCCCACACCTGGCACCCGTCCGCGGTCCACAAAGCCGTCGTGTTCATCGGCTCCATGGGTGCGTGGTTCTGGTAGGGATAATCGTAGACGGCTTCGACCTTCTTGGCGGCGGACGCGAGCGCCGCCTTGGCATCGCCTTGCTTGTTGCCGACATACGCCTCTTGCGCGTCGAGCCCTTCCTTCAGCCTCGCGGCGATCGTTGCGCTCGATACCTTGGCGTTTTCGCCTTCATCCCAAACCACTGGGAGGGCATCGAGTGCGGTCTTGGCGTGCCACCAGGTGTCGGCAATGACCGCCACCGCGTCATCGCCGACCGGAACGATTTTCTTGACGCCCTTCAGGCTTTCGACCTTTGCGGCGTCGAAACTCTTCAACTTCCCGCCGATCACCGGGCACGCCTTGATCGCCGCATTGAGCAGGCCGGGCAGTTTTGTGTCGATGGCATAGACCTGCTTGCCGGTGATCTTGTCCGGCGTATCGAGTCGTTTCACAGGCTTGCCGGCGATCTTCCAATCCTTTGGATCCTTGAGCGGCGGATCCTTCGGTACCTCGAGCTTGCCGGCGGCGTCTGCGACCTTGCCATAGGTCGTCGTGCGGCCGGACGGCTTGTGCATGATCACGCTGTTCGCGGCGACGCACTCGGCGGCCGGCACCTTCCATTCATTGGCGGCGGCCTGGGTGAGCATCATGCGCGCGGCGGCGCCGCCCTCGCGGACATATTTCTGTGATTGGCGGATGCCCTGGCTGCCGGCGGTCTGATAGTTCTGCCAGATGCGATTGCGCGCGACATTGCGGCCGGGGCTTGGATATTCCCACGTCACCTTCGACCAGTCGCAGTCGAGCTCTTCGGCCACCAGCTGCGCCAGGCCGGTGAGGGTCCCCTGACCCATATCGACGCGGGCGATGCGGATAATCACGGTATCATCAGGTTGCACCACCACCCAGGCGTTGACCTCGGGCGGCAAGGCGGTCTGTGCGGCCGCGTCGTCACCGAACGGAAGGTGCAGGCCAAGGGAGAGGCCGGCGGCGGCCGAGCTGACCAGGAACGTACGGCGATCGATCTGCGGTATGTAATTCATGATTGCCTCCATCACGCCTTCGCAGCAGCCGCGTGGATGCCCGCGCGCACCCGCTGATAGGTGCCGCAGCGGCAGATATTGGTGACGGCGGCGTCGATGTCGGCGTCGGTCGGTTTTGGCTTTTCCTTCAGCAGCGCCGCCACGGCCATCATCATGCCGCTCTGGCAATACCCGCATTGCGGCACGTCGAGATCGAGCCAAGCCTGCTGCACCGGGTGCAACTTGCCATTTTGGGCGAGGCCTTCGATGGTGGTGATCTTCTTGCCGACGGCTTCGCTCGCCGGGAACGAGCAGGACCGCACCGACGTACCGTCGATATCCACCGTGCAGGCGCCGCATTGCGCGATGCCGCAACCATATTTGGTGCCGGTCAGGCCGACGTTTTCCCGGATCGCCCACAGCAGCGGCGTATCGGGTTCGACATCGACCTCATAAGACTGTCCATTGACGGTGAGGCGAATCATGACTTGCTCCCTGGCAGAACCGGCGTTTGTTATTGAAGGCGGACCAAGCGACCCTCGGGTCGGTTCAATCGAGTGTTAGTAATCCAAACCCGGCCGTTGCGCCAGGGGTGCGATCAGCCATCCGCTGGGTGAGGCACCTGCCAGCCGGATGATCGCGGCCGCGAGCGCGTCAGGCTTTTCGTTGCGGCATGTTCGGACCGGGCAGCGGTACGATCTGGCGCCTGCTTAGTGAGACACCGATCAAACCGCATCTTTTTGATTGTCTGAGCGTCGCAGGGCCTCCCAGACGTGCCGTGGTGTGGCAGGCATGTCGATGTGGCGCACGCCCACCTTCTGATAAAGCGCGTCGACGATAGCGTTGATCAAGGCTGGCGGAGCGCCGATCGCGCCCGCTTCGCCGGCCCCTTTGATGCCGAGCGGATTGGCCTTGCACGGTACATTGTGGGTCGCGAATGAAAAGAACGGCAGGTTGTCGGCGCGGGGCATGGCGTAGTCCATGAATGTGCCAGAGAGAAGCTGGCCCGAGTCGCTGTCGTAGACCGTCTCTTCCATCATGGCTTGACCGATTCCCTGCACGACGCCGCCGTGCACCTGGCCTTCCAGCAGCATGGGATTGATCACCGCACCGAAGTCGTCGACGATCGTGTAGCGCAGGATCGTGGTCACGCCGCTGGCCGGATCGATCTCCACTTCGGCGATGTGACAGCCATTCGGGTATGTCGCGCCTGCGGGGTTCTGCACCTGAGTGGTATCGAGGCCGGCCTCCATGCCGGGCGGCAGTTTCGATCGATCCAAAGCGGCCGCCGCAACAGCGAACAGATCGACATACCGGTCGGTTCCGACGACGCGAAACTGCCCATCGCCAAACTCGATGTCGATGGCGGATGCCTCCAGCAGGTGGGCAGCAATCTGCTTTCCTTTGCTGATGATCTTTTGCGACGCCTCATGCAGCGCCGAGCCGCCGACCGGAAGTGAGCGCGAGCCGCCGGTGAGACCGCGCGGAGACCGGTCCGAGTTCGCCGTACACGACGTCGATGCGGTCGGCGTCGATGCCGAGGCGATCCGAGACCAATTGCTTGTAGGAGGTGACGAGGCCGGTGCCGTATTCCTGGTTTCCCATGACGAGTTCGACGCAGTTGCCCTTGAACTCGATCGCGGCGGTCTCGGGAAAACCGCCGCCGCAGCGCTCCGTATAGGTGGCCATGCCAATGCCACGCAGCGAGCCGCGCTTCTGGCTCTCCTTCCGCCGTTTTGCGAATCCCTTCCAGTCGGCGTGTTCCATGGCGAGATCCATCACCTTCTCGAACTCGCCCGAGTCAAAGGTGAGTTTGGTCGGCGACGTGTAGGGGATGGCCTTCCCGGGAATGAGATTGATGCGTCGGATCTTGTCCGGCGTCATGTTCATCTCGCGTGCCGCCGCGTCGACCAACCGTTCGATCAGGTACGACGCCTCCGGCCGGCCGGCACCGCGATAAGCGCACACTGGCACCGTGTTGGTGCACACACCCTTCACGTTGATCGCGATCGCGGGCGTTGTGTAGAGGCCGGAGACAAGATCGGTCGAGCGCGTGGGTACAAACGCCCCCATCGGCGACAGATAGGCCCCGACATTGGCAATGAGCGAGACGCGCAGGCCAAGGAATTTCCCCTTGGCGTCCATGGCCAGCTCGGCGCGTGCGAAGTGGTCACGTCCCTGGTTATCGGAGATGAAGGCTTCGGAGCGATCCGATTGCCAGTACACCGGTCGCTTGAGCTTGCCCGCCGCCCAAACCACCAAGGCCTGCTCCGGATACACGAACGCCTTCATGCCAAAACCACCACCGACGTTCGGCGGCGTCACGACGCGCAGCTTCTCCTTCGGTATCTTGAGCACGGCCTCGGCAAGCGGGTCGCGCACGAAATGCGAGCCCTGGGTGCCGGTGTAGAGCACAGGGCGCTCGGCCGCCGCGTCCCAGTCGCCGAGCGCGTTGCGCGGCTCCATCGAATTAACGACAACGCGGTTGTTGACGATCTCCAACGTCGTGATGTGCGCGGCCTTGGCGAAGGCGGCGTCGGTTGCGGCGAAATCGGACGTGTCGTTGTCCCAGTCGAACACCAGGTTGCCGGGAATGGTTTTGAACAGTTGCGGCGCGCCTTTCTCCAAGGCGGCGCGGGCGTCGGTGACTGCCGGCAGGGTTTCGTAGCCGATCTCCATCGCACCGGCGGCATCCTGCGCCTGCAGCAGGGTTTCGGCCACGACCAGCGCGACCGGCTGTCCGACATGGCGCACCTTGTCGATCGCGAGCACGGGGCGGGGCGTGTCGAAGCGCGGCGAACCATCTCTGTTGTTGAGAGGCGCGTGACAAGGAACATCACCAAGTCCGTCGGCTCTCACGTCGTCGCCGGTAAGCACAAGCAGGACGCCGGCCATCACGCGCGCTGCGGCCGTCTCGACGCGGCGAAGGTTGGCATGGGCAGACTGCGAGCGTACGACGACGGCATGCGCCATGTTGCCGACCTTCATGTCGTCGACGTAGCGACCCCGGCCGGTGATCAGCGTCTGGTCTTCGAAACGTCGTACGGGCTGGCCTATGCCGAATTTCATGAGCATCCTAACGCGATTGCGCGGCGGGCTTCGTTACCCAGGAGACAACGTCAGCGTGTGTCCCGAACCAGACATCGCGATGCGCAGCCGCGTGACGAATCAATTCGTCGATGATCCAGATTCGCGAGCGATATCCTATGATGTGCGGGTGCATTGTTAGCTGAAACAGCCCGCCGGCGCGATAGGCCTCGTCGAATTCGCGCCGAAAGATATCCAGTACGTCTGCGGGCGGGGTGTGCGGTCGCAGACCCTGGAAGCGATGGGTCATGAAATACACCGCATCGTCTCGCACCCACTCGACTGGAAGCTCAATCACGCCTGTCGGACTTCCATCCAACAGCAGCTCATAGCAGTCCTCATCCGCCATAAGCGATAAGTTGTAGACGAGGCCCATGCGGACGATGGAATTGAGCGTCGATTGGCTGAAATCCCACGATGGTGTCCGTATGCCGAGTGGTCGAAGGCCGGTGACTTTCTCGAGCGCATCCGCCGACCTCATCATGAGGTCGCGTTCGATTTCACCGGATAGCGTGGAATTGAGCTCATGAATCCATCCGTGGATTCCGATCTCATGACCTTCCGCTATGATCCTGCGCTGTTCGTCGGGGTAGAGCAGCGCTACTACAGCCGGCACGAAAAAGCTCGCCTTGATGTCGTGACGCTTCAGCAAATCCAGGATTCGGGGAACGCCGACCCGGTTTCCGTATTGTCCCCAGGAGAGCCGACCGATGGATTTGCCGCCGTCGCGCAATTCGCTGGTGTCGTGATCAGAATCGAAGGACAGCGCGACCGCACACCGAGCTCCGTTGGGCCACCGGTCGGGGCGCAAGGTCCGGCCGGCTCGCACGTGACCAACGATCTTGCGCCACTGTTCTTCCGGCCATTGCCAGGGTTCCAGCTCCGGTTTGTGCTTCATCGGACGTTCCTAACTGAATGCCTTTGCGCGACCAATTCAATCCGCGATCGCGAAGGCTTCGATCTCAACCAGGAAGTCTGGGGTCGCGAGTCGGCGGACTTCTACGGTGGTGCTGGTCGGAACGGCGTCTCCAAAATAGCGTAAGCGGACGTCGGCGTGCTTGAAGTACTCGTCGATATCCGTCACATAGGTGGTCGTCTTGACGACATCGTCGAGAGTTGCGTCGACCAATTCCAGGCAGGCTTTGATGTTTTCTCCGACCTGCTCGATCTGCTTGCGCATATCGCCCTTGCCGACGACATTGCCATCAACGTCGCGAGCGATTTGACCGGCAATGAAGATCATCCGGCCGGTTCCGGCGATCACGACCACTTGCGAATAAAGCTGCCGGCCATCTTTCGCCTTCCGCAAATTGAGTTTCTTAGGATGGGTTTTGTTGCGTTGGACCGCCATGAGATATCTCCTCAATGAACAGACATCGCTCGCGCGCTCGCTCAGGCCTTCAGCTGCCGGTTGACGAGGTTTTTGTACTCTGCGTACTTCTTCGCCCCCAACTCCAGGTCGGGGCGGTAGAGGTCAGCGACCTTCTCGGGCGGGAGAAGCGCCGGGTTTGCGGCGAGATCCGCCGGAATTTTGGCGGTCTTGCTGATTGGACTGGTGAAGACGTAGCGAGTGAAGCTGATCTGGGCGGGGTCATCGAGAAAAAGTCCCAGGAAACGCTTGGTTAGTTCGGTCGTTTGGTCGTCAAAACCGTTGATGACCTGCACCACATCGACGACCGCCGTGGCGCCTTCTGCTGGAATTGTGAATGCTATCTTCTTTCCGGCCGCAATGGCTCCGGCAGCAATCCCGCCGAAGGTGAACGCAACCCACAGCTCGCCACTTTCGACGAGATCGTGGGCCTGCGCCGGCGATTGATTCCAGGGACCGATATTGTCTTTGTGCTTGGCCCATTCGGCGATCCCGGCTGGGACGTCATCGATGCTTTTGCCCAGCGCCTTTGCGACAAGGCTGAATCCGTCGAAGTAGTAGTCAGCTAGGCCGATCTTCCCCTTGTATTTCGGATCGAAAAGATCGAGATACGATTTTGGTTTTTCGACGAAGCGCGGGTTGTAAACCAAACCATAGGGCTGGACCCCGAATGCAATTCCGTTGGTTTCCATGAACGCGTACTCCGGCAGGTGTGCCGCGTTCGGAACGAAGTTCTTTTCGAATTTCGACCACAACTTGTCGGAATGGCCGCGGTAGGAGAACGTTCCATTGAACGTCCCCCCGCTCAGGATCGGATTGGCGCGTTGGGCGAGCAGCTTGGCATAGTTGGCCGCATTGGTGCCGATCTCGAACTCAACCCCGGCCCCGGTAAATCGCGGCGTCACGGCTTCCTTGATGGCCTGATCGTAGCCCCAGCCCCACGAAAGCACATGCAAGTTTTGCGCTGCCGACGCCCTGTTCCTGATCAGGGACGCGCCCGTTCCCGCAAGTAACCCGGTGGCCGCGACGTTGCGGAGAATGCGACGCCTGTCTATCCGTATCATGTCTGTCTCCTTGCAATTGGCGATCTGGACGGGATCATCGGCGGCTCCCGAGAGCGACCGTGAGAACGTGGGGGCTGATCACTCAGCAACACATGGCATTCTCCATCAAACATAGGCAGAAGGCTCACGCACGGCCATGCGGTAAATGGCGATGGCCACCAGGGTGAGGGTCGTCAATGCGGTGCCGACAAGAGCCGCCGCGCCCCAGTCGCCGACCTCCAGCATCTGGGTGTAGATTTCCGTCGCAAGTACCTGTACCCGCCCGCCTCCCAGAAGGCGTGGCGTCACATATGCGCCGAGCGACAGGCTGAAGACGATCGCGCAGCCGCCGAAAATCCCCTGTGACGACAGCGGAAGCGTGACATGGCGAAACACACGCCATGGCGACGCGCCCAGGATGCTGGCTGCTTCCTCGGTACGCCGGTCGATGCGCAAGAGCGAGCTGGAGATGGAAAGTACCATGAACGGCAGGAAAACGTGGACTAGGCCGATGATCGTCACAGGAAAATTGTAGAGCCAGACGATCGGCCGGGCGATAATCCCCGAGCGCAGCAGCAGATCGTTAAATAGGCCATTGCTGCCAAGAAGCACGATCCACCCGAAGGTCCTGACCACGATGCTGAATAGCAGCGGCACGAATATCACGACGAACACGTAGTGCCGAAGGCGCGACGTCGCCCGGGCCAGGTGGTAGGAGATCGGATAGCCAACGATGAGCGTGAAGAACGTCGTCCATAGGCCGAGCGATATGCTCGTCAGCAGCAGCGATCCAAGCGCATACTCGTCGAACCGGGCGCCGTCTGCCGGCGCGTTGCAGAGCGCTGTCGCCAGTCCGGCACCGATGAACCGCAACACCGGATAAGCAAAAACGACCGCAAAGATCAGGAGTGCGGGGGCAATCGCCAGCATATTCCAGCCGGCGCCAGTTCTTCCCAGGGTTCGTGAACCGGTTTGTTCCATTGTTTCCGCTGGCGGTTAGGCCGGATTGTAGATCTCCGCAATCACGTCTCGAATATTGGGAGCCGTGAATCCCGGACAGGACGAAAGCGCCACGAGACAATCGATCTCGACCCGCAGATCCATATAGTCGGTTGATTTTGCGTCGGCCGCTTCGGCGAAGAACTGCTGGGTCACCGGGTCGATGCCGGTGCGCATGAAGGCGTTGAAAGTGTCGTGCACGTATTCCTCGCCCAAACCAAACGGCGCAATCGCTTCGGTCAGGTTCATGTGGCAATTGCGACGGTCGCCCACCTTATACATCAGCATGTGATATCCGCGGTTGCAGCGCGGGTACCAAAGGTCGTGATTGTAGGCGCCGCGCGGCGTCGGGTTGCGATCCGCCGTGTCGACCATGATCGTGAACATCGGACGCATCCAGGGCTCGACCGACCATAGGCGATTTCCTGTAGTCGGATGCGCGCCCTCGATGATGCGGGTACGTCCGGCCCACAGCATCTCGCGCGGATTGTGCCGGTTCCAGGCATTGAAATCGATGACCTGTGCGCCGGCCTTCTGCGTCAGGCGAAGAATCTGGCCCTGCGTGACCTCGAATGCGCGTCCGTGACGTGCCGGAATATTGATCTCCTCGACCATCGTCATTTTCGCCATCGTTTACTCCTGTACCGTCGGATGATTGTCTGCGGCCTCGTCGGAATCCGCGAGCGGAAACAAGAACGATTTCTCCGGCCGCCAACCCAGGTAGACCTGATCACCGCGCGCGCGCTTCCGGACAGTCTCCGGATCGCTGACCGCAGTGGATATGGAACCGTCGCGAAGTCGCACGTGGCACAGAACCATGGTGCCTTTGTAGATGACATCCTCGAGCGTCCCCGACGCGCTGTTCAGAGACTGTGGCTCCGTCTCGAATAAGTTCACGTCGCTGGTTCGCACCGCCAGCAGTGCCCGCGGGCCGACCACGGCGGCACCGGTGACGGACCACGAGCCGACGGAAGCTTCAACCCGCGACCAGCCCCCATTGCTGCTCAGCACCGTAACCGGGAAGCTGTTAAGCGTTCCGAAGAACTCGGCAACGAACCGCGTCATCGGCCGCTCGAAGATCTCGATCGGTGCGCCTGCTTGCTCGACACGGCCGGCCCGCATCACGGCGATACGATCCGACAGGGTCAGCGCCTCCTCCTGGTCATGAGTGACGAATACGAACGTCAGTCCGGTGTTCCTCTGCAGCTGCTTGACTTCGACCTGCATCTCCTCCCGCAACTTGCGATCAAGCGCACCGAACGGTTCGTCGAGCAGCAAGAGTCGGGGCTTTGTAACGACCGCACGAGCCAGAGATACACGCTGCTGTTGACCACCAGAAAGCTCGTTTGGGAAGCGGCTCGCCATTGTGCCCATGCGCACCATAGTGAGCGCGTCGCTGACCATGCGCCGCTGCAGGTCACGCGGAAAACCCTGCATTTTCAGCCCGAAGGCGACGTTTTCCTCAACGCTCATGTGCGGAAACAGCGCGTAGTTCTGAAACACCATCCCGAGTTTGCGGCGATGGGGAGGAGTGCCGGTCACGTCTTCGCCGTCAAGACGTACTGAGCCGCGTTCCGGACGAAGCAGACCGGCAACGATGCGAAGAATCGTCGTCTTGCCGCAGCCGCTTGGACCCAGCAGTGACAAGATCGCTCCCGCGCCGATGTCGATCCAGACGTTGTTCACGGCGACAACATTTCCGAAACTTTTGCTCACGCCTTCTATTGCGAGTGCGGCGGCGTGCGGCCCGTGGTTCGGCGCTATCGGCATTGGGCGCGATGATCCTTGCCTTGGCGCCGCCGGGCTTCGTCGCGCCCGGTCCGCGACGGCACGACGATGGTTCGGGCAGGTTCGCGTCGCAGGGGGCATACGGGCGTCACGTCGTTCGATGCGGGCGCGTCTGGGCTGCATGTGAGATTACCGCCCACGGAAGAAGCGCTCGATGCCGACGGTACGATCAAGCAGGTAGACAAAGGCAAACGTAGCGCCAACCAACAGGACGCTCGCCGCCGCAACGGTGGGATCGATGATGAATTGCATGTGCTGATACAGCGCGAGCGGCAATGTCATCACGTTGGTTCCGACCAGGAATAGCGATACCGAGAACTCATCGAACGAAATGATGAATGCAAAACAGAACGCGCTGACAATTCCGGGTGCGGCCAGCGGCAGGATGACGTACCGAAGCACGCTGAGCCTGTCGGCGCCGAGCATCGTAGCGGCATCTTCCAGGCCGGCATCGATACCGTGAATTGTCGAGACCATGGTGCGAACGACGTACGGTAAGGTGACGGCTACGTGGGCGGCGACCAGGCCTGGGACCGTACGGACCAATCCGAGCGGGGCGAATATCATGAGCAACGCACCGCCGAATACAACGCCAGGGAAGGTGATCGGCGACAGCAGTACGATGTCGATGAGCGCGAGTTTGTGCCGGACGATGACATATGCAGCTGGGATGGCGACCACGAGACCAATCAACGCCGAGAGCACTGCGATGACGACACTGAGCCCGCATGCCCGAAGCAGCGTGCTGTCGGCGAACAGCGCCTGGTACCAGCGGATCGAGAGTCCTTCGGTCGGAAGTGACATCGACGCGGTCACGTTGAACGACACCGGAACAACGGCTAGGATCGGCAACAGCACAACGATGACGACCGCCCATACATGAATGGCAATCCAGCGCGGTATCGTCGTGTCGCGCAATGCCGTCACCTTTCGGGAATGACCAAGGTTCGGTTGTGGCCCGCTGGCACGCCGTTGTTGAGCGTCTCCAGCAGCCAATCCGCAATGGCGGCGTTGACCTCGTGGGCGACTTCTCCCATCGGATGGAACACCCCTTCGTAGAGCCACATCTCCTTCGGACAGGTCAGCGCGGCCATGAATTCCAGCATGTCCTCGGGTGTGCACAGCTCGTCCATCTCACCCGCGACCAGGAGGTACGGACAGGTCAGCTTGCGGCCATGTTGACGTAGATCGAGGCCGTCGACCATGCGATCGAACGCCGCCTCGTCCTTCATGTTGCACATGTACATGTAGATGCGTTTGAAGTTGGGCTGCGCCTGTTCGAAAATGATGTCCAGGGGCCCGACGCACGGCATCTGACCGACGATAGCGCGGACGCGAGGGTCGACCGCACCAAGCTCGACGCCCCATCTGGTCCCCATGCTGGCGCCGAACACGGCAATACGATTCGGATCGACGTCGTCCCGTGTCACCAGCCAATCGATGACCGACTTCGCCGCGCGCGCATAGTTGTCGGGTGTGAGCCAAACCCGGTTGATATTGCATTCGCCCTGCCCGGGCCCATCCATGCTGCAGATGTTCATGCCGCGACGCGCGAATTCGTTGTTGTAGGGGCTAGGATAGTCTTCCTTGGTTGCATCCATCCCCGGCAAGTAGAGTACCGTCGGTTTGCGCCCCGCGCCGTCGGCCTTCTGGAATAGCGTATAGACCGATTTGCCTGGCTCGAACTCGCAGTTCTGCTTGGTGACCCGGCCGTCGAGGAGCTCGATCATGTGGTCGCGGCAGCGGCTAAGGCCAGTGTAGTACTCGATCTTCTTGGGATGGCCGTCGACCGGAATGAGGTGCTGCGCGCGCCCGAAATAAAGCATCGCGCGGTGAAAGCGCTGTGCTGCTGTGACTTGCCGTCCGGCATCGAGTGCTGTGCGGGCCTCATTCTCCTGCCGGCGCGCAACCCGCTCCCAGGCTTTCGGCAGGGCCCGCCGCCCGGCGGCGGCGTGAAAGACCTCCTCCATGTCGCGATGGGTAAATCCGCGCTCCAATCGCAAGCCGAGAATGCCCGGATGCAGGACATCCTCATTGGTGGAGAGCTTGAGAAAGTTATCGAAGATCCAATTTTGGTTGGCGCGCGGCGGCTGCTGACGCATGGGTTCCTCGGGACTCTATCCCCTCCCGCTTTCCGTTCGACATATTCGGGTCCGAAAAAGCGGACGTTCAAAGGTCCTGGCGCGAACCGCGCGCAGCACGTGAACCACGGCAAATAGCCAAGCAGGTCATTTCCCCGGCCGCCAGTCCTGGCTGATGTCGGTCACGGTCTTGAGGACCTTGACCTGGGGCTTGCTACCGTCCCACGACCAGCGCACGAAATAACCCCGGACGATCGGGTTGTTGTTGGCGTCGAATTTGAAGGGGCCGCCGGGGGCGTCGAACGACACCTTCTGCATCGCCTTGGCCAGGGCTTCGCCGCTCGTAATTTGTCCGTTCAACGCTTTGAGAGCTTCCACCATGATGCGCCCCTCGATGTAACCGCAATAGGCAAGGCCTTCGGGCGCAACGCCATATTTCCGGGTGAACGCTTCGATGAAAGCTTTTGATTGCGGGTCGGTGAGGGCGTTCAACCAATATTCCACCGAGTAGACCCCATCGATGTCCGGCCCCAGCGCCTGGGCGACCCCGCCCGCGTTCACCGCGACGTCGGTCATGATCAGCGGAAACCGCATGCTGGAGCTTTTGTATTGACGCACGAACCGCAAGGTATCGCCGCCGAAGAAAAAGCCGTAGACGGCATCGGCCTTGAGATCGGCGAGGCGTGAGAAAAACGGGGCATAATCGGTCTCGCCGGCGCGTGGGAAGACCTCGGCGACAACGTTCCCGTTGAGCAGCTTGACGTTCTTTCCGACTTCTCCGACGGCATCGTGGCCGGCCGCATAGTCCGAGCCCATCAGGATCACGTTGGGCCAGCCGTTCTCCACAACGAACTGCGCGATCACGCCTTCGAGCTGCGCCGCCGCGACGCTTGCGCGAAAGGTGTAGAGCGATTTGCGTGCTTCCGTGAGGTCGCGGACGATTCCACCGCTGACGTAGGGAACATTCGCGCGTGTCGTGAACGAGTGTATGGCAAGGGCCACCGCGCTGTTGAGCGTGCCAATCACCGCCGCAACCTTCTCGTTCTCCACCAGCCGCCGGGCCTCGGTCAGGCCGACGTTGGGCGTATTCTGATCGTCTGCGATCACGAGCTGGATCGGCCGCCCGCCGATCGTGTTGTTGACCTGGTCGAAAGCGAGCTGAATACCTCGCAGGTCTTCCTGGCCGATCGCCGCGGCAGGTCCGGTGAGTGGAAGAATGACGCCGATCTTGATCGGTTCGTTTGCCTGCGCGACGGCTTCATCCGCGCCACCACCCAGTGCGAACAAGGCGAAAGCGATGCTCGCGAGGGCAATCCATTGTCGGCTAGTCATTGTGTCTCTCCCAACGCAGTGAATCGTTCCGGGCGACTGCGCCGCACCTCTCAATGCAACCTGGGGACCGCGATCCATCGCCGCTCGCGATCGCTCTGATAGGACAATTCGGCAAGCTGAACGCCCTTTGCACCTTCGAGCAGGCTGAACGGAAACGGGGTGTCGCCGACCACGTGACGAAGAAAAAGCTCCCAGCCGGCGCGATAGCCATTGGACGGAGGGTCGTTATCCGGCACGGGCAACCATTGATCGCGGAAGTTCATGGGCTGAGGCGTGTCCACCGTGAGTACCGGCTTGGGCGTATTGGCGTCGGCCTGGGTAAGGCAATCGTGGGGGGTCGCAAACGCCGAGCCGCGCGTTCCGTCGACCTGGATCGTGATGACATCATCCCGTCGGATGCGCGTGCACCAGCTGCTGTTGACGCTGACCAGGATGCCACCCTCGACCTCCAATTGGGCAAATGCGGCATCCTCCACGTCAACCTCATAGAACTGTCCCCCTTCGTCGCGTCGCCGGGCAATATGCGTTCGACAGGTGCAATTGACGGCGGTGATTTCGCCGACCAAATGGTCCACCAGATAGCGCCAGTGCGGAAACATATCGAGCACCAAGCCGCCGCCGTCGCGTTTGCGGTAGTTCCAGCTCGGGCGCTGCACCGGTTGCACCTCGCCATCGAAGATCCAGCGGCCGAACTCAATCCGGACCTCCAGAATCCGGCCAAAGAAGTCCGCATCCCGAACCAGCCGCAGCTTTCGAAAGCCGGGCAGGAATAGCTTGTCTTGCACGGTGCCGTGCTTGACGCCGGCCCTTCCGGCGAGATCAACCAACTCGAGCGCCTGCGCAAGGGTGCTCGCTATCGGCTTTTCGCAATAGACGTGCTTGCCTGCCGAGAGGGCTCGCCGTACCGCGTCGAAGCGGGGACCAGTCGCGGCAACATCGAAGAAGATCGTATCGCGCGGCGACGCGAGCGCCGCATCCAGATCGGTTGTCCAGCGCGCAACGCCGTTTGCCTCCGCCAAGCAGCGTAGGGTGTCGGGATTGCGCGCCACCAGGATAAGATCCGGCATGATGCGCTCGCCGTTCACCAGCGGCAGCCCACCTTCGGCGCGGATCGCGAGCAGGGCGCGCAGGTGCTGATTGCGAGCCAATCCGCTGGTCGCTCCGTTGACGATGATGCCGACGCGCGGCTCAACCATTGCTCGGGATTCCCCGGACGAGTCTTAGCGATGCGCGGTGCTGGCGAGGAAGCGGGACACCTCGTCTACGGTGACGACGAAGCCCAGGGCGGCTTCGATCTGCTTCAGTGCCGCGTCATGATAGCTGTCACCGTTCATCGAACCGCACGCGTCGGCGACGACGGCGGTGCAATAGTCCCGGCTGAATGCATCGTAGGCCGTGGCAAGCACGCAGTTGTTGGTGTTGACGCCCCACAAAAACAGCAGGTTGACGTGCAGTGCTCGCAACATCATCTCGAGGTCGGTTTCGTAGAAGCCGCTGTAGCGTCGCTTGATCACGACCGGCTCGTTTCGTTGCGGGGCGAGCTCGGGAAGGATCTCGGCGTACACTGAACCTTCTACGTTGCTGCCCATTTGTCGCGGCCGACCCATGCCGGGCACGATCTTGCCGTTCTGATATCTCCAGAACGGACTGTTGAGATCGACCATGCCCCACGGAGATTTGTGCCTCGCATACGTTGCGACATGTATCATCGGCACCCCCGAGGCGCGCACCGCTTTCAGCAACGCCTGTGAGGCATTCACGATCGCCTTGGTCTTGAGTGGGTCGACCAAATGGTAGCCGACATTGGGATCGACGTGACGGCGCTGCATATCGATCTGAACGAACGCGGGCCTGACCGGGCCGATCAGCTCGAGAACCTCGCTCGGCAGCGGCAAATGGGTTTCTCCTGTTTGGCGGCCGATCGGTGCAAGTCGCTTGCGACGAGCGCTGATCCACGGCGGCGGCCGGGAACGCTAACACGGGGGCATCGCGGCGGAGAGCCAACCAACAGGATATCGCTTATGCCCGGCCGGCAAAACCGTCGGCGCACCGAGAGACAGGTGGGCCGATGCAGAGGGTGGGCATATTTCCGCCGTCGTGCTCAAAAAAGCGTGCTGTCAGCGGTTGCGGGTCTGCTATTCTTTTGACCATGGAGATCTGCCAGCTCAAATACTTCGCGCATGTGGCGAAGTTGCGGAGTTTCACCGTTGCGAGCCAGCGACTCCAAGTGGCCCAATCGGCACTGAGCCGCCACGTCAAAGCGCTCGAGCAAGAGCTCGGGGTGGAACTGCTCTCGCGCAGCACCCATTCCGTGACCCCGACGGAAGCCGGCCTTCGGCTGCTCGAAATGGGCGACTTCGTTCTTCATTATCTCGATCAAGTGCCTGAGAAATTAAGGGAAACCGCTGCGGAGCCGGCCGGTTCGGTCGCCCTGGGGCTGCTTCCGGCGGTTGCCTACATCGTGACGCCCCCGCTGTTGCAACGCGTACGCAAGGAATTTCCGCGGGTCTCGGTCCGCGTGTCGGAGGGGCTTGGAAGCTTCCTCTGGGAACGACTGTTGCTCGGGCAGATCGACGTGGCGGTCATGACCAGCGGCAGTCGCATCAGAGGCCTCACCGAGATGCCGGTTGTGGACGAGGAAATGGTGCTGACCGGCTTGCCCCGGTTGCTCGCGCGGTTCACGGACCCGGTTCCGCTGACGAGGCTTGCCGAACGTCCCCATCATCAGCACGGAGGGCTTCAAGAAAGTCATTTTGGCGTCTGCGCGCGTCGCCGGCATCCCGCTTGTCTTCGACATGGAGCAGAACAGCCTCATGGCCCTCAAAGTCATGCTGCAGCAAGGCTTCGGAATCTCGATTTTGCCCTACACTGTGGTCCACCAGGAGCTGCTGGAAGGCCGTCTTGCGATCCGGCGAATCTGCGAACCGAAGATGATGCGGCGCCTCGCCACGGTGCAGCAGGAATATCGGCCGGTGTCGCGTGCGCTCGCCGCCGTCGGCGGGATCCTGGTGGAGGAGTTGCAGCGCATGCCCGTGTCGCCGGACGTGGTCCGTCTTGCCGATCCGGCATAAACGATATCCAGTTGAGAGTGTCTGTGCGCGGTGAGCTACGTGCTAGCAAATTCGTTTCGGCTTTGCGGCCGTTCGCAACTCCCGCGCGCGGCCGCTGATTTTCGTGCTTCACCATGAGCCTCAATGAGCTGGTGCGCCTGCTTTTCGACGCCACCGCGCTGGGATCGCTATTGTTTCTGGTGTCGTCCGGCCTGGCCATGATCCTGGGCCTGATGCGCATCGTGAACGTCGCGCATGGAAGTTTCTATCTGCTGGGCGCATATCTCGCGTTCGGCATGTTGCGCACGATCGGCAACGAACTCGCCGCCTACGTACTGTCGGTTGCCGCGGTGGCGCTGTTTGGGGCGTTCCTGCAGGCATTCTTGATTGGACGGGTGGGCACCGATGCCTTGCGGCAGATCCTGCTGACTTTCGGGGTCCTGCTGGTGGTCGGGGACCTCTCGCTCATGGTTTGGCAAGGCGTGCCGGCGGCGTTGCCGGTGCCGAGCGCGCTCGGCGGCAAAATTCAGATCGGACCTTTCACGTTTCCGGTGTATCGGCTGTTCGTCATCGTCGTCGGCCTTCTGGTCGCCATTGCGCTCGATCTCGCACAACGGCGCACGCGCGTCGGCGCCATGATTCGAGCGGGTACCGATGACCTCACGATGCTCGCCTGCATGGGGGTCGACGTACGCACTCTGTTCGTTTCGGTATTCGCCTTCGGCGCCGCCCTTGCGGCGCTTGGCGGTGTCTTGGGAGGAATGTTTCTCGGTGTCTATCCAGGGATTGATCTCGACATCGGAACCCTTGCATTTGTCGTCGTCATCGTCGGCGGAGTGGGCAGCATGCGCGGGACGTTTGCGGCCAGCATCCTGATCGGATTGATCGACAATTTGACCAAGGCCTATGTACCGGAAATTTCGTTGTTCGCGATCTATCTGCTCATGGTGCTGGTGCTCGCTCTGCGGCCCACCGGTCTCTTTGCGCAAAGGCGCTCGACATGAGCAGAGTCTGGTGGCTTTGCGCCGCTTTGTTTCTGGTCGCGTGCGCCGGCGTGGCTACCGGTTTGATTTCGACCTACTACCTCGGCCTTATCACCGAGATTTTCATCTTCGCATTGTTCGTTATGAGTCTCGACTTGCTGGTCGGATTCGTCGGCCTCAATTCGCTGGGACATGCGGCCTTTTTCGGCCTGGGCGCCTACGTGGCCGGCCTGCTGTCCCTCGCGGGGTACGAAAATCTGGCGCTCATCTTTGCTGCGGTCATAGTCTCCGGCGCACTGCTGGGGATGGTGTTTGGCGCAATCGCGCTGCGCGCCGTCGGGCCCTATTTTCTGATCATCACGTTGGCGCTCGGCTACCTGCCTGCGGCACTCGCGATTCGATGGCGCCGTCTCACCGGCGGAGATGACGGTTTAGTCGTTCCCGGTCGGCCGACGCTGGCTGGATTCTCCCTCGACAATCCAGTCAGTTATTTCTTGTTCGTCAGCGTTATATTGCTGGTCTGCATCGCGCTCATGGCGGCCATCGGGCGGTCGAGGTTCGGGTATGGATTGCGTGGTATCAAAGAGAGTCCGGCCCGCATGGAAGCCCTCGGGTACCGCATCTGGATCTATCGATTTATAGCATTCGTCTTCGCCGCTGTTTTCGCCGCCATTGCTGGCGCGCTCAACGCGTTCTACAACACGTTCGTCAGTCCGGTCGATTTCGGACTCGAGCGGTCGGCCGGAGGCCTCGTTGCGGTAATCCTGGGGGGAGCCGGAACGTTGATAGGTCCCGCCATCGCGGCGGCGGTCATCATGCTGCTGCGGCACGTTGTGGGGGCCTTTACCCAGCACTGGGCACTCGTGCTCGGACTCTTTTACATTGTTGTCATTCTCTACGCGCCAAAAGGCCTGGCATTCGGGCTGCGCACGATGCTGTCGGGCTCATCCAAATGACTCTTGCGCTGGAGACTCGCGGGATCTCGATCTCGTTCGGCGGGGTTCAGGCCGTCCAGGCCGTGGACGTACGCGTCACTCAGGGCGAGCGGCGGGTCATCATGGGCCCCAACGGGGCGGGCAAGACGACGTTGTTCAATCTCATCGGCGGGCAGTTGCGGCCGACCGCCGGCCAAGTGTTGCTTGCGGATACCGACGTTTCTGTCATGCCGGCGTGGCGGCGCGCGCGGCTCGGACTGTCCCGTACGTTCCAGATCTCCCGCGTATTTCTGCCGCTGACTGTTTGGGAAAATCTCTTCCTCGCGGTTTCGGGGGTACGCGGCTTGGGGTTCAAGGCTTTCGCGCTGGCGGGGTGGGAACGCGACACCGCCAGGCGCATCGACGCGTTGCTTGATCGTTGGGCGCTCGCCGAACACCGGACAACCAACGTCGATCAACTATCCCATGGTACCCAGCGACTCCTCGAAATTGCGCTTGCGTTTGCCACGCAGCCTCGGATCGTCATGCTGGATGAGCCAACCGCCGGCCTGTCGGGTGGGGAGCGTGCCATGGTCACAAGTCGCCTCAAGGAGCTTGATCGCGATGTCACGCTGATTCTGACTGATCACGATATGGATGTTGTGTTCCAGCTCGGCGACCAGATCACGGTGCTCGATCGCGGCCGCGTGATCGCGGATGACAATGCGGCCGAAGTCCGCCGCAACAGCCAGGTTCGTGACGTGTATCTCGGGAGCATCTAGCCATGCTCGAAGTTCGCGACATACACGCCTCCTATGGACCGATCCCCGTCTTGCAAGGCGTGTCGCTCAGGATCGAGCGGGGTCAGACCGTCGCTCTGCTTGGGCGCAATGGCGTCGGCAAGACCACGCTCGTTCATACCATTATGGGTCTGACCCCATTGCATTCGGGCTCGATTGTGTTCAATGACCGCGAGATTTCGCGGTTATCGATCCATCGCATAGCGCAGCTGGGCATCGCGCTGGTTCCGCAAGGCAGGCGCATCTTTTCGTCTTTGACGGTGCGCGAGAATCTTGACCTCGCATTTCGCAATCCAGGCGACCAGTCAGGTCCGATTTGGGATTTCGAAGCCATCTTCGAGTTGTTTCCGATTTTACTCGAACGCCGGGCTCAATACGCGGGAACACTGAGTGGTGGCGAGCAGCAAATGCTCGCCTGCGCCCGCGCGCTGATCGCAAATCCACATCTGTTGCTGATGGACGAGCCGTCGGAAGGATTGGCACCGCAGAAGCTGCAGGAGCTGGGTGACCTGATGGAGCGCTTGTGCGGCAGTGGCCTCGCTATCCTGCTCGTCGAGCAGAACATGAGGTTCGCCCTGCGCTATTGTAACTACGTGTATGTCATGCACCGCGGAGGGATCGGGTTTGACGGGCCGCCGCAGAACTCTGATCGATGATTCCGAGGCCCAGGAACGCCTGCTTGTGGTTGGTCGAGCCACTGAAGGATGAGCATGACGCAATGATGCTGCCGGACCATTAACAAGTGTAGGAGAATGTCATGGCCGTGAAACGAGAAGACTTTCAACCGGAAGGACTGGCTGTTCGAATTGTAGATGGGTATCGATTGTTCACGCCGGCCGTAGCGGTCTCCGGGGGAACGAAGCACATATTTGTATCGGGACAGGTTTCAAAGGATCGCGAAGGCAAGGTTGTCGGCAAGGGCGACATGCGCGCGCAAATCGAGCGGGTAGGCGAGAATGTAAGGCTTTGTCTTGAAGCAGCCGGCGCCACACTCGCTGATCTCGTGCGTACGACAACCTACGTGACCGATATCGATGAGTTCTTCAGACATTCCGATATTCGCAATCGTTATTTTGGGCCGGCTTTGCCGGCGAGCACGACAATCGAAGTCCGGCGCCTGGCGTTGCCGGACTATCTGGTCGAAATAGACGCACTGGCGATTGTCTAGGGAGGGAGAGTCCTCCGGCGGGCGAAGCATTGCGCAGACGGGCGTGAAGGCTGTTGGACGAACGACAATTGACGGCGCTTCCAACCCTGGAACGCCGTTCGCAGATTGAACCGGTCTGCGTGAACTTGCCGTGGCGCGGCCTCCTTATTTGCCTTGGACTGAAACCGGTTCGATAATCGCGTGCACAAGGCGAACCGCAGGCAACTTGGGCGGTTACGTTTGTTGCTAATGGCCGGCTTGTAGCCGGGTCAGGATTGAGCGTCCGTCATCCGGTCGCTGTTCGTTGAAGGAAGCATCGCATGGGAAAATATGGCATCGGCCAGCCTGTCTTGCGGTTTGAAGATCCGCGCTTACTGCAGGGGCGGGGGCGCTACATCCACGATGTGAACCTTCCTGGCCAGGCCTATGCGGTCTTTCTGCGCTCACCGCACGCCCACGCGAAGATCGTCAGCGTCGATACTGCGGCGGCAAAGGCGTTGCCCGGCGTGGTCGCGATTTTTACCGGCGCCGACTACGCGGCCGATGGGCTCGGCATGCCGAAGGTCAGCATGCCCCGCAAGCGGCCCGATGGTTCGCCCATGTTTGCACCAGCGCGACCGGCTCTATGTGTCGATCGCGTTCGCTATGTCGGAGATCCGGTGGCGACGGTCGTCGCCGAGACCCTGCCCCAGGCCATGGATGCGGCAGAGCGCATCACCGTCGCATACGATCCGCTTCCGTCGGTCACCGCGACCGCCGAGGCGACGCTGCCGGGCGCGCCGGCCGTATGGGACGAATGTCCGGACAACATCTCGAACTTCATCGAACGGGGAAACAAAGCCGCCACCGATGCGGCGTTCGCCAAGGCCGCGCGGATCGTTCGCCGCCGTTACGTCATTACGCGCGTCCACGCGCAATATATCGAGCCGCGCGGCGCGCTCGCTGTTCATGACCCGACGGAAGACCGTCTTACGCTTTATGCCAACGTCCAGTATCCGCATCGGGTGCGTCAAATGTTGGCACAGTCCGTATTTCGCGTGCCCGAAAGCAAGGTGCGCGTGATCAGCGGCGACGTCGGCGGGGGATTCGGCACCAAGGGCTGGCAATATGTCGAGCATCGCCTCACGCTGTGGGCGGCGCGCAAGTTGGGGCGCCCGGTCAAATGGATTTGCGAGCGTTCAGAAGCCGTCATGGCTGACGAACATGGTCGCGACAACATTGGGGACGTCGAATTGGCGCTCGACGCCGACAACAAGTTCGTCGGCTTGCGGCTGCATATGTTGGCCAATATTGGCGCGTATGTCGGCTCCGATCGCAACCTGCTGTCGCCCTTCGGGATGATCGGAACCATCAACGGCGTTTACCGGATTCCTTCCGCCTATTTGCGTGTGATTGGCCTTCTGTCAAATACAAATCCGACCGCACCCTATCGTGGTGCCGGCCGGCCCGAAGCCATCTACCTGATCGAGCGCCTCATTGACGATGCGGCGCGGGAGCTGGGCGTCGATCGAATCCAGCTGCGACGCATGAACATGCTTCCACCCGCTTCGCTTCCGTATCAAAGCCCCCTTGGTCCTTACTATGACTGCGGTGAATTCGAGAAGAACCTCGACCTCGTCTTGAAGCTCGCAGACGCGGATGGCTTCGCTGGCCGCCGTCAAGCATCGCAGCGGCGCGGCAAACTTCGGGGTCTCGGCATCGCCAATGCCATTGAGCAAGCGGCCGGGACGATCCAACCGGAGTACGCGGAGATCCGCTTCAACCCGAGCGGAACCGCGATATTGCTGATGGGTACCAAGGCTCAGGGACAAGGGCACGAGACCGCGTTCAAGCAAATTCTGCATGAGCGTCTCGGGATCGACCCGCATGACGTCCAGTTCATCGACGGCGACACCGACCGGGTCGCGTTCGGAATGGGGACCAATGGTTCAAGATCGATCGTTCTCGGCGGTTCCGCACTCTATGTTGCAGCCGGGAAAGTCATCGATAAGGGAAGACGGATCGCTGCGCACTTGCTGGAGGCGAGCGTTCAGGACATCGAGTTCACGGATGGCACGTTTCGGGTCTCGGGTACCGACAAGACTGTTCCCCTGAAGGAGGTGGCGATTGCGTCGTTTCAGCCGGCGCGCGTTCCGGCCGGACTGGAACTCGGATTATACGAGAACGCCACATACCTGGCGGATAAGGATACGTTTCCAAACGGTTGTCACATCGCCGAGGTCGAGATCGATCCTGACACGGGCCATGTCCAGCTCGATCGCTACGCTGTCGTCGACGACGTCGGCACCGTGATCAATCCGATCGGACTGAAGGGCCAGATTCACGGGGGCGTGGCGCAAGGCGTTGGGCAAATCTTGATGGAACAAGTGGTGTGGGATCGCGAGTCCGGGCAGCTGTTGACCGCAAGCTTCCTCGATTACGCCATGCCGCGCGCCGATACGTTGAGTAACGTGGCGGTCGAGAGCAATCCAGTGCCGACCAAGTTTAATCCGCTCGGCGCTAAAGGCGCCGGAGAAGCCGGCACCGTCGGCGCGCTGCCCGCCACCATGAATGCCATCATGGATGCGCTCGCGTCCGTGGGCGTGCGCGAACTCGATATGCCCGCCACGAGCGGGCGCGTCTGGACAGCGATCCAGCGAGCGAAGGCGAAGTGACTAGGGTGGTGGATTTTGAACTTCCCAGCACTCTTGCCGCGCGCTCGCATCGAAACTTCAAATCCAAAACCACACTAAAATCATAGATATGCTAGTGTCCTTTCGATTCCGAAGTTGGTATTGAGGGTGCTGCAAGGTGTGACGAACTTCGGAATCGGAGCACTAAATTTAGCGTATCGGCCTGATCCCAAATACGTGTTGCTCGTCGTTCGTTGGAATTACTGGACAAACTCGCTCTCCCTGAGTCACTCTCGATCAATGGATAAACGGGAGTTCTCGGTGCGCGCGATCCTGGCCGGCCAGGCGCCGAACGACGCGCCGGTCACGGTCAAAGGCTGGGTGCGAACCCGGCGGGACTCGAAGGCGGGTATTTCGTTCGTGCACCTGTCCGATGGCTCGTCGTTCCATCCCCTGCAGGTGGTCGCCCCGAACACGCTGCCCAATTACACCGGCGAAATCCTGAAGCTCACAGCCGGTTGTGCCGTGACGGCAACGGGAATGATCGTGCCGTCGCCCGCGAAGGGACAGCCGTTCGAGATGCAGGCAAGTGCGATCAAGGTGATCGGCTGGGTGGAGGACCCGGATACGTATCCGATCCAGCCGAAGCCGCACACACTGGAGTTCCTGCGCGAGGTGGCGCATCTGCGGCCGCGGACGAACGTGATTGCGGCGGCGACGAGAGTGCGGCACACGCTGGCGCAGGCGATCCATCGGTTCTTCGACGAGAACGGCTTTTTCTGGATCAATACGCCGATCATCACCGCGTCCGACGCGGAGGGGGCAGGGGCGCTGTTCCGGGTATCCACGCTCGATCTCGCCAACCTGCCGCGCACGCCCCATGGCAAGGTGGATTTCGCGAAGGATTTCTTCGGCCGCGAAGCGTTCCTGACGGTGTCGGGGCAGCTCAACGTGGAGGCGTACTGCCTTGCGCTCACCAAGGTCTACACGTTCGGACCGACGTTCCGGGCGGAGAATTCAAACACCAGCCGCCACCTCGCCGAGTTCTGGATGATCGAGCCGGAGATCGCTTTCGCCGACCTCTCGGATGATGCGGCGCTGGCCGAAAGACTGCTGCGGTTCACCCTCGAGACGTTATTGAAAGAAAGGCAGGAAGATCTCGCGTTTTTCGACGAGCGGATCGAGAAGGGCCTGCTGGCGAAGCTGCAGGGGATCGTCAGCTCGGAGTTCGTGCGTATGGATTACGGCGAGGCGATCACGGTGCTGGAGCGGGCGAAGGAAAAATTCGAGTTCCCGGTGAGGTGGGGCATCGACCTGCAGTCGGAGCACGAGCGCTATCTCACCGAAAAATACGCGAAGAAGCCGGTGATCGTGATGAACTACCCGAAGGACATCAAGGCGTTCTACATGCGGGTGAACGACGACGGCAAGACAGTTGCGGCGATGGACGTGCTCGCACCGGGGATCGGCGAGATCATCGGCGGCAGCCAGCGCGAGGAACGGCTCGAGCTGCTGGATGCGCGCATGGCGGAGCGCGGCATCGACAAGGAGCACTACGCCTGGTACCGGGATCTGCGCCGCTATGGCACGGTGCCGCACGCGGGTTTCGGCCTCGGCTTCGAGCGCACCATCGCGTACGTCACGGGCCTCTCCAACGTACGCGACGCGATCCCGTTCCCGCGCACGCCCGGACACGCGGGATATTGACTGCTTGCTGATCGCGGTTGCGTTCGCCGTCGAAGGGTGCTCGACCGATGCGGTGAACATCTACGGGCGGCCGGCCGGTTTTCGGAACCCTGCCCAGCGCAGTTCCTCGACGCTCCGAACTGTCCGCTTTCGCGCGCGCCGCTACACGTGATCGTACGCACCGCTGAGCGCCGCGACGTAGCGCTTTACCGAGACTTCCAAAATCGATTTTGCGCCCGTCGGTATGACACGATCGAAAAAATGGCTATACATCGTATCGAACCGAAATGGATCCAACGCGGCGGCAATGGCCGCGACCTGCTTCGCGGAGAGCGGAATCAGATTTGGATAGCTGCGCATGAAGCTCAGGAATTTTCGATCCACCGTGACGGTTGCGATGTCCGACGAGCACAATACGCCGCGGCCACCGGCGCCTTGGGCCCAATGCAGGACGGCGCCCCCTTGAAAGTGGCCACCGCACCGGATCAGCGTGACGCCGTCCGCAAGCTTCAGGGTCTCACCCGTCCATAATTTGATCGACGGATCGGGACGCATGATCCAGCGCTGATCGTCCGCGTGCAGGTAGACTGGGATGCCACCGAACGCCCGACTCCATTCCACCATCGTCGTATAGAAATGCGGATGCGAGATGGCGATGGCCTGCAGGCCGCCAAGCCCGTTGATCAATGTAACGGTGGCCTCGTCCAGCGTCGCAATGCAGTCCCACAGAAAATTTCCAGCGGCGGTGCGGACAATGAGTGCGCGTTGGCCGATCGCAAAGGAAGGCTGGGTCCCGATACCAATCACGCCAGGTTCGTACTGCCGGTATGAGTTGAAATGCCCGGCCGCCAGTGCTGCGAGCGTTGTCCAAGTCTGCCCGCGCGGAGGAACATATTGCCGCTCTTCGGTACAGATCACGCAATCTGGCGGCGCCGCATGGCTCGGCGCGTATTGTGTGCCACAGGCGGTGCAAATGAATGCATCCATCTCACTGCTCCGGAAACCAGACCCCGAGGCTCACTCTTGCGTCTATCGCACCGACGGCAACCCGATCACCCACCGGTCAATTTCAACGCTATGCCGCCGCACTTGCGGCGACCCTGCGCGGCAACCCGATCATCTTGCGGGCCTCGGCGGGTGTGGCCGGTTCCATACCAAGGTCTTTTATGATCCTGACGATGCGCTCCACCAGTTCGACATTTGTCGCCAGGCGACCGCGCGAATAGTAGAGGTTGTCTTCGAGCCCGACGCGAACATGACCGCCCAGCAGCAGTGACTGCAAGGCTGCGTTGAGCTGCGCAATGCCGATTGCGCTGACGTTGAAGATCGCGCCTTCCGGCATCAGGTCCACCATCTGCTGCAGCACCTTCGGCGTATAGGGCATCGCCCCCTGGAATCCGCGATCGGCTCCCAGCACGAAATTGATAAAATACGGCTTCTCGTCGAGGCCGGCCTTGAGACATGCCGTGACGTCCTGAAGCAGGTGCGTCGGGCTGAACACCTCCCATTCGGGCTTGATGCCCCGTGCCTTCATGGCTTCGGCGAGATGGCGACAACGTTGCGGCGATGTGTTCATCAGGATTTCATTTCCTTCGAACGACGCCACGATAGTGGTGGGATCGAGCGTGCACATCTCTGCGCCCGCCTCCATGCCCTTGAGCCGTTCCTCCCAGATGATTTCGTGATAGCCATTGGGAGCCTGCCGCACCATGTCGCCGTTGATGCCGCCGCCAGTCGAGTTGTTGATGACGATGTCGCATTTCTCGCGGATCAGCGCGTTGATGCGGCGATAGATGTCGGGGTTGCAGGTCGCCTGATCGTCGGGCCGGCGGGCGTGGATCGCCACGATGCTCGCACCGGCGTTGTAGCAACGGTAGACATCGTCGGCGATTTCCTGCGGCTGGGTCGGAATATGGGGGCTTTGCTTCTTGCTGGCCATTCCACCCGTCGGCGCAATCGTAACGATGACTTTTGGCGTTTCCATCTGCCTCTCCCTGGCGGCTCGGCGAATTCACTCCCGCGAATATCCCACGGCACCGGTGCCTCGTCCACACTTGGGACGAGCGGGAAACTTGTTTGTTTTGGACTTGAGACCGCTTCGATCACGTCAGCGTTCAGATGACTTCGATATGTCCGGTGGTTCGGATCGCGGGCACCATTTACTTGCGGAGTACCGCTGCGCGGCCGATGGTCGTTCGCGCGCGTTTCCATGCTCCGGAGCGGCTCGGCCCGATCACCGGGCGATCGTCGCCAGGTAGGCTTCCGCGGCGGCAACGTCGTCGCTGCGCGCGACAAGACCGACATAACCGTCCGGCCGAACAATCCAGAGTCCATCCGCCGCGCCCGCAGGCAGGGTTCGCACCTCCAGGAGTTTCGCAAAGCGCGCGGTGAGGGCCGCGGCTGCGCCGGCGCTTGCGAAAACCGCAAAACGTGGCGTATCGCCCGCGCCGATCGGCGTCTGATCGGAAGCGGAGGTGCGCCAGCGCTCGCCGGCCTTCGGCAGATCGCCGCCATGGGGCGCTTGTGACGCTGTGGCGGACAGTGGGCTTTTTGGATAAGCGATGTCGAGCTCGGTCAACATATAGGAGACTCGGTGCTGAACCTGCGACAGGCCGAGCACAATCTTCGCTGCGAAATTGCGAACCGTCTGGACCACGGGATTGCGTATGACCGCAACGTCGGTCAACCGCGTCGCATTGCGTAGCACACGGTCTCCGACGGCGCTGCGCTCGACCGAATAGCTCGCGAGCAAGCTCGCGGCGGCGGTTCCGTGCACCACCATGGCGAGCTTCCAGGCGAGGTTGAAGGCGTCCTGCATGCCGGTGTTCATGCCCTGGCCTCCGGCCGGGCTGTGGATGTGGGCGGCGTCGCCGGCGAGGAAGACCCGGCCGCGGCCATAGTCGCTCACCTTGCGCTCATTGATGTGGAAATAGGCCAGCCAGATCGGGTCGTGCAGGCGGACGTTGCCCGGCCCACGCTGATCGACAAGGGTCTGCACCTCGGCGAGCGTCGGGTCGCCGTGGCGACCGTTGCGTTCGGAAGGCCCGAGGTCGGCAACGACGCGATAGCGGTCTCCAACAATGGGGAAGAATGCCAGGATGCCCTGGGAGTGCCAGAAGATATCGAGCTTGTCGGGAGTGAGTCCCGTGAGGCGAAGGTCCGCGAGCAACCAATCGCTCGGTTGCGTCGTTCCGGAAAATTCGATACCGAGCGAATGGCGCACGGTCGAGTGGGCGCCATCGCAGCCGATCAGCCAATCCGCCGCAACGGTTTCTTCCCGGCCGGTCGCATCGCGAAGGGTTGCCGTGACGCCGTCTGCGCGCGCCGCCACGGCAGTGAGTTCGACTTGGCGCTCGACCTTGATGCCGAGCTGTTCGAGGCCCGTCTCCAGCACGCGCTCCGTTTCGCTTTGCGGGATCATCAGGGCATACGGATATCGGCTCTTGACGTCGTCAAGGGTGATCTCGCCGATCAGATCCTTGCCGTTGGAAATGCGCGCGCCGTGCGCCTTCATGCCGGCTGCGAGGAAGCGCTCGACGAATCCCAAGCGTTCGAGCAGTTCCAGCGACCGGCTCCACAACACGAGTGCTTTCGACTTGTCGGTGCGCGACGCCGCTTTGTCCACGATGCGCACCGCGACTCCGTAACGCGTCAACTCTGTGGCCATGGTGAGCCCGACAGGGCCGGCGCCGGCGATGAGCACTGTGGTATGTCCCGCCACCTTGATCTCCTTTTCGATAACAGCCCGGACTAAACGCGGGTCCCATTCAAATGAGGTGAGGGTGGACATCGCGCTTCGCGTTCGTACCCTAACTCCACTGTGACCGCCAGATTGCGGGAAATCCACCGGTTCGTCGCCGGTGGAAGACGTTGGCGCGAAGCGGCAGATGAAGTATGTGAAGAACCGAAACGTAGTTGGGTTCGAGGATAGAAGCCATGCAACGAATGTTCGCTCCTGCGCCTGCCGAAGGGCACACTTTTGCCGGAAAAGCCTCCGCAATGGCGCTGCTCTCCATGGTTCTCGCGCTGTGCGCGGGTGGCGCCGCCGCGCAACAGAAATCACTCATGAACGAGCTCACCGGAGCGTGGACATTCGTCTCTTCGACAAGTCAGCGCGAGGACGGCAATGCGACCTGGGGGCAGAATCCAAAAGGCCTGCTCATCTTCTCAGACAATGGCCGATTTTCGTTTCAGATCATGCGGAGCGATCGCCCCAGATACAAATCCAACACGCGCATGCGCGGAAGCTTGATCGAAAATCAGGCGACGTCGCGCGGGACGCTCTCTTACTTCGGCACCTATGCGGTCAGCGAGCCGGATCGCACGGTCACCTTTCATATCGAGAGCAGCTCGTTTCCGAATTTGAACGACACCGATCAAAAGCGCACGATCGTGCTCGCAGGCGAGGACCTCAAGCTGGAAAATCCAGCTCCGCGGCGCGGAAGCGTACCGGTGGTGCAGGTCTGGAAGCGGGCGAAATAACGCTCAATCATCCAAAGAGGGCTCTTCGGAGCCGCGGTTTCGATCAGGAGCCAAGCATGACGAGAAAGCCGCCGTTCCGCGCCGAGCACGTCGGTAGTCTCCTTCGTCCAAAGTCGCTCTACGACGCCCGCGCCGCGTTCGACGGCGACTTGCGTCGCACGGTTCGTTCCGGCGAAGGGCGTTCCTCATCGACGCTTCGGCCGATCGAGGATGCCGCGATCCTCGAAGCGGTGGCGCTGCAGGAACGGGTCGGGCTGCAGCCGATCACCGACGGCGAGTATCGCCGCCGTTCGTGGTACCAGGACTTCGTTCTCGGTCTCGAGAACACGGCGGTGCGCTTCGAGGTCGGTCCGCTGAGCTTTGCGGATAACCGCGGCAATCGCGCGCCGACGCCGCGCATCTGCGTCGAAGGAAAGCTTCGGCGGCGCGGTCCGATCATGGTGGACGCCTACGCGTTCCTGAGGAAGGCGACGAAACGCACTCCGAAAGTGACCATGCCGGCGCCGAGCGAGCTGCATTTCTTCGGCGGGCGCGACGTGATCGACCGTTCCGTCTATCCTGATCTCGAGCAATTTTGGTCGGACCTGGTCGCGATCTATTGCGAGGAAATCACCGATCTGGCCGCGTCCGGCTGCACATATTTCCAGTTCGACAATTGCTCGTTTCCGCTGCTGTGCGACCCGAAGTTTCAAACGGCCTTTCATGACGCTGGCGAGGATCCGCGCCGACTGATCGACCGCTACATCGGCGCTATCAACGCGGTGCTTGCGGCGAGGCCGGCCGGCAGCACATTCGCGATGCATCTCTGTCGCGGCAACAACCGCGGGCAATGGCTGGGAGCCGGTGGTTACGATTACGTGGCCGACATGGTGTTCGAGCGTGTGGATGTCGACGCATTTTTTCTCGAATACGATACGCCGCGCGCCGGCGATTTCGGCCCGCTTCGACATGTTCCGAACGGCAAGGACGTCGTCCTCGGCCTCGTATCCTCAAAGACGCCCGAGCTGGAATCGGTGGAGAGCTTAAAAAAACGGCTCAAGGACGCCGAGAAATATATCTCGTTGGATCACGTATGCCTGTCGCCGCAGTGCGGCTTTGCGAGCAACTTCCTGGGCAATCCGCTCACGATCGCCGATGAGGAAGCCAAGCTTCGGCGGGTTGTCGAGGTGGCGGAATCGGTTTGGAGTTGAGGCCACGGGGGACTGCCTGAGGCATCGCGGCAGGCCGCAGTACGTCACCCCTTGCGCCGCTGTTTTTTCGCTGCCTTGCGCGCAGCGTACCGTTCGTCGCGGGCGGCCTTTTGCTCGGCCAGGATGGCAGCCTCGCGCTCGGCCCGCTCGGCTTCGGCCCGTGCCGCCAATTCGGCGGCTTCCCGCTCAGCCTGCGCGGCGAGTTCGGCGGCCCGCACGGCTTGTCGGGCCAGTTCGGCTTCATGCGCCTGCCTTGCCGCCTCACGTTGCGCGGCGCGCGCGATTCGATTTGCGTGTATGGCTTCCCGCGCCGCCCGGCGCTCTGCGACCGCCGGATCGTCCGGCCCCGGTTCCGCTCGGAATTTCTCCAACAAGGCCTTTTTCGCCAGTGCGGCGTCATTCTGCCGCTGCCAGCGATCGGGGACCACGCTCTTTTTCATTCAGTATCTCCTGTCCTCTTGTTCAGGAAACGGCGCGCTGGCCCGCCGGCGATTGGGCAGATCAACCGAGGCCAAGGGGCAGGCGGTTCTTGCTATCAACGTGCGTTCGCCAGCCTATGACCACGGCTTCGATGCGGTCACCGGTTTCAGCATTCTTCCAATCACCGCTGCTCCAACGGCACAGGAAGGGAACCACATATGTGCCGACGTGATCCTCACACAGAATCTCCAATGGCTGGTCCACGGGCGGTTCCCCGTCGTGCATGAAGGCATCGATACGCTGCTGCCGTGTTGCCATCCGCTTGCCTAGTCCATCTGAGCAATCGAGAGCGTCGGTTTTGACGTGACGGGTTGCGCTTCTGTGGCTTTTCGCGCGGCACGTCAGCTTGCGCGCGTCCCCTCAACGGCTCTTTTGCTGCCGGAGCGATATATGCTTTTCACCGCAATGGCCGGAGTGCCTGACTTCTCCGCGATGAGCCGGTCCTGTTCTTCAATGATCGCGCGCGCCGGGGCATCGCCATCGAGGCCGCCGAGCACTTCGCTCGGCACTCTGCGGTTCGACCGCTGCGAGCCGTCTTCGTAAACCACGTCGAAAAGCGTGAATTCAGCTCGCGTTGCTGGCTTCCGTGCCATTTTGATCTCCTGCCGTCGCTTGACGCTGGATACTTCACATAGGCTGGGCGGCATCGTTGTCGTCGAGGCACGCCCCGCAAGCGCAGACGCCCGGTATCTGGGCACCATGCGCGATAACGGAAGGGTTCAGACGGCCTGCAGGTTTGAAGCGGCCAACTTGCCGCGCTCGCTCACCACGTCGTAGGTAAGCTCCTGGCCCTCATTGAGATTACTCATTCCGGCGCGCTCGACCGCGGAAATATGGACAAATACGTCCGGTCCGCCATCCGTCGGCTGGATGAAGCCAAAGCCTTTTCGTGAATTGAAAAACTTGACCCTACCTTGAGCCATATCTGCCCTCCTTTGAAAACGCCGGTCGGCGTCTAAACCCGCGCGACATCGCGCAGCCTTACGTCCGACTTCAACGTTGCCTTCGGAAGAAGCCCTGGACGGGCCAACAACAAGGACAGGTAAAACCGAACACGTGCATATATATGGTTGCCAGGTGGCAAATCAATCCACCGCATAACGGGGATCCAATGGCATTCAAACCGAACTACGGCAGGGATCGGGCAGAACGACAGAGGGCGGCGCGCGCCAGAACCGAGGAGAAACAAAGAAGGCGGGACGAGAAGGCTGCGCTGCGCAAAGCTGAGCGCGACGCAGCTGAAGCCCCGGCGGATGACACGCAAAGTGGTGGGCAGGCTTGAGATCGCGGCACGCGGCCGATCAGCGACGGCACCCAGACGCCAACGTCCCGCGCTCGGCCAATACGCGGAGCCCTCGAATCGGGGGAGGGCAGGCTTCTCGCCTCCGTGCGAAAGCAAGAGCAGTTTGCGCATGCCGTGGCTCTCCGTGGCGATGATCCGATCGACACGGATGCGGAGCTCATCCTGCAGAAAAAAGCCGTCGATCTTTTTGAGCGACCTTTATCTCGAGGTATTCGCGAATAATCGGGACGGCGACATCGAGCGAAGCGTCCATGAATAAATATTAGTAGGGTCGTGACTTATCAGCGCGTAGCCATGTGCGGATAGCTGCCAGCTTGCTGAAGGCGAGGTTGTTGACTGCGAGTTTATCATAGCGGCTTTCGATACGCCGACACTGCTTGCTGCCGTTGCATCACCTCGAGTGTTCATCAAGTAGCCTACGCCTACAGATCTTGCGACGGCAAAAAGCTGACGCTCAGGGTCAGATGCGGCAACGAGATACCTATGGAATGTCTTGAATAAGAAATTTAGCAGCTCGACGCGCGGCAGCTATTGATCTCAAGCAAGACTTCGCTAGTCTCATTTGCAGCTCTAATCTGCCAATTTCTTCCTAAGGTTGTTCAACAACTAAAATAAACCAAACGACCCCCGACCGTGCTGCGCGGTCGACACTTGGCTGGGGCTTCCGACGAAGAAGGTTGTGACGGCCGCGATCTATTCGCGTCGGTGGATATTACATTGTCCCTGAGGACAAGGCGCCGCCAATGGCCCGGCGAACGGTAAACTCTGAAGCCGCTCGGTTTGCTGCGGCGAGACCCACAAGTGATCGACAACTCCCGTCGATCCGCTTCAGCAAGCAGCCCGTCTGCGAAACCAGCACGGCTAAGCCGACGCTGATCCGCCTGGCTGTCGCCGACAGGTTGATCAATCGCTCGTCGTACCTCGTCAGGAGGTCTTGGCAAATTAAATCGCGGGAGAAATGAATGAGCGACGACTACGTGACCGCTGGCGGCGGCATGACGTTCCACCTCATCTTCGACGCGGCGGCGGACGCCGCCCCAGCCAGTTTTCGCACCGGAATAGAAGCCGCGGCGAAGCTGTTGTCGCAGTCGATCCAGAATCAGATCACCGTCAATTTGAACATCGATTACAGCGGGACGGGGGACGGCGCGAAGGGCAAACCGGACAATGCCCAATTTGTTAGCTACGCGCCGATCGCCGCCGCAGATATCGGCGGCATTATCGGCGCCGTGGCGGGCACCGTCTACGCGCCGGTCGTGGGAACCCTCGTCGGCGGCGTCCTCGGGACCGTCGCCGGCGGCGTGCTGGATTTGACGGGCTTGACCGACGATATCCTACCCTCGACCTTCCGACAGAACATTCGCGACGATTTGATCAACAGCTCCGGGTCGAACCTCGCGGCCATCCTGCCGAATGTACAATCAAGTCATCTCATCCAAGGCGCTCCCTTCGTGTCGGTGGCGAATGCGCAATTAAAGCTTTTCGGTCTCCTGGACGCAAACGATACGTCCACCGACGACGGAAGCGCCACGTTCACCACGGACATCCCGCCGGACGAATTGGTGGGCGTGGCGCTCCACGAATTGACCCACGCCATCGGGCGGGTGCCCTTTGGGCCGGAGCCTGACATTTTTGATCTTTTCCGCTTTTCCAGCCCCGGCCAGTTGGTGTTCGACGGCACGAGCAATCCCTCGCCGACCAGCCCCGCGCCGGTTTCCTATTTTTCGCTGGACGGCGGCACGACCAAGTTGGCCGACTACGGCACGACTTCCGATCCGAGTGATTTCTTGAACACCGGCGTGCAGGGCGCGACGGACGCCTTCAACGAGAAGTTCGATGCCAACACCAATCAGTATCTCACCTCCATCGATCTGCTTCAGTTGGAGGCGATCGGATTCAAGGCTCGCGACCCGATCACGCCGCATCTGAAATTCAATCTCAGCTTCGATGCCAGTGTCAGCGCCGCGCCGGCGGGTTTCAGAGACGCCGTCGAAGCGGTCGCAAAATACTACGAGGGACGAATCCTCGATCCCCTGACGATCAATCTGACAATCTCGTACGGCGCGCTGGCCCCCACCGTTCTCGGCCAAAGTCAGGCCTCGAGCCTCAGCAGCTTTTCCTATGACCAGATCCGCACAGCGCTGACCGACGATGCAACCACCGCAAGCGACTTGGCGGCGGCCCTGCCGGCGGTCGATCCTATCAGCAGCGCGCACACCTACGTGCTGGATACGGCGCAACAAAAGGCGTTGGGATTGCTGGACGCCGCCAACCCGGCCACGGACGGCACGGTGACGTTTTCGAATGCGGCGAACACGTTCGACTTCGACCGCAGCGACGGCATAGCCGTTGGCTTGTATGATTTCGCCGGAACGGTCGCGCATGAGTTTTCGGAGATCATGGGCCGAACGATGGACGTCGGCACGACCGACGCCGGCTTCGCCAACAGCTACAAGATCCTCGATCTGTATCATTACTCCGGCAACGGCGTGCGCGATCTCACGAAGACGCCGGGCTATTTTTCGATCGACGGCGGCGCGACCAATCTTGACAGCTTCAACTCCGGAACCGGCGACGCCGCCGACTGGGCCCCCAGCGCGGGCAACGATTCCTTCCTCAACAACAGTCCCCCCGGCGTCGTGAATCCCGTTACGGCCGTGGATTTGCAGGAGATCGACGTCCTCGGCTGGAACGTACTCTCCGCCGTGTCGAGCGCGGCCGAGCTGTCCGCCGACATCAAGAAGATCGATCTCGCCTCGCAGGCGACCGGCGGCGACGGAACGAATTACGTCATCACCCTCAAGCCGGGCGCGACGCTGACCGAGGCGGCGGATCTGTTCGCCGTCAATCTGCATGGTAACGACACGCTGACGATCGACGGCCAGGGCGCCACGCTCGACGGCGCCAGCGCGCATCGCGGACTGTTCATCTATTCGGGCGCGGTGACGATCCAGAATCTCACCATCGCCAACGCCGTTGCGAGGGGCGGCAATGGCGCCTTCGGCGGCGGCGGCGGCGGCGCCGGGCTTGGCGGCGGCTTGTTCGTCGCGAGCGATACGGCGCACGGCGCCGCGTCGTCACAAGTGACGTTGAACAATGTCGTCTTCCAGAACGACGCCGCCGTCGGCGGAACCGGCGGGTTAAGCGTTGACGGCGGGTTTTTCGTCGGCGGCGGCGGTGGTGGCGGCTTGGGCGGCGACGGCGCTTCGGCGGGCGCATTTGGCGGCGGCTCGATCAGCACCTTTCCCGGCGGACAGGGCGGCGGCGGCGGCGGCGGCGGCGTGGGCGCGGGCGCAGGATTTGGCGCGGCCGGCGGCGGCGGCACAGGCGGCGACGCTCAGACAGACACCTCGCACGCGACGCCTGGCGGAGGCGGCGATTCGGGGGCGAATGGTTTGATTCCCGGTGCGACGCCCGGACTTTTCGGATTTTCTGGCGCTTCCTTGAGTTTTCGCGACAACAACAACAACACCTACGTGGCGGAAGGCGGGCCTGGCGGCGCTGCGGGCAACGATGGCGGGGGCGGGGGCGGGGGCGGCGGCGCGGCGGCGGCGCCCCGGCCCAGGGTGGCCCCGCCTGGAGCGGCGCCGGCGGCGGCGGAGAGGGCGGCGGCGTCCAGGGCGGCGGCCATGCCGGCTACGATGCGGACGGCGGAGCTGGCGGCTTCGGCGGCGGCGGTGGCGGCGGCGTCGATTTCAACTTTCATATCGCTCCCACCGGTAGCGCCAGAGGCAGCGGCAGCGGCGGCGACGGCGGCTTTGGCGGCGGCGGCGGCGGCATGGGCGCCGGGATCGGCGGCTTCGGCGGGGTCAGCGGCGACGGCGGCTGGGGCGGCGGCGGCGGCGGCGGTCAATTCGGCGGGGTCGGCGGCTTTGGCGGCGGCTTTGGCAACCAAGACGGTGGCGGTGGCGGACTTGGCGCTGGCGGCGGAATTTTCGTGCAGCAGGGCGCTTCGGTCACGATCAACGGCGGCTCGCTCTCGGGTGGAAGCGTCGTCAAAGGCTTAGGCGCTGACGCGGGATTTAATGCCGGCAAGGCGTTCGGCGCCGGCATTTTCCTGCAGGGCAACGAGAACATTACGTTCGCGCCGGCGGCGGGCCAGAAGACGGTCATCAACGACGTCATCACCGATGAGACCGGCTCGAACGGCGGCGGGGTCGGCGCCGCCGGCAAGGGATCGCTCACGCTCGACGGCCCCGGTACGCTGGATTTGACCGCCGCTAATTCGTTCTTCGGCGGCGTGACCATCAAGCAGGGAACGCTGGAGGTCGGGAACCAACAGGCCGTGCGCGGCAACATTGATTTCGCGGCGAACGGCGGCGGAACGCTGCTGATCGACGCCAGCCTCAGCGCCACCGGCATCGGCTCACTCTTCGCGCAAATCAACAGCTTCGATTCCTCGAGCAGTTTCGATTTCGCCGGCTTCGACCCCACCAAGACGCACGCGAACTTTGTCAATAACTTCGGGCCCGCTCTCGTCGTCACCGATGGCGTCAAAACGGACGTTGTGGACTTTCCGTTTACGTTAGACCTCACCGGCACCCCTTTCTACGTCGCCCCCGACGGCGCGGGCGGATCGATCGTTTCGCTTCGCCCAGCGGTCACCGTGTCCAACCCGGCGATCAACATCGTCGAGTTCGTCAATGGCCAGGACGCCGACAGCCCAACCGGGCCACATGTAGCGGCCGGCAGCACCGTGACGTTCACCTACGTGGTGACCGACACCGGCAACGTGCCGCTCGCCAACGTCGCCGTCACCGACGACAAGCTGGGGCCAATCACCTCCTTCACCGGTGACACCAACGGCAACGGCCTGCTCGACCTGACCGAGACCTGGACCTACACCAAGACCGCCACCGCCCTGGCCGGCCAGCAGACCAACGTCGCCACCGTCACCGCCCAGGACTCCACCAACCCCAGCACGACGATCACCGACAGCAACCCCACCAACTACTTCGGCGACAACACCCCTGCGATCAGCGTCGACCTGTCTGTGACCAAAACGGTGAGCGACGCGACACCCAACGTGGGCGACCAGATCACCTTCACCGTCACGCTGTCCGATCAGGGCCCTGACGCCGCCACGGGGGTGCAGGTGACCGACCTGTTGCCGGCCGGGCTCGCCTTCGTCAGCGCGACACCGAGCCAAGGCACCTACAACAACGGCAGCGGGGTGTGGACGGTCGGCACGGTCAACCCCGGCGTCCCGCAGACGCTGGGCATCACTGCCACGGTGGTCAGCCCCGTCGCGCAGACCAACACCGGCACCATCAGCCACGCTGACCAGTTCGACCCGAACACGGCCAACAACACCGCCAGCGCCACCGAGACGCCCCAGCAGGCCGACCTGTCTGTGACGAAAACGGTGAGCGACGCGACGCCCAACGTGGGCGACCAGATCACCTTCACCGTCACGCTGTCCGATCAGAGCCCTGACGCCGCCACGGGGGTGCAGGTGACCGACCTGTTGCCGGCCGGGCTCGCCTTCGTCAGCGCGACACCGAGCCAAGGCACCTTCAACAACGGCAGCGGGGTGTGGACGGTCGGCACGGTCAACCCCGGCGTCCCGCAGACGCTGGGCATCACTGCCACGGTGGTCAGCCCCGTCGCGCAGACCAACACCGGCACCATCAGCCATGCTGACCAGTTCGACCCGAACACGGCCAACAACACCGCCAGCGCCACCGAGACGCCCCAGCAGGCCGACCTGTCTGTGACGAAAACGGTGAGCGACGCGACGCCCAACGTGGGCGACCAGATCACCTTCACTGTCACGCTGTCCGATCAGGGCCCTGACGCCGCCACGGGGGTGCAGGTGACCGACCTGTTGCCGGCCGGGCTCACCTTCGTCAGCGCGACACCGAGTCAAGGCACCTACGACAACGGCAGCGGAGCGTGGACGGTCGGCACGGTCAGCCCCGGCGTCCCGCAGACGCTGAGCATCATCGCCACGGTGGTCAGCCCCGCCGCGCAGACCAACATCGGGACTATCATCCACGCCGACCAGTTCGACCCGAACACGACCAACAACACCGCCAGCGCCACCGAGACGCCCCAGCAGGCCGACCTGTCGCTCGTCAAGTTCGTCAACGGCCAGGACGCCGACAGCGCGACCGGCCCGCACGTGGCCGCGGGTAGCACGGTGACCTTCACCTACGTGGTGACCAACACCGGTAACGTGCCCCTGGCCAACGTGGCCGTCACCGACGACAAGCTGGGGCCGATCACCAGTTTCACGGGTGACGCCAACAGCAACGGCCTGCTCGACCTGACCGAGACCTGGACCTACACGCAGACCGCCATCGCCCTGGCTGGCCAGCAGACCAACATCGGCACCGTCACCGCCCAGGACCCCAACACCGGCACGCCGCTCACCGACAACAACCCCGCCAACTACTTCGGCGACCCCAGCGTGGCGCCGTCCGCCATTATTGTCAGTTCCGGCGTGACGAGCACCGGCCTCACCATTTCGGGCGGCATCACCCTCGAAGTGCTTTCCGGCGGCACCGCAAGCAGCACGACGGTGAGCGGGGGCTCCGAGCTCGTGTTCGGCGGCGGCGCGACGATCGGCACCAATGTCGTCAGCGGCGGCCAGGAAAACATTCTGGCCGGCGCGACCGCCACCGGCGGGTCGATCAGCGACAGCGGCAGCCTGCTGATCGACGCCGGCAAGGTGAGCGGCATCACGCTCAACAGCGGCGCCGTTGCCCTGATCCAGTCCGGCGGCACGGCCACGGGTACGACCATCAGTGGCGGCATCGAGGTTGTGTCGGGCACGACATCGAGCACGCGCGTTCTCGGCGGCGGCCTCGAGTACGTGGCCTCCGGCGGCCTTGCGAGCAGCGTCGTGGTGTCGAGCGGCGGTACCGGGAACGTCGGGGCCGGCGGGACCGCAAGCGGCGCGACCATTTCGAGCGGCGGCGTACTGATCGACGGCGGCGCGGCGCTCGCCGTCGCCTTGAGCAGCGGGGCGGTCGCGTATGTCCAGTCCGGCGGCACGGCCTCCGGCATGACGGTGAGCGGCGGTGCCGCCGAGGTCGTTCGCAGCGGCGGCGTGACCAACGGCACCATGTTGAGCGGCGGGGCGGCCGCCGTCTCGGGCACGGCGCTCAACACGACCGTCGGCAGCGGGAGCGTGGACTACATCGCATCCGGCGGCGTCGACGACGCCGTCGCGGTGTTGAGCGGCGGCCAGGAGAACGTCGCGGCCGGCGGCAGCGTGAGCGGCGGAACGGTGAGCGGGGGCGGCTCGCTGCTCGACGCCGGCCAGGCGGATGTCCTGCTGTTGTTGAGCGGCGCGGCCGCCTATGTGCAGTCCGGCGGCGTTGCCTCCAGCCTGACGGTGGGTGCCGGCGCGGCCGACGTTGTCTCGAGCGGCGGCGTCGCGAGCAGCACGGTGCTGAGCGGTGGCGCCGAGGCGGTGTTTTCCGGCGGCAGCGCGGTCGGTGCCACCGTCAGCAGCGGCGGCGTGGAATATGTCGCCTCCGGCGGCGCCGCCAGCAGCGCCGTGGTGGCGAGCGGCGGTCAGGAGAACATCGCGTCCGGCGGCGTCGCGAGCGGCACGGTGATCGGCAGCGGTGGGTTGCTGCTTGACGGCGGCACGGCGAGCGGCACGGTCATGAGCAGCGGCGCGGCGGCCTATATTGAATCCGGCGGTGTTGCCGTCGGCACGGTGCTGCGCGGCGGTGCGGTGGACGTGGTTCTGAGCGGTGGCGTCGCGAGCGGCACGGTGTTCAGCGGTGGCGGAATCGAAGCCGTGTTCAGCGGCGGCATGACGTTGAGCGCGCTGGTCGCAAGCGGCGGGCTCGAATACGTCGCCAGCGGCGGCACCGCGAGTGCGGCCGTGATCAGCGGCGGCACGCTCGAAGTGACGAGTGGCGGCTCGACCGGTGCAGACCCGGTGACGTTCGCGCTGGGCGGTGGCGGCACTCTGCAGCTTGACGACTCGGTGCACTTCGGCGGGTTGGTCGCCGGGTTCGGCCTGCCTGACTTCATCGACTTCCGCGATGTTACATCGGGCGCGAGCACGACGCTCGGCTGGACGCAACTGACCCCCAGCAGCGGGACACTGGCGGTGACCGACGGCGTTCACAGCGCCAGCATCACGCTCCTCGGCCAGTACGTGGCTGGTCAGTTCACGTCGGCAAGTGACGGCATGGGCGGCACCAAGGTCGGTGATCCGCCGGTCGTGGCGATGACCGATCCGCAGACAATCGGGCTGATCAATCCGCACGTGGCTTGAGAGAAATACGTCGAGCTCCTTCGATACGGCGAACGTGCTGCCCGGGACCGATGCTATCGGGATGCCGTCCACACGAACCGGCGGACATGTTTCGTCAAGTCGGCGTCTATACCGGCACGGTCCTCAAGGGCGCGAAGCCCGCGGAGCTCGCGGTCATCCAGTCGACCAAATTCGAGTTCTTCATAAACTTGCAAACGGCCAAACGCTGGGCATCGATATTCCGCCATCGCTACTAATCTAGTCACTCGCCTGGTCGCGATAGGCCTTGAACCAACACGAGATAATCCACTCGAGCGGGGTTTCGATGCGTACCGGGTTCGCGTTTACGGGCGTCGCGCTGCGCTCAGCCTCCGAGATCTGGTCGTCCAGACCGGCGATTGAACTCTGCGTCGGGATCAACTTCCGCGCCACTGCGGTCAGTCTTCGAGATTTGATCCGCGCTCACTTGGGCGGTGACGTGGTCGTTCTCCGAGATTTGATCGCTCACGCTCTCAATGTGTCCTGGATCTACACTGACGTGCGTGGTGCCGAGGTCAGTCTCCGGGATCTGGTCATCCACACTGGCGATGCGCTCCGCATCAGGATCAAGGGCCGGGCTGCTGCACTCAGTCTCCGAGACAAGATTATCCGGACTCTCGATGGGTCCTCCGGCATCGCTCACTTGGGTGGTGCGGTGGCCGTTCGCCGAGATTTGGTCGCTCACGCTTTCAATGTGTCCTGGATCTGCACTGACGTGCGTGGCGCCAAGGTCGGTCCCCGAGGCAAGATCATCCGGACTCTCGATCGGTCCTCCGGCATCGCTCACTTGGGCCGTGCGGTGGTCGTTCTCCAAGGTTTGATCATTCACGCTCTCAAGCTGTCCTAAATCTGCACTGGCTTGCCCGGTGCTGCAGTCCGTCTTCGAGATCTGGTCATCCGGACTGGCGATGGGTTCTGCCTCGGGACCAACTTCCGCGGCACTACGATCAGTCTGCGAGATTTGATCATCCAGGGTCTCAGCATCCGGCACATCCGCGATGTTCGGGATGATGCTGGTGTCGCTGATCAAAATCAGGGCGTCCATGCCCTGGGCCGGGGCAGAGTTCAATTTGGCGTCGCGCCCTTCGGTCCATTCGGCGAGAACACGCCACTGCCTTGCGATTGTCTCGTACAAGTGCCCAAGGTATGCGTCATCCGCTTGCTTTGCCTGTTCCAGGCTCTCTGCCTCTTTGGCCCGGCAATCCGTCCCTTGAACATTCAACATGTCCCGTCCTCTGCCCAATACGACTATGCGGAAGCTCGGGGGACCGTCTGATTTCAGGCGCTCCCCCTGCATCGATGGAATGCCGAGTTGATCAAGACGACTCGGAAACGGACGCGGCCGCTGTCTCGTCTCAAGAACAAGTCCAAATGGGTGTCGCCGCCTTGAAACCCAAGCCGGCTATGCCGTCGAGCCACCCCAGCCGGCGCGTTGGTGACTGCGAGCGCGTATAGACGAGGCCACAATAGGAGCACTTGGCGTGATCGGACATCTCAGCAGCGTGCTCGGATATCCGTTCCTGTTCACTTGATGTCAGTTCCCTTTGGCTCCCGGCCGCCGCTCTGCACCCGCGTAGAAAATCTGGACAGTTTGACATTCACCCCTCCGATCCCCTTCGACATGAGACAAGATCGATGGCAGCGCTTCGGAACGGCTGGGCCTTCCGCTTTGGCGCTCTCGGAGCGGCCCACAGTCGCTGACCATCGCAGCCGATATCCGGAATTTCCCTAGCCCGAATATCGCAGGCTCAACGATCAGCTCTGGTCGGCGTTCCACCACTCGGTGGCAATTCGTGAAGGTGTTGCGGCCAAGCAACAGCCAGATCCCTGCATCTGCCTCGACAGGCGCATATGCGCGCGCGAGCAGCCGGACCATGGCGCTGACCGTCCGGTCCTCTCGCAAAGGAATTTTGCTGCCTATTGGCGATGCCGATGGAAGGCTGCCAGCATCGACACTCGGTGCCGGATCACGCCTGCGCTTCCGACCCAAATCTCCCGAACCAGATGAATTGGAAGTGCTGAAAATTCCTGAGCGTCTGTGACTGAACTGGGATTCGTCCGTACCCCCACTTGCGGCTCAAGTACCCCGAGTTCCTGGAAAAGTTGTTGCCAAATAATCACAGCCCAGAGCTCTGTCAGAATTGAGCGGAACGAAAATCCTCAATATCCGCTTGCTGATTGAGGAGCTGGATATTGGCGAGTTTCATGAAGAGGGCCGACCAATATCGCCGATACGCCGCTGAATGCCGGTTGCTCGCAAATCGGCTGCAGCCGTCGGACCATCGACAGATGCTCCTGGAGATGGCGAAAAACTGGACGTCGCTGGCAAACGAACGCGAAGCGATGGTCGCGCGGGATTATCGGCTTGCTGGACTTGAGCAGGAGAAAGCAAAATCAGCAATCCCCGCAGCTTCAAACGTTGTCTGAATGGGCTTCAATGTTTGCGCGGGAAGCGCCCGGCGGTTCCTACGACGATGTTCTCGCGATGGGCTGATCGGATGGCGACGGCGGCTTGCCTACCTTGCCAAATTCGGCCACGTGCCCGGGCATGACCACTAGGCGGAGCGGAGGAGATCGAGATAGCCGTCCCGTTCCAGGCGAGGCAGCAGGTCGGTCTCCCAGCTCAGATATTCGACCATGGCGGGCTTGGTGTCGCCTTGCTGCTCGTAGGGCTTGAGCCAAAGATCCACCGCTTCGTCCGCCAGCCTGGCGCGATCGGATGCTAGCGCATACCCGGCCTGGCGCCACGCCGCATTGCCGCCCGCGAGATAGCGGACCGGGAGCTGCGTCAGTGCGCCGGCTTCGGGGGCCGCCATGCCGGCCAGGACTCCGTCCTCGGACGTGAGGACCAATGTGCCACGCTGAGGAATCCGGGCGAGCCCGTGAGCAAGGCGCGAACGGATGGCAAACCACGCGCCTGGGATATGGGCCGCGCGGTAGCTGCGGCTCAGCGACAGATCGATGACGGTCGCGCCGTCGCGCGCCAGCAGGGTAGCAAGCTGCGCGCAATCGATACGCAACTCTGGCGCCGGTTCGGCGCCGAGCACGGGATTCTCCGGCCATCCGGTCTCACTGCCCGCCTCGACGAGCACGAACACGTCCTTCCATCCCATCCGACGCAGCCAGGATGCAGTCATCACGGCGCGCACCTCCTTGTCGTCGACGAGGACGATGCGCGCGCCGAGAGTACCGACATATTGGTCCGTGGCCTGCACCAGCTGACCGCCGGGCGCCGACACAGCACCCGCAACGTGTCCGGCCGCGTACTCGGGCGGATCGCGCACGTCGAACAGATACAGCGAACGCTGCCCCTGCTCGGAACGCAGCTGATCCAGCTTCGCCCGATCGATCCGCTCGACGCCGAAGCGGCGGGCGACGCGATCGGCGGCGGACTTGGCCCAGGCCATGCCGTCGTCGGAGGGAGTCGGAGCACGCTCGCTCTTGCCACTGTCGCAGGTCAAGCCGGCCAGGTTCCAACCCATGGTGCCGTTGCGCAGCGCGGCGACCTTGTTGGGAACGTTCGCGTCGATGAGCGATTGCGCGCCGATGATGCTGCGGGTACGGCCGGCGCAATTGACCACGACGAGCGTGTGCGGCGAGGGCGCGAGGTCGTGAATGCGCAGGACGAGTTCCGCGCCCGGCACATTGATCGCGGTGGGAATGGACATGCGCACATATTCGTCGAGGGGACGGCTGTCGAGCACGACCAGATCGGTACCCTCGCGCATGAGCCGGTCGAGCTCGTTGGCGGTGATGCTGGGGGTTTGGTTTTCGTGCTCGACGAATTCTCCGAATCCTTTGCTGGGAACGTGGACGCCCGAGAAAAGCTCGAAGCCGGCACGTGCCCACGCCGCGACACCGCCGCCGAGGACGAACAGGTTGGTGTAGCCGTGACGACCGAGGATCGCGCAGGCGCGCTCGGCGAGACCGTCGGCGTCGTCGCACAGCACGATGCGGGTGCCAAGCCGCGGCACCAGCCGCGCCATGCGCAATTCGAGGCGGCTCAGGGGCAGCGAGCGCGCATGCAGCAGATGACCTCGGGAAAAGATCAGCTCCTCGCGCAAGTCGAGGATCGCGATCTCCTGCCCGTCGGCGCACATCGCCCTGACGTCACTTGGCGCGAGAGGCCGCATTGCAGGTGTTGCGGTCAACAGCAGCCAGGATTACGTCGCCTGCTGCGGCGTCATCTGGTGTACGGCGCCGGTTGCGAGGTCGAAACGCACGCGGGGAATGTGATCGAGATTGGTTCCAGTCACGCGGATGAAGCGGGCCTTGTCGGGATAGTCGATCGAGTGGATCGTACCGTCCTGATAGATTCCGGCGTGGCCGGGGGTGAGCCGGTACTTCTTTGTCGGCCTCAGCGCGGCTTTGGTGCCTCCGCTTCCATCGTCGATGCGCTCCCATTCGGTCATCTCGGTGTACCTGGTGGCCTGGCCGTAGATCGCCCAGGAGGCGCCGTGATCGTGCGGCGGCGATACCCGCGCCTGGTCGTTGATGTGGGCGAGGATCTGGAATCCGAGATCCTTGTCCTCGTAGAGGAGCTTCAATCCCTGCGGCGCGTCGTCTCCGCAATATTGCCGGATGAAGTCCGCATCGGCGAGCAGGCGCTCGAGCTGAACGCGGACCTCTTCCCTCCCGCTCGGACCCGCATCGCGCGACAGGATCGCCCGACAATCCGACACGAACTGATCGAGATCGTAAGACATGGCTGGCCTCCCTGCTCAGCAGAAGCGTCGGCACAGTTTCGCCGATCCCGCGCCCGGGCGCCAGGGCCTCGCCCATACGTGCTCTGGCACGACTCGGCCGAACCGATCAGCGCGGGAGATGTCGGTTCATTGGCGGATTCTGTTGCCTGAAAGAGCAGGATTTTTCCGAGGACCAAAATGTCGCGATTGAGTTCCGCTGGACCGGCGACGCGGCGAGGGAGTGGCTTGGGCGTCGAAGCCCTGTACAGGGACAGCCAAGACCCGTAGCGGCATTCAAGCCTACGTCCCGCGGATCACGAAATTGCGTCTTGTCAGGCCCCGGATTGCTGGTATCGAATAAAATCGTTCTGAGGGGTATCCTGCGGAGGCAGAGTACATAGACTGATTCAAGTCGCGAGGACTAACTCATGAAAATCGAGATCGAATACTGCGGTCAATGAGGCTATGAACCGCGCGCCCGTGAGGCGCGGGAACTGATCCTAAAGCTGCGACCTTCAGCACAAATAACCGTTCGGCGGTCAACTGGCGGCGTCTTCGAGATTCGAGTTGACGGCCGACTCGCGTTTTCAAAGAAGGCGACCGGTCGCTTTCCAACGAGCGCAGAGATAGGCGACTGTCTCACCTAAAAGGCGTGCGCTGAGCCCGCTAAAATCCGGTCCTGCGCCAATGGCTTCACGACCTGATCGAAGAGACGGTCGAACGTCTGCTCATGGGCACAAATGCGAAGTGCGCGAAGGTCCGCTTTTGCGTCGCTTGTGAGGGAAGAGCGGAAATATTTCAAGCGGCTCAAAAACGACATGATTGACGCGAAGCGGGCATCATTACCTCGCTAGAGCAGCCACTTTTGTTGTGATGCACCAACGTCATTCCACGTTGTGGTAAGGCCGTGAGGCGGCATTGGATTGCGGCGTTCCACCGCAAGCAAGCTGTTTCGCTCCCATAGCATTGTTCAGAAATGTGATACCAGTAACGTTGCTACCCGGTCGCATGAGGCGCGTGACCAGTCCTGTCGAAAACCACAACATGTCGATCGAATGCCGGTTGGGCTGAGGGAGATGCGAACCTATGAGACGACGCGAGTTCATCAGGCTGATTTTTGGAGCGGCGGCGACGCCCGCTATTTTTGCGCCTCTGCCTGCAATGGCCCAGCAGAGAATGCTGGTGATTGGCTATCTTCACTTTGCCTCTCCCGATTACGAACCAGGCGCCAACGAGTTCCTCAAGGGGCTTGCAGAAAAGGGCTATGTAGACGGCAAGAACATTGCGATCGAATACCGCTGGGCGGAAGGTCATTATGACCGCTTACCCGCCATGGCGTCCGATCTCGTCGCCCGCAAGGTCGATCTTATTGCTGCGTTCGGCCCTCCGCCTGCCAGAGCGGCGAAAAGCGCAACATCCACGATTCCCATCGTGTTCGAAGTCGGCAACGACGCGGTGGAGGCCGGGTTGGTCGCCAGCCTTGCTCGGCCCGGCGGAAACGCTACGGGAATGAACATTCTCTACACGCAGCTTACTCCCAAGCGCCTCGAATTGTTATGCCAGTTGGTTCCCCAGGCGAAGAACATCGCGCTGCTCATCAATCCGAAAAGTCCAACAGCGGAGCCCTCCATCCAAGGCGCTCGGCAAGGAGCGCGCGCAAGAGGCGTGCAGCTTTCGATCCTGAATGCCAGTTTGGACAGCGAAATCGACACAGCGTTCTCCGAGTTCGCGAAATCGGGAGCCGATGGAATGATCGTCGCGGCCGATCCGTTCTTTGATACCCGTCGCAAGCAGCTTGTCGCGGCGGCCGCCCGTTACAAGGTACCCACGAACTATTTCGAACCGGAATTCTCCGCGGCTGGGGGCCTGATCAGCTACGGCACGAGGTTGTCGACCGTGTACTACCAGATGGGGATCACCGCAGGGCGAGTTCTCAATGGCGAGCGGCCAGCCGATCTCCCGGTCGAGCAGCCCACCAAATTTGAGCTGGCCATCAATCTTCAAACCGCCAAGGCGCTCGGCCTCAACGTGCCGCCCCCGCTGCTCGCCAGCGCCGACGAGGTGATCGAATAACGACGCTGTTCTTCTGCGGTGCATGAGTTCGATGTTGGGCACATCGCTGCTGCGCGGACGGCGCCCAAGAATGTCGGCTATGGGGGAAGACCGGAAAACGTTTGCTCGTACTGAGTTTTGCCGGGTTTGAACCATCTCAGACATGTGCTGGTGGGATTTCCCGGAACGGAATTTATGGAGTATTCCCTTAGGTGCTCAGTCGATCTTCAGCCCGAGCGCATTGACGACGGGCGTCCAGAGAGCAACATCAGCTGCGAGGGACTGCCGGAATTTTTCGGGGTTTGAGTTGCGCGTGGGCTCAATACCCGCGTCGATCAACATCTTCTGGTAGGCCGGTTCGGCGACCGCCGTGCGCGTCGCCTGCGCAATCTGTTCGATGATCCCAGTCGGAGTCCCGGCCGGTGCGAGCAGCCCAATGGAGCCTGTCACGATCATGTCGGGGAGGCCCAGTTCGACCGCCGTCGGAAGCTCTGGCGCAGCGATGAGACGCGCGGGACCCGTCACAGCAAGAACCCGCATCTTGCCGGACCGATGGAATTCGATCACCTGCCCGGTCACGCCTGGCAAACCCATCGGAACTTGTCCACTGACTAGGTCTATAATCAGCGGGCCAGTGCCCCGATATGGGACCTGCACGATATCAGGTGTTCCCGCGAGCGATTTGAATAACTCGCCGGCCAGATGCTGGATCGAGCCGATACCGGAGTGCCCATATGACAGCTTGCCGGGATTAGCTTTCGCGTAAGCGATGAGCTCCGTCAGGGTCTGAACCGGCACAGAAGGATGCACGGCGACGCACAGAACATTGGCGGCCATGCCCGCAATCGGATCCAAGTCTTTGACGGGATCATAGAGCGGCCGGCTCTTGAGCAGGGCCTCATTGACGTGCGTCTGCGTCCCGCCGAGCAGGATCGTGTAGCCGTCAGGCCGGGCGCGTGCGACGGCGGCCGCACCTAGCGAAGCGCCGCCGCCACCGATGTTTTCAATCACCACCGTGCCAAGCAAGGGCTTCATCTTATCCGCCCATGGGCGACCGACGGCGTCGAATGCACCACCCGGGGGAAAAGGAATCACGAGCCGAATTGGCCGCGTCGGGTAGGCTTGCGCCCGTGCAATGCGGGAGACGGCCGGCAGTGCGGCAGCACCCGCGCCCAGATGCAGAAAATTTCTGCGGGGAAGTTTCATGGCGTTCTCCCCTGAAATGCCGGCGGCACCGCCGCGCAAATGCGCCGTCTGCTAACGAAGACATCAAAGCTACACAATTTGCCAGTGTGCCCGGAAGGGAGCGCGATGTCTCTTCCTGGCAGATAGTGTTGCAAAAGTGCGTTGAAGGCCGACGGCGGGCGTGATTCTGTTTCCTGGCGCGATTCGCGACGGGGGCGGACATGATGGGGCGGCGCAACCAGGGCCAGGGGCAGCTGTTTTACGAGTTCCGGCTCGATGGGGCGGTTCCCGAGGATCACCTGGTGCGAAAGATTGGTGCGCTGTTGGACCTGTCCTGGGTCTACGCGGAACTCGCGCGCTATTACTCTGAGATTGGACGACCTTCGATCGATCCTGTGCTGATGATCCGGATGCTGATCGTCGGCTACGTGTTTGCGATCCGATCGGAGCGTCAGATCTGCCGCGAGGTTCAAGTCAATCTGGCCTATCGGTGGTTTTGCGAGCTGGGCCTAGAAGATGCCATACCCGACCACTCGGCGTTCTCCCGTGCCCGCAATGAGCGCTTCCGTGAGAGCGATGTGTTCCGTCGCGTGTTTGAGCGCGTGGTGGGGGCGTGCATCGAGGCCGGTCTGGTCGGCGGCGAGGGCTTCGCCGTCGATGCCAGCCTGATCGAAGCCGATGCCAACCGTCAGCGCTCGATCCCCGGCGTAGAGTGGAAGGAGCAAATCGATCCTGTAGCCGCCAGCCGGGCAGTGAAGGAGTATCTCGCCACGCTCAACGACGCGGCGTTCGGGGCGGCGACGGAGGTGCAACCAAAGTTCGTATCACCCTCTGATCCGGCGGCGCAATGGACCGGCGCCCTCAAAGGGCCTGCGTTCTTCGCTTATGCCGACAACTATCTGATCGACATCCAGTGTGGCGTGATCGTCGATGTTGAAGCCTCGCGCGCGGTCCGCCAGGCCGAGGTAGGCGCTGCGCGAACCATGCTGGAGCGCACCGAAGAGCGCTTCGGCCTCAAGCCGCAGCGGCTCGCCGCGGATTCCGCCTACGGATCGGCGCCGATGCTGAACTGGTTGGTCGTAGAGAAGCAGATCACGCCGCATATTCCTGTCCTAGACAAGTCGAAGCGAGAGGACGGCACGTTCTCGCGTGCCGACTTCCGCTACGACGCAACGAAAGACATTTACGAGTGCCCAGGCGGAAAGCAGCTCAGAACAAGCGGTACAGTGCACGACGGCAAGACGCTGCTCTACCGCGCCAGCAAGCTGGACTGCGACCCCTGTCCGCTCAAACCGCAGTGCTGCCCCAAAGAACCACAACGCAAGATCCCGCGCGACATCTATGAACCCGCTCGAGACGTTGCACGATCCTTGATCGACACCGAAGCCTTCGAGCGGTCCCGGCACGATCGCAAACGCATCGAAATGCGATTTGCGCACCTGAAACGCATTCTAAGGCTCGGCCGGCTTCGACTGCGTGGTCCACGGGGAGCCCAGGACGAGTTCGTGCTTGCGGCAATCGCTCAGAACCTGAGACGTCTGGCCAAGCTGGTTACTCAATCGCCGCTGCTGCAGGTCCCAGCTTAGAATTCCACTGCTCCCAGAGGAGCGAGCACTGAGTGCAGGGTCTTCGGGGCGCCCTTCGATCACTCGCCGACTTTTGCAACACTATCGGCACATCGCTGCCATCGCGGATGTCCGCTGAATTGTCGCTATCGGGGGATAAGCGGACAACATATGCTCAATGTGAGTTCTTCGCATTTTGACCAAATCGGACACCCATCTGCTGGTTTCGTGTAACCGGGACTTCGACCTCGCCCGATCTACTCGGGTTTGATGTTGGCCGTTCGGATCACCTTGGCCCACTTTTCGGTTTCGTCGGCGAGGAGCTTGCCGAAATCGGCCGGCGAGCCGCCAAGCACCGTGCCATCCAGATTGGCAAGTTGCGCCTTGAACTTGGGATCGACGAGCGCGGCGTTGATCTCCTTGTTGAGCCTGTCGACGATTTCGGCAGGAGTGCTCTTGGGCGCGCCGAGGCCAAAGATTGAGCTTGCTTCGTAGCCGGGGACGAACTCGCCTATCGTTGGGATGTCCGGCAGCGCTTCCGAGCGCGTCGCTGTGGTTATCGCGAGCGCGCGCAACTTGCCGGCCCTGATGTACCCGATCAATGGTGCCGGGTTCGTAAAGACGACCTGCACCTGGCCGCCGAGCAGATCGGCGAGCGCGGGCGCCACGCCGCGGTAGGGGACGTGCAGAATGTCGAGGCCGCCCGCCTCCTGCTTGAACAGCTCGGGGGTCAGATGGGTGATCCCACCTACGCCGCCCGAACCGTACGAGAGCTTGCCCGGATTTGCCTTGACGTAGGCGATGAACTCGGGAAGCGTCTTAGCCGGAACCGAGGGATGTACCAACATGATAAGGGCACCACGGATCAGGCTCGCGACCGGTGCGATGTCGCGGATGAAATTGAAATTTTGATTGTCGTAAAGCGTGGCATTGATCGCGTTCGGCGAACCGACCAGCAAGAGCGTGTAGCCGTCCGGAGGCGCGCGCACGACGGCCTCGGTTGCAATATTGCTGCCCGCTCCCGGGCGGTTCTCGATGACGAATTGCTGCGCGAGGCGCTGCGACAACCATTGACCGATCAGACGCGCGAGAATGTCGTTCGGACCGCCGGCGGCAAAGCCGACGATAATCCGTACTGGCCGCGACGGGTAGGATTGCCCCCAAGCGAAGCGCGATATGGCGGGAAGCGCGGAAGCGCCCGCTGCGAGGCGCAGAAAATGGCGGCGCGGAAGTTTCAAGGGGCGCTCCTCAGGTCCGGCGCTTGCGAGGTGCTCTGCCTTTGTTCCCGGCTCATTCGCGAAGCTCGCCCAGGGGAATTAGCGGGTGCGGCTATGCTTGTATAATGCTACTTGGCGATATGGATATCTCACGTCAGTGATAAGGGGCGACGCGATGCGGATGAGCGATCGGATCGGACGCCGAATGAAGCTGCATGATCTGCACGTCCTCATGGCCGTCGTGCAGGCTGGCAGCATGAACAAGGCAGCGACGCTCCTGAACACCGGGCAGTCCGCGATTTCCCGATCGATCGCCGAATTGGAACAAACCGTTGGCGTGCGTTTGGTCGATCGCAACCCCCAAGGTGTCGAGCCGACCCAATACGGTCGCGCCTTGCTTGATGGAGGAGCGGCTGTCTTCGATGACCTGCGCCGCGCGGTGAAGACCATCGAGTTCCTCGCCGACCCTACGGCTGGAGAAGTGCGGATCGGAAGCAGCGCCTTGCTGGCCGCGAGCTTCGTTTCTGCTCTCGTCGATCGGCTCTCCCAGCGCTATCCGGGCATCGTATTTCATCTTGTAACCGGACATGTGGAGGCCCTGCACCGGGAACTGAGCGGGCGTAACGTCGATCTGTTGATCGTAAGGCGATTCGGCCCCATCGCCGACGAGCGATTGGATTTCGAATTTCTTTTTGACGATTTATTTGTCGTCGCGGCTGGCGCGCAAAATCCATGGGTGCGGCGGCGCAAGATCGAGCTTGCCGACTTGGTCCACGAATCATGGGTGCTCCCACCGCCGGGAAGCGTGATTTCGTCGGTCGTATTGGAAGCGTTTCGCGCCAAAGGACTTGATTATCCTCGCACGACTGTGGTGACTGAATCCTCCGAGGTGCGGACCAGTCTCTTGGCGACCGGGCGCTATATCGCAATTTTCCCAGCTTCCGCATTGCGGTTTCCCACAAGGCGCTCGGAAATAAAAATTTTGCCCGTCAAACTGCCAATGGCCCGGCTGCCAAACGGAATTGTAACGCTGAAGAACCGCGCGCTCGGCCCCGTCGTGCAGCTTTTCATCGACTGCGCTCGCGAAATCGCCAAGCCGCTGGCGAAGCGAAAGTGATGACGCATGTCGGCTCATGGTTGCAAAAGTCGGCGAGTGATCGAAGGGCGCCCCGAAGACCCTGCACTCAGTGCTCGCTCCTCTGGGAGCAGTGGAATTCTAAGCTGGGACCTGCAGCAGCGGCGATTGAGTAACCAGCTTGGCCAGACGTTCCAGGTTCTGAGCGATTGCCGCAAGCACGAACTCGTCCTGGGCTCCCCGTGGACCACGCAGTCGAAGCCGGCCGAGCCTTAGAATGCGTTTCAGGTGCGCAAATCGCATTTCGATGCGTTTGCGATCGTGCCGGGACCGCTCGACCACGCGGTCGATAACATCGAGAACGCCGCCGGCACAACCATGGTGCTCGCCACCGGCAACATCGGCGGCAACGGCTCCGGCATCATCGCCGGCGGCAACGGCGGCGAACTTCTCGATGGCCGCGGCGGCAATGATTTTCTGTTTGGCGGCAACGGCAAGGACCGCCTGATCGGCGGCGACGGCGACGACCGCCTCACCGGCGGCAACGGCGGCGACACGTTCGTGTTCGGACCCGGGTTCGGCCACGACGTTGTCACCGACTACAGCCACGCCGATCGCATCGAGTTCGACGGTGGCGTATTCCAAAACTTTCATGAGGTTCAGGCCGCCGCCCAGCAGATCGGCGACGATACCCTGATTACCCTCGATCCAACCAACTCGATAACCCTCCAGAATGTGTCCTTGCACAGTTTGCACGCGAGCGACTTCGTTTTCAGCTGACGGAGGCACGCGCCTTGCAACGTTGCGTGCCCGTCAAATGAAGTTGTCTACTTCGGTCTGTAGATGCGCTGCTCGGTCTCGCCCTGGCTGCGGGCTTCGGTCGTATGCATGTTGATGCAGTTGGCGCAGCCGTTGATCTGCGAGGCGCGAATCTTCACGAGTTCGATCAGGCTCGGCTCGAGGCTGGCGGCGATCGCGAGCGCAGCGCCGGTCCAGACCTTCATGGCGACGGGGGCGGCGGTGAGGAGATTAACCTTGGCAGTCATTGGACCATTCCTTTCGTGGGTTCCGATGACATGACGAGCCGGGGGCCTCGATTGTGACACCGCCACGAAAAAATTTGCGTCGTTCAGATTGATCCCGACCCGTCCAAAGTTCGGCCTCGAAAGCTGTTAGCCGCACAACATATGGGCGCCAATATCGAGTTATGCAACCGGTGCGGCGCGCCCCGTACGACATCGGATTGCGGCTTGACGCTCACTCAAAAAGACCCCACTAGCGTCTTCCTGAAAAACAATAGACGCGGGGATCGGGTCTCTCGTGCAGTTGCGAGTGTTGGAAAATTGCGGTGCGCCGCTTTGGCGCGCCCGCGATGACATGCGATCGTCGCCGTCATTGCGACAACGCAGGGCATGCTGCTCGAGTCTTCTTCCTTCGCGGCGTCTGTCGAGGATCGCGCCCCAAGGCGGCTTGGCGGGCGCGCCTTTGACGGCGCGAATTTCAATTCGAACGTAAAGCAGGTATTGCGCGCGGCTATCGACCGGATTCGCCGCCGCATTTGAACGGGAGCCCTTATGACCACGATCGTCGTATCGTCCGGAGTGACCAGCAGCGGGTTGGTGATCAGCGCCCCCGACGTCATGAACGTCCTCGGTGGAGGCACGGCCAGCGGCAACGTCGCGCGGGCCGGCGGACAAATCAATGTCTCTTCGGGTGGCGTCGCGAGCACCACGTTCGTCGACACGAACGGCCTGCAAGTCATCTCTTCAGGTGGCGTTGCGGTCAGCGGCCATCTGAATGCGACCCAGCAGGTCCTCTCCGGCGGCATCGACAGCGGTACTGAGGTTGCCACCAACGGCATCGAAACCGTGTTCGCGGGCGGCACCGCGATCAATCTCATGACGGATAGCAGCGGCGTAGACACGATATTCGGCACCGCCAGCGGCACGTTGGTGAACGGCGGAAATCAGAACGTATCCTCCGGCGGCACCGCTGTTGGAACCAATATCAACCTCGGCGCCGAGACCGTCTTTGCGGGCGGGAAAACCATTGGCACCGCGGTGGCGGGTGCCGGGGTCCAGAACGTGTCATCCGGTGCTACGGCGAACAACACGGTCGTCAACGGCGGCGATCAACGCCTGTTTGGCGGCACCGCCATTGGTACGGTTGTCAATGGCGGCGGCGAACTCGACGTATCCTCCGGCGGATCCGACTTCAACACCGTGGTGAACGGCGGCGCCGAGCTCGTGTTCTCTGGCGGCACCGCTCAGGGCGCCGTCCTCAGTTCCGGCGGGACTCTAGACCGTGTCCGGCGGCGGCGTCGCGATCGGCACCGTGATCAATGCGGGCGCGAGCGAGTTCGCTTTCGGCGGCACCACCAGCAACACCACGATCAACGGCGGCGGTGTTTTGAACCTGCAAGGGGCGAGCACCATTGCGCGCGCCATTACCATCAATTCGGGCGGCCTGATCAACGTTCTGTCAGCCGCCGTCTTGAGCGGCCAGGTTGTCGGCAAGGGCGCGTCCGTGCAGGTGAGTTCCGGCGGCGCCACGCTCAGTAACACGTTGTCCGCAGGCAGCGAAATCGTATCGAGCGGAGGGTTCGCGAGCGCGACGACCGTAAGCAGCGGCTCGACCTTTTCGGTTCTTGTGGGAGGAAGTGCGTTCGCCACGGTCGTGTCCAGTGGTGCGAGCGTCAGTGTCTCGTCCGGGACGACCTGGAGCGGCACGAGCGTTGCGGGCGGCACCGAGAATGTGTTGTCAGGTGCGACGGTGACCGCCACCGCCGTCTTGGCTGGCGGCACCGAGAACGTGTCCTCCGGTGCCACTGCCAATGCCACGACCGTGCTGGGTCAGCAGGTCGTGCTCGGTACCGCCAACAGCAATATCGTCAGCGGCGGCGGCACCGAAACTGTGTCATCGGGCGGTATCGACAACACTGCGACGGTACTTGGCCAGCAGATCGTGTTTGGCAGCGCCAACAACGACACCGTCGGCGCGGGCGGCACTCAGGTTGTATCGAGCGGAGGCGTCGCGCTCGCAACAACGTTGGTCAATGGCGGCGTGCAGGAGGTGGCCAGCGGAGGCCTCGCCAGCGGCACGAATGCCAATAACACGAAGCCGTCGGTGCAGATGATCGTGGACGCGGGCGGCAGCGCAGTCGGCGTCAACGCGACCGCCGACATTGATTTTGGCTTTGGCATCTCGGTGGCAGGAACGACCACCGGTACAAGCCTCAACAAGATCAATGCGCAGGAGACCGTGCTCAACGGCGGCGTTGCCAGCGGAACCTCGCTCAATAACGGGGCGCGAGGCAGTGTGAACGGCGGCGGGACGGCGATTGGTACAACCCTGAACGCCGGCAGCCAGCAATTCGTGCAGGGCACGGCGATCAGCGCGGTCGTCAACCTGGGGCAACAGCAGGTCAGTAACGGGGGGACCACAGTCTCGACCACCCTTGCTGGCACGAATGCCAACGAAGACGTGTTCGCCGGCGGCAAGGCGTCCAGCACAATTATCAACAACGGCGGCGTGGAGCAGGTGTTCTCCGCCGGCCAGGCCTTCGGCACCGTCGTGAACGGCGGCGGCCAGTTGAAGGAACTCGTCGGTACGGCCAGCGGGACGCACGTGAACAACGGCGGCAACGACTTCGTGTCACTTGGAGGCACCGCGATCGGTGCCACGGTGAGCGGCGGCGGCAATCAGACCGTATTCTTTTCGGGCATCACCAGCGGGACGGTACTGAGCGGCGGCACCGAAACCGTGACCTCGGCAGGCAGCGCCTTCGGCACGATCGTCATTAGCGGAGGCAACTTCGTGGTCACCGTCGGCGGCAGCGCCTTCGGCACGATCGTGAGCAGCGGCGGAAATGCCAACGTGTCGTCCGGCGCAGCCTGGAGCGGCACGATCCTGAGCGGCGGCGGCGTCGAAAACGTCCTCGCCGGCGCTACTGCTACCGCGACGGCGGTCAAAGGCGGCCTCGAGATCGTGTCGTCGGGGGGCATCGCGGTCAGCGCCACCGTCAGCAGCGGCGGCAATCAGAACGTGTCGGGCGGAACGACGAGCGTGACCGCGTTGAGCAATGGCGGCACCGAAACCGTCTTCGCGAGCGGTATCGCCAGCGCCACCACGATCAGCAACGGCGGCCTCGAGGTCGTATCCTCCGGCGGCACCGCCACCGGAACCGTGGTGCTGAGCGGCGGCACCTTGGAACTGTTCGGTGGCGCCATCATGAGCGGGACGACGATCAGTCCCGGTGGTGCGCTCGAAATCGCGTCGGGTTACACGTTGAGCGGCTTCACCGTCGCGGGCGGCACCATCCTTGAAATCGTTTCAGGCGGTGTCGCGAGTGCCACCAAGGTGTTGTTCGGCGCCGGCGACCTCGTATCGTCCGGCGGCCAGGCGATCGGCACCACGATCAGCAGTGGCGGCCTCGAAGCGGTGTTTGACGGCGGCAGCGCTTTGTCGGCGACATTGCTGAGCGGCGGCCTGCAGGAGCTCGTGTCCGGCGGCGTCGCGATCGCGACCTCGGGTGCGGGCAATCAGATCGTGTTCGAGGGTGGCCTCGCCAGCACCACGACGGTTGGCGGCGTGCAGTACATCGCCTCCGCCGGTGCGGCGGTCAGCGCCACTGTCCTGAGCGGCGGCCAGCAGAACGTCGCGACGGGAGCAACCGCGAGCAGCACCATCATCAGCGGTGGCGGCCAAGCAATCGTTGCCGGCGTTGCGAGCGGCATGGTGGTGAGCAGCGGCGGCGGCGTGTACGTTGCGATCGGAGGCCTCATCTCTGGCGCCACGGTCAGCTCGGGTGGCGCCCTCATCGTCCAGAGCGGTGGCAAGGGCAGCGGCACCACCCTGATCGGCGGCATCGAGGACGTATCCGGCACCGTGACCAGCACGGTGATTACAAGTGGTGGCGTGCAAATCGTGGAGGCCGGCGGAACGGCGAGCGCGGCGTCACTCGACAGTCCAATCGCGGTGCAATTCATCGACGGCATTGCGATCGCGACGATCCTCAAACGCGGTTATGAGGTTGTGGAGTTAGGAGGCGTCGCCAGTAATACCGTCGTGAGCAGCGGAGCAATCGTTTACGTTGCATCCGGCGGCAGCGCATCGGGCACGACGGTGTCGAGCGGCGGCCTCGAGCAGGTCATCGCTGGCGGCAGGGCAAGTGGCACAATCGTAAGCGGCGGCGGCCTCGACTTGGTCTTGGGCAGCGGCACGATCGTCGCGACCCAGATCAAGAGCGATGGCGCCGAGGTCGCGCTATCTGCAGGCGCCGTGACGAGCGGAGCGGTCGTGTCCAATGGCGGGTTCGAGATTGCCGAGTTGGGCGGAACAGCGGTCCGCACGACCGTGCTGAGCGGCGGCATCGAAGCGATCGTGTCAGGGGGCATAGCGATTTCGGCAACGGTCCTGAGCGGCGGCGAGATCTATGCGGATTCCGGCGCCGTGCTGAGCGCGACGACGCTGAGCGGAGGAACGGAAACGCTCGGCGTCAGCGGGACGGCGAGCGGTACCGTGCTGAGCGCGGGCGGCGTGGAGAACGTATTCAACGCTGCCAAGTCGTTGTCTGCGAGCGTGTTCTCCGGCGGTACGCAGGTGATCAGTTCGGGCGGCAGCGCCAGCGGCACGAGCGTCAACGGCGGCGGCGAGTACGTCATGAATGGGGGATTGGCCATCGGGACCACGGTCAGTGGCACCGGCCGGCTCGTGGTCACATCCGGCGGCGCGGTCAACAGCGCAACCATTGGCGGTCTGTTCGGAGGCTCGTTGGAGATCTTGAGCGGTGGGCAGACCACCGGCAGCGGGCTCGTGACATTCTCGGGTGCGGGCACGCTCAAGCTCGACGAACTCGGTGCACTTCGGCGGCACCCTCAACAAGTTCACCACCGGCAACTTCCTCGATCTCGCGGACATCGCGTTCACCTCGGCGACGACGCTCGCGTTCACGGAAGCGCGCGGCAATACCAGCGGCACGCTCACCGTGAGCGACGGCACCCGCACGGCCAACATCCTGCTGCTCGGTCAGTACACGACGGCACAGTTCAACAAGCAGAGCGATGGTCACGGCGGCACGGTCGTCACCGATCCGCCATTGACGAGCCTGGCCGATATTGCTGTCGGCCCGGTTACCTCAGGTCACGGCTAGGTTGGACCCATGAATTCCGGGGGCGCACGCACCCCCGCGCCAGCCAGCCGCCTGGTACCTTCCCCGGTGGCACCTTCCCCGGTACCAGTGAACACACCTGGACGGCGGGCACAGCAATGAAGTTCTGATCTGCTCGGATGGCTTCCCGCAGCGCGGCTGAAATCGACGAACGCCTTGTCGGGTCTACTTGATAAGCAATACGACTGACCGGCTTGTCGGTTAGCGATCCAAGGGGAGAAACGATGAAGACGCCATATATCGTCGCGTTGTCAGTTACAGCAGGTATGGTGCTTGGCGCAGGTGCACTTCAAGGCTTGCGAGCCCAGACAAGACCACCAGTTTATCAGATCTCGTTGGAAGACGTTTCAAATCCCGAGGCGATCGTGAAGGAGTACACTCCGCTGGCGAGCGCTGCCTCTCGAAAATACGGCAGTCGTCATATCGCGAACGGTTTTGCCGTGAGTATCGATGGGACACAGCCGAGTAATCGCCTCGTGATTATCAATCAATGGGATAGCGTGGAGCAAATTCAAACTTGGTTTAAATCGCCCGAGTACCAGAAGGCGAGAGAGATTGGCAACAAATACGCTAGCTTCCAAATCATTGCGGTCGAGGGCCTTCCGCCGCAATAGATACTCGGCCGGTTAATCGAAATCAGTGGCACGGCCGTCTAACTGGCGCGTCGACTAGCGATACTATCGATCCTGGATCTCGAGCGGCCGACCACGGGGTTCATCAGGGTCGGCGAACAGCCGATGACTGATGCGGCCGCAATCATTGCTGCCCACGCGGATTAGACAGGGCGCCTTCAAGTCTCGAAGGTTTGGTGAGGCGGGATACTTCTGCTAATGGCACGAAGCTGCCGATCCGGAATGTCCGCGCATCGGTCGTTGTTGGGGGATAAGCGGACAACATATGCTCAATGCGAGTTCTTCGCATTTTGAGCCGTAGCTGACATACCGATCAAAAGAAGCTCTACGCACGCGCGCGCGTGTACGTCAGAGCTTCCGGTTGCATGTCCATGCTACGCTTGATGTTATTCACGCCGAGTTGATTTCATCTGGCGCCTCAGTCCCCCGATCGATGGATGTCGCGCCTGCAATCGTCGGCCACTGTGGCGCCGATTTTGCCGAAGGGCCCTACGGCTTTTGCTTTGACCCACGACGGAGGACGCTGTTCGGCGATCGACGCCACGCTAAACTTTCGGCGTGATGTGCAGGGAGACCAAACATGGCTCAACTTGACGAAAACAAACTCCACGAATTCGTCGGTAAAATGCTGGGCGACCTCGGTGGTGCATTCAGTGTGCCGACGGTCCGCATCGGACTGAGACTCGGCTTATTCAACGCTCTACACGAGGGCGGGCCCGCTACGTCCGATGAGTTGGCGAAACGGGCGGGCGGACTGACGGAGCGATATGTTCGTGAGTGGGCACTCGCTCAAGCTGCGAATGGCTTCGTCGATTATAACGCGACCTCACGAAAATTCAGTCTGTCGCCAGAACAAGCCATGGTCTTCGCTGTAAAGGACAGTCCGGTTTACCTGGCCGGAGCGTTCGACATCGTGGCCGCCATGATCGAGGGAGAGCAAAAGGTCGAGCATTCGTTCCGAACAGGTGCCGGTGTGCGCTGGGGCGATTCGGCAGGATGCCTGTTCTGCGCAACTGGTGCGTTCTTCCGACCGGGGTATGTGAACAACATTGTACAGAACTGGTTGCCAGCGCTTGACGGTGTCGAAGCGAAGCTAAAGTCGGGGGCTAAGGTCGCCGATGTCGGCTGCGGCGTCGGCTTTTCGACTCTGCTGATGGCGCAAGCTTTTTCCAAAAGTCAGTTTGTCGGATACGATTTCCACGCGCCCTCCGTTGCAGAGGCAAATCGACATGCCGTGGCACATGGGTTGGGTGATCGCGTAAGCTTTAAGGAGGCGACCGCCAAGGACATCAAGGAATCCGGATTCGACCTCGTGACATGCTTCGACTGTTTGCATGACATGGGTGATCCTAGGGGTTGCGCGGGTCATATGCATCGCATCCTAAAGCCTGGCGGAACTTGGATGATAGTCGAACCAATTGCTGGCGATCGTCCGGAAGACAACATGAATCCCGTTGGGCGGCTTTATTACAACGCTTCGACTATGATCTGCGTACCGACATCACTGCACCAGGAAGTAGCCGAAGGCTTGGGTGCGCAGGCCGGTGAGACGAAGCTCACCGAGGTCATCCGCGACGGTGGGTTTACGCAGGTTCGAAGGGCGACCGCAGGGCCATTTAACATGGTCCTTGAGGCTCGGGCCTAGTCGAGCGCTCGGCATCCCCCGATAGCCCCGACCGAGGCGGCCGAGAGAGCCTCGTTACTCGCGAATGCTCAATCGGTCCGTTCCTGGCACTTCGCGTCATTTCGCTGCGATGAAATGACTTGTCGGCTTTCGGGGCAAAGATGGGGTAATCGGCCGGCCCAGGTTGTGGATAGCTGAAGATTTTGGGTGCTGCGCTTCAGGCTGATGGTGAAACGAGGTCCGTGTGTACGGCCTCAAGCATCAGAAGGAGAAGCGCAGCATGGACCATTTTGGTGGATTGGACGTTTCGGTCAAGGAGACCAGCATCTGCATTGTGGATGACACCGGCAGGATCGTGCGGGAAGTGAAGGTAGCGAGCGAGCCTGAAGCGCTGTTGGCGGTGCTGAAGAACCCCGGCTTCGACTTAAAGCGGATCGGGCTGGAAGCTGGACCGCTGTCGCAATGGCTGTTCAGCGCCCTAACCGAAGCAGGTTTGCCAGTGGTCTGTGTTGAAACCCGGCACATGCAGGCGGTGCTGAAGGCGCAGATCAACAAGACCGACCGCAACGATGCGCGCGGCATCGCCCAGATGATGCGGGTGGGACTTTACCGTCCGGTGCATGTGAAGACTTTACGCAGTCAGAAACTGCGAATGCTGCTGACCCATCGCAAGCTTCTGCAGTCGAAGGCGATTGCCATCGAGAACGATCTACGCGGCACTTTGCGCAACTTCGGCCTCAAGGTCGGAATGGTTGGGAAGGTGAAGTTCGAGGCCCGCATCCAAGAGCTTGTGGAGAACTTTCCCGACTTGGCGGTACTGGTGGAACCGCTGCTCATCGTCCGGCGGGCGCTCCGCGAACAGATCGTCATCCTGCACCGCCGCTTGCTGGCCATCGTGCGGGACGATGAGGTGTGCCGGCGCTTGATGACGACCCCTGGTGTCGGCCCCGTGGTGGCGCTGACCTATCGCGCCACCGTCGACGCACCCGCTCGCTTCCGTAAATCCAAGGCTGTCGGTGCCGTGTTTGGGCTGACGTGCTCCAAGTATCAATCCGGCGAGATCGATCGGAGCGGCAGAATATCACGCTGCGGAGATGAGATGATGCGGGTCATGCTCTACGAAGCAGCTCAGAGCATGCTGCGGTCGAAGAAATGGTCCTGGCTCAAAGCCTGGGCGATGCAGATCGCCAGGCGTCGCGGGATGAAAAAGGCGATCGTGGCCCTGGCACGCCGGTTGGCTGTGATCATGCACCGCATATGGGTCGACGGCACCGAGTTCCGCTGGACCCGAGAACAAGCCGCGGCAGCAGCATGAAAACCGTGCAGGATTAAATTCAATAGGAGGAAACCTGAGATCCACCGGGCGGTGGCATGATGTCCCTCGCGGGACGATGGATGAGGTGAGTTCGCATGTCCGCTTGGATCTGCCGTTCGTCTGACGGCAAGGCCGCGGTAAAGATTGTTCCACCCCGTCCTCGAATCCCATGATGGAAGGGCCCTGGTGCCGATTCCGAAGAGAAGCACGAGCCCGTGAGCGACATCGACACTGCAGCGGTGGATAGTCTGAAAGTGCTTGACCCTAAACGGCCGATTAGAGAAGCGGACATGGCTTGACCTGCTGATGGCTCGACGTGGTCGTGAATGACCCGATGTATGGTCCGGCCGTGCGTCGCAAGAGGGTTTCGTCGATCTGGCGGATGTGCGGTCTTGCATCAATGTATCCGGCCTCTGCTCGGAGCGTGTCGTGCTCCCGGCCATCATGGATATCAGCGCGCGTGCGATCTCATTAGCGGATAGACCTCAGTGGGCCATTCGGGTCACCAGTGTTCGCATGCGCCGGGAAGACCGATCCTCCATCTCGTTTGATCCTCTCGCAGACCTCGGTGGGTTAGGGTTATCGGGCTATATCATCGTGGGCTCATCGGGCGGCTACCTCACTGATCTTCGTCGCCTCGAAGTTCCGGCCATGAGCCAGAACGCTCCAGGCGATGCGGGCCAGTTTGTTGGCGAGCGCAATCGCGAGCACGTTGTGGTGCAGCCGCTTCTTGGCCGCCTCGATCCAGGGCTTGAGCCCGTGACGCTCCCAGCTCTTCGGCTTGATCAGTACAACCCAGGCGGCCTGCACGAACAGGACGCGCAGATAGCGATTGCCGCGCTTCGATATCTTGCCGAGGATCGTGCGGTCCCCGGTCGAGATTTGTCTCGGAACGAGCCCCAGCCAGGCGGCAAAGTCTCGGCCTTTCGAGAACGCATCTCCAGCGCCGATCGCGGCCACCATCGCGCTCGAGATGATCGGCCCGATCCCCGGCACGCTCATCAGCCGCCCGCAACCGCCATCCTGGCGCGCCAGAGTCTCGATCTCGACCGATAGAGACTTCGATCCGCTCATCCAGCCGGCGCCAGTCGCCGGCCAGGCCCTCGATCACCTGCACCATACGAGGCGACAGGACATCCGGCGGTGTAGCCAGGATGGCCGGCAGCTCGGCACGCAAGAAGCGTTGTCCCTGCCGCACAGGAATGCCGCGCTCCAGCAGGAAAGCACGGATTTGATTGATGATGCCGGTGCGCTGGCTGACCAACCGCTCACGCACGCGGTGAAGCGCCTGCAAGTCAAGTTGATCGGCGGTCTTGGTCGCGACGAACTTCATCGTTGGGCGCTGTACCGCCTCGGCGATCGCCTCCGCATCGCGGAAGTCGTTCTTCTGTCCTTTCGAGTAGGGACGAACGTAGTTCGCTGGCATCAGCCGCGCATCGTGGCCAAACGCCCTGAGCTTGCGACTGAGATGATGGGCGCCGACACAGGCTTCCATGCCGATCAGGCACCGCCGCATGTTCGCAAACCGTGTCTCCACCTGACCACGTGACCACTTCTGCCGCAACACGATCGCACCACGCTCATCCTGACCCACAATGTGGAACGAGTTCTTGCCGATATCGATGCCGACAACCGCAATTGAGGGATTGAGTCTCCGTGTCATGGCGTGCTCCTCGTCTTTGGCGCCCCTTGCCAGCTTCGATCGCTGGCGGGGCAGGAGCACGGCCGGACCATCCCATTAACGGACATTGCAAACTTTTATGGGCACGTGGGGAAACATCGACGCGGTTTGCGAGGCTCGGGCTAAAGCCCGGACTCGACAGCCCTGAGCAGACGGAAGCGCAGCTCGTCGTCATTGCTCGTGAGCGAGATCACGAAACGTACCCGCCCGCGGCTTGAGGTATTGGCATAGCCCGCGAGCGTGCGGATCCCCTCCATGCTGCCGGTCTTGTTCATGCCGCCGTCACGGCCCCGGAGCAGGTCGGCGTGCGGCGCGAAGAGCTCCAGCACTTTGGCGAGGCCGCGGGCGGTAAAGCGGTTGTTGCGGCTGATGCCAGAACCCTCTTCGAGATGAATGCCTTCGGCGAGGCCGCCGGCGGCAAGCAATTCGTTCGCGACCTGAAGCGACTTCTCGAGACTGACGGGTGCGCCCAGGCGGTGTGCGCCGATCTCCAGGAAGACCTGGTTGGCGATGTAGTTGTTCGATGCGCGGAGCAGCTCGACGAGGATCTCCGAAAGCTTGTGCGACCGGTGACCGTAGACCGGCTTCAGTCCATCGGGTACTCGTCCGATCGAGATCCCGCCCTTCATGCTGCCGCCAGCCCGCTTGATGAACGCCGCGATCAACTCGCCGGCATATTGCAGGCTTATGTTGGGGTCCTGGCTCAGGCTGATACGGCCGGTTCCGTTAGGACCCCGCAACCGAAACTGGCTGATCGCGAGCGGGGTAATTGGGGTCTGCGCCTCGGCGGAGCGCACCTTGTTGCCGTTGCGCACAGCATAGATCGTGTTGAAATTCACCGCCAGCGCGGAGTTCAGCGCATTGTAGGACTCGGCGATGTTTTCGATGCCCGGGATGCGGAGGTTCGAAGGGTAGTAGCTCGCGTCCAGCACGATGCCGGTGATCGGCTTCTTGCCGATCGCTGCGGCCAGCTCGTTCGCGAGCCGCGCCAGCTCTTCTGAAATCAGGAAAGGATCGCCGCCTCCACGCACGTAGAGCACGCGTTTGTTGTCGAGGTAGAAGCGGGTCTCAAAGCGATAGTCGCCGCCCAAAACCTCCATCGCCAGCCAGGCCGTCACGATCTTGGTGACCGAGGCCGGGACGAAGGGTTCATCAGCGTTCTGGGCCACCAACTCGTTGCCCTGGTCGTCCACCACGAGCACCAACCCCTGCGGAGCGAGGGCCCCAACCTTCTCCTTGACGCCGGCCAGAGCCGGGGCAGCGAGCAGGAGCAAAGCGAGGGCGAGCGAGCGAGACCACATGGCGAACTCCAGCGCGGACGCAGCATCCGCAACTTGCAGGCTGAGCCGGTGATAATGGCGGTATGCCAGTCAGATGGCAGAATTTTCCGTTTATGGCACGGACCTGCCGATTGGGCACGTCCGCTTTCACGGTGAGTTTCGGAGGATGAGCGGACATGCCTCGCAACATAAGAATCGAGCTTGCGGCCTTGGCAAATCTTTAATGCGCCATCAACGGTTTGCACGAATCATTGTTGCGCGAAATCGAGCTGCAGAAAGATTTTCACACAGCCAAGACCCAGAGCAAACGTCGCCACACGTCCAGGGGAATGTTCGGGATAGTTCCCAACGACTGGGATAGTTCCCCGCGCCGATTACACCGCCCGCTCAATTGATGTGAACAAGCGCCCCGCCATCAACCGGCAGCGCAACGCCGGTGATGAAATTCGCCTCGTCGGACGCCAGAAACAGGGCGGCGTTTGCGACGTCCCAGGCGGTGCCCATCTTATGGCGCAGCGGCACGCGCGCATCGCGGGCGGCGGCGACCTCGGCGCGGCTCTTGCCGCTGACACGGGCGCGCGTATCGACCGCCATCGGCGTGTCCATCAATCCGGGCAGGATGACGTTCGCGCGCACTCCGAACTCGGCATTCTGGATCGCGACCTGCTGGGTGAAGGCGATCATGCCGGCCTTGGTCGCCTTGTAGACCACGTTGGGGTAGCGCTCCCAGGCGGCAACCGACGAGATCGTGATGATGACGCCCGCGCGCTGCACGCGCATGAGCGGCAGGACATGCTTGCAGGCCATGATAGCGCCGCGCAGGTTGATGGTGGTGATGAGGTCGAACGCGGCCTCGGTGATCTGGTCGAGCGGCGCGTCGCCGCCGGCGATGCTGACGCCGACGTTGTAGTGCAGGATATCGACGCGGCCCCAACGCCGCCGCGCGGCCTCGACCATTGCCGCGAGCGTCGCCTCCTTGGCAACGTCTGCTTCGAATGCGACGCATTCGCCGCCCGGTTGTCGCGCCATGGCGACCGTCTCCTCGGCGGAGGCGAGGTTGTTGTCCACCGCCAGCACCCTGGCGCCCTCCTGCGCGAAACGCACAACCGTGGCGCGGCCGTTGCCCATGCCCTCGCCGGGCGACTGACCGGCGCCCACTACGATGGCGATCTTGTCCTTCAGACGCATGCGAACCTCTGTTGAATTCGACGATTGGCTCAGCGGCCTCTTTCAGCCCGCCGGCGCGCCCCAGTTTATGTCCGGCCGAGCCGCAATCAATCAGGCTCGCCCGTTCGCAAGCGAGGGCTACGATGGCGGATCATTCGGATTGTCGAGATCCACGAACGGCCTTGGAATCGCAGTGCACGACCACACCATCGTCGGCAAGGATGGGCGCGCGAGCCTAAAAGGCCTAAAGCTGATCTAGCGATGTCTGCTATTGCGAAGAGCGGACCTCATAGCGGACATTGCAGTTTCGACGCTAATGACCCAAGGCGAACGCTTAAGTAAGCGCCAAGGCGTCGCGCGTTGCTGGTAATCCGCTCTATCTATTCGACCAACCATCGAGCGAACGACGAGAGCCCAACATGACTGACACACCTGACTACACGCCGCCGGAAGTCTGGGTCTGGGAGAAAGACGACAGTCCCAAATGGCGCTATGGCAATGTCAATCGGCCTATCGCGGGTGCGACGCATGAGAAGGAGTTGGCGCGCGGAAAGCACCCGCTGCAGCTCTATTCACTGGCGACGCCTAATGGCGTCAAGGTCACGATCATGCTGGAGGAATTGCTGGCCGCCGGTCATAGGGGAGCGGAATATGACGCTTGGCTCATCCGGATCGGTGAGGGCGACCAGTTTGGCAGCGGATTTGTCGGGGTGAATCCGAATTCCAAAATCCCCGCGCTCATGGACTATAGTGAAAAGACGCCACAACGCGTGTTCGAATCCGGCGCGATCCTGCTCTACCTGGCGGATAAATTCGGCGCCTTTCTACCGAAGGATCGCGGCAAGCGCACCGAGGCGCTGAACTGGCTGTTCTGGCAGATGGGTTCAACGCCGTATGTCGGCGGCGGCTTCGGGCATTTCTATGCCTATGCTCCAGTGAAGATCAAGTACGCCATCGACCGTTTTTCAATGGAGGTGAAACGCCAGCTCGACGTGCTCGACCGGCAGCTTGCGGACAATCAATTCATCGCCGGGGACGAATATACGATCGCTGATATGGCGATCTGGCCGTGGTACGGCAACGGCATGTTGAACGGCGCCTCCTACAACGATCCGCGCAAGTTCCTGCAGACGCACGAATATAAAAACCTGACGCGCTGGACGAAAGAAATCGGCGAGCGCCCGGCGATCAAGCGCGGGCGAATGGTCAATCGCGCCAGCGGGCCGCCCGAAGAACAATTGCACGAGCGCCATGACGCGAGTGATTTCGAGACGAAAACGAGCCAAGGTCGACCCGCGCGGGCAAACCCATCTCCTTCATAAGACAAGCCGACGATGCCAACCTCACTCCTGCTGTGTGCTGACCAATCGGATGACAGAGAGCAATGTCGCCTTCTGGCACTTCGCGTCATTTCACTGCGAAGCAATCATTTGGTCGCTTCGGGGTGTATAGCCGACATGGGATCGGTCCTAGGGCCGGATGCCTCTGTAGCGAATGACCCGGAGCCGACCTAGCCTGCCGCTTCCAATCCTGAGGTTTGATCCTGTACGATCCCTTTCGCTAGTTTCGGTGGCAGCGATGAGGCGACGCGATTTCATCAAAGGGCTTGCTGCAGTCGGGTGGCCCCTTACCGCGCGCGCACAGTCGGCGCATATGCCGCGCGTCGGCGTGCTGCTTCCCTACGACAATGAACGTGATCCTCGCGCTCAGGCCATTTGGCTGCCATTCAAACAGCGCCTTCAGGAGCTTGGTTGGATCGAAAGTCGCAATATTCGATTCGAATACCGGTTAACAGGCGAAGAAGCCGAAAGCATCCGTATTGCAGCCAAGGAACTTGTCGCAGAAGCGCCGCATGTGATTGTGGCCTTCACTAACCTGGAAGTGCCGGCTGTGCAGCAGGCGACGCAGACGATCCCCGTTGTGTTCGTACTGGTATCCGATCCGGTTGGCGGCGGCTTCGTCAAGAACCTGGCTCGGCCCGAGAGAAATATAACCGGCTTCCAAAATTTCGAAACCGAAACGGGCGGGAAGTGGTTGCAGCTGCTTACGGAGATAGCGCCCGCAGTTCGCCGGGTCGGGTTTATATACAATCAAAACATCGCCGCCAATGTTGAACTAATGCATGCGGCCGAGGGTGCTTCTCGCTCCTTGGGCTTGACGGTGATCCCAATCAATCTGCAGAAGGCTGCCGATATTGAACCTGCATTTACCAAATTTGCCCGGGAGCCGGATGGCGGCGTCATCGTAGCGCCAAACCCATTCAACGCGGGGAATTGCGAACAAATCGTTGCGTTAGTAGCCCGGCTACGGTTGCCGGCAATCTATCCGTTTCGCCACTTCGCCCAGAATGGAGGTTTGGTCTCCTACGGGTTTGACCAGGTCGAAGAGCTGAGGGGCGCCGCCGGTTACGTTCATCGCATTCTGCAAGGCGAGAAGCCTGCCAATCTACCGGTGCAGGCGCCGACCAGATACGAGCTCCTGATCAACCTCAAGGCGGCGAAGGCGCTCGGCCTCGACGTGTCGCTGCAGCTCCAGCAGCGCGCCGACGAGGTGATCGAGTAAGCGGTGCGCTGTCTGCTTCTGTGAAGGTTTTCGGAGCGAAATGAAATGCAGTACCGTCTCGTGAACTCAATCCTACGGTGGCAATGGTGGATAGGGCTATCATTCCTTATCCTTGCGAGCGGTGCATGGGCGACCCCATGCACCACAGCCAACGTCGATTGCACGGAATGGATTCCAGTCGCCGGAGGGCCCTCGCGGATCCTTGTCTATCGCACCTATTCGCTGGACATCAAAAATGTTGTTGCCCCTTAAAGACCGGACATGTTTTCCCGGTTTGAGCGCGATGCGATGAACTCGCGCGGAGAACGATATCCGAGAGCTCGGTGCGGGTGAACTGTGTTGTAATGTTCGAACCAGTGCGGCAACGAGCGCATCACCGTTTCAGCATTGGGCGAAGGCGAGACGCGGGCGTAGTCTCGCTTGATTGTGCGCACGAAGGCTTCCGCCATTCCATTTGATTGCGGGCTCTCCACTGGCGTAGTTCGGGGTTCGAAGCCGATCTCTCGCGCAAAGCGCTTGGTCTCATGCGCGATGTAACCGGAGCCGTTGTCGGTCAACCATTCGATGGTCTCTGGCAACCGGTTGACCGGTCCGAAGCGATAATCCACCGCTGTGACCATGAGATCGCGCACGTCCTCGCTTTTGATCCCCTCGGTGGTGGCGACAAAACCCATGGCCTCGCGGTCGCAGCAGTCGAGCGCGAATGCGACCCGGACCTTCTCGCCGTTGTCGCAGGGCAGTTCGAAGCCGTCCGAGCACCAACGCAAGTTGGAACGGTCAACGGCGATGCGACCATTGTGACGACGCTTGTCGCTGCCGCCCGCGTGGCGGTTGAGCAGTAGGCCGTGGGCCTTCATGATCCGATAGATGCGTTTGTGATTGGGAGGTGGGAGCCTTTGGGCCCAGGCCGCGCGCCGCAAGACAGCCCAGACCCGGCGATAGCCATAGGTTGGCGTCTCACCAATCACCGCTTTGATCTCGGCAACCAGATCGGCGTCGGGCTGAGGTGGCCGTCCAAGAGGCTTGGCGATGGGCGCTTTGATCTGGACCGCGATGTTCGAGCGCGCCAAGTCGAGTGCGTCGCAGACCGTCTTCATCGCAAACCGTCCCTGGGCCACGACAGCGACCGCAACAGGTGTTTTTTTGAGCCCGCGGCGACTTCAAGAGCCTCCTTGAGGATCTCGGCCTCCAGCGTCTTCTTGCCGAGCAGCCGCTGCAGTTCGCGGACCTGGCTCTGCAGCGAACGGTACTCAGACGCGGGCACCACGGCCTCTTCGGATTGCGTCGCCGTCAAAGCGCCCTGTGACGCCAGCCGCCGCCAAAGGAACAACTGGTTTGGCGCGATGCCGTGGCGGCGGGCCACCAGACTGACCGTGACGCCCGGCTCATAGGTCTCGCCCACGATCGCCAACTTCTCCGCCGGTGTCCTGCGCCGGCGGCGCTCAGGCCCGCTCAGGACCTCACTCTTCGGGATGTTACCAGTCATAGTCACGACATTACTCCTACCTCTTATCGAAGTGGGAGAACGTGTCCGGTTAATTAGGGGGCCGCTTCAAAAAATGATGGGATCACCCGTGCGCTTATCATAGTTCATGGGCAGGGGCGCGATGCTGACAACTATTTCCGGCATGCTCTCGGTGCCGCTTTTTTCGCTCAGTCTCTCGAGAATACGGTCATCATTGCACCGCGCTTTGCATCTAATCATGGAGGCAACTGCCGCGATATGCTCTCTGCCAACGAACTGAATTGGAACTGTGACCAGTCGCCCGAAGGTTGGAGAGTGGGTGGGCACGCCGTAGAGAACGATAGGATTTCGTCTTTCGATATTGTCGACGAAATCCTTCGTAAGCTTGCTCGCAAGGAAGCCTTTCCGAGCTTGAAGGCAATCGTCGTAGCAGGTCATTCTGGCGGCGGGCAGTTCGTTCAACGCTACGAGATGACCAATCAGGTCCATGATCGGCTAGAGGTTCCGGTTACGTATGTCGTATCGAACCCATCCAGCTATGCCTACCCGGACAGCCTACGGCCTACCCGTAGCGCCGTTTCTTCAGACTTTGCGGCTGCATCGCCTGGCTACATACCACCTGTTCCCGCGAAACCTCCCGAACCGTTCTTAACGTTTCCCGACGCTCGGAACTGCACGACTTACAATAGCTGGCCTTACGGACTCCAGAATCGTACTGGTTATGTCGCAAAATTAACTGAGGACCAGATAAAGAAGCAGCTTGCTTCGCGGCCCACGACGTACCTAATTGGCGAACTTGACATCTTGCCGCTGTATGGGTTTGACGCTTCTTGTTCCGCTGGCGCGCAAGGCCCGACTCGGCTAGCCCGGGGATTGGCTTATGGTAAGTACGTAAATGAAAGGTACAGCGCGCAGCATAACATAATCGTGGTGTCGGCATGTGGTCATAGCGCCCGCTGCATGTTCACCGCCGATCGCGCATTGCCGATAATTTTTCCTAAGGAGTAAATGAACAACCGTGCCTTGCGGCTCGGGTGTATTAACCTCTGGCGCAATGTCGCCTATTGGCACTGAACCGTCGATCCGGAGCGTCTGCCTTGACGGTGAGTTTCGAAGGGAAACCGGACGTCCCGCAGACATGCCGGAAATGGCGAGATTGACCCAACTCGGGCCAGAGCCAGGTCGACATCCCGCAGCGCAGAACCTCCTGCCGCGCCGTGATGTGCTATCTTAGGGCAGACCCACGTCGCAAAACGGGCTTCTCGTCTTCAAGCGAGTGAGGATGCAATGCGCGAGGTGAAGCATTCGGGCGGCGCTTTTGCCGTCGGTCTTCTATGCACTCTCTTTTGGTGGTCAACACCATCGAAAGCTGAGCCTTGGCCGGAGCGGACCGTCCGCGTGATCCTGCCGCTGCCAGCGGGCAGCGGGACGGACAACGCAGCACGCCTGTTTGCACAAGGCCTCGCCGCGCGCTGGGGGAAGCCGGTGATCATCGAGAATCGCCCGGGCGGCGATGGCATCCCTGCCGTTACAGGATTCCTCAGCGCCCGCGACGATCACACGCTTCTGCTCTCCTTTGCCGGGGTGATCACTATCAATCCGTTAGTACACGACAAGCTGCCGTATGACCCGGCTCACGATCTCGTTCCCATCGTGTCGATCGTGGACAATTTCTTTGGGATTGCAGTATCCGAAACCTTGAAGGTTGCCTCGCTTGAAGACTTTGTAACGCTTGCGCGTACACAGCCCGGCAAGCTCAATTGGGCCGCCACGTCGGGTCTGCCCGACTATATCTTCGCTGCGCTACAGAGAAAAGCTGGGCTCAAGCTGACCCAGGTCTCGTATCGCGATTTCGCGCCTGCCCTGCAGGATCTTGGCGAAGGGCGCATCCAAGTCGCAGTGACAGGTCTTTCGCTGCTGCTGCCGCAGGTGGACGCCGGCAAGGCCAAGGTGCTCATGGTCACAAATCGCGAGCGCTCGCGCTTGGCACCCACCGTACCAACCGCCAAAGAATTGGGATATCCGGACCTGACATTCGACGGGGTGGTCGGTTTCTATGGCTGGCGCGATATCCCTGCTGCGCTCAAGGAACGCATTGCTGGCGATGTGCGCACCGTCGGCTCCGATCCCGCCATCATTGAGAAGGTTGCGAGCCTGGGATCAGTGGTGCGTGTCGGCACCAGCGCCGATTTCGTTGCCGCGATCGAGGAACAGCGATCCAAGATTGCAGCTCTGCATGGCGCCTCGGACAAGCAGGACCAATGACCGGCCAAGGTCGGCAGCTGCCAACAAGAAATCGGCAACGCCTCTCGCCAGGGCGGCGATGGAAAGTTCTTAAAGGGCGAGGCCGTCGAGGTCCCAGTTATTCAGGCCACGAAATTTGAATCCGCTATCAATCGCAAGACCGCCAAGGCGTTTGGCCTCGAGGTGCCGTTGTCGCTCATGATAGGCGCCGACGAGTTGATCGAATAAAGCGTTTTTTTGCTGCGCTGCACGAGTCCGGCAGTGATGCTGTGGACGGCTCCTCCACCGGCACATGAGTGCCATGGACGTGGGTGCTGCTAAGGCCCCATGATTTGGAGGAGCAAGTCATGCAAACGGTCACTACAGTTGGTCTCGACATCGCAAAGTCTGTTTTCCAGGTCCACGGCATCGATGCGAAAGGCGATGTGATTATCCGCCGTCAGCTCAAGCGCCGCTACGTTCTGGCGTTCTTTCAGAAGCTGCCGTCATGCCTGGTTGGTATCGAAGCCTGCGCATCGTCGCATCATTGGTCGCGCGAGCTCACGGCGCTCGGTCATACGGTACGCCTGATGCCGCCGGCCTATGTGAAGCCCTACGTCAAACGGCAGAAGAACGACATGGCCGATGCTGAGGCGATTTGTGAAGCCGTCACCAGAGCCACCATGCGGTTTGTGCCAACCAAGACCCCTGAGCAGCAGAGTTGCCTGATGCTTCATCGCACGCGCCATCTGTTTATCCGCCAGCAGACCGCGGTGATTAATTCGATCCGAGCCTACCTCGCTGAGTTCGGCATTGTCGCGCCGGTCGGGCGCAAAGGAGTTGAGGAACTGCTCCATGTTGTTGCCGACCCGAGCGACAAACGGGTGCCTGAGATTGCGCGCGCATGCCTTGCCGCACTCGGCGCCCAACTGCTCATCCTGAAGGAGCAGATTGTGAAGTTCGATCGGATGATCATGGCCTGGCACCGGTCCAATGAAACGAGCAAGCGCCTTCATTACATTCCCGGGGTCGGTCCGATGTTGGCGACCGCTCTGGTCGCCAGTGTCGCTGACCCCAGGACCTTCCGATCGGGACGAAACTTCTCGGCTTGGATCGGGCTCGTTCCGAAGCAGCACTCGAGCGGGGGCAAGGACAGACTCGGCAGTATCAGCAAGCAAGGTGACCGCTATCTGCGCAGCCTGTTCGTGGCCGGTGCACTCGCCGTCATCCGCTACGCCAAGATCCACGGAACCAAGCATCGCCCCTGGCTTGCGGCATTGCTTGCACGGCGGCCAACGAAGGTTGCCGCCATCGCGCTTGCCAACAAGATCGCCAGAATGGCCTGGGCCATGATGGCCAGGGGCGAGCGTTATAGGCAACCCGTCGCACTTGCGGCGTAAACGAGATCGCGCCGGACATCCGGCGTGATGTGAAGGTTGGGAGGGCGAACAGCACGTAATGCAGAGCCAGTCGATCCGGCGATCAGGACAACCCACTTGTGCCAGCGCATTGTCGAATGCGAGGTTATGACCGGGACCTGATCCGCGGAGGGCATTATGGCCAGCGGTCATGTGAACCGCGCACGTAGGCCGAACACATGGCTGCACCGACCAAGCCTGCAAACGTGAAGATTTTCCTTGCCAACTCGGAGCCGTCCACACATGGCACTTAGCGTCGAAACTAATGCTTGAACTTACGTCCGGTTTCGGGGGCATCGCGGAAGTGACTTGACGGGACCCCGGTCGTGAATGACCCGACTCGGACATCAGCCCGCATCCATGTTGCATTAGCGAACCGTTTCCAGCCCCTTTCCGAAGGCCAATTTGAGCGGGTACGATGCGGCCTCTTGAGGCCGGGGGTGGGCATGAAGCGGCGGGAATTTCTTGGCATCGTCGGCGGCGCGGCTACGTGGCCGCTGGCGGCGCGCGCACAAAATCCGGCGACTTCTACCGTTGGATTCCTCAGTGGCGCATCGCCAAAGGCATACGCGCGGAACGTGGCTGCGTTTCTTCAGGGGCTCAAGGAAGCTAACTACATCGTAGGCCAAAACGTCGCGATCGAATACCGCTGGGCGGAGGGCCAGTATGATCGGCTCCCGCGAATGGCTGCTGATCTTGTAAATCGTCAGGTGGCCGTAATCGTTGCGAATACGCCGGCGGCGCCCGCGGCCAAGGCAGCTACCACAAACATTCCAATAGTTTTCCTCACCAGTCACGATCCCGTCGCAATTGGCCTTGTGACTAGCATGAACCGCCCAGGTGGCAACGTGACCGGGGTGAGCGTGATTTCCAGTGCGCTAGCGGGCAAGCAATTGGGGGTGTTGCGCGAGTTAGTGCCCGCTGCAAGGTCGATTGTTTACCTCGTGAATCCGGCCAATCCAAACTCGGAACATAATGTAAGGAGCGCACAGCAGGGGGCGCTCGCTCTTGGACTGCAAATGCATATTCTAAATGCCAGCACTGAACCCGAGATTGATGCAGCATTTCGAGTGCAAGCCGACGCGCTTGCGATCGCCCCGGATTCGTTCTTCATCGGCCGAAGTGATCAACTCGTGGCTCTTGCAGCACGTCACGCAGTGCCCACGATATACCCATTTCGCGAATTCACCGCAGCTGGTGGTCTGCTGAGCTATGGAGCCAGCGTGCCCGATTTATACCGTCAGGTTGGTGTTTACACCGGAAAGATTTTCCACGGCGACAAGCCCGCCGACATGCCAGTCTTGCAACCAACTAAGTTCGAATTAGTGATCAACCTCAAAACTGCCAAGGCGCTTAACCTCGTGATTCCGTCGGGCGTGCTCGCCATTGCTGACGAGGTGGTCGAATGAGGCGGCGCGAGTTCATCGCGGGGCTCGGCGGCGCGGCGGCGTGGCCGGTAGTGGGGCGTGCGCAGCAGGCAATGCGCCGTGTCGCGGTTATTAATGTTAGGCTAGAGACAGATCCGCTTGGTCAGAGCCAGTTGAAGGCCTTCCTGCAAGGCCTCGAGAAGCTCGGCTGGACTGACGGGCGCAACGTGCGGATCGACGTTCGCTGGGCAGGCGGTAGCGCCGAGCGGATGCGCGAGATCGTCACGGAATTCGTGGCACTCAAGCCCGATGTGATCGTCGTCAGCGGCTCGCCGGCGGTAGTGGCGCTGAAGCGTGTGACATCGACGATACCTGTTGTTTTCGTAGGGATCGCCGAACCAGTGGTACAAGGCTTCATCAACAGCATGGCGCGTCCGGGCGGCAATATCACCGGCTTCACGCTGGTTGATTTTTCGATAGTGGGCAAATCGGTGGAAATGCTCAAGGTTGTAGCGCCTGCGCTAGCTCACGTTGGGCTGATGTACAACCCGAAGACCTATGGGTTCTACGACACTTACCTGCAAAGATTCCAGCGCGAGGCGCGATGGTCTATAGATTTGACCCGCGTAGCAGTACACGCGCCCGCGGACATCGACGCGGCCGTCGCAGACGTTGCCGCGCGGCCTGACGGCGGCGTGGCCGTGCTTGCCGATGCATTCAACTCGGTTAACCAGTCGAAGATCCGTGCGGCGCTGGATCGGTATCGGCTGCCTCATATCGTCCCCTGGCGTCAATACGTTGCCGGCGGCGGGCTAATGTCCTACGGACCGGACCTGGACGATATCTTCCGCCTCTCGGCGAACTACGTGGACCGCATTCTCAAGGGTGCAAACCCCGGTGAGCTTCCAGCGTAGGCACCGACCAAGTACGAGCTTGTTATCAACCTCAAGGCCGCGAAGGCGCTCGGTCTCGACGTGCCGCCGTCGCTATTGGCGATTGCCGACGAGGTGATCGAGTGAGTGCGCCAGGCAAAGCTGGCGCGATCCAGCCGGTGGAAGTCCGGCCCAAGTAAGGAGTAGCGTCCGCTTGGTAGCGAGTGTTGCGTGACCCCTGGCGACAGTGGTGACGAAGCGTACACAGCGATTGCATGGGGTGTGGGATTGAGCCACGAAAGATCAGACATTGCAGGGGCCGAGGGTTTTCATTCGCTCGAAGGCAACATGTGCGGCACCGTTATGCGAGGTGCTGACGCCCTGCCGGGGTCTAAGGCCACATCACGTGCAAAGGGATCGCATCGGAACCTGGGAGATCTCGCGTCTGGCCGCCGTTGTCACGTGTTGTGTGCCGAGTACGGCGGTCCGCATCGGGAAGGCGAGGAGCCGGAGCCGATGATGCACGGACCCGAGAAGTCGGACCCCGTCATAGTAGCAATGAAGCCGGCGAACAGAGCGAAGGAACTCGCTGCGGAGGCATCTGCAGGAGCAAACGCCGCGGAGTCGGTGGAGCGAAGGGCGGGGGCCAAGGGGAATGCGCACCAGCAAAGCACGCACTGGACTCAGCGCCAGGCTCGCGTGACACAGGCGCTGGAGCGTATACGGCAAGCATTTGCCGTCATACACCCGAGGTGGGAGCCGTATGCGGGAAAGCCGCACGTACGGATCTGGGCGGGGGGCGTGCGATGAAACGCACGTCCCTACCGCTACAACGGCGCGCGTTCCTCGCGGCTGTCGGCGGCGCGGCGGCGTGGCCGGTGATGGCGCGCGCGCAGCAGGCCGAACGCCTGCGCCGGGTTGGTATGCTCAACATCCTCGGATCAGACGATCCGGAGGCGCAAGCACGGACCAAGGTGTTCGAGCAAACGCTTCAGCAGTTAGGGTGGACGGTCGGCCGCGATTTGAAGATTGAAACCCGTCAGATTGGGGCTGATCTCGACAGCGTTCGCCGTTACGCGGCAGAGCTGGTTGCACTCGCGCCGGACGTGATCTTTAGCATAGGCAGTTTGCCGGTCGCGTCGCTGCAACAAGCCACGCGTACTATCCCGATCGTGTTCATGAACGTTCCCGATCCGGTTGGTGCTGGTTTCGTCGAAAGTATGGCCCACCCAGGCGGCAATATCACCGGCTTCTCCAATTTCGAGTACAGCATGAGCGGCAAATGGGCCGAGTTGCTCAAGCAAATCGCGCCCCACGTGACCCGAGCCTTGGTGTTTCGTGATCCCACCTCTGCGGCAGGTATCGGACAATTCGCGGCTATTCGATCGGTAGCGCAGTCCCTTGGTGTCGAACTCACGCCGGTGAACGTGCGCGGCACCGACGAAATCGAGCGTGCCGTGGCAGCGTTCGCACGTTCAGTTGTGTCAAATCGCTTGGAATTGCGACCCCACCTTCGCGTCCAATTCCGACCCGCACGAATAGACTTATCCATGTAGTGCATAGGAGGGACCCGCGGCCGACGGCGCGCGGTCCGGTGCGCTGGCGGTGGCGGCCGCGGGAGGTTCCTGTGCACCCACGTGGGTAAGTCGGGTGGGTCCGGGGAGCTTTCTTCAGCTGCGGTTTTTGAACCGCCAGCTGGTATTGCCGGTCTCGATGATGTCGCAGTGGTGCGTCAGGCGATCGAGCATGGCGGTTGTCATTTTGGCGTCGCCGAACACCTGCGGCCAATCGGCGAAGGCAAGATTGGTGGTGATCAGCAGCGATGTGTTTTCATAGAGCTTGCTGATCAGGTGGAACAGGAGCTGGCCGCCGGGCTGGCTGAACGGCAGATAGCCGAGCTCGTCGATGACGATGACATCGTAGCGCAGGAGCTTCTCGGATAACCGGCCGCTCCGACCGGCGGCCTTTTCCTGTTCCAGCTGATTGACCAGATCGACCAGGTTGAAGAAGCGCCCCCTGGCGCGGGAGCGAATGACCGCCGAGGCCACCGCGATGCACAGATGGGTTTTTCCGGTGCCAGTGCCGCCGATGAAGATCGCATTGCGCTTGGCGTCGAGGAAGGTGCCGGTGGCAAGTTCGCGGACTTGCCCTTCATCGACCGGAGTATCGGCGAAGACGAACTTGTCGAGATCTTTGAGAACCGGGAACTTGGCTCCGCCGATGCGGTAGCTGATCGAGCGGGCCTGCCGGTGGGTGCGTTCGGCCCGGATCAGGCTGGCGATGAGAGGATAGATCTCATCGCGCCGAGCAAGACCTTTACCGGCAACCTCATCGAAGCTGGCACGCATGCCGTAAAGCTTCAGTTCGCTCATGGCCTCCAGAATCTCATGGCGTTCCATCAGGCGATTTTCCTTATGCCGTCGTAGCGGCCACAATCGGCCGCGGGTTCGATCTTCAGGCGCAGTGCTTCGGGTGTGGTGATGCTGGGCGGCGCCACGGGCTGCCGCCGGCGCGCCAGCACGGTCAGGATCACATCGCCACTGGCGATGCCCGCCTCCAGTGCTTCCGCACAGGCGGCTTCGACGGCGGCCAGCCCGTGATCGAGCACCGCGCCCAGCACCTTGACGAACTGGCGGTCCCCGTCGGCGTGTTGCTTTAGCTTGGCGCGGACCTGGGTCAGGGCGGGCGGCAAATCCCAGTCCTTGAATGGTGCGCCGTTGCGCAAGGCGCCGGGCTTCTTCATCAGAACCGGTAGATAGTGCCAGGGATCATAGATGATCTGATCGCGCCGGAAGTGGCGCGGATGCTCGGCGACCACCTCGTCGCCCAGCAGCACCACGATGCGTTCGGCATGGGAGCGCACCAGCACCATCCGGCCAGCGGCCCGCGCATCGACGCTGTAGCGATTGTGATCGGCCATGATCAGGCAAGTGGTGCTGGTCCTGACGGCCTTCTCGACAAACCCGTCGAACGGGCCGCGCAGCTCCATCAGGCTCGCGCGTTCTTCCTGGAACACGTCCCAGACGGTTCGATCCTTGAACTCGGGGTGCTTGGTTCGCTGGGCGTAGGCGATGCACTGATCTTCCAGCCACGCATTCAGCTCGGTGAGACTCTTCACCCGCGGCTTGGGCCGGAACATTTGGTCGCGCAGATTGCCGACCTGGTTCTCGACCTGCCCCTTCTCCCATCCGGAGGCGGGCGTGCAGGCCACCGGCTCGATCAGGTGATGCGAGCACATCTGCAGAAAGCGGCGATTATATCGACGCGCCTTACCGACGAAGATTGCTTCGACCGCCGTCTTCATGTTGTCGTAGATGCCGCGCCGACAGACCCCGCCATAAAACTGGAACGCCTTGTCGTGGGCGTCGAACACCAGTTCCTGGGTCTCCCGAAAGTAGACGCGCACAAACGGCATGCGGCTGTGCGACAGCTTCATGTGCGCCGCCTTGATCGTCAGCGGCAGGCCCTGGAGCGTGATCGTCTCATGGCTCCAGTCGAACTGGTAGGCTTCCCCAGGCGCGAAGCTCATCGGCACATAGGCATGCACCGGAACCCGGGTACGTTCGTCGCGCCAGCCCTTGACGAACCGATGCACGCTGTCGTGGGCGCCGTCATAGCCGCGCCCGCGCAGTTCCTCGAACAGCCGCTGGGTCGAGCGACGCTCCCGCTTCGGCAGCTTGGATTCCTTGTCCAGGATCTCCGTCAGCACCTCGACCCACTCGCCAAGCTTCGGCGTAGGCTGAACTCCCCGCACGTATTTGAACTCAGTCTTGTGCCCGCGGATGACCTTGCGCACCGTCGCGCGTGATACCCTCAACGTACGCACGATCTCTTTGATGGAGCGGTGCTGCTCGAAATAGGCGCGTCGTATCTGGCCGATCAGGTCCACGCCAATCATCCCCACAGCCCTTCCCGGCCCACCGGGGCCAAAGGGAAGGACGCTGACACAGGACGTTAGGAGGGGTCGGAATTGGACGCGAAATCGCCCCTCAGGGGGTCATTATTGCGCGCGATTTTGCATCAGTTGATGCAGCTGATGTAACGAGGCACGGCGGCTCATCGTATGCTCAACGTCTGTCATCAACAGTCGGCGTCGGTATGTCGACCGCATCCTCAAGGGCGAAAAGCCGGCTGACCTGCCGGTGCAGGCGCCGACCAAGTTCGAACTGGTCATCAATCTCAAGACCGCCAAGGCGCTCGGCATCGACAGTGCCGCCAACGCTGCTCGCCCGCGCCGACGAGGTGATCGAATGAGTGCGCCAGGCAAAGCTGGCGCGATCCAGCCGGTGGAAGTCCGGCCCAAGTAAGGAGTAGCGTCCGCTTGGTAGCGAGTGTTGCGTGACCCCTGGCGACAGTGGTGACGAAGCGTACACAGCGATTGCATGGGGTGTGGGATTGAGCCACGAAAGATCAGACATTGCAGGGGCCGAGGGTTTTCATTCGCTCGAAGGCAACATGTGCGGCACCGTTATGCGAGGTGCTGACGCCCTGCCGGGGTCTAAGGCCACATCACGTGCAAAGGGATCGCATCGGAACCTGGGAGATCTCGCGTCTGGCCGCCGTTGTCACGTGTTGTGTGCCGAGTACGGCGGTCCGCATCGGGAAGGCGAGGAGCCGGAGCCGATGATGCACGGACCCGAGAAGTCGGACCCCGTCATAGTAGCAATGAAGCCGGCGAACAGAGCGAAGGAACTCGCTGCGGAGGCATCTGCAGGAGCAAACGCCGCGGAGTCGGTGGAGCGAAGGGCGGGGGCCAAGGGGAATGCGCACCAGCAAAGCACGCACTGGACTCAGCGCCAGGCTCGCGTGACACAGGCGCTGGAGCGTATACGGCAAGCATTTGCCGTCATACACCCGAGGTGGGAGCCGTATGCGGGAAAGCCGCACGTACGGATCTGGGCGGGGGGCGTGCGATGAAACGCACGTCCCTACCGCTACAAAGGCGCGCGTTCATCGTGGCATTGGGCGGTGCGGCAGCGTGGCCGATAGCGGCGCGCGCGCAGCAGCCCGAGCGGATGCGGCGGATTGCCTTGCTCCTCCCTGCAAGTCCGTCCGATCCGGAATTTCAGGCACGCGTCGGGGCGTTTCTGCAAGGATTGCAGCAAGCGGGCTGGGTCGTCGGCCGCAATGTGCATCTGGAATATCGGTGGACCGAAAGCAATCCCGACAAAGCGCGCAAGCATGCTGCGGAATTGATCGGATTTGAGCCCGACGTGATCTTGGCCGATGGTGGAGGTGCGGTCGGCGCGCTTCTGCAAGCTACCCGTACTGTACCCATCGTATTTCCGGTGGCCGGCGATCCGGTCGGCGCGGGCTTTGTCGACACACTGGCGCGGCCAGGCGGCAACGTCACCGGCTTTCTGAATTTTGAATACAGCACCAGCGCGAAATGGTTGGAATTGCTCAACGAGATCGCGCCTGATGTGAGTCGTGTGGCGGTTCTTCGGGATCCCGCTCTGCCCTCCGGCACCGGTCAGTTCGGCGTCATTCAGGCCGTGGCGGCCTCATTACGGGTGGATGTCGTTCCAATCAATTTGCGCGCAATCGGTGACGTCGAGCAGGGCGTGGGGAGTTTCGCGCAAAAGCCAAATGGCGGCTTGATCGTGACCGCGAACCCATTCGCAATCGCGTATCGCAAGAAATTGTCGGACTGGCGGAGCGCTACAAGTTGCCTGCCGTGTATTTCGAACCGTCTTTGCCAGAGCAGGCGGCCTGATTTCCTATGGCCCAGACATTGTCGATCAGTACCGTCGTGCCGCGGGGTACGTTGATCGCATCCTCAAGGGCGAAAAGCCGTCCGAACTGCCGGTGCAGGCGCCGACTAAGTACGGGCTGTTGATCAATCTTAAGACGGCCAAAGCGCTCGGGCTAAAAGTGCCAGCGACGCTACTCGCCCGCGCCGACGAGGTGATCGAGTGAAACGGCGCGAGTTCATCGCGGGGCTGGGCGGTGCGGCTGCCGCGTGGCCGCTTTTAGCGCGTGGGCGCAGCAGCCGCGTGCCGGATATCGGGTCTTCTGGGCAGTTCGACGCTGGCCGATAGGACGCAGCTCCCATGCGCGTTCCGCCTAGGGCTGACAAGGAAGCGGGTTCATCGAAGGCCGCACGTCGCGGTCGAATACCGCTCGGCGACAGGCGGGGGCGATCGAACGCCTCGTACGCGACGGAATTAGTCGCGCCTCCACGGACGTGATCGTAGCCCGGTAACATTCGACCGTGGCTCCATTGCAAAGAGCGACACCGACCGTGCCAATTGTGTTCGCAGCGTCGTCGATCCGGTTGCCGCCGGCTTCGTCGATACCCTGGCGCGGCCCGGCGGCAATGCCACTGGATTCACGCAGTTCGAATACGGCATGAGTGGCAAATGGCTGGAGTTGCTCAAAGAGATCGCGCCCCAGGTGACCCGAGTAGCCGTGCTTCGTGCGCGTGACGTGACCATAACCGAAACAGGTGAGTTCGCCGCAATTCAGACTGTGCGCCTTCGCTTGGAATTGAGGTAAGCCCAATCGGGATAGGAGATGCCGACGAGGAGATCGAACGCGCCATTACAGCGTTCGCTCGATCCTCGAACATTGGCTTGATTGTAGGGACCGCACCCGGCGGTCCGTCACTGCAAACTGATTACTAGGCTTGCGGCCCGCCACCGATTGCCCGCCGTGTACCCTTACCGTTTCTTCGTCACCGAAGGAGGCCTTGTCTCTTATGGGCCTGATCGATCGATCCATTCGGCGTGCGGCCAGTTATGTCGATCGCATCCTCAAGGGCGAAAAGCCTGCTGACTTGCCGGTGCAGGCGCCGACCAAGTACGAGCTTGTCGTAATCTGAAGACCGCCAAGACACTCGGCCTCAACGTGCCGCCAGCGTTCTCGCCCGCGCCGACGAGGTGATCGAGTGAGTGCGCCAGGCAAAGCTGGCGCGATCCAGCTGGTGGAAGTCCGGCCCAAGTAAGGCGTAGCGTCCGCTTGGTAGCGAGTGTTGCGTGACCCCTGGCGACAGTGGTGACGAAGCGTACACAGCGATTGCATGGGGTGTGGGATTCAGCCACGAAAGATCAGACATTGCAGGGGCCGAGGGTTTTCATTCGCTCGAAGGCAACATGTGCGGCACCGTTATGCGAGGTGCTGACGCCCTGCCGGGGTCTAAGGCCACATCACATGCAAAGGGATCGCATCGGAACCTGGGAGATCTCGCGTCTGGCCGCCGTTGTCACGTGTTGTGTGCCGAGTACGGCGGTCCGCATCGGGAAGGCGAGGAGCCGGAGCCGATGATGCACGGACCCGAGAAGTCGGACCCCGTCATAGTAGCAATGAAGCCGGCGAACAGAGCGAAGGAACTCGCTGCGGAGGCATCTGCAGGAGCAAACGCCGCGGAGTAGGTGGAGCGAAGGGCGGGGGCCAAGGGGAATGCGCACCAGCAAAGCACGCACTGGACGCAGCGCCAGGCTCGCGTGACACAGGCGCTGAGCGTATACGGCAAGCATTTGCCGTCATACACCCGAGGTGGGAGCCGTATGCGGGAAAGCCGCACGTACGGATCTGGGCGGGGGGCGTGCGATGAAACGCACGTCCCTACCGCTACATTATTGCGAACCCGTGCCCGTCGCTTGTTGCGGAGCAATGAGTCACCTAGTGGCACGTTGCGTCGTTTCGCTGCGACGCAATCATTCAGTCGCTTTTGGGGTATAGCCGACATCGGATCGGTCCCAGGGCCGGATGCCTCTGTAGCGAATGACCCATCTCGGACCTTGGCCGTTTGAAGCATTCCATGTTTTTGACCCCTTCCGGGATGCGGATTTCAACCGCTAATGTGCTGCCCCTTGTTCTTAATGAAGTTGAATTCCAATCGGAGCGGTAGCTGCGGAGTGTCAGATGACAACAACCACTCGACGCTGCTTTATGGAAGCGGCGGCCGTCGCCGTCTCCGGTGTGGTCACCAATGGCGCGACGCCGCCATTGCGGCAAACGCCGCCTCTGCTTATGACGCGGACGCATTGGCGGCCGACATCTCTGCGAAGTTCTTTGCTCAGGACGAACTGGCCCGACCGATCCCCGAGACACCCACTGTCTCCGACCTCGCCAAGGGGCTCGATCGCACGCTCGTTCTTGGTGGCGGCGGGGAATATTACGTCGCGTGGTATTGCGGCTTCTTCCATGGCCTCTATGAGTTGGGCGTCGACCTCAATATTGCCGAGATGGTTGTCGGAACTTCGGCCGGTGCCTACGCGGGCTCTTCACTGACTTCCGGGCATTTCCAGCGCTTGCGGTCGGAGTTTGATTTCTTCGGCCATTTCCCGTCGCTGTTCGCACGACTTGCGCCGGTCGCAAGCCCCAACCTCAGCCAGAGGCGGGCACAGGAGATCAACTTCAGCGTCAAGGACGGCAGCCCAGCTTCCATCCGCGCTATTGGCCATGCCGCGCTCGCCGCCGACAACCGGGTTAACGGGAGTGCGGTCGAGCGGCTGGCGGCCCTGCTGACCGACGACAGTACGACCGGCTGGCCAGTAGCAAAGATGTACACCACCGCTAAAGACTGCTACTCGGGCGAACGATTGATCGTCGGGCAAGCGGTCGCGCGCAGGAACAGCATTCCGCTCGCCCACGCGGCGGGAGCCAGTTCATCGCTGCCTGGCGTGATTGGTCCGACATTGCTTGGTCATCGCTTCTGCATGGATGGCGGAATTTCCAGGACCTGGGCGCACACCGATGTCGTCGCCGGCTCCAAGCGAGCGCTCGTCATCACCCTGACCAACGGGTACGAGGGCAGCCTGTTGAGCGGCATCCCACACAACATCTACAAGGAGATCGAGCTCTGCACGCGACAGGCACCCAGACTATACTGATCATTGCCGGCACGCCCCCTGGGGTGAACCTGCTGGATCCCCGCCAGATAGAGCCAGCATTACGGACCGGATACGGGCGCGCCAAGGTCGAAGCTGACAAAATCCAGAAGTTCTGGACTTGACGATCCTGATAGACCGCAAACGCAATTGGCCTCGATATCCCTCCGACTCACGCTACGGAGTCCGGTCTTGGCAGATACTGTTGCAAAAGTCGGCAAGGATCAGTTGCGAGCAAAAACGAGCAACAATCGAAATCAGGGCGAATAGTTTTTGACTCAACGTTGCGAATTGTCACCTGATCTTGAATCAAAATTGCGCGCTCGTGTGCGTAAAATCTTTTTGCAACAGTATCGGCACAAAGCGTCGAAACTAATGGCTTGAACTTATGTCCGGTTTCGGGGGCATTGCGGAAGTGACTTGACGGGACCCCGGTCGTGAATGACCCGGAGCAAACTCCGACCGACGACACGCATACATGCTGAACTCAACCCCGCTGCTTCGATAATCTTGGCTGGTTGGCGGGACAACGACGTTCAATCAATTCCGGCGCCGCGAGTTCAGCTCGCTTCTAGACCCCCAGCACCGGGGGGAGAGCCTATGCGAGAAATCAAAACCCAGTTTCTGTTCACGATCGCCCTCGACGTTCCCGGAGATACCCCCTATGGCGGGCGGCGCATCGCACGATTTGGCACCGGTACATTCGAAGGGCCTAAGCTCAAGGGAACGGTGCTGCCCGGTGGCGGTGGCTGGATGCTGATACGCCGCGACGATGTGCTGGAAGTGGACGTTCGCATCGTCCTCGAAACCGATGATAAGCAGTTGATCTACATGAGTTGGAAGGGCTTTCGGCATGGCCCAAAGGAGGTAATCGATCGTCTCAATCGCGGCGAAGCGGTGGACCCGGCGGGCTATTACTTTCGCACCACGCCGTACTTCGAGACCAGTTCGGAGAAGTATGCCTGGCTGAATCGCATCGTCGATTGGTACCGGCTCACGCGAGGCGGACCGGCGGACCTTCGACGTGTTTGAGGTGCTGTAGAAGGATGTGGGAAGCCACAAGTGCTTTCATTGCCGACCTGCTTTAATAGTCATCTAGAAGGAGCCGCATATGGCAGCCATCTCGGCCGGGCGAACAAAACCCCCAGCCTGGTGCAACGGATCGGGGTCCCATTTTCCAACTATGGGATGGTCGGGAACCCTGGCGGATTGGTCTGGGTTCCATTCGTGAACTGCAGTGTTTCGACGTTCTGCACGAACACGGTCTGGCCGCCGCTGCCCGCGTCGAAGAGGATCTTGGTGACGCCGCTAACGTCGGTCGATTCGCTGACGATATTGGTCGTGGCTTTGCCCTGGAAGATGACCTTATCGTTGCTGCCCGCACCGCCGTCCAACGTGTCGTTTTGGCCCGAGTTGAAAGCAAAATAGATCGTGTCGTTGTCGTTGCCGCCGTTGACCGTGTTAGTCCCGGTGCTGGTCAGCAAAACGTCGTTGCCGTCGCCGCCAAGGAGCGTGTCATTGCCTGACCCGGTGTCACTGCCGGACCCGGTGCCATAGATGCTGTCGTTGCCGGTACCGCCGTCGATCGAATAGGCGCCACTGCCGGTCCCGGAGAAGATGTCATCGCCAGCACCGCCAGTCGCGGTCTCGCCGCCCGAGCCCCGGAGATAGAACAGATCGTTGCCGTTGCCGCCATCGAGCGTATAAGTGCCGCTGCCCGCACCGGTGACCGTGTCGGCACCGTCCCCGCCCGAGAGTAAATCGTTGCCAGTGCCGCTGACATAGAGAACGTCGTTGCCAGCGTCGGTGTTGCCGCCGATGAGCGTCTCGTTGCCGTTGCCGGTGCCGTAAAGGCTGTCGTTGCCGGTGCCGCCGTCGAGAGAATAGTTGCCGGAGCCGGGACCGTACAGCACGTCGTTGCCGACACCGCCATAGAGCGAACTTGCGCCACTGCCGGTTGCCTGAAGGAAGTCGTCGCCGACTCCGCCGCTGACGCTGTCGGCACCGCTGTTCGCGACCGTGAGCGTGTCGTTGCCCGAACTGCCGATCAGCGTATCATTGTGCGCGCTGGTGTTGCCGTCATAAATAGTGTTGTTGCCGGTTGCGCCGCTGACATCAAGAATATAGGTGCCGCTGCCCGTGGCGCTCAGCAAGTCGACCCCACTGCCGGCGCCACCGATGACCGTGTCATTGCCATTGCCGGTGACATTGACCGTGTTGTCGCCGGTTCCGCCATCGATCGAATAATTGCCCAGCAGAGGCGAGGAAGAAGTCGTTGCCAGCTCCGCCCAAACCGACCTCGGCGCCCCCGCCCTGCAGCCTGAACCGGTCGTCATTGTTGCCGCCGTCGAGCGTGTAGGCGCCGGTGCCAGCCCCCGTGAGGAAGTCGTTACCGTCCCCACCGGAGAGCGAATCCCCGCCCGTGCCACTGGCATAGAGGATGTCGTTGCCAACACCGCCGTTGAGGGTGTCATTGCCGTTGCCGGTGGCGTAAAGGCTGTCGTCGTTGGCGCCGCCATCGAGCAGATAGCTGCCAGCGCCCTGCGCGACCATGTTGTCGTTGCCGGCGCCGCCATAGAGCGAACTGGCACCGGTGCCGATGGCGGTCATGTAATCGTCGCCGGCGCCACCGCTGGCACTCGCGGCACCGCTACCGGCTGCCTGGAGCGTGTCGTTGCCGGACCCGCCGATCAAAGTATCGTTGTGGTGCGGGCGTCATAGAATGAGCTCGCGCCCGTTTCGCCGCTCGCATCCAGCACATAGGTGCCGGTGCCCGACGCGGATAGCGTGTCGTTGCCACTGCCGGCGCCACCATAGAGCGAGCTCGCTGCCCGAGCCGAGCCCATAAAGGGTGTTGTTCCCGATGCCGCCATCAAGCAAGAACGTGCCGCTGCCAGTGCCGGTCAGCGTGTCATTGCCAACACCGCCATACCCGGTCTCTACGCCGCTGCCCTGCGCGTTGATCTGGTCGTCGCCCGTCCCGCCATCCAGCGTGTAGGTGCCCGAGCCAGCGCCGTTGAGCGTGTCGTTACCAGCCTCACCGGCGAGCGAATCGGTTCCAGAGCTATTGGTATATTCAGAATCGTTGCCGGCCCCGCCAAACAGCGAGTTATTGCCCGAGCCGAGGTGATAGAGGCTGTCATTTCCAGCGCCGGCAACGAGTTGATCGTTTCCGCTGCTGGTGTCGTCCAGCGCGTCGTTGCCGTTGCCAGCAGCCAACAGAACGCTCCGCTGACCGGCCAAGATCGCGGTCGAGTTCAGGCTCGTCGCAATGACCGCCTTGATGGTCGCATTGGAGCCGGTGTCGACCGTGAAGCTGGTCGACAAGAATTCGGCAATCTGCGCCGGGATATTGAGAGGAGGCGGCGCTGAAACGGCGTCGATCGGGGGCGACACGCTCTCCTGGACCGCTGCCAGCCCCGAACCACCCGGATAAATGCCTTGGGATTGTAGATAGGCTAGAATTTGATTTTGGGTCGCGGCGTCAAAAGTAGCCGAAATCGTCCCTAAGAAGTCCGTTTGAGAGAGGTCAACTGTCCCCATGACACTATCCCGATCTGATGCGGGCGATCTGCATAAACCCCGCTCCGGCGGCACTGCGTAACTCAAGTCCGGAAGCATCAACGCGCGCTTGCGGTCAAAAGCCAGGAAGAGCGCGGGGCGAATAAAGGCTCTGACTGCCTAACCCGGAAACCTCGCTCGTCCTCTCGGAATGAAAATCCGATCAGCTCATAACTTAGAAGGTCCAGGACGATGGTATCATTGATGCTTATCAAACTCACGGTCTATCGGCCGTTACGTTTCGATCTTCGCGAACGGAGCACTGCCGACATGACACCGAAGAGATCAGGCTTCAAATCGAGGCGCCCTCGGAGCCGGCCAAGCGTGCGCAGGCCTGCGGCACCCCGAGGGCATGAGAAGCTCAGCCACGGGAAGCCGGCCACGATCCGGCGCCGAAGGATCAAACAAAAGCTCGCGTGCGAGTGAGAAAGGCCATATTCGGGTTATCGATTGTCCACTATTGCCCTAGGCGACGTTCGGCTATTGTGAAGGTTTTCGGATGCCGGCCGCTGACGAACAGGCCGTGCGCACTGGCGGCCGGCGTCGGAAAACCTGCAAGGGAGGAAACCGCGGGAGATGGGGTGCGGGGGTGCGGCGAGCTATGGGGATTTGTGTGGCGCAGATGATGGAGCGGGTTGGTTGCTGAGCGATGCTACAGCTTGGAAGACGGCGAGCTCGCGCACAGGTGAGTGGCGGTCTGGCTTGAACGCTGAAGATTGCTGCCCGAATTGATCAGATATTTGGATATTTGAGCAAGCGCTGTTGCGGCCGATGGGAAACCAGCTGAAGGAACGAACGACTTTGCGGGATCGCGTGGTGGGCGCCATCATGAAGTATCGATCCTGATCGAGATCATCGGGCTTGTCGGCCAATGCCGGGCGTCATCCGCGTGCGAAGGTTTCGATGATGATCATGCGGCCGCCGCAGTGTGGGCAGGGATGCGGGTCGTTGTCATCGATGACATGGACAGGCTGGGCTTGGGGCTCTGGGATGGCGAGCAACTGGCGGGCTCGCGCGATGTTGTCGGCGCAGGAGGCTTTGGCCAGCAGGCCGTAATGGCGGATGCGATGGAAGCCCTTTGGCAGGACGTGGATGAGGAAGCGGCGGATGAACTCGCCGGCTGCGAGCGTCATGCGCTTGTAGCGGTGGCGGCCTTTGATCCGGTAATCCTTCCACCTGAAGGTGACGCCGGCGTGATCGAGTGCGATCAACCGGCTGTTGGAGATGGCGACGCGGTGGGTGTAGCGCGAGAGATAGGCCAGCACCGCCTCAGGGCCACCGAACGGGCGCTTTGAATAGACGACCCATTCGGCTTTGTGCAGCGGTGCCAGATATGTCGCAAACGCTTGTGCGTCGGCGAGTGGAAGGTGGCTGCCGAAGAACTGAAGCTGTTGGTGTGCTGCGATCAGCTTCTCCAGGAACAGCCGGCGGAACAGGCGCGAGAGCACGCGGACGGGGAGGAAGAATCCGGTTGGCATGACACCCAGCGTGTTGCATCGAGCGAGATGCCGCCGCCCGGCACGATCATATGGACGTGCGGATGGTGGGTGAGCGCCGAGCCCCAGGTGTGCAGAACGGAAGTGATGCCGACGCGGGCGCCGAGATGCTTGGGGTCGGCCGCGATCGTGATCAACGTCTCAGCCGAGGCCTTGAACAGAATGTCGTAGATCACGGCCTTGTTCTGGTAGGCGATGTTGGCGATTGCCGCCGGCAGCGTGAAGACCACGTGGAAGTAGGGCACCGGCAAGAGCTCGGCCGCCCGGTCGGCGAGCCATTGCTTTGCGGCGGCACCCTGACACTTCGGGCAGTGCCGGTTGCGACAGCTGTTGTAGGCAATGGCCGTGTAGCCACAGTCTTGGCAGCGCGCGACATGCCCGCCGAAGGCTGCCATGCGGCAGCTCTCGATCGCTGACATCACCTTCAGCTGCTCGAGGCTCACATGGCCGGCGTTGGCTTGACGCCATGCCGGTCCATGGCCGCGGAAGATGTCCGCGACCTCCAAAGCCGGACGCGGCACGTGCCGCGCTTCAGGTGGGCGGCTGAGCCTCCTTGAGCTTGAGCGCGATATGCTCGAGCGGGCTCATAACCTGCTGGATCGTCTTGGTGGCACCCGCGTGTAGAGCGCGGTGGTCTCGAGCTTGGCGTGACCGAGCAGAACCTGGATCACGCGGACATCGATGTTCTGCTCCAACAGATGGGTGGCAAAGCTGTGTCGCAGCGTGTGCAGAGATACATTGCGCTCGATCCCGGCCGCCTGTGCGGCGGCATGGCAGGCGCGATTGAGCTGGCGCGTGGTCGTCGGTTGCACGGGATTGCGCCCTGGAAACAGCCAGCCTTGCGGTCGTGCCGCCCGCCACCAGGCACGCAGCAGCTCGAGCAGGCTCGGAGACAGCATCACGTTGCGGTCTTTGCGGCCTTTGCCCTGCTCCACGCGGATGAGCATCCGCTTGCTGTCGATATCGCAGACCTTGAGCGAGACCACCTCGGCGGCGCGCAGACCTGCACCATAGGCCACGCTCAGCGCCGCCTTGTACTTGAGCCCCGGAGCCGCTTTGAGCAGGCGCGCCACCTCCTCCGGACTGAGCACCACCGGCAGCTTGCGCGGCTCACGGATGAACGTCGTGTGCTCGACGATGTCGTGTCGCTTGAGCGTGACCGGAAAAAGAACCGCAGCGCAGACACCGTGTGATTGAGAATGGGCGGGTGTGCGCCGTTCTGCGCAAGATGCAACTGAAAGCGCCGGAAGTCCTCCAGGCTTGCGGTGTCGGGCGAGCGGCCGAGAAAAACTAGCAAAGTTCTTGATCGTGCGGATGTAGCCTTCTTGCGTCCTCGACGCTAACTTGCGGATCGTCATGTCTTCGATCATGCGCCGGCGCAACGGGCTGATGGCCTCGTCGATCATGCGGATGCTCCTGTTTGAAGTGAGGTTGCGAATAACCCCTCATCTTCAGACAGGACGCTCCATCCCGTTACTGCACCGGCCGTGCCGCTTGCCGCAGCGCCCTACCGCGCGAGCGGTTTAGTCCTGTGACCCATCTCGGACATCAGACAGCATCCTAGTTGCAGTAGCGAAGCCGCTTTCCGCCCCTTTCCGAAGGCCAATTTGAGCGGAGATATGCGACCTCCTAAGGCCGAGGGAAGGGCATGAAACGGCGGAAACCTTCGGTGTTGTGGTAGGCGCGGCGGCGTGGCCGATGGCAGCTAACGCGCAGCCGGTACGAGTGATTGGTTTTCTCAGACATTCGTCATCCGCCGGCTCCGTGGATTTGTTGGTGGCGTTGCGCCATCGTCTGGAGGACACGGGCTTCAGTTGAGGGCAAGAACCTGACCATCGAATTTCGATGGTCGGAGACTGTTTTTGACCGACTTCCCGCACTAGCGGCCGAGTTGGTCGGCGAACGTTGTTCTGTGATCATCGGAGCGGGCAACGCCGCAGCGCTCGCCCTGAAAGCAGCAACCACGACAATACCGATTGTGTTTGCGAGTGGGGACGACCCGATCCAGGCAGGAATAGGAGCAGCCTCAGCCGGCCGGGTGGAAATATTACGGGCGTGTGGTTCTATTCCGGCGCGGGACTGCAATCTAAACAACTGGAGTTGTTGCGTGAAGCTCTACCCGCCGTTGCAGCGATCGGCATCCTGGTGAACCCGAACAATCCTGTCGCCGATCCCAGGCGAAAGAGGCGCAAACGGCAGGCCACGCATTTGGCAGAAATACATATGCCTATGTCCGAAACCGAATCGACTTCGACGCAGCTTTCGCAACGCTCGTGCAACAGCGATCCGGCGCAATCTTTGTGACGGGCGACGCCCTGTTCACGGGCGAGCGCGATCTGCTCATTGGGCTCGCGGTACGTTACGCGGTGCCAACGATGTTCTTTGCACGCGAGTTCGTCGCCGCGGGTGGCCTGCTGAGCTACGGCGCCAGTATTTCAGATGCTTACCGGCAGGTGGGCAGTTAACTGGCAAGCTTCTCAAGGGTGCGGATCCCGCCGACCTGCCGGTGCTCAGGCCCACTAAGTTCGAATTGGCGGTCGATCTCAAGACCGCTAATCGTTACGGCTCAAAACCCGAAATCATTTCTGCTGCGTGCCGACGAGGTGATCGAGTGAAGCGGCGCGCGTTCATCGCGGCTCTTGGCGGCGGGGCGCTATGGCCGCTGTCGGCGCGCGCGCAGCAGGGGGCGATGCGGGTGATCGGGTTTCTCAGCGGCAGATCGCATGATGAATGGGCCGGCGACGCCGCCGCGTTCCACGATGGCCTGAAGGAAATGGGTTATGAGGGCCGGAACTTGGCGATCGAATACCGCTGGGCAGAGGGTCGGAATGAACACCTGCCTGAGCTGGCGGCCGATCTAGTTCGACGTCAGGTAGCGGTCATCGCCGCGGTCGGGGGCAATAACTCGGCGTTGGCTGCTAAAGCGGCGACGGCGACTATCCCCATCGTCTTCACGAGCGGTGCCGACCCCGTCAAGGTTGGTCTCGTCGCCAGCCTTAACCGGCCGGGCGGAAACGTAACGGGGGTCAGTTGGTTCGCTAGTGAATTGGGACCAAGCAGCTGGGGCTTTTGCATGAACTGGTGCCGAGCATCACCATTGCCGCGCTGATTGTGAACCCGAATAGTCCGGAAATAGCACGCCAGCCGGAACTTGCTCAGCAAGCAGCGCGCTCTCTCGGGTGGCAGCTGCATATTATCAGTGCCCGCTCTGAGACCGAAATCGACGCGGCTTTTGCCACTGCTATGCTGCGGCACGCGGGGGGCGGAATCGTGGGTACTGATCCGTTTTTTTTTTCAGCCGCCGCGATCAAATCGTCTCGCAGGCGGCGCATCACGCGCTGCCGACGATCTATTTTAGTGGCGCCTTCGTCGCGGCCGGCGGACTCATCAGTTACGGGAACAGCGTTTCGGACGCCTATCACCGGGCAGGGGTCCAAACCGGCCGCATTCTCCAGGGCGCCACGCCGAACGATCTGCCAGTCGACCAAGCAACCAAATTCGAGCTTGTCATCAATCTCAAGACCGCCAAATCGCTCGGCTTCACCGTGCCGCCCTCGCTGCTCGCCCGCGCCGACGAGGTGATCGAGTGACGTGGCGCCACTTCCGGTTTTGATGCTGTGGACGGCTCCTCCACCGGCACATGAGTGCCATGGACGTGGGTGCTGCTAAGGCCCCATGATTTGGAGGAGTAAGTCATGCGAACGGTCACTACAGTTGGTCTCGACATCGCAAAGTCTGTTTTCCAGGTCCACGGCATCGATGCGAAAGGCGATGTGATTATCCGCCGTCAGCTCAAGCGCCGCTACGTTCTGGCGTTCTTTCAGAAGCTGCCGTCATGCCTGGTTGGTATCGAAGCCTGCGCATCGTCGCATCATTGGTCGCGCGAGCTCACGGCGCTCGGTCATACGGTACGCCTGATGCCGCCGGCCTATGTGAAGCCCTACGTCAAACGGCAGAAGAACGACATGGCCGATGCTGAGGCGATTTGTGAAGCCGTCACCAGAGCCACCATGCGGTTTGTGCCAACCAAGACCCCTGAGCAGCAGAGTTGCCTGATGCTTCATCGCACGCGCCATCTGTTTATCCGCCAGCAGACCGCGGTGATTAATTCGATCCGAGCCTACCTCGCTGAGTTCGGCATTGTCGCGCCGGTCGGCGCAGAGGAGTCGCGGAACTGCTCCATGTTGTTGCCGACCCGAGCGACAAACGGGTGCCTGAGATTGCGCGCGCATGCCTTGCCGCACTCGGCGCCCAACTGCTGATCCTGAAGGAGCAGATTGTGAAGTTCGATCGGATGATCATGGCCTGGCACCGGTCCAATGAAACGAGCCAGCGCCTTCATTACATTCCCGGGGTCGGTCCGATGTTGGCGACCGCTCTGGTCGCCAGTGTCGCTGACCCCAGGACCTTCCGATCGGGACGAAACTTCTCGGCTTGGATCGGGCTCGTTCCGAAGCAGCACTCGAGCGGGGGCAAGGACAGACTCGGCAGTATCAGCAAGCAAGGTGACCGCTATCTGCGTAGCCTGTTCGTGGCCGGTGCACTCGCCGTCATCCGCTACGCCAAGATCCACGGAACCAAGCATCGCCCCTGGCTTGCGGCATTGCTTGCACGGCGGCCAACGAAGGTTGCCGCCATCGCGCTTGCCAACAAGATCGCCAGAATGGCCTGGGCCATGATGGCCAGGGGCGAGCGTTATAGGCAACCCGTCGCACTTGCGGCGTAAACGAGATTGCGCCGGACATCCGGCGTGATGTGAAGGTTGGGAGGGCGAACAGCACGTAATGCAGAGCCAGTCGATCCGGCGATCAGGGAGCCGTGCGCAGTTCGGCCGGAAGCTTGCTCAGAACATCCTGGGTCTCGCGCGGGCTCGGGTCCGGCGTCAGCTCGAAATGGTGGCCGACCGTGCGCCACCCGACCAGGGCGGCGAACAAGCCATCCACGGCGGATTGCAGCGCACGCGAGCGATAGCGCAACTCGCTCGATTCGCCGATTGCCTCATCGATGGTGGGGCCGAGCGCGGCGACGCGGCGGATCAGTTCGCGCCGGACCACGCGGACCTGCAACAACTCCGGGCCCTTGGCGACAAACGTGCGGCAAATCCGTTGCTGATCGCCGCCGTGATGCCGGCAAACTGCATGGCCAGCTTGCGCCGCGCGTGGCCGAAATCCGTGCCTGCCAGTACGAGGCCGGCACAGACGATGCCGATGCCGATTTCGCTGGCGCGGTTGATGGCGAGCATCAGCACATCGCCGTTGGCGCCGCCGGTCGGCCCGAGCTCGTCCATGGCGATGATCGCGGCCGTGTAGCCGGCGAGCGCCGCCCCATAGGCGGCAAAATTCTGCAGGATCGAGGCTGCGAACCCGCACAGCGCGCCCCACAGCGCCAACCCAAGCAGGAAGCCGACGCGGCTTTGCGGGAAGCTGGCGGTCAGGACAACGATCGCAACCGCACCGATCAGCGTGCCGATCAACCGGAACGATGCTTTGCGTAGCGAGGCGCCGAGGCTCGGTTGGCAGACGATCGCCGCCGTGGTCGCAGCCCAGTACGCTTTGTCGAGCTCGAGCCAGAACGCGACGTAAAAGGTCAGGCACACCGCGGCCCAGACCCGCAGTCCATAGAGCAGCGGTTGACCGGCGGCCTTTGCGTGCGCGAGCAACCAGGGAAGCAGGTCACTCGCGCGATTGGAGAAATGCTGCGCCTGCGCTACCGCCCAGTACGTCGTTCAACTCATCGATCCTCTGGCATGGAGCCGGTGTCCTCAGGATCTTCGTGCACGCGCGAGTTTAATCGCAAGCTCTAAAGCAGGTCTCGTTCATTTGGAACCGAAGCCTCTCAGCTCGTCATGGCCGGGCTCGTCGGGGTCCCCGCGCGCAAGCGCGCGGGGTGCCCCGCCCCGGCCATCTCGCTGAGCGGGGTTCAGTGCCTCCATAAGCGGGATGCACGGGACAAGCCCGCGCATGACGACAGAGAGTGTTGCGGTTCAAACCGAGTCGAAACCCCGCGCGCCCCAAGCGCAAAGCCATTAGCGCGTCGCGCAAGGGAGACGACATGCAATCAGATCAACGACCCGCCGCATTCATGAATGTTGACAGTGGGACATGTGCGACCGAAGGTAGCCGGAGCTGGGAAACGGATGCATCTGGATTTGATCGAGCATCCGTCCTTTGACCCAATTGGTCACGAACCGTCGTCGGGTTGTGCGAGATGTTGGACCAAGCCAAGGGGCTGCCGGCGGGCGAGTGGCTCGATGTCAACGGTGTACGCACCAAATATTATGATCGGGGATCGGGCGAGACGATCGTTTTCATTTATGGCGGGAATTTCGGTACCGGTGACTCCGCCTCGAGCGCATACACGTGGAGTTTGAATTTCGCGCCGCTGGCGAGACGCTTTCGCGTGGTGTGCTTCGACAAACTCGGGCAGGGGTTCACGGACAATCCGCCGGACGACGATTACACGATGCGGGCCGTGGTGCGTCATGCCCGCGAATTCATCCGAGCGCTGAACGGTCCGCCTGTGCACCTGGTCGGGCATTCGCGCGGTGGCTACGCGGCGGTGCGGTTGGCGCTGGAGGACCACGACATCGTGAAGTCGGTCACCATCGTCAACAGTGGAACACTCAGCCCTGGGGTCGGCACCAACGAGGTCGTTCTGTCGCGGCCGCCGTTTCGGCGCGGCAGCCGCGAGTGCGTGCGATGGGTTTACGAGAACTACAGCTTCTCCCCCGCGATCGTGACCGAGGAATGGGTCGATGTGGTGATGGAGACGCTCGCTCTGCCGAAGTATCAGGAGAGCGTCAAGAAGATGGAGGGCGAAAAGCTCGCGACCAAACTGTTCCTGCCGGAGCTCGCGCGCCAGAAGCGGGACACGCTGCAATGGCTGGCGGAGGGCCGGCTGCAGCGCCCGGTGCAGGTCGTTTGGGGATTCAACGATCGCACCGCGGTGATCGAGCGCGGTGTCGAGCTGTTCCAGCTCGTCGCCGCACATGAGCGCCGGGCGCAGTTCCACGTCATCAACCAGTCGGGCCATTTTCCGTTCCGAGAACATCCGGACCGGTTCAACCACCTGCTGGCCGGCTTTGTTGCCGCCAACGCCTGAGCCATGGCAAATCTCAGCCGCAAGATCCTGACGATCAACGGTGCACCGGCCGCGGTTTTGAGCAACGACCATGGGCGCGACGCGCTCGTCTTCGTGCACGGGGGAACGCCGGGATCGTCTCCGTACTGTTCCGGCGCCCACATCTGGGGGCCCGCGCTCGATCGCTTTGCGTCCGATCGCGGCGTGGTCGCGGTCGATCTTCCAGGCCACGGCGGGACGCCGGGCGGATCGAGCGTCCCGACGGTGGATCGTTACGTCGAGTGGTTGGAGGCCTTGCTGCCGGCAGCCGGGATCCGGTCTTGCTTTGTGGTCGCTCATGATCTTGGCAGCCTGGTTGCGATCGAGCTTGCAACGCGCTTCCCGGAGCTCGTCAGGGGCCTGAGCATCGTGTCGGGCGTGGCGGCGGCGCCGACGGGAGATGGCCTCGAGAACCTGACCCTTGCCTATCCGCCGCTTCCGCTCTGGACCAGGAACTCGCAGCGCTGGGCTTTCGAACAGCTGTCATACGCGCCTCATCACATCAGCGAGGACTTGCTCGACGCCTGCGTGGCTGCCGCGCAGCAATCGCCCCACCTGACGGCGGCCGCAGCGATGCGGGCAGGGGGATTGGAGAAAGAGTTCATGCCCAGCCTGATGCAGGCGAAGGGGCGCTTCTACGAGCGCTGCCGCGGCCCCGGCGTGCCGGTGCCGGTGCAGGTCGTGTGGGGAAGTCACGACCGGCTCGGCGCCTTGGACCAGGGACTTTGGCTGTTCAGGCTCGTGGCCTCGCGCCAGAAGGCCGCCCAGTTCCATGTCATCAATCGCGTCGGATCGTTCGCGTTCCGGGAAGATCCGCAGTCCTTCCATCAACTGATCAGCAGCTATTGCGAGGCGGTGTTTCCTCGCACATCCTGAGCACCGTCTGATCGTGTCCAAAGGTGTTGCGCAATGGCGAAGAAAACCACGTCAAAGCTCACGTCAAAGCTGAAGAAGAGTCGATATCCACGCGAGTGGTCGTGGCCCAACAACGCCCGCATCGCTGTGACGCTCAACATGGCGCTCGAGTTCATTTGTGCGCGCGTCGCAGCTGACCCTCGAGAAAACGCCGAACAAGGTCGATCATTTCTCGCTGACCTACGCCGATTACGCCTACAAGGCGGGGGCCTGGCGACTGCTTGATCTGATGGACGAATTCAAGATCAAGGGAAGCGTCTCGACCAACGGTCTGACCGGTGAGCGGCATCCCAAGATCGTGCGCGAGTTTGCCGACTTCGGATGTGAGGTCGTGGCGCACGGTTGGGCCCAGGACGTGCTGTCCCGCGACGACGATCCCGACGCTGAACTTGCCGATATGCGCATGGTGACCAAGGTCCTGACCAAGGCGGCCGGCACGCGGCCGGTGGGATGGGTCAGCCAGGGCAGCGCCGGTTCGGGCAACACGCTCGATCTGTTGAAACAGGAGGGCTACCTCTGGAGCGGCGACGACATGAGCGATGATCTGCCGTTCCTCAAACCGACAAAACACGGTCCCATCGTCATTCTGCCGCGCGTGAACCTGCCCCACAACGATCTGTGGATGTGGGCGACCGCACGCAACCCGCCGGACTTCATGTGGCTCGGCTGGAAAGCGACCTTCGATCAGCTGTACGCGGAAGGGATCGCCGGCGTGCCCAAATGGTGCGAGCTGACCGTACACGCCCATATGGGCGCGCGGCCGACGATGATCCCGGTTCTGCGCCAGATGCTGGCCTATGCGAAGAAGCACAAAGGGGTGTGGTTCACGCGCCGGCGCGAGATCGCCGAGTGGACTGCGCAACACGAGGGAAAGAAAGGAACGCGCGAATGAAGACCGTCCCGATATTCCTGGCGACAGCACTCGCTTTGGCGCCAACGTTCGCCAATTGCGAACCCGTCAAGCTCAAGTTTGCAACGTTCTCGCCGGATGCGGAGCGCCTCTACAACACGGTCAAAAAGCCGTTTGCGGCTGCGGTGAACGCCGCTTCCGGCGGCACGATCGACATCGAGCTCTATCCCAACGGCGCGTTGGGACGCGCGCCGCAGCAACAAGCGCAGATGGTCCTCGACGGGGTTACCGACATCGGCTTCATCGTGCCGCCGTTTACGCCCGGCCGCTTCCCGGATTCGGAGGTGCTGGAGCTCCCGGGACTGTTTCAGGATCTTTCCGAGGGTACCCGCGTGTACACCCGTCTCGTCCAATCCGGCGTGCTGCGCGATTACGGCGACTATGTTCCGATTGCGATGTGGGCCACGCCGCCTTTCAGCCTGCATGGCAATTTTCCGATATCCTCGATCAAGGACCTGAAAGGAAAGAAGATCCGGGGATCCGGCGTCATCCAGATCGAATCGCTCAAGGCGCTGGGCGCCGTGCCGGTGGGAATGCCTCCCACGGAGGTTCCGGAGGCCATCAGCCGCCGCACCATCGATGCCTCAACGTCGCAGCCGGCCGTCCTGTTCGACTTCGGGCTCGAGCGCGTCACCAACCATCACTACTTCATCCGGCTCGGCGCCGTTCCGCTGGCTGTGGTCATGAACCGCCAGAAGTTTGAGAGCCTTCCCAAGGCGGCGCAGGATGCCATCCGCAACCATAGCCTCGACTGGATCAACAAACTGTATCTCGATTCCATGTTGGAGTATGATCAGGCTCTCATCGATCGTCTGAAATCGGATCCCAAGCGCACCGTCGTATTTCCTGACGCCGCCGATCAGGAGGCGGCGCGGGTGGCGTTCGAGCCGGTCATCAAGGCCTGGATCGCCAAGCGGCCGCAAAACGCCGAGCTGTACAAGGCGACGGTCGGCGAAATCGACGCAGTGCGCGCCAAAAAGTAGCCGTTGCATGCTGGCATGGATCGAGCGCACGGCGTTTGCTGCGACGAGCGCGCTCGCGGTGCTCGGTCTCTGCGCCCTGATGGGTCTTGCCGTCATGACACTCGCAGACGGCATGATGCGCTGGATCGCGAACCAGCCAATCGAAGGCGTGCGCGATCTCAGCGGCCTCGCGATCGCGGTTGCGATCGCGTGCTGCATCCCGATGGTGATGATCGAGCGCGGCAACATCACCATCCGGATTGCGGCCGGCGTCAATGCCGGCCTGGGGCGCGCGCTCGATGTCGTATCGGCAATTCTGGTCTGGCTGGTGCTGGTCGCCCTGGGCTGGCAGATCTGGATCTACGCCGCCAAAATGGCGCGCGCGCATGAAACGACGTTTGTCCTGCAGATACCGATTGCGCCGTTCTGGTTCGGCGTCGATGCCATTCTGTGGTGCGCCGCGCTGGTCCAAGCGCTTGTCATGCTGCGAGACATCGTCCGGGTCTTCGCGCGATGACGCCTTTGGCAATCGGGGCCATCGGGCTCATTGCCCTGTTTGTTCTGATCTTCGCGCAGGTTCCGATCGGCTTTGCGATGATCATCGTCGGCGTCGTCGGACTGGCGCTGCAGACCAGTTGGGCACCCGCCCTGACGGTTCTCGCAACCGAGCCGGTCAGCGTCCTCTCCAACGTTGATCTCGCGACCGTGCCGCTGTTTCTGCTGATGGGGACGTTTACCACCGCGGCCGGCCTGTCCTCGGAAATCTACAACGCCGTTGCGGCGGTTTGGGGCCATCGTCGCGGCGGGCTTGCCTATGCGACCATCGGTGGATCGGCCGCGTTTGGCGTCATGTGCGGATCCTCGACGGCGACCGCGGCGACCTTCGCCAAGGTCGCGCTCCCCGAAATGTTGAACCGCGGGTACTCGCCGGCATTCTCGACCGGCACGATTGCCGCCGGCGGAACGCTCAAGTCGCTGATACCGCCGTCGATCGTCATGGTGCTGTACTGCATCGCGACCCAGACCTTCATCTTCGACCTTTTCACCGCGGCCGTCATACCGGCACTGATCGCGATTGCGCTGAACCTGGCAGCCATTGCGGTCGTCGTCCGGTTGACCCCGAAAGCCGCTCCGGTCAGCCCGCGCATCGGGTGGGCTGAACGCCGGGTGGCGTTGAAGAAGGCGGCCCCGGCACTTGTGCTCATCGCCGGCGTATTCGGTGGCCTGTACAGCGGTGTGTTCACCGTCACCGAGGCGGCATCGGTGGCCGCGGTCTTGTCCTTCCTGTTTGCGCTCGTGCGGCGGCGGATGACATGGACAAGCTTTTTGATGGGATTGCGCGAGGCCGCAAGCGCGACCGCCATGCTGTACGTCATATTGATCGGCGCATTCGTCTTCACCTACTTCATCACCGCCGCGCGTATACCTGAAGCCCTGGTCCAACTGATCGATGGCTTGCCGCTTCCGCCGCTCGCCATCATTTCACTGATACTGCTGGCCTATCTTGTTCTGGGCGCCGTATTTGACGAAATCTCGGCGATGCTCATCACGTTGCCGTTCATCCTGCCGGTCGTTGTCAAGCTCGGCTACAGCGCGCTGTGGTGGGGCGTGCTCAACGTGGTGGTGATCGAGCTGGGGATGATCATTCCTCCGATCGGCGTCATTGTTTTTCTGTTGCACGGTCTCGCATCGAACATTCCGCTCTGGACGATCTACCGGGGCGTCACACCTTTCATCATTGCAGACCTGATACTGCTGGGCCTGCTGACCGCTGTTCCAGGCCTGAGCCTTTGGCTCCCGAAATTACTGGGTTCGTAAGTGATCGCGTCGCCAACGCCGGTACGATCGGCGCAAACGCGTGAGACAACCGGTCGTGACGCGTGTAGTGTGACTTATCGCGTCCCGGGCACAAACATCTGATGCCTTCCCTGCAACAGCTTCGCGGTCTTGTCAGGCCAAACTCGGCCGGGGCCTATGTGTTTGCGGCCGGTTGCATTGTCGCCGGTACTCTGCTGCGTGCCGCGGTCGGCTGGGTCGATCCGGGGGCCGCGCCCTTTACGATCTACTTCCCTGTTATCGTGGTCATTGCCTTGCTGTGCGGCGCCGTCGTGGCCCTCATATCGTTGGTCGCGATCCTGATCATCGGCTGGTGGGCCTTCATACCGCCCTATTATGCGTTCGCGACGATCACGCCGCGCGCCATTCTGAACATCTCGCTGTTCGCGCTTGCGTCAATCGTCACCATTTGGCTTGCGGATGCCTACCGTCGCGCGGTCGTGGCGCTCCAGGTCGAAAAAAGACAGCGCGAGCTGCTGGTGGATGAACTGTCACACCGCGGTAAGAATACGTTCGCGGTGGTGTCGTTTATCATCATGAGCTCGTTGGACGATTACCGGGAACTGGCGCATGACATTGTCGAGCGCGTGCGGGCGGTATCATCCACCAACGACTTGATAACGAATTCGAAGGCCCAGACTGTCCAGTTGAAGCAGGTGTTGGATCAGGAATTTGCCCCTTACGGGGAAGCGCGTGTCGTCATGCACGGCGAGCCGGTCGACCTTTCGGCGAATGCCGGCAGAGGATTTGCCCTGATCGCGCACGAGCTGGTCACGAACTCGATCAAATACGGCGCTCTGTCGTCCGTACGCGGAACGATCGATATCGCATGGTCATCTGCTGGACAACAGGTCCAGCTCAGGTGGGTCGAGCGCGACGGGCCGGAAGTCTCCGCTCCCGGTAAGGCGGGTTTTGGATCGCGGCTCGTGGTCAGAACGCTCCGGCAGTTGAAGGGTGAAATAAGGGCAAGCTTCCCGCCCGAAGGGCTTGTGTGCGATCTCACGTTCAGCCCCAATTAGCCGCCGTGCGCGTGCGCAAGCCGTCGCGATCGGCAGCGCGATCTATGGAAAGCAACGGTCATCGCACGGCGTGCGTGCCTCGCTCAGTTCGCGCGCGATCGGATTGGAAAATTGAGCATCCATTGCACGCCGAACCGGTCGGTGAGCTTGCCGTAATAGTCGCCCCAGGGCTGAATATCGAGCGGTGTCGTGATGACACCCCCCTCCGCCAGGCGGCCGAAGAGCCGCGCCGTGCCTTCGCGGTCGTCCATCATCAGAAGGTGAGCCGAACCGCGCATGGGCTCGGCATCATGATTGTCTGATGCATAGAAGAGAACACCGGGCCCTTCGAAGCGTGCGTGCATGATCTTGCCTTGCATCGCCTCGGTCGGTGCCGGCATCCCGCCAACGCCGTAACGCATCATTTCAGTGACCTTGCCTAGCCCGCATGTCGTGTAGAACGCCAGCGCCTGCTCGCAGGCCGTCGTGAAGAACAGGTAGTTGGAAAGCAACATGGGTGGACGCTCCGTTCAACCTTGCGAGGCGGCGGTCTGGTTTGAATGACCACCGATCGTGGTATATATACCGATTGCTCTCTATCGATACCTGCCGATCGCTCTCTCAGCAAGAAAAAAAGTGATCGCTCTCAATAAGGGACGCCGATGCGCTACAGTGCCGAGCACAAGAAGGAAACCCGCGCGCGCATCCTCGACGCCGCCGGCCAGCTTTTCCGCCGGGAGGGCTACGGGGGTTCGGGGATTGATGGCCTGACCAAGGCGGCTGGTGTCACCAACGGCGCGTTCTATGGGCACTTCAAGTCGAAGAGCGAAGCGTTCCGGACGGCCGTTTTGGCTGGCCTCGAAGAGCTGCGGCTCGGGATCGCGGCGTTGAAGACGCACCATGGGAAGCGCTGGCGCAGGACGTTCATCAACTACTATCTTGGGCCAAAGCGCACCTGCGACATGGGCCGGAGTTGCGCGCTGCCGAGCCTCTCGGCCGAAGTGGCGCGAGCCGGCGCCGAGACGCGGAGGGCTTATCAGGCGGAGCTCTGCCGCATCATCGAAGAGGTCGCGTCGGGCTTGCCAGACGGCACGACCAAGGAGCGGGAGGCCCTGGCGATCGCGCTCCTCGCGCTCCTATCTGGCGGCGTCACCCTCGCGCGGGCCGTTGCTGATCCGGCGCTGGCGGAACGGATCGCGCAAGCGGTCGGGCGGCTGGCGCTGGTCATGACGCAGGGTTCCGCCCAGGTTCGTTAAGCCAGAACTTTGCTTCGACGGCATTCGATCGTAAGTTGCCCGGACGTTCCGCCATTCAAGACGACGCGCATTCGCGAGACACTGAACATGCCAAAGGGATTTTCACGCCGCTATATCCTCCGACTTGCTGGAAGCGCCGTTGCGCTGCCCGCAGTCTCGCATCTCGCGAATGCGCAAGACTATCCCGACAAGCCGGTGCGTATCATCACGCACTCGGCCGCCGGTGGCTCGCCGGATGCGCTGTTGCGCATCGTGGGCGACCGGCTGTCACAGATGTGGGGACGCCAAGTCGTCGTGCTCAACCAGCCGGGCGCGGGCGGTGCCATTGCGGCCCGCGCCGCGGCGCAAGCCGCCCCCGACGGCTACACGCTCTACATGCCCGCCTCGTCAGCCTTCGTGACATTGCCGGGGCTGCAGGCCAACCTCCCGCTCGAGGTTCCGCGCGACTTCATCCCGATCGGCTTCGTCGCCCTGCAGCCGTTCTACCTGTCGGTCACCTCGTCGCTCGACGCCAAGACGTTGCCGGAATTCATCGCGCTCGCAAAACGCAAGCCGGGCGAACTCTCCTACGCGGCGACGGGGCGCGGCACCCTTTCTCACCTGACCGGCGAAGGCCTGCAGCAACGCGCCGGCATCAAGCTGCTCATGGTTCCTTATCTGGGCGGGACCGCGCAGGCGCTCAATGACGTCATCGCCGGCCGCGTCCCGATGGTCATCGATGCCTTGCCGCCGCTTGCGGGCGCGCTGCAAAGCGGCAGCATTCGGGCGCTCGCTGTCGGCGCCCCCAAGCGACTGCCCGACTTTCCCGACCTGCCGACGATCGCCGAGACGCTTCCCGGCTTCAACCCCGGCGGCTGGCTTGCGCTGGTCGCGCCGGTCGGCACACCTGAGGCGATCGTTCGCAGGCTCGCCGACGACCTGCGCGCGGCCGTGCTTGATCCGGCCACCCGGACCAAACTTGAAACGACCGGCAACTATCCCAATCCCATGTCGCCGTCCGAACTCCTGGCGTTCATCCAGGCCGAGCAGCAATCATGGAAGCCGGTGCTGGAGGAGATCGCGCGCAACCCGTAGCTGCGCGCGGCGTCCACGCGAATTGACGCGTATTTGCGCGTCCGGCATGCTGGGTGCGGCGAACCAGATATATTGACACCTAATCGAAGCTACAAACAAACAACGCCTCAATTCGGGAGCATCCACATGCGCACCGCAAGCCTGCGTATCGCGCCTATTTTGCTGGTCCTGATCGTCGCGTTCGGTTACGTCCCTTGCGCACTGGCTGAGAACTACTTGTGCCAGCAACAATTTGCGCTCTGCACCTCGGCCCCGTGCATTCCAGCGCCGGGCAACCCCAAAGTCGCGATCTGCAGGTGCGACGTAGAGGAGGGGCCCAATCTGGCGACCGTTGCGTGCGACACCGTCAAGCCCAGCACGGATTCCAATGGCATTCGGACGGTCTATTCCCAGTTCGCGCTCAAGCAATTTGCGCAGGGCAAGAAGACTTTGAAGTGTCCAACGGGGACGCCCTGGACATGGTGCCTGAACAAGCCGTGCACGGTTGATCCGGCAAACCCCAGGAAGGCCATTTGTGCGTGTGACATCGTGCGCACGGGTGAATGGATCACTGCAGGGGGAAACTGCAACACCGCGACCTGCAAGACCGCCTATTGGTCGGGTGCGCCGGTTTCCGACTTCAATGACGGGATCGATTTCCTTCTGAAATCGACCAAGCGTCAGAAGTCACCAGTCGCATACTGTCAAGCCACGCGGTGAAGCCGCGCAACGTCTCCGCCGGGGCCGGCTCGGCACATATGTTCGACTGCTTCAGGCTTGTTGGCGGCCGCCGGCATTGCGGCTTGCACTGGATGCGCTCGCCGTCGTTTTGGCGAGTTCGCGCAAGGCGGGACGGTTGATCTTGTTGTTGCCGATCTTGGGTAGCGCCGGTGCAATGACGATGTCGCGCGGCTGCTTGAACTTCGCGAGCGACCGACCGCAGTGTTGTGCGATCCGCTCAGCCGCCGCCCGCGTGATCGCCTCGTCGGATTCGCCGGCGCGATCGAGCACCACGAACGCGACCGCGACCTCGCCATAAGCCGGATCGGGGCGCGCGACCACGGCCACTTCCGCAATGCCCCCGATTGCCGAAATCGCGGCCTCGACTTCCGATGCGGAAACGCTTTCACCCCCGACCTTGATCATGTCCTTGACGCGATCCTTGAACTGGATCCAGCCGTCCTCATGCAGCGTCACCCGATCCCCGGTGCGGAAGAAGCCGCGGGCGTCAAATGCCTCGGCCATGGCATGCGGGTTATCCACGTACTCCTGGAAGATCGAGAGGCCGCGCACGGCGCCGATCAACAAGTGCCCGGTCTCGCCCGGCCTGACACTCGAGCCGTCCTCGTGCTCGATGCGAATGGTGTAGCCCGGATACGGCCGGCCGACGGACAGCACGCGCTGGTCCATCGACGCATCGCCAGCGATGGCCGGGATGATCACCTCGGTCATTCCCCAGCCGGTGCTTCCGCTCACGCGGAAATAGTCGTTGCGATCCGGATCGTGCCAGGCAAACAGCCATTGACGGAACACGTGGTCCGGCACCGGTTGTCGACGCAGAAATCCGTCGGTTCCCGCATGGGAGGCGACGGTGGCGCGATGGGCGAGGGCGGCGGGCCAGAACCGGCTCGCCGAAAACCTTGGCTGCAGCAACACAGTTGCCCCAGCCCAGAGCGCGGGAACCAGGGACCAGGTGAAGCCGACGACGTGAAACAGCGGCAGATGCACCTGATAAACGTCGTGCGGTCGCAGCCCCTGTTGCAGGGCGCCGACCTTGCCGGCCCAGAGCAGATTGGCATGCGTCCACAGCACCGCCTTGGGCGCGGCGGTCGATCCGGTCGTGAACAGGATCATGGCCGGGGCGGTGGGATCGGGCGTACGCCGCGGAAGCGGGCTCCCGTATAGACGGGCGAAGCTGTCAGCCTGCGGGACAGCGGCACCTGCCGGCGCTTCGGCCGTAGTCTCGGTCACCGCCACCCATTCGAGGCGATTTCCAGGCTGGGCTACACGGTCGGCGAGGCCGGGTTGGGTAATGGCTGCGCGCGGACGCAGCATGGCGATGATGCGGGCCAGTTCGGGCGCAGCAAGGTGGGCATTGCTCAGCACCGCGGTGGCGCCGAGCCAGGCGCAGGCGAAGCGGGCAAGGACGGTCTCCGGACAGTTCTCCAGGTGCAGCAGCACGCGATCGCCGGGACCGACGCCGCGCGCCGCGAGCCCACCGGCAATCCGCGCGACCGCTTCCGCGAAGCCCGCGTATGACCAAACCTGTGCGGGGCCCTCGAACGGCACCCAGATCAGGGCCGGGTGCGCGCCGCGCTGACGACCGCGCGCCTCAACGAGGGCGGCGGCATCCCACCCAGCGAAGGGATGAACGGCTGTCGCGTCAGGGGTCATGGCTTGCCTGGAGGCGATACTGCCGAGCGAGGTGCTGGGCGTCAATTTTGCGCATAGCGCCCGCGCTAGCGACAGCACGTCACCAGCCGCCGGATGCGAGCCACTCCTCCATGAGTTCCATCTTCTCGAGGCCGAAGAACGGCTCCCCATCGACGATGAAAAACGGCGACCCGAACACGCCGAGCGCAAGCGAACGGTCAACGGCGGCGCGCAGCAGGCGATCTGATTCGCCGCTTGCAAAGCCCTGTTGCAATGCGTCGGCGTCGGCGCCGGCGCGGCGGGCGATCGCGACAACGGCTTCCGGCGAACCAATGTCTGCGCCTTGACGCCAGTAAGCGTCCAAGATCGCCTTGGCTACCTCCTTGGCGAGTGCCTGGTCGCGCGCAGCGATCCAATGGAACGCGCGACCAGCAGGGATCGGGTTGGCCGGCGCCATGTCGCGCGTGCGCGCGAGCGTCAGCTTGTGCCGGCGCAGATAGCGCGCGAGATCGATACGCAGATAGTCGCCCTTAAGCGGAATTTGTGTGAGCGGCCGCATGCCCATGATCTTCAGCACGCTGATGCCGAGCAACATCGACTGCCACCGGCATTCTCGCTGATGCCGGGCCGCCAGGTCGTCGACCCGCAAGCTAGCCAGGTAGCCGAACGGAGAGATGAAATCGAAATAGAAATCCAAGTTCTTGCGCATATAGGGCTATTCAGGCGTTCTTTGACGATATGTCAGTATTATTGACATATTAGGCGAATTGGTACCTTATGCGTTGGATCGAAAGGACATTGTCCGCCTCTGTCCAGCCCCGAATTTGCACGCGCATTTGCCACCGAGTGGATCGCGAATTGGAACGCTCGTGACGTAGCTGCGGTCGTATCGCACTTCCGCGACGATTGTTTGTTCGAAAGCCCGATCGCCGACAAGATCACCGGCAACGCGCGCCTGGAGGGAAAGGCCGAGGTGCAAAAGTATTGGGAACGAGCCTTGTCGGGAATCAGTTCGTTGCACTTCACGCTTGATGATTGCGTGTGGGATCCGGGCCGACGCACCCTTGTCGTGGTCTACACCTCGCTTGTGGACGGCCGCGTCACAGCGTGCACCGAACTGATGGTCTTCGACGCCGATGGACGCCAATACATCGGGAAAGCCTACTATGGCGCCGCGACGTTTCAAGCCGCGTCGCAGAAAAGCCAGCGGGCGGTCACGGCCTAGGCGTTTGCAGGGACAATCAGCGAGCTTTGCGCGCCATTCGAAGCCTTACCTCCATCGATCCATCGACCGTGGATCGAGCATGCGGCGGTTGCAATCCCGGCAACATGGTGCATTGCCGGGCCGTGGCCTCATCGTGATTTGCATCACCGCAAGCCGACCCGATTGTTCGCAGAGGGATTGCAAGGGCGCTCACGGAGGGGATACCTTCCCGGTCTCTCGTATCTGGCGAGTGGATGATGTGGGGGTTTTCGTGCGCAAGGGATTTGCCTGGGTTTTATGCGGCTCGGTCCTCTCGGCATGCTCCGGCGGTATCCCCGGATTGGGCGGCGAGGCGGTGAAGGTCTCCCTTCAGTCGACGCCGCCTGGTGCGAACGCGAGCCTTTCCAGCGGCGGCAGTTGCAAGACGCCATGCACGCTGCCGGCTCCCGACAAGGCCGGCGACTACAACGTGACGTTCGGCCTCGCCGGTTACGCGTCGCTCTCAATTCCAATCCACGTTTCGATGAATAAAGAGAACTGGTACTCGCCTGAAACGGCGACCGTCGAGCCGAATCCCGTGACGGCGGTACTCCAGACGACAACGCCGCAAGCAAAAAAGCGATAAGTCATTCGCGATCGGTTACGTCACGTCTTCATTGCATCCCGCTGGGCGGCGCGTGGCCGATAGGCAGCCCGGCGGCCTTCGTTCAAAGAAAAGGAGCGCGAGATGTCGTTCGCGAGCGCACTAGGGTGCGCCACTTGAAGTCTATGGTCGTAAATTCAACTTCGTCAGTTCTTGCAACTCCGCGCTCGTCAAACTCCAGCTCTCGCATTGACTAGCCAGATCCGCGAAAATGCCATGAAGCGTATTTCGCGCCGCCCTGATCATTTCGGTATCATCGAAATCTTTGTGCTTTAGGAATAATGGTATTTGAAAAGCGATCGGGGAGCGCTCAAAATTGAATGTAATACAAACTTCTCTATTCCCTTCAGAGCCTGCGACCGTCTCAATTCGCGAAACGCTGATCTTGAATTCCTTCATCGAACCTCCAGCACGAGCGAACACATGTTGGCGGTAACCGCCTCCCGTGAATTACAAAAGCATACCTTGGCCCATCATTGCTCGGCCACCAATACCTCCACAGTCATGCCGAGATAGTCGTCGGATGCGCCGACGAAACTCCCCGCTACGGGGACTGCTTGGCTGATGTCTCGGGTTACGGCAACACGTATCAAGTTGCCGCCACCGATAGTGCCGTTGGTCGGGTCGTAGGCAACCCAACCTGCGCCGGGAACGTAAATGTCGGCCCACGCGTGTGTGGTCCCGGCGCCCGTGGAATGGCGCTCACCCGATGGATTGTAGAGGTATCCGGTCACGACGCGTGCTCCAAAACCGAGGCTGCGTGCTGCCTCAATCAGCAGCATGGCAAGATCACGGCACGAACCCCAACCGCGGTTGAGGCTCTCGATCGGGGTCTGGGTCCCCTCGGCTTCGCGGCTCTGGTACGAAACCCACGCTCCGACACCAGCGTTGAGATCGGCCAGGAGCGCCAGCGTACCGGTCGGGTTGCTGCGAATGAAACCTTCGGCCCACGTCCCCAGTCGACGGTGAGGATCGGGGTAGTGCCGTTCGAGCATGCGGCCCAAATCGATACGGTCGTCCGCCGAGTAGATAAATGGGTAGCACGCCGCGCCGGGAGCGATCTGTGGCACAGGTTGCTCCACGGCATACGTTTCAAGCTGAAGGCTGCTCTCGATTCTGAGTTCGGCGGCAGGTTGAGTGAACGATGCAATAGCCACCGAGTTACCGAACACGTCGTGGACCCAACGTACTGACGCGGGCGGTGAAAACTTCAAATCGGTCCCAATGAGACGAAGATCGTGGCTGTCACGCGGACGCAGCATCAGGCGATGATCGCCAAGTCGAACCGGATGACGGTAGCGGTAAACCGTTGTGTGTCGCACGTTGAGAATAGTCATATGGCCATTCGTCGATCGGGAAGCACATGAACGAACCTTGCCTGCCGACACAAACAGGGCGTCAAAACAAGGCGATCCACAGCATTATCGACGGCAGCGACCTAACCGCCACTTTCAAAAATCGGCGGGAAAGAGGTCATAGGATCCTTTCCGGCAGCGGTCGTAAACTTTGCACGCTGTCGCGTAGATCAGTTGCCGGTTGCGATCAAAAGCGCTCAAAAATCCGCCCTCATCAGGCAGCATGTCGGGTTGGATCTTCTTCAGCGCATCCTCGCCTACGAAAAACGAGCCTTCCATCGCACCATCATGCCCCCAAAACCGTACCGCACGGCGGGTGGCGTCAAATGAACGGCTTTGATTGGGAAAGCGCAGTGCCATCGTCCGTTTGCCGTTTTGGGAGGCGCCATGTTGCCCGCATGGCCGCGCTCAATTTGTCACGCCGTATCGCCCGAAAGGCGCGTGAAATCGGCGAGCACCGCGGCGATGAGCTGTTGTCGACGGTGATCTTGCGCCGCCGGCGAGCCGGCAAAAATCGTGAGAAGGTAGCGCGCCTTGGCGGCAGCCTCGTGCCAATTCGCCGCCGGCGCCACGAGCAGGTGCTCCTCCAGGTCGCGCCGCTGAAGGCGCAGGGCCTCCTCGTTTGCCTCGACCTCGGCCAGCATGCGACGCTGTACCGTAGCCTTCTGGGCCGCCATCCCGCGATGTCCGTCGAGATCGATCGTTCTATCGGTCATCTTGTTGCGTCCACTGGTTGGACCGTTGTCTTCCTAATTATATACTGCTTGCCACAATTCTGTTACCAAATCTTTCGGCTTTGACTTGGGGGCAGAGAGCACTGCGCGGCTCTCACGTCACTCGGCCAAAGCGTATCGCGACTGCATAGGCGGCACGATATCGAGCAATGCCATTTCCACGTCGATCGCGAGCGACGCACCGGGATCAAAATTGTTGACGCGCCAGTTGGCGACCGTTGGATTGCCGTCCCACGGCAGGATGACCACGCCATGGGCATTTTCGCAGAACCGTGTCGCCTTCAGCTCTGTGAGAATTTGGCGCGAAAGCTGCTCCGCGGTCCTGATCTCTTTGTTGAAGCCTCGGTCGAGATCATCTTCGCACATCGTTATCGTTTCCCGAACTCCAGCAGTACCGCGCCTGCAGACTATCGCGTGCGCCCTTTGAAAAAGGCAGCAGATTTGTGAATGATCCAGTCTTGCGCCTCGGCATCCGACCTGAAGTCACCGACGTTCTCCGGAACGCCGTCTTCGCCTACTGCTTCGAGGTACCAGCCGCTTCCGTCCTTGTATCGGCGAAGCGTCGTTTGCGGTGGAAGATGATGTTTGCCCATAGATCTGCGCTCGCGCTGGTCGGATGCCGGCCGGTTGGTGTCCTTTGCTGACTGCGTGGTCAGAAGCCCATGCCGCCGCCGGAGCCCATTCCGGGTGCTGCGGCGTCCTTGCTCGGCAGCTCGGCGACCATTGCTTCGGTAGTGATCAACAGGCCGGCGACTGAAGCAGCACGTTGCAGCGCTGCGCGCACGACTTTCGTCGGATCGATGATGCCCTTGGACAGCATGTTGCCGTACTCGCCGGACTGTGCATCGAACCCGAACGCGTAGCTATCCTTATCCAAGATCTTTCCGACGACTATTGAACCGTCCTCGCCGGAATTGAGCGCGATTTGGCGCGCCGGCGACGAGAGTGCTTTGCGCACGATCTCGACGCCCGCTTTCTGATCATCGTTTTGGGTGCGAATCCGCTTTAGCGCCTCAGCGGCGCGCAGAAGCGCTACCCCGCCGCCCGGCAAAATTCCTTCTTCGACCGCGGCGCGGGTCGCGTGCATGGCATCATCCACGCGATCCTTGCGTTCTTTCACTTCAACTTCGGTCGCGCCGCCAACGCGGATCACAGCAACTCCTCCGGCCAGCTTCGCGAGCCGCTCCTGTAGTTTCTCGCGGTCGTAGTCGGAGTCGGTCTCCTCGATCTGCGCTTTGATCTGGGCGATGCGCGCTTCGATTTCGGACTTTTTGCCGGCGCCGCTGACGATCGTGGTATGATCCTTCTCGATCGCGATCTTCTTGGCGCGCCCAAGCATTTTCAGCGTCACGTTTTCCAGCTTGATCCCGAGATCCTCACTGATCGCCTGGCCCCCGGTCAAGATTGCGATATCTTGCAGCATGGCCTTGCGACGATCTCCGAAGCCCGGCGCTTTGACGGCGGCGACTTTGAGGCCGCCGCGCAGCTTGTTGACCACGAGCGTCGCGAGCGCTTCGCCCTCTACTTCCTCGGCAATGATCACCAGCGGCTTTGCGGCCTGAACAACGGCTTCGAGCAGGGGCAACAATTCCGTGAGTCCCGACAGCTTCTTTTCGTAGATCAAAATGTAGGGGTCATCCATCTCGACCCGCATCTTGTCGGCGTTGGTGACGAAGTAGGGCGAGATGTAGCCGCGGTCGAACTGCATGCCCTCGACGACCTCAAGCTCGGTCTCCAGCGACTTTGCCTCCTCGACGGTGATCACGCCTTCATTGCCGACCCTCTTCATGGCGTCGGCGAGAAACCGGCCGATCTCACTGTCTCCATTGGCGGAGATGGTCCCGACTTGTGCGATCTCCTCGTTCGAGGTGACATTTTTGGAGTTCTTCTGCAAGTCAGCGACCACCGCCTCGACCGCGAGGTCAACCCCGCGCTTGAGGTCCATCGGGTTCATGCCGGCGGCGACCGCCTTGGCGCCCTCCCTGACGATCGCGTGCGCAAGCACGGTGGCCGTGGTGGTTCCGTCGCCCGCTGCGTCGGATGTGCGGGAGGCGGCCTCGCGCACCATCTGAGCGCCCATGTTCTCGAATCTGTCGTCGAGCTCGATCTCCTTGGCGACGGTGACGCCATCCTTGGTGATGCGGGGGGCACCGTAGGATTTGTCGAGAACAACGTTGCGGCCCTTGGGTCCGAGCGTTACGCGCACCGCGTGGGCAAGGGTATCGATGCCGCGCAGCATCCGGTCGCGCGCGTCGACCGAGAATTTCACGTCCTTGGCAGTCATATCAGTAACTCCTCCATAAAGCGCGTTGCATGTTGTTCATTTATCCGCGCGCCCATCAAACTTGTTGGAAGCCGGAAGCGGCGGTGGCCGCAGCAGTTCGCTCACGTCGAGAACTTCGCCGCTTTCAGTGATGTCGGCCAACAGGACATCCACGAAAGGATATTGACGGTTGAACGCCGCCCCACGCTCGTATTTCAACCTGATGATCCGTTCGATCGCCGGGAGATTTCGCTTTCCAAGCGCATTGTATTGTTCGCGAAAAAACTCTTCCGTCGGGCATAAGGCTCCACGGGGTCGACCCAACTGTCCATGACACGCCTGCTGATGAACGCTTCCACACGCTGAGTCCCGTCATTGGCATGAAGCCGCAACCCGTCCAAGTTATGGAACCCGTCATCGACGGCGAATGATGTAAGCTGCATGTCATTCCTTGTATCGCCGCTCGGGCGATCGTGGGTTCTTTGCCGCCGTCTGTTCGTCCCACAGGGAACGCGACCGCTTGCGTGCGAGCCCTCAATTCGAGTACGGCCCGAACTGGTCGCTAAGGCAGCAATTTAGGACAGCAAGAACAGCCGAAACGACGAGCGAATTTCTTGGATCGTCGAGTCCCGTCGGTGATATTTGAGCGAGATCGATTAGGAATCGTCGCCCGGACGGATGATTAAGCAGTATATAGTGATGCCGCAGCAAATAGCCAGTTAATCTTTGACTCGCTCTGACGGCCCTAATCGACCTTGATCAGATGGACAAGGAAGGCAAGTTGGGTTTGCTGCGCTGGTCCTTTGGAGATCGACAGGCCTACGAACTCCGTCGCGACTAGAAACAGTGGTGAGCCGGGACATTGGTTGTTGTCCATCTTTGTGCACGACATCGAAGTCGATGGCCACCGCCTTCGCCGGGGGGCGATGGCGGTGGCGAGAATCGTACAGCGATATCGATAGGTCACCTGGCCGGCGTAAGAGAAGCGTCAATGATCCGGGCGCAGCTTTCGTGGTTCAGAAAGTCGGTGCGTTAACGCTTGTCGTCGCGATGCTGACCACCTGGGCCGCCATGTTGGCCGCCTTGGCCACCGTGCTGCCCGCCCTGCTGGCCGCCGCGCCCCGGTTCCTGTCGCTGTTGATCTGGGCGCTGTCCGCCACCGCCCTGCTGACCGCCTTGCTTCTCCTTGTCACCTTGATGCTGCTGCCCGCCTTGATTCGGGGTTAGCCATGGTGGATTTTCCTTTCCGAGTGGTTTGCTCCCCGGCTTCAAACATAACAACCCAGCTTTGACTTAGTTCTGCTGTGTCAAAAGACATGCTGCCCGTCGTCTGTGTCAAAAGACATGATCATTCGCAGCGGCAGTTGGGTGAACGACAGTCGCCGTTCGCTCTCGACACGCGCCTCCGGCACCGTCCGGAACTGGCAGTCTCGTAGGGCGTTGACGTGCAAGGATAACGCTCAACGAAAGGATCGCCTCATGGCAACCGTCACTAATGACCGCGAAACTGTTTCACTGATTGGGAGCGACAAGGTCGAGGGAACCGCCGTCTACGGCGCCGACGACCAGAAGATTGGCAGCATCCAGCGCATTATGATCGACAAGATCAGCGGCAAGGTCGCCTATGCGGTCACGTCATTTGGAGGCTTTCTCGGGATTGGCGAAGATTATTATCCGTTGCCCTGGCCAACGCTGAAATACGACACACGCTTAGGCGGATACCGGACGGGCGTCACCGCCGACCGATTGAAAGGCGCGCCAAGGTACAACAGGAACAGTGATTGGGACTGGAGTGACCGGCGGCGCGACCGTGAGGTCTACGACTACTATCACACGCCACTTTGGTATTGAGGTTCAAACGCGTCAGCAGATGCGCCCCACAGGATGGTCATGATCAAGGCCGCATCGTGACCCTCCTTGGCTTCCCCCGGTGACAATTCATGCGGCGGTTTCATGTTCCGAATGATGGTTGTCGGGAACGACGGGGAGGCGACCAAGTTGTCGTTAGTGCGGCGGAGCGACGCCACACACCTGGCGACACATTTTGGAGGTGACACCATGAAATACACTCTAATTGCGGTTGTAGCCACATTGGCTTTGGCAGGTCCCGCACTCGCTCAAACAACAATCGTGACGACCCCGCCTCCGGGTGGTGGCGTCGCCGTGACCACGAGCCCAAGGGCGGGCGCCGCCGTGACGATTGCACCTGAGCAGCGCACCAGGATCAAACAATATGTCGTGCAGAACAAGGTGAAGCCATACGCGATGAAGGAGCGCCTGGTGGTTGGCACGACACTTCCTGCCGATGTCGAACTGCTGACAGTTCCCAACGATTGGGGTCCTGGACTTGTCCAATACCGATACGTCTATTCCGCCAACTCGGTCGGGTTGGTTGATCTATCGTCGCGTCGCGTGATCGACGTGATCGAGTAGGCCGCGGTCCCGGCTGCCGGGCCGCGTGTGGCGACGAAGCGCCCCGCGGTCCGGTCGTCGCATGGGTGAATGCGGGGATGAGGCGGTCGAGCCGCTTATGATGTCAGTGGATGAGGTGCTGCGGTGAGCATGCTCGACAAGGAAGCTGAAAACCGCTTGGACCGCATCTGGGCGATCATTGAAAAGGTGAGGGTCTGCATGCTCACCACACAATTTGCCGGTGGGCTGCGGGCGCGTCCGCTGGAGGCGAGGCCGGATAGAGACGCCGGCCGGCTTCTCTTTGTAACGGATGTCCACAGCGCAAAAGAACACGATGTCCAGGCAGCCCCCAACGTCGCGCTCGCGTTCATTGACCCCGCAGACAAGGCCTACCTGTCGATCACCGGGCATGCTCGCGCTGTTCGTGATGCGGAGACAACGAGCGCGGTTTGGACAAGGACCAACTCGCTGTGGTGGCGCGGCGGACCTACCGATCGCAATGTCTGTCTGCTGGTCGTCGAACCCTTGGTCGCAGAGCTATGGGACGGACCGGCGAGTCAAGCAGTCACGATATTCGAATTTGCGAGAGCAATAGTGACAGGCAAGACCCCGCGGCTCGGCGAAAATCGCAAAGTGACGATCGACATGTGAGCAGCAGCTGTTTGCCGGCAAGGCAGCACGCAACCAATGAGCAGCGCGTACGTTAAGACAGCGGACGGCGGGCCGCCGCCCAGGAGACCATCCTCTTGCAAGCGATTGTCGCATAGGCGCGAAGTCCATGAACGGGGTCAAATCGCCTTCCAACGCTCCATCGCACGCCAAACCAACAGGCCTGCGGCGGGTAGCGGCGAGCGCGCTGACCATCAAACGCATTCGGTCCGGACGAGGCTTCCGGTATGTTGCTTCCGATGGCGCACCCATCCTGGATCCCGATGTTCTGCAACGGTTGAAATCACTGGCCGTCCCGCCGGCCTACACCGCGGTTTATTTTGCACGCGATCCGCTTGCGCATCTGCAGGCCGTCGGCCGCGATGCGGCGGGCCGTCTGCAATACCGTTATCACCCCAAGTGGGAGCAGGAGCGGGAAGCGCGCAAGGCCCGACACTTGGCTCGTCTTGTCGAGGCGCTGCCGCGCATCAGGCGACGCGTCGACGAATGTCTTGACGCTCAGACGGCGGGCCGCGCATACGCTCTCGCCGCCGTAATCAAGCTCGTTGACGCGACGGCGATTAGGGCCGGTGGCGAGAACTCGATGCGCGAAACCGAGGCGCGCGGCGCAACGACCTTGCAAAAGTCCGACGTAACGACGCCGCAGCGGTCAATCAGACTGGCGTTCACTGGCAAAGGCGGAAAGCAAGTTTTCAAGGAGATACGTTCCCCAGCCCTGTTGACCGCTATCAAACGTCTTCGGTGTTTACCTGGACGGCGCCTGTTTCAATATCGCGATCCGGATGGGAACATCCGTCGTGTGCGTGCCGCGGAGGTGAACGCATTCCTGCGCGACCTTTCCGGGCGGCGGATCTCGCTCAAGGACTTTCGCACCATGTGTGCTTGCACACAGGTCCTCGAGGCGCTCGCGCAGACCCAGCCGGGCGCCAGTCAACATCACCGTCGCCGACAGGTGCGCGAAGCGGTCCGCGATGTTGCCATCGAACTTGCGAATACGCCGGCGATCTGCCGCAAGAGTTATGTCCACGAAATTGTCGTCGATGCGTTCGAGAACGGAAGCCTGACGAACGCTGCTGCCAGGCCAACCAAGCATCTCTCCGCCGGGGAGAAGATGCTGGCCAAGATCATCGCAACCTGAGGCCTCGTCGGGCCGTCGAGCCGTTCGGCTTCTCCGGGAACCGGATTCCAAACCTACGGTTGTTCCTTGGATCAGGGCAAGGAAAGAACCGATGCCAAGAGAACTCGTTGAACCCCATGAAGGGGACAAACGCTACGTTCGCCGCGATCGCAGAGGTCGTTTCACCGAAAAGCAGGTCGATCTTGGGCGCTCGCTGGCGAGTGACCGACGTTCCAAGGCCAAGATGATTGCGAAAAGAGGCGAGGGAGATCGCGGCGATCGAAAGCGGAGTTAGGAATCGTCGCTACGCTTTTGGGTAGGGCGATCGGGAGCCGGCGGCACATGCACGCGCGCGCCAGCGGTCACCCTGCGCCTTTGACGCAGGTCAGGCTGTACGCGTGCGTACAAACTGGGGGACATAAGAATACTTGCGAGGCTGACGTAAACGCGCAATCCTGTGCCGAGGTTTGGAGGGGTGGGCCAATAAAGGAAAGCTCGCAATGACCCCCGCCTCATTCCACGCGCTTGCATTGCGGTGTGAAAAGGCCGCTCGGGAGTGTTCGGATCTTTTTGCAAAGGAAGAGTTCCGTCGCCTCGCCAATCTCTTCGAAGCGCAAACCGCCCCCCCGAAATTTCCAGTCGATCATCAAGGATTAGGCCCGATCGCGCGGTGGTCGGCCCAATCGGAATAGGCTTGGAACTCCGACAACCATCATCCCACACAATACACGACCGGACTGGGCAAACGCGCGTCGGTCAGCACGCGCCCCGGCCACGGCGCAATCGCGAGCTCTGTACAGCAATCGTCAAATTGGGGCACTGCGGCGGTCACTTGCCAAGCCGGCCGCAGCTTATCATTCAGACTGGCAGGCCGATGCTCGGTATCTGCGCCGGCATGAATTCGCCCGCTCGTATTGCTGGCTGGAGGGTTTTGAACGGGCGCCCGGCTTTGAACGCTTGAGCCACCTTCTCCGGATCGAAAAAGGTGCCGATGGGATTTGACCGGAAGTCAGGGGACGTACGCATCCATTCGCTCGACAACGCCCAGTCGCCGAAATTATCGCTCTGTAGCTCGACGAAATTGCCTTCGGGGTCGCGATAATAGATCGAAATCGTCAACCCGTGATCGAGCGCGAACGCTGGCCGGATGTCCTCTGTCTTCAGGCGTTCATAAGATGCAATGAGATCATCGAAACTCTCATATTCGAACGCGCTGTGGTGCATACCGTTGTGTTTGACTTTATCGGGATCGTCCTCCAGGGCAGGAACCGAAAGGAACGCAACCCGGTGGTTCGCAGCGTCGTTCGTCATCCACGCGTTGTTGGAATCGCGGAATTGGACCCGGGCGCCGACGACCGTACTGTACCAGGCCACCATCTCATCGAGACGGCTGGTCTTGATCGTCACGTGGTGAAGACTTGGCTGGATGACGTTCACAGTTTCCTCCTGTCTTGGATGCGAAGCCCGACCTCTCGCTGGTTTGATCGCTCGCCGGGCGCTGGCGATGCCGCCTGGCGCCATCGCGAGTCCGTTTGGCCCGTATCCCACGCGATGGGAGGCCTCAGAGCGTCTCGGCAAAGAAGTCGCGCATCAGCATGTAAGATTTGCGGCAGAGCTTCTCATCGTAGCGTGTCGGTCCGGCGTTGGCCGTTGGATCGCAGAAGGAATGGACGGCGCCGCCGAACATCATCACCTGCCAATCGACCTTGGCCTTGGTGAGCTCTTCCTCGAACGCGTCCATCATGGGTTTGGGCGTTACCGGATCGGCCGAGCCGTGAATTGCCAGCACCCGGCCCTTGATGTTGCAGGGCGTTCCGGGAACGACCGGATTGGGATTGGTCACATGAAACACCACGACCGCTTTGAAATCCGCGCCGGCGCGCGCCTGCTCGAGCGCGAAGCCGCCGCCCGCGCAGTAGCCGATCGCAACTTTCTTTGCAGTATCGATGAGGCCGAGCCTGTTCGCTTCGACGACGAGGGTGCCGTAGGCTTTGTCGCCGCAAGCGACGGTGAATCCGAGGTCGTCGTGCACGGCGCGCATGCCGGCCATCAACTCCGGCTGCGTCTTGGGCTTGTCGCCGTAACCGACGCCAAACATGTCCGCCATCAGCACGACGGAGTCCTTGCCGGCGACAGTGCGCGCCTGCGCGCTTGTGTCGGCACAGACGCCCTTCCAGTCGGGCTGCATGAAGATGGCTGGGCGCTTTGCCTTCACGCTGTCGTCATAAACGATCATGCCCTCGAACCGCCTGCCATTGACCTCGTAGGGCACTTTTTTCTCGGCCATGTTGCTATCCCCTCGTTCGCTGTCCACTGATACTAACCCAAAAAGCGGCTGCGGAACCGACAGCACAGCGCCGCCGAGCAGTGTGACGAATGCGCGCCGTCTCAACACCAATCTCCGCTCGGGTCGAGGAGTGATGTTCTCCAACTCGGAGAATAGCAAAGCCCCGGTGGTGATGGCGAGCGCCAAGCGGGACCCGCGCCCGTGGTGCTTGTTTCGGCCACCATATTCGTGCGAGCGATGAGGACCGTGGCGAAGAGCTTCTGCTCGCATCCCATTGCAAAGGATCAGCGATGCCCTACCTGATCGCAAACGAACTGCCGCACGAGAGCGCCGGAAAACGTTTCCGCGCCTTGCTGAACCGGCGAGACATTTTGCAGCTTCCCGGTGCCCACAACGGTATGGCGGCATTGCAGGCGAAAGCTGCCGGCTTCGAAGCACTTTATCTGTCGGGGGCGGCGATGACCGCCTCCATGGGACTTCCCGATCTCGGGATCATCACGGTCGAGGAGGTCACCTTCTTCGTGCGCCAAATCGTTCGGGCGGCCGGCCTCCCCCTGCTGGTCGACGGCGACACCGGCTATGGCGAGGCACTCAACGTTATGCACATGGTTCGCACCTTCGAGGAGGCGGGCGCCGGAGCCGTGCACATCGAGGATCAGGTATTGCCGAAGAAATGCGGACACCTCAACGGCAAGCATCTGATCGACCCGGGCGACATGGCGGCGAAAGTCGCGGCTGCCGTCAAGGCTCGCCGTGACCTGGTGATCATCGCCCGCACCGATGCAGTAGCGGTCGAAGGGGTGGACGGCGCGATCGCGCGGGCAAAGCTTTATGTCGACGCCGGCGCCGATGCGATCTTCGTGGAAGCGTTGACGAGCAAGGAGATGTTTCGCGACGTTGCGGCGCGACTTCCGGGCGTCGCGCTGCTGGCCAACATGACCGAGTTCGGTCGCACGCCTTATCTGACCGCTGCAGAGTTCCAAGACCTCGGCTATCGCATGGTGATCTGGCCGGTGTCCTCGCTGCGCGTCGCCAACAAGGCGCAAGCGAAGCTCTACGGCGTGTTACGCCGCGACGGCAGCACCCACGCGTTGCTTGCGGACATGCAAACCCGAGCCGAGCTCTACGACACAATCGGCCTGCGAGACTACGAAGCGCTCGACGCGTCGATTGTCGGGACGGTGCTGCCGAGCTGACGCAGCGCTGCGCAATTCCACAAAGGCTCTCTTGGCTGCGCGGCGTCGTCTAACCTTGGTCAATGCGGTTCAGATCAGCCGTGATCAATGCGGCCGCCTCCCTGAACCTGGGCAGGTGAATGTTGGCGAATTCTTCCGGCGCCAAGAATCCCTTGGGCCACAGGATGACCAATGCGCCGATGGCCGTATCGCCACGAAATATCGGGCGGGCGAGGGCGTGCAGACGATTAGCTAATGGCGATTCCCCTGAATATTGGCTGGCGCGCACCGCATAGCCGACCGATCGGACCCGGTTCAGCGTCGACAGCAGTTTCTGCTGTCCTATTCCCACACGGCACAGGCCCCAGGCCGGATCGTCTCCGATCTCCTCGACCAACCCCAGAACCGCCTGGTCGGCCCAGGTCGACAGCACAGCCAAGCCGCCGGCGGACGCGAACACCGGCACCTCGAGATTGATCTGGCGTTCATACTGAAAAAACGGGCTCAGCGGCCGCGTGGACTCGATGATGCGGCTTCTGGTTCGTTCGAAAATGTGCAGATCGCATGACCAGCCGACCGATCGGGTCAATTCGATCATGTGAGGAACGGCGCAATCGACCAGCGAACCTTCGCTGCGCGCGAACCCGGTGCTGTTTCGGACCGGCAGCGAGATATTGGCGCGGTATAGCCGATCGCTGAGGCTGCGCCGCACGATCTTTCGACGAATGAGGGTCCCCAAGATGCGCCGGATTGTGGATTTGGGCAGTCCGGTGCGCGCATGCAGATCCTGCAGGCTGCTGGCGCCATGGATCGACAGGCTATCCAGGATCGTCAACCCACGGTCGAGGGACCGATTTTCCGTTGAGCGGGCCATCCCGCTTATCGTGCCGCAGAGCGGCACGCGGTGCAAATTCAGTTGCCGGTCCCGGTATCGCGCGGGAGTCTTTCGAAACATCGGAAACCGCTCAGGATCCGCCAAAGGTATGCTGGGCGCGGCATCGCGGCGATCTGGCCTCGGCGCCTTAAATCAGTCGATGTGCCTGACGAATATTGGGTTCGTGTAGAAACGAAAGACCTGACAAGGGGAGGACAGCATTGGACCGCCGTCATCTGGTGTTTGGTTTGACGCTTGCTGCCGTATTGGCTGATTCGGCGGATGCGGGCGCCCAGAGCAATAATACGATCCGCATCATCTTTCCTTATGCGGCTGGGGGCAGCGGGGATGCCACCATTCGCCTGATCGCCGACAAGATGCAGGCGAGCCTGAATCAGCCGGTTGTGGTCGAGAACCGCACAGGCGGCGCCGGCCGTATCGGCGTGTCAGCGGTCAAGAATGCGGCGCCTGATGGAATGACGCTGCTGTACACGCCATTCGCGGCTGTGACGATTTATCCTTTCGTGTATCGCACGCTGGACTACGATCCCTTCACCGATTTGCGGCCGCTTGCGCAGATTTGTACGTTCGATTTCGGCCTCGCGGTTGGACCGAACGTTCCGGTGAAGACGCCGCAGGAACTGGTCGCCTGGCTCAAGGCCAATCCCGACAAGGCGCAGTTTGGATCACCGGGCGCGGGCGCGCTGCCGCACTTTTTCGGGTTGATGTTCGGCAAGGCTGCTGGCGTCGAAATGACTCACATCGCCTACAAGGGCGGCACACCCGCAATAGCCGATCTGCTGGGCGGTCAGATCCCGATCGTATCCTCGACCGCCAGCGAATTCCTGGACTTGCACCAGGCCGGAAAACTGCGCGTCGTTGCCACATCGGACGTCGAGCGCTCGCCCGGTTTCCCTGATGTGCCGACGTTCAAGGAAAGCGGGTTCGATATCGTCGGTACGAGTTGGTACGCCATGTTCGCGCCGGCGAAAACGCCCGACGATGTCGTTGCCCAACTCAACAAGGCGATCGTCGACGCTGTGCATTCGCCGGATGTGCGCCAGCGCTTGATCGGGTTCGGCCTCAACCCGACCGGAACAACACCGGCGGCTCTCGGTGCCATCCAGAAGGCGGATGCCGAGAAATGGGCTCCAGTCGTGAAAGCGTCGGGCTTTGTGGCGGACTGAATCAACGCCAGATTTGTTCGGCAGTCTCGACAAGCACGGCGAGTTTGCGTTTCTCGATGTCCTCGGTGACCCAAGTTTCGACGGCGGCACCCGAGAAGCCGCAGTTCGGACAGATACTGAGGTTCTCCAGCGGGACGTATTTTGCCGCCGCTTCAACCCGATACTTGATCTCGTCGGGCGTCTCGACCCGCGGATCGCGGGTATTGAGAATGCCGAGGCTGATCACTTTGTTCTTCGGCACGTGCCGCAGAGCTTCCAGACTGCCGGTGCGCTCGGAATATTCAATCAAGAAGACATCGGCATCGAGGGCACCGATGAGATATCCGACCAGTAAATCATCATACTCACCGGCGCCGCCCAGCGGGCCCTGCGGACCCAGGATGAAGGTGCCAAGGCAGATGTGGACCGCTGTCGTCACGCCTTCTCGCTTCGCCGCATGCAGGCAGCGGTTCTCGGCGGCAATTGCCATCGCCAGCTCCTGTTTGAGATCGACGCCGATGTCCGTCAGCTGCTTCTGGCGATTGGGAATAATGAAGCGCGTATAGTGTGGCGCGTCGAGCTGCACATAGGTCGCCCCGTCGTCCACCATGGCGCTGATTTCGTCGGCCACAAGCCGGGCGTAGTCGTTGAACAGGTCCTGCCAGGTCGGATAGACGCGATCGCTGATCCCTGGCCGGAAGGACGACCGCGAAAGCGTGACCGGGCTTGGAATCGTCGCCTTGAATGGCCCCGGTGCGTGCGCTTTCAGGAACTCAATCTCCGTCGCGGTGATCCGCTTCTTGCGTGCGAGCTTGCCTTTCACCACAGGGTTTGGCGGGACGTAGTAGTCGCTATCCTCGATGGTCTTACCCCGCAGATACGGGTGCCGGACATAATCGATGCCTTCGTTTTCCATCCCCTCGAAGAAGGCGTCCGAGACCGCAGACAGCCAGAAATCGCGCCGAAACTCGCCATCGCTGTAGATTTGGAGGCCAACATCCTGCTGCAGCTTCAGTGCCGCAAGGATGCACTCATCCTCAAGCTTCGCGAGCTCCGCTGGGCCCATGCGGCCGCGGCGGTAATCGAGGCGCGCAGCCCTCAGTTTCGGAGGCCGCACGAGGCTGCCGCAATGATCGGCGCGATAGATCGTGTTTGCCATTCGCTACTCCATTATGGCCGATCCCAAACGGGACCATATCCAATACCGGCGTCGGCCGGCCCGGGAGAGACCTCGCTCCTCATCGTACCCGATCGGCGCATCGGCGGTATGACGGCCAGCCTGTGGACAACCCTCCGCAACCGGCCGAAGTTCACCCCGTGACTTCCTCGGTAGCCCGCCGATTGCTATTGTCGGCACGGTTTAAGGGCTAGAACCAGCGCCGCTGGTGGGTGCGAGGTGACCGATTTGACGGCGGACCTCTCGCAGCTTCCTTGATTTGCGCTTTGGCTCGGGTCGAGGGCCAGAGTTATTGGGGGGAATGTCGCGTGAAAAGATCATTTTGGATGCGGGCGCTTCCGCGGCTGTCTGCAGAGATCGGCTTGGCGGTGGGTTTGTTCGTGACAGCCGGCGCCATGCCCGCCCGGGCACAAGCCGCCAATGCGGCTGATATTTGCACGCCCGAACGTCATGCGACTGTGCAGCGATGTTATCCCAGACCGTGACCGGATCGTACGATGCCTGAGGGTCAAGCAACGTCAGGTGAGCGGGGCGTGTGTGCAAGCGCTCTCGCAGAGGCCCCCGAAGCGGGTGCGCCAGTCAAAGCAATAGCCCGCGCGGCTCCTCTGCGACTGGATTAGATGGGAGTTCGTCTCCCTAATGGCCGGTTACAGCCAGTCTGGGGAGATGCACCACGCCCGCTATTCCCCCATCGACGAGAAGTGTTTGTCCGGTGATGTGGCTGGCCAGGTCGGAGCAGAGAAACAATATCGGACCGGCAATTTCGGACGGCGACGCTGGCGCCCCAAGCGGGATAAGGTTTCCGATCTGCCCCCACTGGTCCTCGTTCAACATGCTATTCAGTCGTGGCGTTCGAACGAAGCCTGGCGCAACAGCATTGACGCGCACGCGGGATGGACCGAATTCGAGGCCCATTCCCGACACAAGCTGTATGAGGGCAGCCTTGGCGGCGCCATACGCCACTTGTCCCGAAATCTGCGTAAGCCCCGACATCGAGGCGACGAACACCATCGCGCCCCCGCCCGCCTCTGCAATGGCCTTGCCTCCGACCTGAATGGCGAGAAACGCATGTGTCAGCACGAGGTCAAACTGTGAAGCCCAGCGGCGATCATCGAGGTTGGCCAGCGGGCCGAGATGCGGCATCCCCACGATATCGATCACGCCGCGAATCGGTCCGTGTTTCCTCGCGTCCGTAAAGATGCGCTCGACATCGTTTCTCTGCGTGATATCGCCGGTGAGAGCTGTCCCTTTGACCTCTTCGGCGACCGCCGATGCGCGCGCCAGGTCGCGATCGACGCAAACCACCCGGGCGCCGGCTTGCGCCAACGCGTGACACGTTTGGCGGCCAATTCCATTGCCTCCACCGAGCACGACCATGACGCGTCCGTCGAGGCCATGGAGCTTCTTGTAGTCGGGCACAGGACTTCGGTCAGTCGGGTCGACAAGAGACGGAGCCATGGAAATTGCCGATCTTGCGTTAACACTCGCGCAATGACATCAGATATGGGACCATTTTGGAAGCAACGCTTCTTTTCCCCGCGCCGAATTAATCTCGATTGAGGTTCATCGGGAAATTCGCATGGCTCACAATGACCTGTCCGAGCAGATTTCCCAGCTGGAAGCCGAGGTCGAACGTCTGGCAGGGGTGGCAAATGGCTGTCGCAAGGTCATCGTCATCTCGAAAGTCGCCATGGCGCTTGGCGCTCTTATGCTGATCGGGACCATATTTGGTTTGATCAAACTCGATCAGCTCGTCCTGGTCGGCTCGCTGACGCTTGTTGTCGCGGGGATCGTGACGGCCGGATCAAATGCCGCGACGTTGCGCCAAGCAAAGGCGGACACGCACGCCGCGGAGGCGTTGCGCGCGGAGTTGATCGACCGGCTCGATCTGCCAGTCGTGCGCGGCGGGACCGAAGGCTCGACCCACTAATGCGACCCCTATCCGGAGGGGCGATGATCGGTGCTTCTTGCTCGTGGCGCGCAGGAATTTGGGACGTCGGCAAGCCATTCGTGGCCTGCTACCGTCCGGTGCCACGTGTAGACTGTGGTGAGGGAATCACTGGGAGCGCCGAGCATGAGCCTCTATCAGCATTTCGATCTGACTAACGAGTTCAATATCCTGCGGCTCATCTGCGGCTTGTTCCTGCTGCCGCATCTCTATGCCAAAGCGACCAATCTCGAATTCACTTACCAACTCTATCGCGATTTCAGGCTCTATCCTCCCAAGGCGTGGGTGTTCGCCTGCATCGTCATTGAGATCATCTGCTCGATCGGCATGGTGTTCGCAATTTATACGCGTTATGTCGCGCTGTTGGAGGCCGTGTTCCTCTTCGTGGCGGCCTGGGCGGTGTGGCGCTACAGTAAGGGCAAGTGGCTGTGGAATATCGGCGGGTACGAGTACTGCGTATTTTGGGCGATTTGCTGCGTCGTGGTCGCGATGCACGGTTGAGCGAGCACCACCCGCGGGAAATCGGGAGCGATCGCAGAATTGCACCGGCATGGAAGCCGCGGCATGATGCGATGATTGCCGCCGCTTTTTCGAGCGTCCGGCTATGCTCGTAAAACCAACGACCGGGGTTCAAAAATGAGCGTTTCACGCATTTTGATTGCCCTGATGCTGGCACTCATTGGGACGAGCGCAACGCAAGCCCAATCGAAGAAAGAAATCAAATGGGGTGCGCCAATAGTTGCGTCGTCTTACTACTGGGACGTCCTCGCTGCCATCGAACTTGGTTACATGGATGCGGAGGGGCTCAGCATCAAAATCATCAACAACGACACGCCGGTGCAAAATCTGCAGTTTCTCGCGACCGGTGCGATTGATATTTCCTCGATCAACACGGAGTTGGCAATTTCGGCCATCGACAAGGGTGCCGACTTCAAGTTTGTCGCGGCTGAAGACGATAGGGTCGCGTTCGTACTGATGTCGCGGCCGGAGATCAATGGCTACGCGGACTTGCGTGGCAAGACGCTGGGGGTCACCCAGTTGCAGGAATCCACTGCGACCATGATCCGCTTGCTGCTCGAAAAGCATGGGGTCAAGCGGACCGAGTACGAGTTCATAGCGCTCGGCGGCTCGCCCAACCGTTTCGCCGCGCTCGTGCGCGGCGCGGTCGCCGCCACCATGCTCAGTCCGCCCTTCGATTTCAAAGCCCAGGCCGAGGGTATGAAACGGATGGGGGATGCGTTCGAGGCATTCGAGGGCGTCGGCGTTGTCGTGGCCGTTCGTACCGACTGGGCGAAGGCAAATGCCGAGGCCCTGATCGGCTTTCTGCGCGCCGCCGCCAAGGCGCAACGCTATCTCTATGACCCGCAAAACAAGCAACGGGCGGTCGACATCCTTGTGAAATACACGCGCAGCGCCCGTGACGACATGGCCCGCAGCTATGATTCGTACTATGGCGCCGACAAGGTCATGTCACCTGATCTTCAGCTCACTGAGCGTGCCCTGCAACCATGGCTCGACCTGCGCGCCAGTACGGAGAAGCCCAGCCGCTACATGGATACGAGTTATTGGAAGCGTGCGGTTGGGCACTGATCATGACCAGCACTTCGGCACACGGCGTCGCCAGCGCCAGCGCCAATGCGCTTTCTGATCGCATTGGCATTCCACCCGCAGTCATCGCCAGAATGCCCGAGCCGCCCTGGCGAACGGCGCAGCGCGCTCGGCGGCGCGCACTTCTTTCCATCGTTGGCGTGTTGGTGCTGTGGGAGCTGGTCGGTCGTTTTGTTGTGACCAACCCAATCCTGTTTGCGCCGTTGTCGAAAGTGCTTGCCGCCGGGTGGAGCTTACTTGTTGGCGGAGATCTCCTGTTTCATCTCGCGATCAGCGGATTGGAATTCGGCCTGGGCTTTCTGTTGGCGACCATCATCGGTATTGCCATCGGCTTTCTGATGGCAACCAACAGGGCCGCGCAGGATATTCTCGACCCCTGGGTCTCGTTTTTCTATTCAAGCCCGCTGGTCGCGCTCGTGCCTTTCTTCATTCTGGTGTTCGGTGTCGGGCTTGCCTCCAAGGTCGCGATCATATTCATCGTCGCGATCTTCCCCATTCTGCTCAATGCCTTCGTCGGCCTGCGTGCAGTCGACGAGAACCTCGTGGAGGTCGGCGCTGCATTCAATTGTTCACGCTGGCAGGTTTTCGCCAAGATCCTTTTGCCGGGGGCACTGCCCTACATCCTGGTCGGGTTGCGGCTCGGCATCGGGCGGGCTCTCACCGGTGTCGTCGTGAGCGAGTTGTTCGGCTCGCAGGCCGGCCTCGGCTACCTGATCGGGAATGCGGGACAGTCATTTGATACGCCGGTGGTGTTATTCGGGGTCCTGTTGTTTTCGCTGTTCGGGCTGAGCACTGTTGAGGGCCTGAAATGGATCGAGCGCGCAGTCGCTCCCTGGCGCAAGGTGGCCCAGGAGGTCCGGTGACCGACAAGCTCGAAATCGAAGGGCTGTCCAAGTATTTCTACGGGCGCGATGGCGAGGTTCGCAAGGTCCTCGACGCCATCACGGTGTCGATCAAGGAGGGCGAGTTTGTTTGCATCGTCGGCGCCAGCGGCTGTGGCAAGACCACGCTCATTCGCTGCATTGCTGGACTGCTGTCGCCGGAGGAGGGGAGCATCAGGATTGACGGCAAGGCAGTAACGCGGCCGGGCGCCGACCGGGGCTTCGTTTTTCAAAGTGATGCGTTGATGCCGTGGCGGACGGTCATTCAAAACGTGATGTTCGGCCTGGAGGTGCGCGGCCAACGTGCGGCCGAGACGAAGGATTTCGGGGAAGCCCTGCTCAAGCTCGTCGGGCTGGCGGGATTCGGCAACCACTACCCGAACGAGCTTTCCGGCGGCATGCGTCAGCGGGTCAATCTGGCGCGGGCGCTTGCAATTGACCCGGAAGTTCTGCTGATGGACGAACCATTTGCCGCGCTTGATGCTCAGACTCGGGAAATCATGCAGCGCGAACTCCTGAAGATCTGGACGCAACGGAAAAAGACGGTCCTGTTCATCACCCACCAGATCGACGAAGCGGTCTACCTGGCGGACCGTGTGCTGGTGTTTTCCTATCGCCCCGGCCGCCTCGCGGCCGATATACCCATCCCCTTCAGTCGGCCACGCGCGCTCGACACCAAGCGGACGCCACAATTCCTGCAATACGTCGACAAGGTCTGGGCGCTGATCGAGGACGAAGTCGTAACCGCAATGAGAGCCGAAGCGAATTAGACGAATTCAGGGCTGTCTTAATCGGTCGCAAAGCCGGCGCGCCGTTTCCAATATTCCCACGCCCGCTCGAGCCCGCGTGGATTGAAGAGCACGTCGGTCGTGAATTCGATCTCGCCCCCGCTGAGGAACTTGACCTGACTGTCTTTACCCTGCGCGAGTGACAGCAGATGAGCTTGCATCAGCATTTCGGCGTTGCGCATCAATCCAATCGATACCATCACGGTCTTCTTGACGTCTCCCGTTGCAATGACGGCTCCGTGACCACGCATGAGCGCCGCGCGCCCCGCGCCGAGGGTCTTCGCTAAAGACGAGCCGATCGCATCGTTGATGACCAGCATGGTCTTTTCATGCGGAAAGTCGTCGCGAATGTCCCAGATCGGCACACTATCGCCGATCGCCGCCGACATCACCCAAATCGGCTTGATTGCGGTGTCGGTCACGGTGAACGGGACAAGGGCGTGCGCATGGCTGTGACAGACCGCCATCACGTCGCTGCGGGCTTTGTATGTACAACCATGGATAAAGCGTTCGGAATAGACGGTACGCCCACGCTGATCGATGGCGTTGCTGTCGAGATCAAACTCCATGATATCGCTCTCAACAACGAGCTCTGGGCTGCGCGAACGCGACAGAAAATAGCGCCCCGGATTACCAGGATGCCGGACGCTCACATGGCCGAAAGCATCGACCACTCCTTCCCGGCCAAGGATCCGGTTAGCGATGACCAGGGTGTGAATGGCGGCTTCGGTATCATTCATGCTCTGGCTCTCGGCTTGTTGTCTCCGCACACCTTCATCCGAAGCGATGCGCTAACTCAATCGCGGTAGAATGGATTTGCGAATGCAGCATTGACTCAATGCGCGAGTCTCGCTGCAGTCAGCCGCCAGCATTGGCCGCTGCACAAGATGCGAGCGAGCAGCCCAACGCTGCCCAGCGCAACCACGAACGCGCCTCTTCATTCGATGAACTCAGAAGGACGACGTCGGCAGCTTATGCCCGTTTGATCAGTCCGATGATCAACAACAAGATAACCGCGCCGATGATGGCGTTGACGATAGCAGCAAGGATGCCACCGACAATGACAAAGCCGATCAGCGGTAGCAGCCATCCAGCGATGAGGGCACCGACGATGCCGACCACAATGTTGCCGAGGAGGCCGAACCCGTAACCCTTGACGATTAGGCCGGCGACCCAGCCAGCAATCGCTCCGACTATCAGCCAAACTATAAGTGATGAGATCATCGTTATCCTCGCCCATTTGGAGACCTGGGAATTCCATCGCGTTTTTCGCGGGAAGTCGAGGGCCTTGTTGCAATCGGGCGCCGTGAGGTATCGACCCAAGTGGATGTGCCCCATCCTGTGAATGATGGGTCGTTGCATTGGGTGCAGCCAGTAGCATTGCTCGCACGTTGACCGTCGACGACAACGTTGATCATTGCCGCACGAGCCTCATTACCCCGAATCGCATCTGAGCGACGGAGTCGTTGTTCGCGCATGCCATCAACGGACTCGTGCAACAAAATCGGCCGGCAAGAGACTTTCCGCGTCCTCTCGCACGCGTGTATCCTGGCCATGCGGCGGGGATGGGTTTGTTGCGACGGACGCGCTCAGCCGCACCAAGCCCCGCAAGGGACGCACTCTAAAGCTCAAATTCTAGGGAGGGAAAAACAATGTATCGGATACGGACCATAGTCTCGGCCTGCGCCTGCGCCTGCGCACTCGCCGGCTTCGCAGCGCCGGCGCAGGCGGCGCCGGACATGTCGCTCACGCGGTTCGAGTGCGGCACGCCGCAGGCGCCCGTGGCAGTCAACCAGCGTTTCTCGGACACCTTTGCTTATGGCGATTTGAAACTTCAGTTCGTCTTCAGTTGCTATCTCGTGAAGCATGGCGACGAATATCTTCTGTGGGACACCGGCCATGCCATGACCGCGCCCAATGTGGCGCCCAAGGTGAGCGTGGTCGATCTGCTGGCGAAGCTCGAACTCAAACCCGAGCAGATCAAATATGTCGGCATCAGCCATTATCACGGAGATCACACCGGCCAGGCGGCCTCCTTTCCAAAGGCGACGCTGCTGATCGGCAAAGGCGACTGGGAGGCGATCTCCAGTCCGAAGCCGGCCGCAGGCGTGAACTTCAAGCCGTTCGAGAGTTGGATAAAGGGTGACAGCAAGGTCGAACCGGTAATCGCTGACAAGGATGTGTTCGGCGACGGCAGCGCGATCGTGCTCGCTACGCCGGGCCACACGCCGGGTCATCGCAGCCTGCTCGTCAAGCTGCCGCAGATGGGCAATGTTGTACTCAGCGGCGACGCTGTGCATTTCCGCGAGAACTACGAGACCGACGGCGTACCCGCGTTCAACTTCGATCGCGCCCAGACGGTGGCATCGATCGAGCGCATCAAGAAGATCGTCGCGAATCTCAAAGCGACCGTTATCATTCAGCACGATGCGCGCGACGTCGACAAGTTGCCGGCGTTTCCGGCGTCGGCGAAATAATCGCGGTGGCGGCACGGTAACGGCGGGTCGCGCCTTCGGCTGACCCGCTCCGCTTCACTCGATGACCTCGTCGGCTTGGCCCAGCAGTGGGAGTGGCACGGTGACGCCGAGGGTTTTGGCGGCTTGAATTGATCAGCAGTTCGACTTTTGTGACCTGCTGGCATGAATTGGTCAGGCGAAACGAGAGATGTTGTTGCTCGCCTTTGAACGGAACTCGCAGGGCCATTGCCAGATTGTAGTCCGCCCGCCGCCGTCCTGGAATGCGTTCTTGATCGCGGCTAGAAGGCTTCCATCTTCGACGACGCGATTCTTGGACGGTTGACCTGGTTGTGATCGTGGCGCACGGCTAGCCGGTTACGCTTCTTGATTGCCAATTTCACGTGTTGCGCATTCGTCCCGTGATTGTGAGCGACATATTCCTTGCCGTCGGTCGGTCCCACATGCGGCGGATCTCGATCGAGATACGGCCGCCCGACTCCAAACTCCTTGCCGTGCGCATCGATCCATTTCCACAAACTTTCGCTGGACACCCACCGCTGCGCCCGCGTCTTGCCCTTTACGCTCACGACATCGGCCGCGAGCCCGTGGCTGTAGCCGCCGCGGGAGCTGCCACCGTGGAATGATCTGTCGCTTGCGGCCTTCAGGCCGCTTGCGATCGATTGACGGTAATCGTCGCGAAAAGCGCTTGTTATGCCGGGCTTGAGCCCAGCCTCATCGGACGCGCGAAGGGCCCGAAACAGCTTCAGTTTGAAGCTCCGATCCATGCCTCCAATCACATAGTCCATCAACGACATGCGAGCTTTTTCTGCCGCCTTCGGATCCTTCCACGTGAAGTCCTCGTCGACGAGCTTGGTCACGGTTTTGACGACGGTCCGCGTTTTGCCCTTCTTCTTGACCGTCACTTTCCGCCGCTCCGGGACCTTGATGGTATCGAGTTTGGGCGTCCGCTGGTACAGCGCCCACAGATATCGGTCGATGCAGTCTTCCGCCACCAGACACTCGTCGAAGATTTCGACGGTGGTTAGGGCCTTCTCATTGGTGTCGTCTTGCACCGGGTCATCCGGGCTCGCCATCGCCACCTGCACGGGTGGTTTGTCGGCCGCCAGCGCTGGCGACGATGCGGCCGATGCGGCCTCCGGGATCGATTCCGCCGCATCCGAGCCCGTCGTTATGTCGGCCGCCGTTGCAGCGGCGGACGTGGTGACCGCCGCCACATCGACCTCGGGGACCCGAAGTCTTGGCGATGACGCTGACCTGCGACGCGTTCACGGATTTCAGCGTCGGCTTCGCGCCGGCCTTCAACTGACGCTGTGCCGGTATTTTCAATGCCAGTCGAACCGAGGTCGCCAAGTCCGGCAACGACCCAGCTGACGAGAACGGCTGTTCCGCACAGCCCGACCGCTAATGTCATTGATCGCCGCTTAGTCATCACCCCGCACCCCCAGAATCATGCCGGACAGCCAAGCATTCGAAGGCAACGATCTTTGGAGGCGAGTGTGACCGCGCAATGGCCAAAACCGAGGATTATGTTCTTTTCCTACACGTGTTGCCCGCACGCAACGCGCGCGCAATGTCATATATTTCCGGCGTTCTGCGCGGCTCCAAACGCTTTCAACCTCTCGCCGGCACGGGTTGTGCAGGGCGCTCACGCAAATCGGTGGGGCAATGACGTCGGCGACGACCAGCTGGCCGCGTCCAGTCCCGAGGGTGATCACTAGAGCCGGCGTGTTGCGCGGAGCCCGTTGCTGTGTCATTCGGCCGGAGGCTTGGCTTCCTGGCCCGCCGTCGCATAGCCGCGCAGCTTGCTGTCCAGGGTCTCAGCGGCGCTCTTTGTGTCGCGTTCGTTACCCTTTTTCGCTTCCGTCGGCGCTGCCTGAATGGCGGGTGGCGCATTGACCAGATAATTCGCCAGCAATGCAGCCGTTCGCGTTTGGGTGGTGTAATGCTCGCGCAGAAAGCCCGTGAGGCTGCGCGCGTCGCGACTGCGGGCCAAGCCCTGAGGCGAAGCGTGACATGCCGAGCAGTCGTGTACGAACAGCTGCTCCGGGGTCTTGCCGGCGCTGTAGTCCCTTTGGGCCAGTGCAATACCGGACGACGCGACCACGGCACCAATCGCCAACCATCCCCCGAGGAGGATCGGGAACGAAAGGCATGAACGAGGAATCATCGTCACCCCCCGTGTTGGGTTTGACAGCTCAGACTCCAACCGGCATGGACTTTACACTAATTGGCGTAGAATTTTGACCTGATTGCTATGCGGACCAGGCCCTGGAGCTAAAGGTCGCAGCGGAACGGGGTCCGCGATAAGCGAGTTACGCACGTGGAATGCCTCGGCGACGGGCTCGATGGGTTGTTGCACGGCGCTGTGACAGTCGGTGACTTAAGAATGCATTCACCACCTCTGATAATCGCGATCCTCGTCATGGTGGGCGGTGCAGTATTCGGCGCACTCGGCGCGCTGCATGCGCTTTACACCCTTCTGGATCTTCGCAACCCGCGACGACTCGTCCCCGACGATCGTGCAGTCGTACGCGCCATGGCCAATTCGGCCGTCAGGTTGTCGCGTGGTGGCACGGACATGTGGCGAGCCTGGATCGGTTTCAACTTCAGCCACAGTCTAGGTGTACTGCTATTTGCAGCGTTGGCCATTTGGGCCGGCGTTTACATCCGCACGCTGCCCGCCGGAGTCCTGCCAGCGCTGGTCCTGATCGGGTGCATCTATCTAGTACTCGCCCTGCGGTACTGGTTTCGCATTCCCGCCATCGGTATTGCTGTCGGTACCGGCTGTTTTGCCGCCGCATGGGTGTTATCTCTAAGCTGACCAGTCGTCGGTTTTGACGATTTCGGCGCGGGCTCGCAATTCGAAGTGATCATCGTCGGCGCGGGGCACCGCGGCCTGAGAAACGCATCCATCGCACCATGAATTGAAACTGGGTCGAGGGCCCAGCAATTGTTCAGACGTTGCGCGCCAGGAAGTCCCACATCAAGCGCATCGCGGCGCGGCAGCCCTCAAGCGTGCTCATCTGCATGAACCCGTGCGGCATCCCTTCCATCACGTGCAGCTCGTAAGGGCTCGCCGCGGCTGACAAGGACTCGCTAAGCGCAAGTGAGTCGGCAAGACACCAGGTGTCGTCGCCCGCGCCGATGATGAAGCACGGTGGAAGTCGTCCCGGTGCCACCGCCTTGACCGGGCTTACGCGCGGATCGTCGAACATACTCTCGATGCCCGAAACGTACGTGCTCAACTGCTGTTGAAGTCCGGGGAGCGATCGGGTGCGCGCCGCGGTCGCCTTAAGATCGTATGCACCGTAGAAAAGTACGGCCGCTCGCACCAGCGAGCGCAGTTCGGGCGCGCTCGATGTGAGGGCGCTGACTGCCAGGTTTGCGCCTGCGGAATCGCCGCCGATCGCGATGCGCCGGCCATCGCCATTCCATCGGTGCGCGTTGTCGGTCGCCCATTCAATGGCTAACACCGAGTCGTTCAGTGCGGCCGGGAACGGATGCTCGGGAGCCAGCCGATAGTCGAGGATGATCGTCAGATAACCCGCTTCGGCAAACTGCATCCCAAGCTTTCGATGTGAGGTTGGGCTGCCGAACGCCCAACCACCGCCGTGCAGGTAGATGACCACCGGCTGAGGACCAGCACTCTTGGGGACGGCGATGTCGGCGCAGAGGCCGGGACGCAGCTCGATATTCTTTTCCAGCGCACCAATTGCTGGAAGATCATGATTGTAAACGACCGCCAGTTCTTCCCAGGCACGGCGCTGCGCAGTAACGTCGCCGGTCGGATTCCAGGCTGGCAGTTGTGCCAGAATCTGACGGTCGTGTTCGGTGACCATGGGTCGTACCTTCCCGCCTTCGGCAAGGCGCTAGTGCCGCCGACTTAAAGTTGCTACCGCGGTTGCCGCAAGCTCCTTTAAAAACCCCCGATAGCGGACGCGCAAGCGGACATTCAGGGTCGGCGGTTCAGCGGCGCAAGCTTCCGATCTAAGATGTCCGCTCTATGGTCAGAGGAAAGCCGGGTATCATCGATTGCCGGACAATCACGGTTTATGAGAACACGCCCTAAACTAATCACATCGGAGCCGACCGCTCATGGCATTGCATACCCGATTGACAGAGCTACTGGGCACCCAACACCCGATCATCTCAGCGCCGATGGCGTTTGCCGCTGGCGGCAAGCTTGCTGCAGCAATCACCACGGGCGGTGGTCTCGGTCTGATCGGCGGCGGCTATGGCGATGCCGACTGGCTGGAGCACGAATTCGGCGAGGCGCGCAATACCCGGGTTGGCTGCGGTTTCATCACTTGGTCGCTTGCGAAACGACCTGCGTTGCTTGACTTGGCGCTGGCGCATTCGCCGGCTGCCGTGATGCTGTCGTTCGGGTCGCCCACACCGTTTGCCCCGCGTATCAAAGCGGCTGGCACCAAGTTGATCTGCCAGGTGCAGGACATGGAGCGTGCGCGGGCGGCGGTGGCCGCCGGCGCTGACATTATCGTCGCTCAAGGAGCAGAAGCCGGCGGACACGGCGCAGCCCGTGCAACCCTTACACTGGTTCCCGAAATTGCCGATTACCTCGCGGAGGCCGCGCCTGGCACCGTACTGGTGGCGGCCGGCGGCATCGCCGACGGGCGCGGGCTAGCCGCAGCCTTGATGCTCGGCGCAGAAGGCGCGTTGATCGGTTCACGGTTCTGGGCGAGTTCGGAGGCTCTTGTTCACCCTGCCTTTCAGAATGCAGCTGCCACAGCGAATGGAGATTCCACCATCCGCACCACGGTGGTCGACCTCGTCCGCAAGATCGATTGGCCTAAACCATTCACTGCTCGGGTGATGAAGAATCGATTTGTCGCCGAATGGCATGGGCGCGAAGCCCAACTGGGGGAACCTGCGGTGCTAGATCGCGAAATGAATCGCTACATGTCCGCAATGCAGGGCGGTGATCCTGAGAACACCGGTGTGTGGGTTGGTGAAGCCGCCGGGCTGATCCAGGATGTCAGGCCTGCAGGTGATCTGCTTCAAAAGATCGTGAGCGACGCCGAGCTTTTGCTCAGCCGCAAAGCCGGCAGCGTCGTCGGTTGATCCGTTTATCCCGATGATCGATGATCTTGCAATCGCGCGTGTCATTCATGTCCTTTGCGTCGTCCATTGGATCGGAGGCGTTGCGGCCGTCACCACAATTGTGCTGCCCAACGCCCAACGCTTATCGGACCCGAATGCAGCACTTGCGGTGTTTGAAAGCTTCGAGCGACGGTTTGCCTGGCAAGCGCGCATTTCAGTCGCGCTAACCGGCGCTTCCGGCATTTATATGCTGTGGCGACTGGTGGCTTGGGACCGTTTCGAATCGCTTTCATTTTGGTGGCTGCACCTGATGGTGGCCCTATGGATTCTGTTTATGCTGATGCTGTTTGTCCTGGAGCCGCTCGGGATCGACCGTTTGTTCCGATCCTACGCATTGCGCGAGAAGAACCAAGCATTTGCACTGATGACGCGGCTCCACTGGACGGCACTCCTCATTGCGACGCTCGCCATCGGCGCCGGCGTGCTGGGCGCGCACGGCTATCTGCCATAAGCCTCACTGTGCAAGGGGCACCTTCTTGCCGAAGCGCCGCGCATTGTCGCCGCCCATATCCGGGCGTATAGGGCTCCGATGACCGAACTGCCTACTACCGAAGCGCTGCAAGCGGCTCAGGCCGATCCGAACGTTGACTGCCCGCACTGCCTCAAGCCGCAGGCGCTGTGCGTATGTGCGGGAATCACGCTGATTGACAACAAGGTGTCGCTGCTCATCCTGCAACATCCGCAGGAGCAGGATCGCGAGCTGGGCACCGCGCGGCTCACGACGCTGCATTTGAAGAATGCGCTGCTCAAGATCGGCCTGTCCTGGCCGAGCCTCACCAAGATCCTCGGCCGCGCGACCGATCCGCAGCGCTGGGCAATCCTCTATCTCGGTTCGGTCAAGGCCGCGGCGCTGCTACCCGATCGCGACGTTGTGGTGGTCAACCGGAAAGGCAACGCGGTTGATCATCAGGATGCAGCGCTGCGCGAGATCGAAGGCATCATCCTGCTTGATGGTACCTGGAGCCAGGCCAAGGCGCTGTGGTGGCGCAACGGCTGGATGCTCAAGTGCAAGCGAGTCGTTCTCGGGCCGAAGCGTCCATCGCGTTACGGCAGGTTGCGCCGCGAGCCCCGCCGCGACGGGCTTTCAACCATCGAGGCGGCGGCCATGCTTCTGGCGCGACTCGAAAGCAAACCCGAGATTGAGACCGCGATGCACGCCAGCTTTGAACGCCTGCTCGCACGCTATCGCGAGATGCGTCGATCTCAGGGGGCTGGGCGCAGGTGATGGCAGGTGATGATCGACCCGCACGGATCGAGGATCGCAAGCCCCGTCGATAGTGCGCGGGCCCGGGTTACCGAGAAATTCCGAACCTGATCGGTGGGGGGTCGGGGACGGCTCGGTCGAGATTGGTGCACGCCCGCTGCCGCCGGGCATGCCGGCGGCGCCGAAACATCGGTGAGACGCCGCCACATTCCAGGCAACGAACAAGCAAAGCTGGAGAACGTCATGGTTGGGAAGGAACATTGGGTCGATATCGGCGCCGCGGACGAACTTGCCCGGGCACCGCTGCGCCGATGCAAAGTCAATGATATCGACATCGCCGTTTCGTTCCGCGACGGAACATACGGCGTGCTTTCGAATGCGTGCAATCATGTCGGTGGGCCGCTGGGCGAGGGCCGGCTCGACGGCGATTACGTCGTCTGTCCATGGCACGGCTGGAAATTCCATCGCTGCACCGGCGTCGGCGAGCCCGGCTTCGAGCAGGACTGCGTGCCCGCCTTCCCGGTGCGCCTCGAACGCGGGCGCGTTCTCGTCAACATCGCGGCGCCGACACGGCGCAAAAAGACGCCGCACGCTCCACATCCGCTCGCACGCGAGGTCGTGCGCGTCGCGGGGCCGCTGCGGGTGGTCGGGGTCTCGACGACAGCGATGGACATGGGCAACCCGCGCTTTTCGGGCTCGGATCACCTGCTCGACCATGCGCTGCAGGCAGCCGCCAACCTGGGCGCGCAGACGCGTCTCATCCGGCTCAACGAGCTCAAGTTCCGAACCTGCGAGGGTTATTATTCGAAAGCCGCGCGCGCTTGTACCTGGCCCTGTTCGATCACGCAGATGGACGCGACCGACGAGATGGATCGCGTCTATGAGGCGTTCGTGCACTGGGCGGACGCGGTCATCGTGGCGTCGCCGATCCGCTGGGGTGCTGCATCGTCGCTCTATTTTAAAATGGCAGAGCGTCTTAACTGCGTTCAGAATTCGATCACGGTCAACAATCGCGTTCTCATCCGCAACAAGGCTGCCGGGTTTATCATCGTCGGCGGCCAGGACAACATTCAGGCCGTGGCCGGCCAGATGCTCGGCTTCTTCTCCGAGCTCGGCTTCATCTTTCCGCAGTTCCCTTTTATCGCCCATTCGCGCGGCTGGTCGCACGAGGACATGGAGAACAACGTTGAAATCGTGCGCACATCGAAGGAACTGGCGGAAGGGGCGCACACGCTCGCCAAGCGGCTGCTGGACTTGGCCACTCAACTGATTGGCGGTGAGGCATGCGTGTCGCTCGAGCGCGGGGGTCGCAAGGCGCACCCGGTTTAGCTCAAGTCATGCAATCCTGCGGAACGTGCGTTGCCGGGGCCTGACGGCATTGAAGTCCGTCGTTATATGCCCCTATTTATTGGTGTTGAAGTAAGATGGTCTTCAACAGCTTTGACGCCGGGTACATTTTCGGTGGCGATTCGTAAGGCGCGACGCTCGTCCTCCGTTGAAACCATCCCCCACAGGCTGACGACGCCGTCCTGCACCACCACATTTTTCAAAGCCATATGCACCCAAGGCTGCTTTTGCAGCTCGGCAAGGAGCTGCTCCCGAATGGTTCGATCGTCCTGCACGGCGGGCCGCGAAACGTCGGCTGTGGCCAGCGCTTGCAGCAGATTGCTGCGCGTGATGATTCCGATCAGTTTGTTGTTTTCGACGACCGGGACTCGCTTGATTCGATAACGTTCCAACAACTTGGCGATCTCCGCCAGGGTCGCAGCGGGACCGACGCTGATGACCGGAGTTGTCATGATGTCCCGAGCGTTGCGGCCGTGCGATTTGGCGTAGTCACGCGCGAGCACCGTCGGATCATCAAACAGCGTTAGCCACCACGACCGGCGATGCTCGCCAGCGATGGGTTCGCGCAAGATCAGATCACCCTCGGTTACGACCCCAAGGATGTGTCCGGCGGCGTCGACGACCGGGACGCCACTGATGCGCTTCGAGTGCAGCAGAGCTGCGATATCTCGGACATTTGTCTCTGGTGAGACGGTGATGACGTCGGTGGTCATGACGTTGGCCGCAGTGAGCATTGTTTCCCTCCCAACTGTTTCGCAGGACTTTAGACGAAAAACCGCGGGTCGCCATGGACCGTCGGTCGGCCATTGGGCGGCCCCTCTTGGCGGGGTCTCGCAAAACGTCTTGTGCAATGCAATAAAGATGCCCCAAAAGGGCCTTGAAAAGGCGCTTTTGACATCTGATCTGAGATCACTCAAGCTAATGAAATTAAACAATATTTTTGATCACCAGCGAGGCTCACGGCTTCGTGTTCGCTTGTGCGAAATGCCGGTCTTCCCTGGGCCCGTCGACCCCTTATCTGTCGGGCAGGGTGGCGGCAACAAGCATGGAGAATTCTGATGACCTCAACAATCAAGCTGGCGCTTCTGGCTGCTTTGGGTACCGCGGTGCTCGCGGCCCCGGCTTCAGCGCAGGCGTATCAGCAACGGTATGGAAAGTATGTCAGCGCCAGCCCGGCCGGCGCTCAGGCGAAGCGCGCTCGCGCCGCCGATGAGAAGATCTACCTGCTCGAGAACTACGGATCGAGCAACACCAATGCGGCTGGAAGCTTTCAGGACCAGTTCAACGTTGATTACTGAGCGTCCTTGTTGAGGCCGGTTTAACCAGCAGCATTGCGTTCTTGGGCGAGCGGGTGGTTGCAAGACCGCCCGCTCGCTCCTGTTTTCTTCCAATCATTCCGGTTTTCTGCCCGCGCCGTCTCGGACGTATCGAATAGTAATAATCATTTGCGGGTTCCACGTCGCTGCGCCACACTATGCCCATGTCGACGGCCGCAGTGTCGTGCACTCCACAATCGCACGAACGGCGGATCCAGGAGGGCGGACCATGTCCAAATTCATTATCCAGCCGCATGATCGTCTGCACGAAATGGTCGCGCACGAACTCGGCTTTTTCGCAGCGGAGGGTCTCGACTACGAGATCAGGGAGAGGCGATCCGCACATCAAGCCAAGCTGGTGGACACCTCCGGCAAGGTGGAAGTGATCAAGTCCGGCGCCTATCAGTCCTATGAAAGCGGCCGGGGTAACAAGGGCGAAAAATCCGACATCTCCTGTGCTTGTCACTGGACCGTCAACAACGCAGCGGCGAACAGCATCGGCACCATGTACGGAAAGGCCTACGTGGTTACCCCCGGGGGCGTCATGGTGCCGGAGGACTCGCCAATCCGCAGGCCGGAGGACCTGGCCAACGTCGAGATCGCGGTCGGCTATCAGTCGGGCAGCCACTATTCGACGATTCAGGCGCTGGAGGCCTTCCTGAAGCCCGAGGAGATCAATCTCAAATTTGTCGGGATGCCGTGGCAGCGCGTTGATGTGGTGATGGATCGCGACCTTCCTGCAGCGAGTCTGTGGGGTCTCACTTACCAGGTCGGAGAGCAGCTTGGTCTGCGCAAGATTGCGGATTGCACCTTCATGATCACCTTCATGTTCCCGCACGGTGTGGCGCTCGCCGATGTGGAACGATACATGCGCGCCCTCAAGCGCGCGCAGATGGAGCTCGATCTCCGCCCGGAATCGTTCAAACATTATTTCCGCGACATGATTCCGCCCCGTTATCGAGACGGAGTCGACGTGCGCAGGTTTTCGCTTGGCGAGCGCGTCGTGTTCCTGCCCTACACGCAGGAAGCCTTTGAGCGCACGCAATCCTGGATCCACGAGCGTGGCATCTTCGAGCGCCCACCGGAGCGCGTGGATTACGCTACTGCCGTGGCGGCCGAGTGAATCAACCCGAAGATCGTAGTTGGGAAGTTCAGACCTAAAAACCCGCGACCATTTCCAGCGTTTTCCCTTCCCGGGCGTGAGCGCGACGCGTCGCCTCCACTTGCGCGGTGGCCGCAGCAGGCATTGCGACTTCCTTGGCGAACTCGGGCCGCGCCGCAAGCTTTTCGAACCACGCGCTGACGCGCGGATGCAGGCGCGCGATCGGGTAACCCGCCAGCGAGAGCCGGTTGGCATAGATGAACCAGGCGATGTCGAGGACGCCGAGCGTGTCGCCGAGAAGATAGGGATGCTGGGCGAGACCGGCCTCGAGTGCGTCGAATTCCTTGCGAAACCGAAACGCCGATGTGCGCGCCGCTTGATCGGGAAAACCCTCCTTCGCGGCACGTTCCCAGAATTCGATCTGAACCGCCTTCTCGCGATCTTGCGAGCCTCGTACGGTGCCCGAGCCGCTCAGGGCGTAGGTTCTCAATGCCTCAGGTGGTTTCGGCGGTCCAGGTGGATTGAACACGAAGCGAAAGCTCAGCGTCCGCAGGTCGAGGTGCAGATCATCCTCGTGTTTGAGCAAGGCGGCGACGTCATTCTCGCGCCCATCCGGAATCAGTTTCGGTGTTGGAAATGCTTTTTCGAGATAGCTGATGATGTCGTTGCTTTCGATGTGAACGACGCCATCGTGTACGAGAACAGGTACGAGGCCACGCGGATTGATCCCCAGAAACCAGGGGGTGAAGTTCTCGTTGGCGTGCAAATCGACCGGATGTGAGACCCAAGGGATGCCCTTCAGGTTGAGAAAGATGCGAAGCTTCTGTGAGCACGACGACCCCGAATAATGCAGGACGTGCACGCCTTTCCATCCCAACACCTCGCGGGTCTTGATGTCACCGTCTAAGAGCTGAACCATGTGTCCTCCCCGAGGTCTGGCAGTGCTGGGCCGGGCGCCAGCCGATGCGCCATCATAGGGCAGCGAGCGCGCCGGTCCACAGCGCGGACAACTATCTCAGATCGATCGCATGGATAGTCGTGCTAAGCTATTGCCTGAGAGAATGATGCTGAGGGCGCCAACGCGCCTTGGCACAACAATGGGTTCGACGCTTCAGCGCCCAACGCACGGTGCGTTTCGCCAGGGCTGATCTACGGAGACTTGTTTGCAGCCGCAGCCCGAGATCGACGCCACCAGCCCCAAATTCCTGCGCGACAAATATGCGATCGTCGGCGTCGGCGAGACGCCCTATGTGCGCGGCTCCGGCGTCTCCACCCGCGCGCTCGCCACCCGCGCGGTGCGCAACGCGATCGCCGACGCCGGACTGCGGCCGTCCGACGTTCGACGGCATGCTGTCGTACCATTTCCTGCTGGGGGATTTCGACCTATGGGCCGTTGGTCGCTGGCGACCTCGGTATCCGCCTCAACTTTCACATGGATGTTCAGGGCGGCGGGTCCTCGACGGAAGCCCTGGTCGGCATCGCCATGGGGCTGATCGAGGCCGGCATGTGCAAGGTCGTGGTCATCTACCGCGCCGTGAACGGCTTTTCGCAGGTGCGCGCGGGCGGCAGCGGCGCCCGCGCGGTGGCACCGGTGGCCAACGACATGCTGCACACCCGTGCCTACGGGATGCACAGCGCTGGCAACCAGTTCGCCTTCACCTTCACGCGTCACATGTACGACTACGGTACCCGACCCGAACAGGTCGCGGCAGTGCGTGCGATCCACAGCGAGCACGCCTCCAACAACCCGAAGGCGCTCTATCGGAGGCGAGTTACGGTCGAGGACGTGCTCAACAGCCGGATGATCTGTACACCCGTGCACCTGCTCGACTGCTGCGTGGAAACCGACAACGGTACCGCGATCGTCGTCACCAGCGCGGCGCGTGCGCGAGATTGCCGGCATATCCCGGTGCTGATCCGCAGTGTGGTCGGCCGCTGCAGCAAGCCGCGACTCGACATGCACTACCAGCACGGACCGATTTCAACGACCGCCGGCGTTTACGCGCGCGAGCTGCTGTGGCCCAACGCAGGTGTCGGGCCCGAGGAGATCGACGTCACCGGCTCTTATGACGCCTTCACCTTCACGGCCATGCTGCAGTTCGAAGACTACGGATTCTGCGAAAAGGGCGCGGGCGGCACCTACGCGAGCGACGGGACAATCCGACTCGGCGGTCGGCGGCCGAACAACACCAGTGGTGGGCAATTGTGTGAGGGCTATACCCATGGCCTCAACCTCGTGATCGAGAATGTCCGCCAGCTGCGCCACGACGCCGATGATTCCTGTCCTGTCGGGCAGGACGGACGGCGGCAACACACCTACGACTACCGCGAAGGCGGGTGCCGGCAGGTGCGCGACGTCGAGCTCGCGGCCAACCTGGGCTGGGCCTATCCGGCCACCGGTTCGGCGATGGTCATGCGGCGCGGATAGGGAAAATCCGGGATGCCGATCGAGGCGGAGTATCTCGGGATGCGCATCGTGCTCGATGAGCACGAGGTCGAACAGACCGCATATTTTCGTCATTGTGCTGCACACGATTTTCGCCTGCAGGCCTGTGAGGCATGTGGGCTGAAACGCTACCCGCCCGGCACCGCATGCCCTTGGTGTGCGTGTCCGGACTCGCGTTGGGTCGCGGTCGAGGGGCGCGGCAGCGTGCACTCGTACACGCAGGTGCACCACGCCATTCAGCCGGCGTTCAAGGCGTTCGCGCCCTACCTTGTTCTGCTGGTCGACCTGGATACGCAAAAAGGCAAACCGACTGAACACGAGGCGCTGCGAATTGTTGGAAATCTTACCCTTGCGGATGGAACGCTGGCGCCGCCGGAACTGGTGCAGACGGTTGGAATCGGGACGCGGGTGCGGATGGTGTTTTGCGACGTTGCACCACGGCTGAGCCTGCCGCAATGGACCATCGACGAGGCGGCGCCGCAGCCGGCGCCATGGCGCTATCCGGAGCCCTGACTGAAGCGACATGGCGCGCAGGCCGCGGGGTCTAGGCCGTGTACTTATAAATCGACCATGTCCGCTTAGCCCCCAGAAGCGGCAGAAAAGCGGACATGGGTGTTAATGCGATTCCGGTTCGTGACTACGAGCGCGTCGTTGACGACGTAAACTGCATCCGCGCGACCATTGAGCGATTCGAAGGCGGGCGCTGGAGGAGCCGCACCACGTGCCGCAGCTGCGGTGAGGCCCCCGCTCGGCCCGCGGGTGCGGCAACTCCTGCCAACCACTCAACGGAAATTTACTGGTTCGCCTGTTCGGCGGCGGCGGTGGCCATGTATTTCGAATAGAGATGAGCAACCCGCTCGCGCCACATTTCGACGAACGCCCCCGATGTCAGCTTATCCACCGATTTCCACGCGCGTTTGACGGCCGGAAGGGTATTCCGCCAGATCGCGCGTTTGCACCATTTTTCGCCTTTCTCCACGCCTTCGCTGGTGGCACACATGGATTTCCAAGCGATGCGATCAGGTTGGCTGATGTGCTCGGCGGCGCCTTCCCAGCCTTGTTGATGGATCAAGTAAAGATCGCTCAAGGTCGGCTTCTTGTGCGTCACCCACTCGAACAGAATGCCTTCGGTAATGACCTTGTAGGCCGCCGCAACGGCATTGTCGCGGGGATCAAGAATTTGCCCGGAGCCGAATTGGTTGAACTCGTTCTTGCTCAGTTGGAACAGACCGATATACGACCCGGTGCGTTGCTTGGGGTCGAAACCGGACTTGATCCTGGCAACCGCTTTCATGAAATTGAAATCCAGACCGAAAGCGTCGGAAGCGCGCTTGATCTCCTCGACCGGCGTTCCGACCGGAGTGTCCTTGAGTGAACGTAAGACGATATCCGCTGGCTTCTCGGCAGGCGGCAGTTCGGACCAGACGTAATAGATGAGATACCGGAAATCCTGCGTCACCGGCGCCGGGTTGGAGGCATCGTCGGACGCATCGCGCGTTGTCGGCACCGGTTGGGCGGCATCATGGCGGCCCAAGTCCACCGATTTTGTCTCGATAGAATTGTCTTTGGCCATCAACGACGGTCCGGCAACCGCCCGGGGCACCGAGCCAAGCTCTGCTCCAAGCGCTGATCCAGGTCCGGCAGATGCCTCAGGCACGGCGGCGGAGAGCGCCGGCGCACCGGGCGTCTCGGCGCTCACAGCCGCTTCCGGCATTGCGTCCGGCACGGTCGCGCCTGGCGTGTTTCCGCCAACCTGATGGATCATCCCCGTGAATGTTATGGCACCCACGATGCAGGTGGCCTGCAAGGCTTTCATTGCCCCCAACTCCGCGGCACGGTCCCCGAAAGAACGCTACACGCATGTTCCCCGTAGTCCAAGGCGAGTCCGCCACGCTAGATGCTTTTAGTGGAATGCCCCAAGCGAGGCGACGGACAAGATTGCGATGGGTCACATTTACTGGAGCTGTTGCCCAAATGCGACATCCTTATCGCCGCTCGCGACTGCCAAGGCTCTTGGCCTCGACATCATGCGTCGGAAATCGCCGCCATGGATCGATCTCTTCGTGATGGACTTGAGCACCAACGGAATACCGCGCACGGCCCAATCGATGCGTCGAGTGTGCTCCAGTGGCAACACCGCCGCAAAACTTGCGCGTCTTGCCTGCGGCCGCATTAACGGGGTACGCGATTCAGTTTAAAGTAACATCTGACTTGCCGACACACATAGGGTGCTCGTGCGCGGAGGCGTGCGTCTCCGCGCTGTCCATCGCGTGTGCAGACTTGAAGAACCGCGAGCGCGGCCCGCGCGCCGGGTTTCGAACCGGCATGGGCCGGGCTGGCTTCCACAATCCCGGCTGGACGGTGCCTCCATGACGCAGATTTTTCGAACAGCCGCTTTGGCCGCGACCCTGTTCATCGCGCCGCTGGCCGGAGCTGCCAACGGACAATCCGCAAGCCCCGATGACACCGCGCGGGTGCTGGCCGGCTTGCGGCCGTCCGCCGGCTCGCCGCTCCTGCCGCTGAGCCAGAGCGGGGCTTGGCAGGCGCACGCCGACCGGTTCAACACCCTGTTTGCAAACGCTGATAACCGCCAGCTCAAGCGCATCCGCGCTTGGTCAAGCGCTAAGCTCAAGGACCCAAGCCCGGTTCTGTTCTACATGTTCAGCGGGCCGGACTTCCTCTATGCCAACGCGTTCTTCCCGAATGCGACCACTTATGTGATGGCCGGCCTCGAGCCGACGGGCCCGATTCCGGATCTGAGCCGATTTTCGCGCGAGTCGCTCGGTTCCGGGCTGCGTGGCATCGAGGTGTCGCTGCGCTCGATCCTGACCTACAGCTTTTTCATCACCAAAGAGATGCGCAGCGAGCTCAATGCCACCCGCATGAACGGGACCCTACCGATTCTCTACGTGTTCCTCGCCCGCTCCGGGAAGACGATCCGCGAGGCGTCGCTGTTCAGGCTCGACCAGAACGGCATGCCACAGCCCGAGAATACCCCGGGCCTTGCGCCCAACGCGGCGCGCGGCGCCAAGATCGTGTTCACGGACGCCGAGGGGCGTGAAAAGACGCTCTACTATTTCAGCACCAACATCGCCAATGACGGCTTCAAGGCGAGCGGCTTCGCAAAGTTCCTGGAGGGGCTCGGCACCGGCGACGCGTTCGTGAAAAGCGCGTCCTACCTGCTGCACAGCAGTGGATTCTCCGATATGCGGAATTTCCTGCTCGCGCACAGCAACCTGTTGCTGCAGGACGACACCGGCGTCCCGCTCGCTTATTTCGATCAGGCCAAATGGCAACTGCGTCCGTTCGGCCGCTATGCCGGTCCGATCAGCATTTTCGCCCAGCATTATCAGCCCAGGATGGCGCGGCTGTTCGGCCACTCCGATCCGATCGATTTCGGCGTCGGCTATCAATGGCGTAACCCCAACCTGCTCGCTGCGGTACGGACCGGGGCGGTGGCGTCGGAGGCACCGGCGAATGTGCCGCTGGCGGCCGCGGCCGCCAGCGGCAATATCACGGTAACCAGCGAGACTGCGAGTGAAGCAACCGCCGCAGGCGCCGAGGAAACCAAACCGGCGACCAGCAAACCCGCGCGCAAACAGGCGGCCGGGCCCAAGCGCACGCGCAAGGCGACCAACCATTACGCTGCACCGTGGTTCTTCTGGAACGGCGGTTTCCGCTGAGAATCACAAACCTGTCGCCGGGATGAGCGCAGCACGGCGCGCCATCCCCGCTTGCGGGGAGGGTAGCCGAGCGAAGCGAGGCCGGGTGGGGTGCAGAGTTTTCATTCTTGCGCGACAGCCCCGCCGCTGGCCTCCGCTCGCTATGGATTGCGCGACTGAATCGCGCTCGGCGGTCGGGGTCAGCCGCACCATCGTACCGCGTCAAATCGCCGTCATGAAAGGGGGCTGTGACGAACTTAGACGCTGATGACTGAAACGCAGTCTCCATGTCCCGCTCTGGGTCGTGTGTCACGAGCGTGGCCGGTCCACACGGTTGCGCGCAACTGTACGAGAGATGAAGGAGGGCCCTTCGGGTTCGGCAAACAGGTGCTGATCTCAAGCCACTGCAAGCTGCTGCGGTCAAAAGCCGTGGTGGTGAGCGTTGCAGTCAAGTCTGAGCAGAAGCTCAGGCAGGCACGGTCGAGAGAGGCGAGCGCAAGCGAACCGCTGCAGAAGCGTCGAAAGCGGATTAGGCGGTGCCAAAACCGGGGGGTGACCCTTCCTCCGGGATCAGCTCGGGGGATGCCCTGATACTGCCCGAGCGGCATCCGGCGTGTAGGCGGCGCGAAGCTCGATCAGGCTGTCGTACGGAACGTGAGAACCTGCGCTGCGTCACGCCGATGGCGTGAAGGGACAAGCCGCAAGCGGCTCCAACCGCGAGGGCGAGAGTACTGACGCGCAGCGCAGGGACGGAGCAGCCCGTAGTAGCGTCGAAGGCCCTGTAAAGGGGCTGGAGCGAAGGGGCCGCGTTGTTCAGCCTTGGCCATTGGCCAACCGGCAGCGGGAGGAGCCCGTGGACAAGGCAAAGCCGTTCAAGATCCCGAAGCGGGAAGTCTGGGAGGCATTCAAGCATGTGAAGGCCAACCAGGGAGCGGCTGGCGTGGATGGACAGTCGATCGCGGAGTTCGAGGCCAACCTAACGGGCAACCTCTACAAACTCTGGAACCGGCTGTCGTCAGGGAGCTACTTTCCTCCACCGGTGCGGCGGGTCGATATTCCAAAGGCGAATGGTGGGACGCGTCCGTTGGGCATTCCGACGGTTGCGGACCGCATCGCCCAGGAGGTGGCCCGCCGCTACCTGGAGCCGATTCTGGAGCCGGTGTTCCATCCCAACTCCTATGGCTACAGGCCCGGCAAATCTGCGATCGACGCCGTGCGCACTGCTCGTGAGCGCTGCTGGCGCTACGACTGGGTACTCGACCTCGACATCAAGGGGTTCTTCGACAGCATCGATTGGGAGCTTTTGCTCAAGGCCGTCCATCATCATACGGACTGTCCGTGGGTGCTGCTCTACATCGAGCGCTGGTTGAAGGCGCCGGTGCAGATGGAGGGCGGCAGTGTCGTGCCGCGCACGGCGGGAACGCCGCAGGGCGGGGTGATTTCACCACTGTTGGCGAACCTATTCCTGCATTACGCGTTCGATGTGTGGATGGCGCGGACGTTCGCGCACATCCCGTTCGAGCGGTACGCGGACGACATCATCTGTCACTGCAAGAGCGCCGAGGAGGCGCGGGCACTCTGGGGTGCGATTGCCGACCGCTTTGCGGCCTGCAAGCTGGTGCTGCATCCGCAGAAGACGAAGATCGTCTACTGCAAGGATGTCAACCGGTGCGGCGACTTCCCCGACATCCACTTCGACTTTCTCGGCTTTCAATTTCGAGCCCGAAAGATCATGTGGGTGAAGGCGGACAGACGCATCTTCGCGCACAGTTTCCAACCCGCCGCCAGTCCGAAAGCGTTAACGCGCATCGGCCGCGATATCCGCAGCTGGGCGCTGCATCACCGCAGCGACAAATCCCTGACCGAACTGGCGCAGATGTACAACCCGTGCATCCGCGGCTGGATCATCTACTACAGTCACTTCTACAAGACGCAACTGCGTCCGACCCTGAAGCGGATCGATGCCTATGTCATCCGGTGGGCGCGTCGCAAGTTCAAGCGAATGCGTCACCAGACCAAAGGTGGGAGAGATTGGATCGACCGGCTCCGCCGTGCCAACCCGACGCTCTTCGCTCATTGGCCACTATGTCATGGCAACGGCCGAACATCGGGAGCCGTGTGACTCGAGAGGGTCATGCACGGTTCTGGGAGCGCCCGGAGGTGAAATTCCTCCGGGCAACTCGACAAAATGCGAAGAACTCGCATTGAGCATATGTTGTCTGCTTTACCCCCGTTAGCGACCATATAGCGGACGTCCCTGGACTTCGCGTTCGTGCCCCAGAAGCGGACAGCCCTCGCGAGGGTGGTGTCGCGCGGCCGGTAACCATGTGGATGCCAAGTATGGGGATCAACGCCGGATCAGCTACCCATGTGTTTATTATTCTCGCAATCAGCCTGTGGTATGACCTATCGCCTAGGCATGGGATGCTTCACAGCATCAGAGATCCACGTCTGATGAATTTCCTGTTTGTGCATAACAGTTTTCCATCTCAGTTCATTTACGCAGCTCGCGCTTTAGCGGCCGACCCCAGCAACAAGGTGGTGGCAATCGGTTGGTCGCCGGCCAGCGAAATGCGGGATGTCAGGTTGCTCAAATATACAGTGCCTGACGAAGATGTGAGCGCCACTCACCCGTTCGCTAGACGCTTTGATTTTGAATGTCGGCGCGCCGAACAGGTTATGTACAAGATGATATTGCTGCAAACAGGGGGCTTCACTCCGGATGTCATTGCGGTGCATTGTGGCTGGGGCGAGAGTCTGCCGGTGCGCGCGGTGTTTCCGAACGCACGCATGATTGTCTACTGCGAGTTCTATTATGGGATGGAGGCGTTTGATCCGGAGCACCAACACTTCGGCGTGGACACCCGCGTCGCCATGCTGGCCAAGAACGCGGCGACTTTGCTTGCACTCGCCGACTGCGACTGCGGCCTGTCCCCGACCCACTGGCAGCGCTCGACCTACCCGAAGGAGTTTCAGAGCAAGATAACGGTCATCCACGAGGGGGTCGACGTCGATCACGCGGTCCCTGATCCAAATGCTTCCTGGCGTTTGCCGTCAGGTCGAGTGCTCACGCGGTCGGACGAGGTTGTCACCTATGTGACTCGCAGCCTCGAGCCGCTGCGTGGGTACCACATCTTCATGCGCGCCCTTCCTCGCATTCTAGAAGAGCGGCCCGACGCCCACGTGATCATCGTCGGAGGTGAAGGCAGGTTTTATGAACCTTATCCACCCCCGAGAAAGCCCTGGAAATCCATGTTCCTGGACGAGGTTGCCGATCGCATCGATCCAAGCCGAGTCCATTTCACCGGCTGGCTGCCCCAAGCCGATTGTTTTCGTGTGATGCAAATTTCGTCTGCCCACGTCCATCTGACTTATCCCTTCACCTTATCCTGGTCGCCGATTGAAGCTTTGAGCGCTGGTTGTCTGGTGATCGGCTCCGATACGCCACCGGTAAGGGAGATTATCAACGGTGAGAATGGGCTTCTGGTACCGTTTTTTGATTTCGATCAGCTGGCCGCACGAGTGATCGAGGCGCTCGCGCACCCACAACGATTTTCTGATCTTCGTGAACGGGCGCGCAGGACCGTGCTTGAGCAGTATGACATGAAGCACCATTGCCTTCCGGCGCTCCTAGCGTTCCTGCGCGGAGGGCCATTTGCGGGCCGTTGATGATTACATCCGAGCGGAAGGCAAAAAGCCCAGCGAGTTCTTGTTCTCCGGCCGACGGCTCTTCAGCCATGTCCGCTTCTCTAATCGGCGGTTGGGGTCAAGCGCTTTCAGACTATCCACCACTGGAGTGTCGATGTCGCTCACGGGCTCGCGCTTCTCTTCGGAATCGGCACCAAGGCCCTTCCATCATGGGATCCGAGGACGAGGCGGAACAATCTAACGGACGGCCTTGCCGTCAAAGTGACGGGAGGTCCAAGCGGACATGCGAACTCGCCTCATCCATCGTCCGGCGAGGGACATCATGCCACCGCTCGGTGGATATCGGGTTCCTCCTATTGGATTTGATCCTGCACGGTTTTCATACTGCTGCCGCGGCTTGTTCTCGGGTCCAGCGGAACACGGTGGCGTCAACCCATATGCGGTGCATGATCACAGCCAACCGGCGTGCCAGCGCCACGATCGCCTTTTTCATCCCGCGGCGCCTGGCGATTTGCATCGCCCAGGCTTTGAGCCAGGACCATTTCTTCGACCGCAGCATGCTCTGAGCTGCTTCGTAGAGCATGACGCGCATCATCTCGTCTCCGCAGCGGGATATTCTGCCACTCCGATCGATCTCGCCCGATTGATACTTGGTGTGCGTCGGTGCACGTCATCTCAGTCGCAAACTCAACGCACTGGGCCACAATGCGCGGCTGAGCATATGTTGTCCGCTTAGCCCCCAGAAGCGGCCGAAAAGCGGACAGGGCGGGAGGTCCGCTAAGTGCCGATAGGGGACCTCCACGGGCCCTGCGCCATTTAAGCTAACAGGTCCTCTCCGGAAAGCTGCGTGCCGACCGAAGCATGCTGAATCACAACGCCGAGCTCAGCAAGCTTGGCAAAGAAGTTGGGGAAGGTCTTGCGCACGCACGCGGGGTTTCGCAGGCGGATTCCAGGCACCCGCAACCCAAGCATGCCAAAGCACATTGCGATGCGGTGATCGCCGTAGGTCTCGATCTCCGCCCCGCGCAGGGGGCCAGGATCGATCCTGAGCGAGTCACGGATCTCCTCCACGTGGGCACCGCATTTGGTTAACTCGGTACGTAAGGCTTCGACACGTTCGCATTCCTGGACTCGCAACCGGCCTAGGTCGATGAACAGCGTGGCAGATGGAGCAAAGGGCGCAAGCACGATCGCGGTCATTATGCTGTCGGCCAAGTCCGTGCTGCGGGAAAAGACGGGCTGCCACGCCTGTTCAAGCATGAGATGGTGAAACTTCTGGTCGACCTGCATGCCGCTAGCAGGGGCAGGCATCACAGTGATGCGGCTCCCGCTGTCACGCAGAAGCCAATGAGCCCCCCAGAAATAGCTGGCACCGGACGCATCCGGCTCCACGTTATAGACACCTCCATCCCAGGGAAAATCGTTCACCAAGCGCCGTGTCATGTCGACGTAGGGTAATTCATCCTCGTTGCCGCCGGTTACCCTCACCTTCCAGCCGCCGATGCGTTCGCTGAGAAGCAGTGCCGATGCAAACTGCGAGCTTTCTTCGACACTCACGCTGCATGTTGCGCCGTGACGCGGGCCGGTGCCGTGAATGACGGCAGGGAGGCGGTCGTTTGCGCTGTCGATGCGATAACCGAGTTCGCGCAAGGCATGGATCAGTGAGGCCTGTGGTCGCTCGTGCATGCGCGGGACACCGCTCACGCGGTAGGCGCCTTGGCCGAGACACAGGAACGGCGGCAAGAAGCGCGCAGCTGTGCCGGCATTGTCGACGAAGAGCTCGAGCGGCTGCGCCGGCGTGCCGGCGTTGGGAATTCTCCCGCCGCATCCGTAAACCGTGAGGGTGCAGTTGGCCGCCTCGGCCGGATCATCCGCCACTTCAATACAGAATCCCAACCGCTTGAGACAGTTCACCATCGCCTGCGTGTCCTCGCTCCAGAGAGCACCGCGTAGGACGACGGGATTGCTCGCAAGAGCTGCCAGAATCAAGGCACGATTGGTGAGGCTCTTCGAGCCCGGCAGGACGACGGTTGCATCGGTCCGACGGCTCGGGGGAATAATTTCGATGAGGTCCGGCAGCATGGTCCGAGAACTATGCGTGGCGCGCGCCGCTTCCGCAACGGGTCAATCGCGGCCCATCCGACTCGCCGTGGAGTATCCCAAGGACCGCACTCTCTGAAAGCTGACATGACTCCGCGCCTCCAACGGGCGGCGCAAGCTCGTCGTCCTCAGTAAACGAGGAGTACGACCATGCCAGACAATGAAGATTGCTTTTCTTCCGGCCGCACGCCCTGGAACAAGGGCAAGCTGATCGGAGCGAAACCACCGCTGCGACCAAAGCACGTTTGGTCGATCAGAACCCGCCTGCTGATCGAAGGGCGAACCCGTGACCTTGCCTTGTTCAACCTGGACATCGATAGCAAGCTGCGCGGCTGCGATATCGTGGCCCTCAAGGTCAATGATGTCGCCCGAACGGTTATGCGATCGACCGTGCAACGATGCGACAGAAGAAGACCGGCCGGCGGGTCAAGTTCGAGCTGACCGATCAGACCCGCCATGCCGTCGATGACTATCTGAAAGTCGCGGGCAAGAAGGCAGGCGAGTTTCTATTCGCGAGCCGACGCGGCGGCGGCCAGTGTATGACCACGCGCCAGTATGCACGGCTCGTTTCGGCGAACGAAGGAAACTCTGATCTACCACCGCACCGGCAACCTACGAGCCGTGCAGCGCTTGCTCGGCCACACTAAAATCGAAAGTACCGTCAGATACCTTGGTATCGAGGTGGATGATGCCCTCTCGATAGATGTTTGTGGAGGTGCCCCCTTTGGTCGCCAAGCGGCGGACCGAGGCTGAGTCCAGTAAAATGGTTCGACATCTTTTCCTTCCGTTCGTAATCGGGGCATTCGAGCTTCTAAGCCATGATTGTGAGGATCTGGAATTGGTCGGGCACAGTCAGCGGGTATGATCGGCCTCGTGCAGGAAGATGGTCGGCTCGACGCCACGGGTGCTGCGTTGAAAAAAGAGTAAAGCCGACTTCGTCTTCCACGGGCGGATTGACGCAAACCCTGTCGTGGACGATCATTGCCTGCTCTCTTCCCGAGAGCCTGGATCCCCCGGTCGCTACAGCGGTAGAGACGTCCTGCTGATCCAGGCCGAGGGCGATCGGGACTGCCCACCTTGCCGTTTCGATGTCCGCCATGCCTAAGAAATGAGGTCCGCTGTTATGGCAGAAAGTTCATCGCAAACTCCCGCTGATTTTGCGGCGGCCGCTCGCATCGCGCATGTCAGGCCCCTCGCTACTCTCAACGAAAAGGTTGCTCCGCGCCACACGGCACTCCTCGTTGTGGATATGCAGAACGATTTCTGCGCGAAAGGCGGGCTTGTCGATAGAGCTGGCCGTGACATTACTGCTCTTCAGGAGGTTGCTGCGGAGACTCCCCTACTTTATCGATAAGGCACGGTCGGCTGGCAACTTGATTGTTTTCGTTCGCTGCTCTTACTCCTCCGAAAATAATCTCTACTTATCGGACGTTTTTCTTGAGCAGGCGGCGCGTCAGCGGGCGGGTGCGGGGACGCGATATCCGATGTGCGAGGACGGCACCTGGCACGCAGATTTCTACGGCGACGTGCGGCCTAAACACGGTGATATCACCATCTCGAAGCATCGGTATAGTGCCTTCCACAACACTGACTTGGATTTGGTGTTGCGTTCCCACGGTATCCGCACGGTGGTCTTGACTGGAGTCTTAACCAACGTGTGCGTGGAAACAACAGCACGGGAAGCCTTCGTTCGCGACTACTACGTCGTTCTGGTCGAAAACGGCACAGCGTCATGCCAACCGGAGGACCACGCGACGACGCTGAAGAATATTGAGCGCTTCTTTGGGGTAGTAGCCTCGACTACCGCTATCGAAGCGATTTGGGAGGCCACGTCTAACCAGCTTTCCGCCGCCGAGTGATAGCTAATGCGCGAATGGTCCAACTCGGCCGCGCGTCTACTCGATTGGCGGACCGGTCAGCACGCTCCCTTCATCATCAAGAAGCTCAGTGACGTGATGAACGAGGGCCTGGCGGTCCCATGCCGAATGTAGTCTCGCATTGCAACGAGACGAAAACGTAGCCCGGCATGACTGCGGCTCCCTGCAATATTGACGACGCTATCCTGCTCTCTCAATCTCCGTTCGCGTGTTCGAGGAAATCACAATGAAAATTGCTCGACAGGTTGTCCTTGGGGCGGCTATCGCGCTCGCCGCCTTTGGCCAGGCATCGGCCCAGGATTGGCCGACCCGCAGCGTCACCGTGGTGGTGCCGATCCCGGCTGGCGTCGCCAGCGACATCATTGCCCGCGTGGTGTTCGAGCAGGTTGGCAAGCAGGTCGGGCAGACCTTTGTGATCGAGAATCGGCCGGGGGCCGGTGGTACGATCGGCGCCAACACGGTCGCCAAGGCCGCGCCGGACGGCCATACCATTCTGGTCTATGGCTCGATTGCCGCGGCCAACGCACTCTATGCGCGATTGCCCTACGACACGGTTGCCGATTTCACGCCGGTGGTTCCGTTTGGCGAGACCCCGCTTGTCGTGGTGACGGCGGTCGGGCGTTACAACACGCTGGCCGAGCTGATCGCTGCTGCGAAGGCCAAGCCCGGCGAGTTGAACTATTCGACCGTCGGCATCGGGTCCGCGGCACACTTCGGAGCAGTTCAGCTCGCCGTCAGTGCCGGAATCACGGCGCAGCATATTCCGTTCAAGGGTCCCGAGTGGATGGCCGACACGATCGCGGGGCGGGTCGACTTCAGCGTTCCGCCGGTGACCACCGTCATCGGTTCCGTCCGTGACGGCAAGCTTAAGGCGCTCGCGGTTGGCGCAGCGAAGCGGGCCGCCTCTTTGCCAGATGTGCCGACGCTGATCGAAGCTGGACTAAAGGCCGATGCGATCTATCCGTTCTATACAGGAGCCTACCTGCCAGCGAGGACGCCACGCGCCATCGTCGACAAGCTGCACGACGAGGTCGTAAACGCACTGGCATTGCCGTCGGTGCAGGAGCGGTTGGCGAAGATCGGTGTCGAGAAGTTGCCGATGACCGTTGCGGAATTCGATCAGTTCTTCAAGGACGACGTCGCCGCCAATCTCGAGCTGGTGAAGGCGGCCAACATTCCGAGGCAATAGGTGTCATGCAGGCGATCGATTGACGGTCGTCACGGCGAGGAACCGCGCGAGTCTCACAAGAGATAATGGCTTGAACTGGCCAAACGAAGGAGCGTGACAGTGCACGCGGTGAGAAGCATTGGCATGGGGCATCGCCTGCGGCGGGCGTGACGCATATCGCCATTCAGGAAGCGGTGAACGGCAAGACCGTCGACTGGATGGAAAAAGTCAGCGACGAACAGTACTGCAAATGAATCCGCTTCGGCGGCGATCGTTCAAAAGGGGTGGAGCGCCTTGACGCAACATCGAAACAAACCGCAGTCGCGCTTGCGGCCGACGATCGACAGAGATCGATAGTGACGCCTCAAAGATCACGTGGGAGGAGCACTCCGAATCCACGCCCTAGTCCGCCTTCAGGCCGGCCGCTTTGGCGAGCTCGGTCCAGCGCGCGAGGTCTTTCTTGATCAATTCGGTGACGCTCGCCGGGGACCCTTGAAACAGTTCGTAGCCGTTGCGGCGGAATGTTTCCTTCACCTCGGGATCGTCGAGCGCCTTGCGCAGTTCGCGTTCCAGCCGGTCGGTGATCTCGCGCGCGGTCCCGGCCGGAGCGAAAACCGCGGTCCAGGTGAATATGTTGAGGTACGGCATGCCGGCCTCGAACACCGTCGGCACGTTCGGCAGTTCCGGCAGCCGTTCGGCCGAGGTCACGGCCAGCGGCCTGATCTTGCTCTGCTGCACCCATGGAAGCAGCGGCGCAACCGCGTCCCAATAGAGGTCGATGCGTCCCGCCACATAATCGGTGATCGCCGGCCCGCCGCCCTTATACGGAACATGCACGATGTCGATCCCTTCCTTCAGCTTGAACATCTCACCGACCAGGTGGGTCGACGTGCCGACGCCGGGTGACGCATAGGTCAGCTTCCCGGGATTGGCTTTGGCGTAGGCGACCACATCGGCGAGCGAGTTCACCGGTACGCCCGCATAGGCCGACATCAGGAAGTGAAAGCGAACAACGCTGCCGATCGGGGTGAACGAGCGGATCGGATCGTAGCTTAGACTTTGATAAAGCGCCGGCGCGATCGTGAATTGGGTCGCGTATCCGAAGATCAGCGTGTAGCCATCGGGCTCCGCGCGAGCGACGCTCGCGGCACCGATGGTCCCGGCTGCGCCACCGATATTCTCGATCACGATCTGCTGGCCCATGCTGTCGCCCATTTTCTTGGCCAGCACCCGCGCCAACACGTCGGAGGTCCCGCCGGCCGGGTAGGGGACGACCATGCGGATGAACCGGCTGGGATAGGTTTCGGCATGGCCGGCGGTTGCAAGCGTCAGCAGCGTTCCGAACGCCACCATGGCCAGCGGCACGATCCTCATGAAAGTCTCCTGTTGGCGGCGAGCATCGCGTGCGCCTCATTGCCACCCGCGTCACGCAGTCCGGCCTGTTGCAGCAGCGGCAGCACACGCTCGACGAAGAATGGTAGCTCCTCGTTGAAGTTCACGAACGAAATCGTCGCACCGGCGAGACCAAGCTCGTGCATGGCGATGATCTCATCGGCGATCCGCTCCGGCCGCCCGACCAGCGGATAGCTGCCGGTGCCGCCGGCATACCGACGGCGCTCGATCTTGAAGGTATCGGGCTCGACAGCGCCGTAGTGCGCTTCCTTCTTGTGCTGATGGAATGTCACAGCTTCGGCGTCAGCATTCTCCTCCGCATAGAAGCGATAGTAGTCCATTGCCTCGGCGTCGGTTTCGCGGCAGACGACGTGGGTGGTAGTCAACACGCCGACATCGCGTCCTGCTTCCGTGGCGAAGCGGCGGATTTCGGCGATGTGAGATTTTGCGCTCTCAAAGTTGGGTATGGTCGTGAACAGGAAATCGCTGGTCGTCGCTGCGAAGCGCCGGCCGGCCGGGGAAAACGCCGCCGACAATGTGACGGGGCGCGGCCGTTGCACCGGGGCGGGGGCGCCGATCACCTGCTTGAGGTCATAGAAGCGACCACGATGGTCGAACGGAACCTCGCTCGTGAATATCCGCGTCAGGATCGCGTACCATTCGAACCCTTGTTCGTAGCGGTCGTCATGTTCGGACTGGTGATGGCCGAACATGTCGAACTCATCCTGATTCCACCCGCACACGATGTTGAGCCCGGCGCGGCCGCCGCTGACATGATCGACCGTCATTAACGCCTTGGCGGCGAACACCGGATGCACCAGCGGGACATGAACCGTTGCGAAGATCACGATGTTCCGCGTAACCGCCGCCAGCGCGGCGGCGTGTGTGAGGGTCTCGAACGAGGCGGCACGTACATTGGTTTCGCCACCGTAACCCTTCCAGCGCGCAATCGGCAGGATGAACTCCAGGCCGGCGGCGTCTGCGGTCTGCACGGCTCGTTCGATTTCAGACCAGTCGGCCCGCCACCGATTGGGAACTTTGGTGAAAGCGGTGCCGCCGTCGGCGTTGATCGAAAACAATCCGAGCTTGAAGCGGTTCGCATTCTTCATTGGATTGATGGTGCGAACCGTCATCGTGTTGCGACCGCAGGTGCTGTTCGACGCAAAGAACTGTAGCAAAATTGCCGGGATGGGTTGCGAAAAAATCCGCCTCGCGGGCTTGACCTGGGGCAGCTATCGGTCTTCCGGTGGATATGGGAAGACACGAGGCCGGCCATATGGGCAGCTTTCAAATTGACCCGCTCGCGGTTGCGGCGTCGTCGACCTCAATCGGCGGCTGGTTCCGTTCGCAGGTCATCCTGCGCGCGCGCGAGACCGCGATCCAGCAGGGCGAACGTCGGTTCACCTATGCGAAATTGAACGAACGTGTGAACCGCCTTGCCCATTGCTTGATCGCGTACGGGCTTCGCAGTGGCGACAGCATCGCGATCCTGTCCGAGAACCGGCACGAGTATGTCGAAGTCGAACTGGCCGCAGCCAAACTCGGCGTTGTGACCGCGTGCCAGAACTGGCGTCAGGCCGACCCCGAGCTCACCCATTGCCTGCGCGTGGTCACTCCCAAGCTCGTCGTCGTTTCGGAGCGCTACGCCGCGACGCTCGCGCGTATCGATCATGGTGCCGGTGCCATTCTCACCCTGGGTGAACCTTACGAGCATGCGCTGGCGCGCGCCGACGCGACCGAACCACCCGATCTCGCGCAGCCGGAGGATGGGCTGATCGTGCTCTACACCAGCGGTACGACCGGGCTGCCGAAGGGGGCCGTCATCAGCCATCGCGCCATGGTGGCACGCACCCTGATCAGCGCAATCGATCGCCCGCTCGCGCAGGACGATGCCTATCTGGCTTGGACGCCAATGTTTCACATGGGCTCCACCGACTACGTCTATTCAACGTTGCTGCGCGGCGGCAAGGTCATCGTGCTGGACGGCTTTCAAGCCGAAGCGATGGCGCAGATCATCGCCACCGAAAAACTTGGATGGCTGCACCTCAACTCGGCGGTCATCGATCGCATCATGACGCAGATGAAGCGCGACCGGAGCAGCGTCAAAGGCATCAAGGTTGTTGGCGTCATGGCCGATCTGGTGCCGCGCACGCAGATAGCCGAGTTGACGTTGCTGATGGGCGCGCCCTTTGCCAACACGTTCGGCTCGACCGAGACCGGCGCGGTGCCGGCGAGTAAAGGGCTCATCGACATCGGGGTCGTGCCGGAGCGTCTGTCCAAAGTGCAGAGCTCGCTGTGCGAGTTGCGCCTTGTGGACGAGCAGGATCGCGACGTTCCGGTCGGCGAGCCCGGTGAGGCCCTGGTGCGCGGGCCGAGCCTGTTCAGCGGTTACTGGGGTGCGGACGACATCAATGCCGAGGTGTTTCGCGGCGGCTGGTTCCACATGGGCGACGTCTTTCGGCGCAATTCCGATGCGACCCTGGATTTTGTGGATCGCCGCAAATACCTGATCAAGTCCGGCGGCGAGAACATCTATCCGGCCGAGATCGAGCGCGTGTTGCTGGCGTCGCCGCAGATCGAAACCGCTGTTGTGGTGCGGCGGCCCGACGCGCAGTGGGGCGAGGTACCGGTCGCTTTCGTGGTGGCGCGCGGCGATCGCCTCACGGCCGAGGACGTCATTGCACTCTGCCGCGGCAAGATCGCCGGCTACAAGGTTCCGAAAGACGTCAAGTTTGTCGCCGACGACGACATCCCGCGCAGCACCAGCGGGAAAGTGAAGCGCCACGACCTAGAGAGCCGTCTGGTCGCCGAACGTTCGTAGGACGGGTCGGGACGCACCAGCACCCTCGGCACCTGCTAACGCTCCCGCGGCAAGAGCGATTGAGAACAGCAGACCACGCTTAAAGCCTCCCTCCAGCTTCCCGTTTGCTTGGCGTCCACGCGGATCACAGGACGTGACCGCAGAGGTCTATATTGGCGAAATATCGCATGTCCGGCCAGCTATGGGATCTATACGAGTTGATGGGGGTGAATTAATTTCATCTGCGAAAGCACGCTGCTTCAAGACGCCTTGAACCGGAGAGAAGTTCCGATGTCACCTGCGAAATGTACGATATTGCGTCCGTACCGAGCTCTTGGGGCCGTCTTGGTAGCGTTGACCGCGATGCCGGCTGGCGCCCAAGAGGCGCGGACAAACCGGGTTCAAATCGAGTATGTGCCGCCCAAGAGTGCGAATTTTCAAAACCTGTTCGACCGCCTGAAGGCCGGCCGCGCGCTCGAAAAGATGCAGGAGATCTTCAGCCCATTTCGCCTGTCGAACGACCTGAATCTGCGGACATTTGAATGTGGCATGGCGAACGCCTGGTATCAGCGCCCGACTGTGACGATCTGCTACGAATATCTCTATGACATTCGCAACACCATGCCGAAAGAGACGACAGCTTCCGGCATAACGGCAACAGACGCGATATTGGGTCAGTTCTTCTACGTGGTGGCCCACGAGATGGGGCATGCGATGTTCGATTTTCTCAATGTGCCGCTGTGGGGACGAGCCGAGGACGCCGCTGATCAATTTGCGACCTACATCATGTTGTTGTTCGGCAAACAGGATGCGCGCAGGCTTATCGGGGGGGCCGCCTACAGCTATAGGAACTACGTGCAGAACCCGAAGATAACAGTGAGGTTGGAGGCATTCTCGGAAGTGCATGGGGCTCCCATGCAACGGTTCTATAATCTGCTGTGCATGGCCTATGGGGCGGATCGGGAGACGTTCGGTGACCTCGTCGAGAAGGGGTTCTTGCCGCAGGCGCGTGCAAAGAACTGCAGGGTGGAGTTCGGCGAGGTCAATTTCGCGTTCCAGCAGACGCTTCGGCCTCATGTGGATCAGGAGATGGCGAAGGCACTCCTGCAGACGAAATGGCTGCCCGACGTGCTCGATCACCCCGATATCCCGCCTCCCGTACCTGCGGTCGCGCAATGAGTGCCTGCCAGGTCGCGCGGGATCGGGTGGCCGCAAACTTCGGGAATTTCTGTCCGGTGCAGGCGCGGCCGGCGTCCGCGGGCATGGGCTGCGATATTGTCCTCAAGGACAATACGCGCGAGGCGGTCGCAGTCCTACAATTGCGGCCTCGCGAATGGCGTGTTCAAGGCCACGCAACCAGACACCATGACTCTGCAACCCGTGCCCGTGGCGCAAAAGGTTGTTGCGATCGTCGACGACGATGTAGCCTTGCTGACCGGCCTTGAGCGATTATTGAACGCGCATGGCTTTGCCACCAGGAGCTTTTCTTCCGCCGAAGCGTTTCTGGCCATCAATTCGGGGGACAGAATTGACTGCGTTCTCCTGGATGTGCATCTGGGAGGAATGTCCGGGATCGCGTTGCGTCGTAAGCTCAGCGCCTGCGGCTCCACACTTCCGGTCATCTTCATGACCGCCTTCGACGATGAAGTCACCCGCCAACAAGCGCAGGCGGCGGGCTGCGTCGCCTACTTGCGCAAACCCTTTGCCGGGCGCTTATTGATCGAGGCGATTGCGCGGGCCGTGCCAGATTCTGTAAAAACATCTGAGGAACAATGGCTTGGCTGCCATGCTTTTGCGGAGACGACAAAAAATCGAACGACGCGTGAGCGGCGCCCGCTCAGCCAAGTCCGCATGGGCCGTCTGGCCGCGTTTCGGGGCGACCGTCATGTTCGTTCGCCTTTTGACGGTGTTGGCGGTCGGACTCGCCGCGACGCTCTCTCTTGCCGGTGAACCGGTGCCGCGCTCGATCGTCATGATCGGGCAGGAGGATCCGATCCTGCCATGGAATATTGCCGTCAGCACGGTCTCGCGAGCGACGTTGAGCGCCGACGCCAGTCGGCGTGTCGTGATCTATGCCGAAGATCTGGATTTCGCGCGCTTTGGCGGCGATCGTTACAAGCGGCAGCTGCAAAACCACTTCCGCGAGAAATATCGTTATGTGCCGGTCGGTGCGCTGCTGGCGTTCGGACCCACGGCATTCGAATTTGTCATGCGCTCGCGGGAGATGATCTGGCCCGGTGTGCCGGTCGTGTTCGGCGCGGTCGATGAAGCGACGGTGGCACGCGCAGAACTGCTCCCAGGTGTCACCGGGCGTACGGTGCGCTTCAAGCTGGAGGACATGGTCACCAGTGCGCGCGCGGTCGTCCCGGACCTGCAACACGTCGCGCTGATCGGCGATCCGTTTGACCGTAGTTCGTACTTCCGCAGCTTCGAGCAGGAAGTCCCGGTCCTGTCCAAGAGCCTGCAGTTCATCGATCTGATGGGCCTGCCGTTGAACGACGTGCAGCGACGCGCGTCGCAACTCCCGGCACAAACCGCGATCGCCTATACGGCGATCTATGTCGATGGAAACGGGTTCACCTTCTTCCCCCGCGACGCACTGCTCGCGATCAGCGAGGTGGCCAATCGCCCGATCGTGGTTCCGGCAGAAAGCTATATCGGCTTCGGCGCAGTCGGCGGCATTGTGGCGAACCCTGTACCGATTGCCGAAGATGCCGCACAGCTCGCCCTGCGAATCCTTGACGGCGAGGATCCGGCCAAAATCCCGATCGCTCGCGGCGATTACATGAGGCCGGTGTTCGATTGGCGCCAGCTCAAGCGCTGGGGCGCCGGCGATGCGCGCCTGCCGGCGGGCAGCGAAATTCTGTTCCGGCAGCCGGGCTTCTGGGAGCAATATCGCGGGCTGGCATTGGGTGGCGCCGGTATCATCGCGATTCAGGCCACGTTGATCACGGGCCTGTTCCTGGAACGCCGCCGCCGCTCAAAGGCCGAATTGGAAGCGCGTCGCAGTCTGGCAGAGGTTGCCCACATGAACCGACGGGCCGGGATCGCGGTGCTCTCGGCATCGATTGCGCACGAACTTAACCAACCGTTGGGAGCTATCCTGAGCAATGCCGAAGCGGCCGAGCTCCTGCTCAATCGAAATCCCCCCGACCTCGCTTTGATCAAGGAGATGCTGGCTGATATTCGGCGATCCGATCAGCGCGCGGCCGATATCATCACCCACATGCGCGAATTGCTGCGCAAGAATGATTCGGAACCAATCGAAATCGACCTGAACGATGTGATCCGACACGTGGTGGAGCTCCTTGCGCCTGAGGCAAGGCTGCGTGGAATTGCGGTAATCACGGCACTTGATCCACGTCGCTTGGCGGTGCGGGCCAATTCGGTCCATCTCCAGCAGGTGGTCCTGAATTTGGCGTTGAACGGGATCGACGCCATGCGCGATAGCGCGCCTGGCAACCGCCGCCTCATGATCCAGACCGGCCTGCTCAAGGATGCCACCGTCGAGGTTGTGGTTTCGGATACCGGTTCTGGGATCCCTGCGGATATGCTGAACCGCGTGTTCGAGCCGTTCTTTACCACCAAGCAGGATGGGATCGGGCTTGGCTTATCGATCGCGCACACGATCATCGAGCGCATGGGAGGCACGATCTCGGCTCAGAACAGGCCTGCAGGTGGCGCGACGTTCCGCTTCACACTTCCGGCGGCGGCGACGTTTTCCGGCAGACATGCCTCCACCGAAGCCCATCGAGGTCAAATCGCCGTCTCCGAATCGCTGGAGTTGCCGGTCGCCGCGACCTAACGCGCATACGATAGCTGGAACATGTCGCAATGATCGTCGCACCGCCAAGGATTCATGTCGTCGACGACGATGCTTCGTTCCGCACGGCGATCGGCCGCGTGCTCGAAGCGTGCGGTTATCATGTCGCGCTTTATGAATCCGCCGCACAATTGCTGGCGAAGCTGTCGTCCGTTGAGCCCGGCTGCATTCTCCTCGACGTGCGAATGTCCGGCTTGAGCGGGCCACAGCTGCAGGACCGCCTGGCGGAGCTCGGTAACCGGCTGCCGATCGTATTTGTGACCGGCCACGGCGACATCCCGACGAGCGTCAAGGCCATCAAGGCCGGGGCGGAGGATTTTCTCACCAAACCGGTCGCCAAGGCGAAACTGCTCGCGGCGATCGAACGCGCGCTCACGCGTAGTGCGCAGCAACAGGCGCAGAACCAGGAGTTCGATGCGCTGCGCACCCGCGTATCCCGACTGACTCCGCGCGAAAGCGAGGTGTTTGCGCTCGTGGTTCGCGGCAAGCTCAACAAGCAGATTGCCGGCGAACTGGGAACCTCCGAGCGTACGGTCAAGGCACACCGGCAAAAGGTGATGGAGAAGTGTGAGGTCCGGTCGCTTGCCGAGCTTGTGCTGATGGCCGAGCGTCTAGGAATGGTTGCGGCCCCTGGCCGGGATATTGCCCCAAAGGACAATACGCAGCGCGCTTAAACTGACTAGATTAGTCTCATCCGAACGCGGTCCTATCGGGACCGCTTCTGCAAAATTCGTGAATGAAAGGAACCGCAGATGTCAATGTCAAGAACCGCCACGCTGGCCATGGGAGTAGCAGCCCTCGGGTTGGTTGCGGGCGCTGGCAAGCTCGCACTAGCGCAGCAGGCGCAGGACGTGATTGGCGAACTCACCAACAACGAAGGTATCTTCGTCGACGGAAAGACGTTCAAAATCGCACGCGGAAAGGCGAAGGGCGATCCGGCCGCTCAGATCGCCAAGATGGGCGCCAAGGAAGTCGGGCCGGGCGCGATCGTGTTCCGTTACAACGACAAGCTCTATATGGTGGAAGGCACGCCTACGCCGGCGCCGCAGGCGATGAAGAACTTCCAGGATAACTGGAACACGTCCTACATGAAGGCGATGAAGGATTTCCAGGACAATTGGAGCCAGTCCTACATGAAGGATTTCCAGAGCAACTGGAACGTATCCTATGCCAAGGACTTCCAGGACAACTGGAACACGTCCTACATGAAGGCGATGAAGGACTTCCAGGATCAATGGAACGTCTCCTACATGAAAGGACTGAAGGAATTCCAGGACAATTGGAACACCTCCTACATGAAGAGTTTCCAGGACAACTGGAACACGTCCTACATGAAGACCGTGAAGGAGTTCCAGGACAATTGGTCGACGTCCTACATGAAGTGACATTCGACGAGCCCTGACCGTCTCATCGGGCGCGTTCGGGGAGAGTTCTGGCCGCTGCCGGGTCACCGGCAGCGGCCATTCGTTTATCAATCGGCACTGGCTATCGCTGCGTCGGTACCGGCAGCGGTGAGGACCTTGCCGGCGGCCGCAAGATCATCTCCGTCATCCAGGGCGACGCGGTGCCGCAGCGTTTCATTCCGCACCTGATCGGGCTGTAGCGGGCGGGCGAAAGTCGGCAACCCGGTAATCACCAAGCAAGACATAGGGCTTTGCTGCAGCAAAGATCGCGGAGCTGGCCGCCTACTGCGGATGAAAGCTACGTAGCCCGGATGGAGCGAAGCGTAATCCGGGAAAAAGCTTTCCATCCTGGATTGTGCTTCGCTCCATCCGGGCTACGCGCGCTGGAAGCGCGGTGGCCGCATCACCCGCCAAATACTTATGTATGAGTTTGTTATTGACAGGGTAAAACCAAAATGCATAATGCTGATTATTCCGCTCGTGCCAGAGGGGCGTCTTCCGGAAGACGTTCGAAGATGGAGCGGGTGCGGTGCCGAAGGGCCCGGGGCAACCCGGACCTTGGGAGGCCTGGTCATCGTCCGGCCCCGGCGGTTTCCGGGGTCTGCCGTTGTGGACGTGCTGGACGTGGACCGGTCGTGAGATGGGTGATGGCGACGGCCGGATTCCGCCTGCGCGACCGGGCCCGGAAGAACGGTGCCAGACTTAAGACATCGCGGTGGAGCGCCGATAGGCGACCCGCATTCAGCAAGTCGAATGCGGGCCGCGCGGACTGGGCGGAGGTGCAAGCCTCGGTTCTGGTCGCGCGGATCCCAAGACGATGCGCCTCTCGGCGCTCTGCCCCCCTCACGGGGGCGAAGGAAGAACAGAAGGGTGACCCGGCACCCAGTTGCACCGGGCGGCGCAGCGTTGGCTGCGCCAGGCTATTTGACATCGTGAATCGGAATGATTGGTAGCCCGCATGGAGCGGAGCGCAATGCGGGTCAGCCTGTCCCGGATTACGCTTCGCTCCATCCGGGCTACAGATTTCTGCAAGGTGTGTAGCCCGCATGGAGCGACAGCGGAATGCGGGTCGGACGTTCCCGGATTGCGCTTCGCTTAACCCGGGCTACAGTTTTCTGCGCGGCGCGGTCAGCGGCTGTAGCTCAGCTTGGGGTACCAGTTACCGCGTCCCCCGGGCGTCACGTCGAGGACGATCCGCGCAGGACGCCACGGTCGCTAGCTGTTGTGTCTCGTGGATCTGCTGAAATCGACACCCCAAATGGCAACTATGGAGGGCAACTATGAGGGCAACAATGGACGCGAATGCAATCTCGGACACTCCGTGAGGGCAGGTCGCCTCGTCCCGGGTCGATTTTTCGAGGTCATCTATGCTGAAAACGGCCGTGAATGATGTTCAGGCACTCTTCCAATCGTCCACGCCACACATCAATTGCATTTTGGAGGGCAACTATGGGGCAAAAGGCAACTATGGACGTTGAAAGGCGACCAAGAACCCCCTACTAATAGTGTCTCGCGCACAAACTGATTGATCGACTCGATCAGCAGGTCCGTTCCCGGTGGTAGCCGCCGGCGAGCGTGCAGGTGCAAACGAGGTGATCAACGGGTGAACAAGGCGTATGATTCCCGGTCGGATGATGAGCCCCAATTCATAGAGGACCGGGGAGGGACAAAATGTCGGTCCCTAAACTGCTCGCGTTCATAGCCGCCTTTATGCTCGGACTGTCGGCAATGGCAAACGCCGCGTCGCGTCCTCGCTCCAACAGTACGGTCTCCTACAGCACCTATGGTACCCAGGGTGCCAGCGCCCGCCAGACTGTTGGCTCCTACGGTGGCTGGAGCCTGGATCCGAAAACGCGTGCCCTTCAGGAACTCGCGGACAAGTACCGACCTGGTTGGTAATCTCGGATCGCCGCCCCCGGACGCCGGTGTTGCCGCGTAGCATTGGTAATTGCCGCAAGCATTTCGGTTCGGCCTCATGCGTTCAGCGCCGTGCGTCCCGCGGCGCGCCAGAAAGGACTATCCGAATGCAGGATCCCCATTGCCACACCAGCAGCATTGCGGTTGACCGCCCCGCGGAAACCGTTTTCGAGATCATGTCCGATGGGCTCAAGCAGGGGCAGTGGGCGTGGGGTAGCTTTGCTCGGCGTGAAGTCGAGCCCGGTCTCTTTGTTGGCCGTTCGGTTTTCACCGGCAAGGAGACCTACGTGCGCCTCCAACCTGATCACGCACGTCTGACCGTCGACTACGAGGTGGGAGCAAGCCGCGACGCGATGCAATTCCGCAACATGGCGCGCGTCATCCCGGGGCCTATCCTGAAACTCGCGCCCGGCAAATCCGTGGTGACGCTGATGACGTGGCGTCTCGCGACGCAGTCCGACCCCGAGTGGGCGCAGGTCGGGTGCGTTCACGAAGCCGAGATGTTCCTGATCAAGGGTCTGTTGGAGCGTTGAACGCAGTGCGCACCACCGCCGATCTGTTCGCCCCCCCTGACCGGACTTTGCCGAATTTGCTGCAAAGGCAGGCTACCCGGTTCCCCGGCAAAGATCTGATCAGAATTGGCGGCCTGCGTCTGACCTACGACAGTGCCCTCGAATTTGCGGCCAAATCTGCCGGAACGTTGGCGCAGGCCGGCATTGGGCGCGGCGACCGCGTTGCGGTCATGTGCGGCAACCGGGTCGAGTTCATCATCCTGATGTTGGGGTGCGGCTGGCTTGGCGCGATCCTCACGCCGATCAACACGGCGGCGCGGGGCGCTCAGCTCCAGCATGTTCTCGAAAACTCTGGTGCCCGATTGCTCGTCGTTCAGAATGACGTCCTCTCGGCGCTTGACCTTGTGGATTTCGCGTTGCTGCCGATCGAGACGATTTGGCTGATCGGTGAGGGGGGTGGACGGACGGTCGCAACCTTGCCTTCCACCGTTCCGATGCCAATGAGCGGGGAGGCGGTGCCAGCCGCCGATTGCAAGCCGGGCGACACGTTCGCGATCCTCTACACATCGGGGACCACCGGCGCGTCAAAGGGGGTGTGTTGTCCGCATGCGCAGTTCTTCTGGTGGGGCGTCAATACGGGACGAGTGCTCGAATTGGCGGCGGACGATGTCCTGCATACGACCTTGCCGCTGTTTCACACCAACGCCATCAACACCTTCTTCCAGGCACTGCTGCACGGTGCGGCCGTTGCCTACGAGCCGCGATTTTCGGTGTCCGGATATTGGGACGCGCTTGGCAAGAGCGGCGGCACCGTTGTCTATCTGCTCGGTGCGATGGTTCCCATGCTCCTGTCGCGCGACCAGACGCCCGCGGAGCGCCGCCATCGGGCGCGTGTTGCGCTCGCCGCCGGTATACCCGCTTCGGCGCAGGCCGAATTCACGGCACGGACCGGGATTGCGGTCGTCGATGGTTACGGCTCGACCGAAACCAATCTGGTGATTGGCTCAACCGCCGATCGTCGGAAACCGGGCTACATGGGACCCGTGTTCGAGGGCTTCGAGGCGCGCATCGTCGACGACCAGGATAACGAACTCCCAGATGGCGAGGCGGGTGAACTTGTCGTCCGCGCGGCCGAGCCGTTCGCGTTCGCCACCGGCTATTTCAACATGCCCGAAAAAACCGTCGAAGCCTGGCGCAACCTCTGGTTCCACACTGGCGATCGGGTGGTTCGCGGGCGCAACGGCTATCTCAAATTCCTCGACCGGCTCAAGGATGCGATCCGGCGGCGCGGCGAGAATGTCTCCTCCTACGACGTCGAACAGGCGCTGCTCTGCCATCCGCAGGTTGCGAATGCGGCGGTGTTTCCGGTGCGTTCCGAACTCGCCGAAGAAGAGGTCATGGCTGCAATCGTCCGACAGCCCGGCAGTGCCATGACCGAGCTTGACCTGATCCGTCACTGCGAACCGCGGCTGGCCTATTTTGCCATCCCACGTTTCATCGAATTCGTCGATGAACTACCGATGACCGAAAACGGCAAAGTGCAGAAGTTCAAGTTGCGGGAACGCGGCGTGACGGCGAGCGCCTGGGATCGCGAGGCCGCCGGCTACAAGCTCAGGCCTCAAACGGCCGCCACCCGTTAACTCGTCGGCCAATTATTATAGGCTTAAAATAATTTCCAGACCGCATGCGGGAAGTGTGTGCGCGCTTCAATGTTTGAAAAACCGTCTCGCGCGAGACGCGCTCCGACGTGCGGCATTTATGGAGGGGAAGGCAGTGAAAACATTGAGCCGAATGGCCATGGTTCTGGTCGGTACGCTGTTCGCCGCGACGGCGGCGCAAGCGGAGATCAAGATCGGCTTTGTGACGTCGTTGAGCGGTCCGGCAGCCTCGATCGGCATTCCTTACAGCAAGGGGATCGCCGCGGCGCTGGAATACGCGAGCTCGGTCAACGGCGAGAAGATCAAGCTCATTCAACTCGATGATGGGTCGGATCCTTCCGCCGCGACGCGCAATGCGCGCAAGCTCGTGGAGGAAGAAAAGGTCGACATGTTGATCGGCACGGCGTCGGCGCCATCGACCATCGCCATGGTGGCGGTTGCCAACGAGTTGAAGGTGCCGATGATCGCGATTTCGCCGATTACCGCGCCGAAAACGCCTGATGGCGACCTTTGGGCGATCGATGTGGTGCAGCCGCCGCTGCTGATGAGCAAGGTTGTCGCGGATCGCATGGCGCGGCTCGGTTTGAAGAACGTCGGCTATATCGGGTTCTCCGATGCGTGGGGCGACCTCGTGTACAACGGCGCCAAGGCGTCGGAGGCCGAAGGCAAGATCAAGCTTCTCACCAATGAACGCTACGCACGCACAGACACGTCCGTCACCGGACAGGTGCTGACGATCCTGGCGGCTCGTCCCGACAGCATCTTGCTGGGTGGCTCCGGTACGCAAGGCGCGTTACCGGCCATCGCGCTGATGGAGCGGGGATACAAGGGGCCGTTGTACGGGACGCCGGCGCTTCTCAACGCCGATTTCGTGCGTGTCGGCGGCAAAGCGGTCGAAGGCGTGATCGTATCCGCCGGCCCGGCCGTAGTCGCCGAGCAATTGCCGGACGATCATTTCAGCAAGAAACAAGCGCTCGCGTTCCGTGAAGCCTATCTCAAAGCCAATAATGCGCCGACGGTTGACGGCTTCTCCCCCTATTCGTTCGACGCCTGGCTGATCCTGTTGAATGCCGCCCCGCGGGCCATGGCCAAGGCGAAGCCTGGTACGCCAGAATTCCGCGCAGCGCTTCGGGACGCTATTTTCACCACCACGGATCTGAAGGGCGCGCTTTCGATCTACAATTTCAAGCCGGGCGAGGCCTACGGTGCGGACGAGCGCGGTTTCGTGTTGGTGAAGCTCGAAAACGGCGCCTGGAAATATATTCCGTAACGATCGCGGACCGGGGCGACACGGTCCGCCATGAATGCACAGATCGCGGCCATCCTCGCGATTGACGGCATTGCGAGCGGCGCCATCTATGTCCTGATCGCAATCGGATTTGTGCTCATCTTCCTGGTGACGCGTGTCCTCTATGTACCGTTCGGCGACATCGCCGCCTTCACGGTGCTCACCCTCGCGGCGCTGGAAACCGGACAGCGTTCCAGGCACGGTTTGGCTCGTTGCGATCCTGGCAGTCATGGCGGCTGCCATGGAGTTGGCGTCGCTGTTGCGCGGCGGTCAGGCGGCGGCCGTCCCCGGGCCATGCTGTTCTATCTGTTCTTGCCCCTCGTTCCGGTTGCGATCGCGTGGCTCACGGCATCGCTCGCCCTTGGCATGCCGGTAAGGATCGGATTGGCGCTCCTGCTGATCCTGCCCATCGCACCGCTGCTCGACCGTATCGTATTTCGGCCGATAGCCGACGCGTCGGTACTGCTGCTGCTGATCGTCGCCGTGGCGTTGCATTTCGCGCTTGCCGGCGTCGGGATTGCTGTTCTTCGGACCGGAAGGTGTCCGCACCCAGCCTCTGAGCGACGCACGCTTTCGACATTTTCGGCATGCTGGTCTCGCTTCAAACAGTGTTCGTGGTCGGTGCCGCGATTGTCTTCAGCGCGCTGCTCTATTTGTTTTTCGAGTTCACCATCACAGGCAAAGCGCTGCGGGCCACGTCGGTCAATCGCACGGGCGCTCGTCTCGTTGGGATCAGACCGGCGCGCGCTGGCACCGTGGCATATCTGTTGGCTTCGTTGCTCGCCGGCGTTTCCGGCGTGTTGATCGGACCGGTGACGACGATCTTTTACGACTCCGGTTTCCTGATCGGTCTGAAGGCCTTCGTCGGGTCGATTATCGGCGTCCTGGCGAGTTACCCCATGACCGCCTTGGGGGCGCTGCTGGTCGGCCTCTTGGAGAGCTTCGCGTCCTTCTGGAGCAGTGCCTTCAAGGAGGTCATCGTCTTTTCGATCCTCATTCCCGTCCTGCTCTGGCGCTCCTACGCCATCGGACACGTTGAAGAAGAAGTCGAGGAATGAGCACGCGTCAGATTCGGTTCCTCGAAATTGCGATCGTCCTGTTGTTGGCGGCTGCGCCGCTTTACCTGAGCCCGTTTCGGATCACGCTTCTCAATTACGTCGGCGTCTACGGCCTTGCGGCGCTCGGATTGGTGCTTCTCACCGGAATCGGGGGCATGGTGTCGATGGGCCAAGCCGCGTTTGTCGGACTTGCTGCTTATTCGACCGCCTGGGCTACCGCCCTGCAAGGCTATTCGTCCTGGGTCGGCCTTGGCTTGGCTCTGATCGTTACCGGCCTCGCCGCCGCGGCGATCGGGATCACCACGCTGCGTCTCGGCGGGCATTTCCTGGCGCTCAGTACGGTGGCCTGGGGGCTGTCGATCTATTTTCTGCTCGGAAATATCGACGCTCTCGGCCGCTTCAACGGAATATCCGGAATTCCACCGATCTCCGTCGGGCGGCTGTCGCTTATGTCGAGCGATCGAATCTTATTATTTGATCTGGGGTGTACTGATCGCGGCATTGGTGCTGGCGCGCAATCTGCTCAATTCGCGGGAGGGCAGGGCGATGCGCGTCCTTCGTGGCGGCAACATCCTGGTGGAAAGCCTCGGGATCAGCGCATTTCGCGCCAAGCTCATGACGTTCGTGGTTGCGGCCCTGCTGGCAGCATTTTCGGGTTGGCTCTACGCTCATCTCGGCCGTTACGTGAACCCCGGGCCTTTCAACGTCCATATCGGCATCGATTATCTGATGATGGCGATGGTCGGCGGAGCCACTGAATTGCTTGGTGCGATCGTCGGATCCGGTATCGTCACATTCCTGAAGAACAGCATCCAGGACTATCTGCCGCTGATAGCCAGGGGCGCGGCCAGCCAGCTCGAAATCGTGGTGTTCTCGGTCCTGTTCATTGTCTTCCTCCAGCGCGCGCGCAGCGGGATCGTGCCATTTGTTGCCCGCTGGCTGCCGAGGGCGAAGGAGACCTTGCCGGCCAAAGCCGACGCGCTCGCGCGCCGACCCAAACCAAGTCCGCGCACTCCATTGTTACGCGTAGAAGCCGCGTATCGGCGGTTCGGGGGCCTGGTGGCGGTGGACAATGTCAGCTTCGATCTTGCGGCCGGCGAAATCCTCGGGCTGATCGGCCCGAACGGCGCCGGCAAGAGCACCATGTTCAACCTGCTCACAGGTACGCTGCATCTCGACGGCGGGCACATTTATTTTCAGGAGCGCGAGATCAGCGGGCAGGCGCCGCGTCACATCGCGCGCGTTGGGATCGCGAGGACGTTTCAACATGTGAAGATCCGTCCGCGCATGACCCTCCTGGACAACGTGCTGCTGGGCACATACCCGAGAACCAAGGCCGGTTTCTTTGCCGGCGCGCTGCGGCTCGACCGCGCCGAGGAGCTGCGGGCGAAGCAGGAGGCCCTCACGGTCCTCGCGCGGGTTGGACTTGGCGATCAGCCGTTTGAGCTCGCCGGCAATCTGCCGCTTGGCAACCAGCGGCTGCTCGAGGTCGCCCGCGCGCTCGCGGCCGATCCCACCCTGTTGGTGCTCGACGAGCCTGCGGCCGGCTTGCGGCGGCAGGAAAAGCGCGCGCTCGCCGATCTGCTGCGGTCGCTGCGCTCCGAACAAATGACCATTCTTCTGGTCGAGCACGACATGGAATTCGTCATGGGTCTGGTCGATCGCATCGTGGTGATGAACTTCGGCTCCAAGCTGTGCGAAGGGACGCCAGGTGAAATTCGCCGCGATGCCCGGGTTCAGGATGCCTATCTCGGGGGCGCGACCTGATGACGCTCCTCTCGATCGACGGCTTGCATGTTGCCTATGACAAGATCGAAGCCGTGCGCGGCGTATCGATTGCGATCGAACACGGACAGATCGTGACGGTGATCGGCCCCAATGGCGCCGGCAAGACAACGCTGCTCGGCGCGACGATGGGACTCCTGCCGTCAACTGGATCAATGGCATTCGACGGCGTCGACCTGCAACGGCTCGATGTGGAGGCCCGCGTCGAACGCGGTTTTTGTCTGGTGCCGGAGCGGCGAGAATTGTTTGGCGACTTGACCGTGGAGGACAATCTCGTGCTCGGCGCTTATGTGCGGCGCAGGGACAGCGCGGGTGTGCAAAGGAGTCTGGGCGAGGTTTTTGATCGGTTCCCGAGATTGCAGGAGCGGCGACGGCAGACCGCGAACACGCTCTCGGGCGGCGAACGGCAGATGCTCGCGCTCGGGCGCGCATTGATGGCCAGGCCGCGCCTGCTTATGCTCGATGAGCCGAGCCTCGGGCTGGCCCCGCTGATTGTGCGCGAGATTTTCCAGATCATCGCGTCGTTGCGCGAACTCGGCGTGTCGATCCTTCTGGTTGAACAGAATGCCCGCGCAGCCCTCGAAACTGCGGATTTCGGCTATGTGATCGAGACCGGTGAAATCGTCGCCTCGGGCCCGGCGCCGGTCTTGATGCACGATCCTAAATTGATCGCGACCTATCTGGGTGGAAGTTGACCGGATTGGGGGCGTCGCTGAGCCTGTCGCCCCGGTACCGATGTTGTTGGCGCTGGTCTTGGTTGGCAAACTGCGCTTGGATCGCAGCCAGTGCGTTTCATCCACCGAAATATCCGCAAACCAGGAGCCGCTCGATGCCGACCACATTTCGCCAGATCGTCAACACGGCCGTCAAGGACAAGCGCTTCCTGATCGTCCCGGGTGCACATGATGCGCTCAGCGCCCGGCTCATCCAGAAGATCGGATTCGAGGCCTACTTCATCGGGGGGTTCCCGGCGGTCGGCGCGCGCTACGGCGTCCCCGACATCGAACTCAAGGGATTTGGCGAGATCTCGGCGGCGGTGCGCGACATCATGTCGGCCTGTGACTTGCCGGTATTCGTCGACGGCGATGACGGCTACGGCGACGTGAAGAATGTCGTGCATACCGTGCAGTCTTATGAGCGCATGGGGGTGAGTGCGGTTCTGATCGAGGACCAGCAGTGGCCCAAACGGTGCGGGCACATGGTCGGCAAGAAGGTCGTTCCCATGCAATTGGCGGAGGCGAAAATCAGAGCCGCGTGTTCGGAGCGGATCAACCCGGATACCTGGATTCTGGCGCGCACCGATGCCCGTGCGGTGCACGGCCTCGATGATGCCATGCGCCGCGCCGAGCGCTACATCCGCGCCGGAGCCGACGGCATCTTCATCGAAGCGCCGCGGGGTATCGACGAGCTCAAGCGTATTGGGCGCGCGTTCGATGTGCCTCAGATCTGCAATCCTCTGATTGGCGGGCACACGCCGATCTTGAGCATGGAGGAACTCGGCGAACTTGGTTTCAATGCCGCCGTGCTGGGCCTCGATACCCTGATGCATGCCGCCAGGGCCGTCGAGGCGGTGCTGCTCGACATGAAGTCGGGCGCATTCGCGCGGCGCAACGATGGGATGGATTTCGAGGCCTACAAGGCAGTCGTCGGCTACGACAAATGGGAAAGCATCGATGCTCGTTTTGCTCCCGCGTCGGAGCCGTGAGGGGCGCCAGCGCATGTCCCGGAAAAGTGGATGCCGGTTTTCCGATAAGGACATGCGCAAAAAGAAATTCTAGTGTCAGGACGCAACGGAGCAGCATGACTTGCCCTTCGACTTGGCGTCGTAGAGCGCCACGTCGGCGGCTGCGAGCAGACTTGCCAAATCGTGGCCATGCTGGGGGGCAAGCGCGATACCGATACTGGCACTGATCGTGGTCACGATGCCGTCGCTGAGTGCGTAGGGGGCGGCCAATTCCTTGATCAGCCGATCGCCGAAACTCAGCACCTGGGACCGATCGGCCAGCTCGGAGAACACCACGAATTCGTCGCCACCGACGCGAGCCGCCACATCATCGGCCCGGATGAGATCTTTCAGCCGCTCGGCCACCTTCGCAAGCAGGCGGTCGCCCATGGCGTGGCCGTGGGTATCGTTGACCGCCTTGAAGCCATCGAGATCGAGATACAGCAGCGCAAACTGCTCATCCGCTTGCTTGCGTTGCGACCATTTTGCCTCGATCGCGCTGGCCAGCCCGACCCGGTTCAACAGATCGGTGAGCGCGTCGTGCCGGGCCCGCCGTTCATTCTCCTGCTCGGCGCGCATGGTCGACACTAAAATGCTGTTCATCCGGTAGCCGGCCATGCTCATGCTGAACAGATAGAGTGGCGTCTGCAGCAGGGCTACCCACAGGATCGGTTCGCCGGCAAAGATCGCGCCGAGTGCGATCGGACCGAGGCTGAGAATGATCATGATGGCCGACAATCGGGGCGCGCCGAAATTACGAAAACAGATGCCGCCGACCATGGCGGCCGATGACAGGCAAGCGAGCGTCGCCGCCACCCAGTCGCCGCTGATGAGGCTGATGAAAGCACCTTAGCCGACGCTCGCCGCCCAACATACTCCCAGAGCCACGTACAAGTCGGTCGGCGTTTGGTCGCCGACGGCTGCGGCCCGACGGGCCGCAAGCAGCACGATCAGGCGGGCCCCACACACCACTGCCTCGAGTACGAACCAGAAGATGAATAGTGGTCGCTGCAGCCGCGCAGCGATAACGGCCGCCACCAGCACGGTGTTGATGACGCCGCCGAAGAAAACGGGAAGCGACCCGAACAGGCTGGCGATCAGCGCGACCCGGATATCGGACGGCACGTCAGGGCCGGCATCGACGAGCCATCGTGTGATGCGCCAGCGCGGCAAACTGTAGATCTTGGGGTCTTGGAGCATCGTTGTGTCAGGCCTGCGAGCACTGTGCCGCAGCGGGAACGGTGCGGGCAGGAAAATAGCAAAATGACAAACAAGTGTCAGGTCCTGCGGCAACGGAGATTTGGCGATGTCCCGCGCGACCCGATCGGTCTATGATTGCACCTTGGGTCTTGAACCTGATCATATGAAAACCATGAATGTTCTTGTAACCGGCGCGGCCGGCATGATCGGCCGCAAGTTGACCGAGCGCCTGGTGAAAGATGGTGCTCTAAACGGCAAGCCGATCGATCGCATCAAGCTCGTCGATGTCGTCCCTCCTACGGCCCCCACCGGCTCGACCGATCGTCTCGACGCCGGCTCTGCTGACATAGCGGACCCGGGCGATGCGGGAAGGCTTGCTGCCGAGCGCCCCGACGTTATCTTTCACCTCGCTGGAATCGTGTCGGGTGAAGCGGAGCTCGATTTTGAGAAGGGCTATCGTGTCAACCTCGATGGGACCCGGTTGCTGCTGGACGCGATCCGCGCCCAAAGAAATTATCGCCCGAAAGTTGTATTTGCTTCGTCGATCGCCGTCTTTGGCGCCCCGTTTCCGGCGGCGATCCCCGACGATTTTGCTACCACGCCGCTGACCTCGTATGGAACCCAGAAAGCGATCGCCGAGCTGCTGCTCGCCGACTATTCGCGGCGCGGGTTTCTCGACGGCGTCGCGATCCGGCTGCCCACCATCGTGGTGCGCCCGGGGGCACCGAACCGTGCAGCCTCCGGCTTTTTTTCATCGATCATCCGAGAGCCGCTGGTCGGGCAGGAGGCCGTGCTGCCTGTCGATGATAGCGTGCGGCACTGGCACGCAAGCCCACGGGCCGCGGTGGGCTTCCTCATCCATGCGGCGTCGCTTGCGCAGGGTCGACTCGGCAGCCGCATCAGCCTGACAATGCCGGGGGTGTCTTGCACGGTCGGGGAGCAGATCGCAGCCCTGCGCCGCATCGCCGGTGACGTGGTCGCGGCACGCATCCGGCGCGAGCCTGATCCGCTGATCATGCGGATTGTCGACGGTTGGCCACGGCGCTTCGATGCGAGTCGCGCCGCAGCACTTGGCTTCGTTGTTGAAGCGACATTCGACGACATCATCCGCGCCCACATCGCCGACGAGCTCGAGGGCCGCATCGCCGCATGAGCCGGCTTGCGCAGACGTGAGAGTCGGAAGCTTATTATCCCCCTGGCGCCGCAAGGCGCGCCGCAACCATGATGCTGGAGCCGAGGGACAACGAACATCCCTGACTGATCGATGCGTATTCAGCGTCAAGGCGCGCGTTGATGAACCTGGTCACCGCACCGGACGGCGGAGCGTGGTCCACCTGTGAGGACCGTCCCGGCCAATGTTTCAATCCGACCATCCACGGGATGGTTCGCATCAGCAGGATCGGTAGCACCAGCGGCCCAAACATGAAGGTCGAAAATTCCAACCGGAACCCGGCGCCCTCCAACAGCTGCGTGAGTTCGTCTGCTCGATAGCGTCGGACGTGGCAAGCCTCCTCGTCCGCTTGCGACCACAACCATTGATGCGCAGGTACCGTGAGGTACAGACGACCGCCGAGACACAGCGCGCGCTTCAACGCCAAGAGCGTGCCGCGAGCATCCTCGATATGTTCGAGCACATCAAATAGTGCGGCAGCCGGAAGCGAACTCCTGGCCAGACGGGTGGATTGGAATTCAGCCTCGATCACCGGAAGGCCGCGCTCGCCTGCAACGCGGGCGGCGTGCGTGCGCGGCTCCATGACAATGGGAAGCTGGCCCGCGGCCTTGAGCGCCAAACTGACAATGCCGTTGCCGCCGCCGATATCGAGCAGCGGACCGTCCGGCGGAAATCGATGTAGCATCGAAACGACGCAGCGGTTGCGATGCGCGAACCAGAATGAATGTTCTTCGATGTCGGCGGAAATCTGGTGCTCGTCAGTTGGATAGTTCACGGCTGCTGCGGTGGGCGATGACCAATGATGCCGGCCCTCGTGGACGAGATCAGGCCCGATGGTTGCGATGAAGGAATCAATATCGATCATGCCGGCGCCAGCGCATTGATGCTATCGGGAGACGCGATATTGTGGGACTTTCGTCTGCGTCGGGGACGAGCCGACACGATCATCGCCCGGTGTTCGCGCTCGTGTCTACCCCGGAGGGGCAATCGGTACGGGACGGGTCGTCTTCATGGGTGAGGCCGTGCATTGGCCAGCGCCGCACAAATCAGTGGGTAGCGTGCAACATGCTTGTTGATGGCCAATCGCGGGCTACCGTTAGGTTCGCGGTCAATTGGTGGCGCTGCGCAAGTATCGCTGCGGCAATCGCGGTCTGGTTTGTGGTGGCTTTTGCTGCCCTGATGATCACTTACCCGTCTGCCAGTTCGGCAACACGCTTCCTGGCGTACGTCATCATCTTCAACCTTCTGCCCGGGGTTGTCTTCGCGCGCCTCCTTGTTCCGCGCGTGCAAGCGCCCGGTATCTTTGTGATCTACGCGCTTGCGGCCGGGGTGACCGCCAATGTGTTGATCTTTTTGCCCTTGTGGGCGGGCGGGTACCCGCAACTGTTTCGGGCGTTTCCGATCGTTGCATTCGCCGGCGCTGTCATCGTGCGCCGGCGTCTTCGCCTCGCCGAGATATTCAACGAGTGGGCGCCCGGGCGAACCGATATATGGTGGACAGCGGGCGCCCTGTTCCTGTGCCTGACCCCACTGTTAACGATGGTATATCTGCTGGCGGATGATCCCGGCGGCAGTACCTCCCTTCATTTTGCATTCCAGGGAGTGGTTGTTCGCAGCCTGGAGACCGGCTGGCCGCCAGCCAATCTTGGCGTCGCCGACTTGCCGCTCTCCTACCATTACGCCGCCCATCTATGGATCTTAGCTGCATTTCAAAACTCCGGGATCGACTTGGGCGTTCTGGTAGCGAGATATGGACCCTTGTTCCTCCCGGGTTGTGCGGCCGCAATGGTGTTCGCATTCGGCCGGTTCGTGCTGCGCCTGGCGCCATGGGCGGCAGCGCTTCCCGTCGTCGCCGTGTTCTGGATCGTCGGAATCCCGACGATCTTCGGGAGGATCTTCGCCTCGTTTGCGCCGTACGGGAGCGCGCTGATCCTATCCCCGGCGCTCGGCTTCGTGGTCTATTTGTTGACATTGACCGTCATCATCGAGGCGCGCAGTCGCGGGCGGTTTGCGCCTGGTGCGGCGGTCGTTGCGGCTCTGACGTTCATCGGCACCGGCGCGCGCGGCGTTTTCGGGCCGATCCTCATCTGTGCGCTCGCGCTGCTAGCGATCGTCGACTGGTGGCGGACGCGTGCCGTCAATTGCGACCGTGTGATCTATGTTCTGTCGGCGACGGTCGGGTGTGTTGCCGCATTGATCTTCTTCTTCACCTTGGGATCGGACGTGAGCGGGACGGGATTCGTCAGGATCAGCGGGGAGCCGTTCACGTTCCTCACGCAGCGGCAAAGCCTGTTGAACCTGCATCTGCTGTTGATGGCGTTGGGCGTTGCGCAGCCTTTTGCGGCCGCCATCGGCTTTCTGGTCATCGCCACGTGTCAAGCCGGCTTCCTCACGGCTGGCTTCTGGTATGACCTGGTGCGCATGTGGCGGGGTGCTGCCACGGACGCGGACATTCTACTGATCGGCACCAGCATCGCGGGCGTTGTCGCTTTCTTTCTGACCGAAGCACCGGGCCACAGCCATTTGAGCTTTCTGCAATATGCAAGCATTGCGATGGCGCTTCTTGGCGCGCGGGGTCTCGATTGCGCGCTCAAGTCGGTTTTCGAAGAGGCGAGGTTTACGACCGGCAAGCTTGCGCGCATCGTCGTGATATCGACCACGGGCGTGTTGCTGATCGTGCAACTCTCTGAACTGCCGTCGCAGTTGTGGAGCGGGCTTGATCACCAAGGTCGCGCCGCGGTTACGCACATTTTCGCAACAAAAGATCAAACGCAAAGGCGCGATCCCGGATTGTTGTCATGCAGCGACGATCGGGACGCCGTCGATCTACTTGCGCAGGTGCCGGTGAAAGCGGTGGTGGTGAATGTTCCTAGCACTGCCTTCGCTTTGCGCGCCTGTGAATATTTTTGGCCACTGGTGGATCAGCCGAGGCACTCGATCAATCCGTTCGCCCTGCGACACGCACCCGAGCAGCTGAAGGGGCCCCTTCAGGCTCGCTTCGCGCAACGCTTGGACCATCTGACCGCAGCAGTGGACGGCGCCATCCGTGGCGCGGTTTCAGCATACGACCTGATTGCCATTGCCCGAACCGTGTCCAGAGACGAGCCTGTGTTCGTGTTGCTGGCGAAAAGCGTCCATGTCGACGAAAACCCGCAGATCCTGCGTGTTGCGGAGGCGGGTCCACTCGTGCTGCTGCGAGTTCTGACGCCGGTAGACCATTGAGCAAAAGCTGTGGAGTGAAACGGTGGCATACGATGCAGTCGTAGTGGGTGCGGGAATTCAACGGCCTTGCGGCGGCGCTTCATCTTGCCAGCAAAGGCTGGAAGGTCGCGGTATTCGAACGCAGTGAGGTCGCTGGCGGCGCGGTGAAAACGCGCGAGATCACGCTTCCCGGCTTCCGTCACGACCTGTATGCGATGAATCTTGGCCTGTTCGCGGGCTCGCCGTTCTACGCGGCGCACCGGGAGCGGCTCAACGCCGCCGGCCTCGGCTTCGTATCGGCGCAACGGTGTTTCGCGACGACTTTCCCGGATGCGACCTGGCTTGGCGTCGAACAGGACATGGAGGCGACCGTGCGTCGCATCGCCGCGTTGAGCGCAATCGATGCGGAGCGCTGGCGAACGATGGTCGAGGCCTTTGGGAGCGCGGCGCCGCACATCTTCGCGCTGCTCGGCGGCGAAATGCCGTCGTGGCAGATGCTGCGGACGATCTGGTCGGCGTGGCGCTCGAAAGGCACGGCGTGGGTGGCCGATATGGCGCGTCTCCTCGTGGCTTCACCGCGTGCGTGGCTCGACGAGAACTTCGACAGCGAGAAGCTCAAGGTCATGATGGCGGCGTGGAGCATGCATCTCGACTTTGCGCCCGACATCGCGGGCGGAGCGCTGTTTTCCTATCTCGAATCGATGGCCGAGCAGAGCTTTGGGATGGCGATCGGACGGGGCGGGGCCGATACGATCGTGACCGCATTGGTGGGCGCGATTGAAGCGGCTGGCGGCGAGGTGAGACTTTCAGCTGAGGTCAAGGCCATTACCATGGATGGTAGCGCGGCGAGAGGCGTTGCGCTCGCCAATGGCGATCGAATCGAAGCGACGCGCGCCGTCATCGCCAATCTCAATCCGAGAATCTTGTTCGGCGGGCTGCTCCAGGGGCGCGGCGGGCAGGCGGCCGAGCGCCTTGCAAAGTTTCGCCCCGGACCGGCGACGATGATGATTTACCTGGCCGTCAGCGATCTGCCGAACTGGCGTGCAGGCGACGTCCTGCGCGGCTTTGCCTACGTCCATCTCGCGCCATCGTTCGCCGCGATGGCAAAGACCTACGGCGAAGCCATGGCCGGACAGCTGCCGTCCGAGCCGGTCCTCGTGGTCGGTCAGCCGACCGCGATCGATGCCAGCCGGGCGCCGCCCGGGCGTCACGTGCTTTGGGTGCAGGTACGTATGCTGCCAGCGCGGATCCTGGGGGATGCGGCGGGCGAGATTGCGGCTGCACCGTGGGGCGAGGTCAAGGATGCCTACGCCGACCGGGTCATCTCTGTGATCGAGCGCTATGCGCCAGGGCTACGATCAAGCATTCTCGCTCGCGCCGTGCTGTCTCCCGACGATCTCGAGCGCGACAATCCGAACCTCGTCGGCGGCGACAGTGTTTCCGGCAGCCACCATCTCGATCAGAACTTTCTGTTTCGTCCAGCCTTCGGCTGGTCGCGCTATCGCACGCCGGTCGCCAAACTGTTCATGGTCGGCGCATCCACCTGGCCGGGCGCCGGCACCGGGGCCGGCTCGGGGTTCATGCTGGCCAAAGCGCTTGTCGGCGCCTGAACGGACGGCTGGTCAGTACCACGCCGGCGGCCGATGGACCCGGTTGTTGGGAAGCCTCACCTCCACAATTGTTTACTCGCAATATCCGCACCCTCGCGCATCGCCTTGAACTTCTCCCACACCACGGTCGGATGCACCTCGGTCCGATAGAGCGCCTGCGAGGAGAATCCGCAGTCGGCGCCCGCCATCACATTCTCGCGCCCGACCAGCTTGGCATAGCGCAGCAAGCGCTCGGCTATCAGCTCCGGATGCTCGACGATGTTGCTCGCGTGGGTGACGACGCCCGGGCACAGCACCTTGCCGGCAGGGACCTTGATGCGCTCGAACAGGTGATATTCGTGCTCGTGGCGCGGGTTGGCGGCCTCGAAGCTGTAGGAACCGGCGTTGATCTTGAGGATGAATTCGATCACGTCGGCGAGCGCCGCTTCATGGATGCGTGGGCCTTCATTGATCCCGTAGCAGGTATGGAACCGCACCTTCTCGGCCGGAATTCCCTTGATGGCCGCATTGGTCGCTTCGACATAGATTTCGGCGCGACGCCTCATTTGCGCCTTGTCAAGCTTCGGGTCGACGAAAATGTCCGACAGGAACGGATCGTCGACCTGCACGAGGATTCCAGCATCGACGATCGCCCGGTATTCCTTGGCGAGTTCGGCGGCGAGCGCGTGGAAATACTCCTCTTCGGATTTGTAGTATTCATTGATTTCGACGCCGGCCGGTGCGGTCGCCGGCAAGAATACGTGGTGATCGGGCACGCCAGCCGCCTTGGCGGCAGCCTTGACGTTGGCGATGTCCCGCGCCACGGCCTCCTGGCCGCGGTACTTCACCGGCCCGACGCAGACCACCGGTGCGATCGGGACAATCGTGCCGCCCATCATGGCGTCCTTGAAGTATTGCGCGTAGTAGTCCGGGAACGCGGCAACTTCCTTCTCGAACAGCAGGAACTTCTGCCCCGGCCGTGCTTCGAAGCCCTCGAGCCGGTCCTTGATGTAGGTGAAGAAGCCCGGTTTCGAGATTTCGCCGTCGGTAACGATGTCGATGCCGCAGTCGACCTGCTTGCGCACGCTGTCGCGCACGGCCTCGGTAATGGCCGTGTCGAGCGTCGCCTGATCGTAGGGCTTGCCGTTGAGCTTGGCCTTGAGGAGGTCGAGCACGTTATGCGGCCGCGGAAGGCTGCCGATATGGGTGGTTTGGATGCGGTCGGTGTTCTGCTGGATCATGGGACGCCTCCTGCCAGCTGCGTGCGTGACGACTGCACGTTCCATGGCTCCCTGACGTTTACGACAGACCACCGGTCGAGGTAAACGCGCGAGGTCGGGTCGCGGGCGCGGTGCAGTCATGCAGACCGGTCGCGATTGCCGCCGTCCGCCCTGCCGATTGGCGCGCCCGCAGCGGGCCTGTAGGATGCGCGCCGCAGGTAGCAACGGAGGCATCCATGAAGTGCATTGGCGTCATTGTGACGGTCGTGGTTATGAGCGTGTCGGGCGCATTCGCCGCGGATCAGACGCTGCCGCTCGCGACCATGACGTGCAAGCAATTCGTCGAAAGCCCCAAGGATACGACCGGCGTGATCCTTGCCTGGATGATGGGTTACAATCAGGACGCCGATGAGCCAGCCGAGATCAATTTCGCCAAAATGGAGGATCTCGGAAAGAAGCTCGGCGCTTATTGCCGGCAGAATCCGACCCACGGCGTGATGCAGGCATTGGACAAGGTGAGCGATGCGTCCGACAACGTCGATGGGTTGAAATCGCTCGTCGGCATGTGGACCTTTCAGGACAAGCAAGTTTGGGTGGTCGTCAAGCAGGACGGTTCCGCCGTGCAGTGCCGCATCGGTCCCGATGGCGCAGTGTATTTTTCAAAGGGCCTATTCCGCGCACCGAACGTCCTGGCATGGGACAAGATCTGGGGAAATGACGAGGCTGCCCGGGAGAAAGATACAATGACCCTGACCGGCAAGTTCGGGTCGTTCGCCTACCGGCTGGATGACGGTGGCCAACTTTCGGATCGCTGTCCGACGACGTGAGGGCCGTTCGACGTCGCGCTCGGCCGTGCTGGACCGGGTCGATTGCGCGCTTGTCCGCGGTTCGCCCTTGAAGACGCACTGCGGTCGCCAGCAATAATTCACAGTCAGCCATTACGCCACGATCAGCCCGCACCGAATGGCATAGCGAACGAGCTGAGCGGTCGAGTGCACGTTCAACTTTCGCATCGACGCCGACCGGTGCGTCTCGACTGTCTTGACGCTGATGTCGAGTAGATATGCGACATTCTTGTTACTCTTACCCTCGGCAATGAGGCGAACAACCTCGCGCTCGCGCGCGGTCAGCGCCGTCGAATGATTACCGGATCCTTGATGTTCGACAAAATTGTCGAGCAAGGCTTCCGAGATTTGGCTCGAAAAGAATGCTCGATGTCGCGCCAACGCCTCGATTGCCTTGATGATCAGTTCGTCTGCCTCCGATTTGAAGACGTAGCCGCGCGCGCCTGCATCGAGTACGTCGCGAATGTTTTGTTCTCCGTCGTGCAGCGTGAAGATCATCACTTCGGTGGCTGGCGTCTCCTTGCGAATTTGGCGGGTGGCTTCGATGCCGCCCACGATCGGCAGTGAAATGTCGAGGATCGCAACGTTGGGCTTGTGATTGACCGCCAACTCGATTGCCTCGCGGCCGTTGCACGCCTCTGCGCACACGTGAAAATTCTGACATGTCTCGAGCAGTGCTCTTAGCCCGCGACGCGCAACGATGCGATCATCAGCAAGGAGGATGCGCACCATTTTGAAGCCCCCTGGCCCGGCGGAAAACCGATTAGGCACGCAAGCGGGAAGTCTAACTTTTCTAAATTCAAAAATACAACTACTCAAGTGACGCAGGTCACGCAATCGTAGAGGCGTCATTCACCGAGTCGTCGCGAGCCGATGACTGTCGTGACTCAGGGATTCACCTGAGTACAGTCATGGTTTCACCCGATAGCAAGCACGCACGTGATGATGATAGTTGCTGGTACCAGAGGAGGCGTCACGCGCGGGCGCTCGATGCAATCGCGATCAGAGCCGTAACGCGAAGACGCCGGTGTCGATTTTATCACGCACGGAACTGCGAAATTCCGTGGAAGCGTAAACATGGCCGAAGAATTCCTGACCATCATACCAGGACTTGTTGAATGCCGCGAACAGACGTTGGGCGATCCGGAAGTTTGTATCGCGATCATCGACAGTCGTGCCGATCTTTCGCACCCGAGCTTGGTTGGTGCCGAGCTTCGGGAGATCGTGCCAGCGTGGTTGCGGTCCATCATGGGGCCTGGCGGCGCAGCGCATGGTACTCACGTAGCGAGTTTGATCTTCGGTCAGCCCGGGAGCTCTGTGGCGGGGATCGCGCCGCGCTGTCGTGGGATCATCATACCTGTCTACGGCGAGACCGAAGATGGTGAACTAAGGGCGTGCAGCCAGGAGGACCTGGGCCGCGCTATTTCATTGGCGCTGCAGGCCGGCGCGCATCTGATCAATATCAGCGGGGGCGAACTGATCGAGCCCGGAGATGTAGATCCGCTCCTTGCGAAGATCGTGCGTAGTTGCGATCAGCAAGACGTTGCCGTCATTGCGGCGACCGGCAACGAGGGCTGCGAATGCCTGCACATCCCGGCTTCCCTTCCAACAGTCCTCGCCGTTGGCGCTTCGGATGCCAACGGCCAGCCGATGGCCTTCAGCAACTGGGATGAGAGCCTGGCCAGCCATGGCGTTCTCGCGCCGGGAAAGGAAATTTTGGGCGCGGCGCCCGGCGGCGGCGTAGCGGCTCACAGCGGAACCAGCTTTGCCTGCCCGATCGTGACCGGCGTGGCGGCTTTGCTGCTCAGCCTGCAAAAGCGCAACGGCCAAAAGCCAAGCCCGAAAGTCGTGCGCGACGCGATCATTGCGTCGGCGATTCCATGCACGCCGGCGGAGCAGGCGCAATGCGAACGCATGCTGGGCGGCCGTCTCAACGTTGGCGGGGCTTACGAAACGCTGCTCGAGACCGCTGTGAACCCTTCGGGCACGGGTTTGCGCGCCGGAACGCCGACACGTGCCATCCGCGCTCCACCCGCCGGAATCGCGCCGGCCGCGTGGCTTCAGCGCAATGGCAAAGACTTTTGTGAAACCGGGAAGAGTGAGGGCACTGTCATGACGAGCGGGCATTTTCAAGCACAGCCCCAGGGCGGGGCGGGAATCAATCAGGGAGTGGCCCCACAGGTATTCGAGGCTTCGCAACAGCCGGCTGAGTACACCCAGCCTTCCGCGCCTGGCGCGTGGGTGCAACCCGGCAGCGCTGTCCAAGGCATGGCGCCGATGGCGACAGCGGCCACGCCGATGGTAGCCGCCGGCCAACATGCAGCCGTGCGCCCGCAAGGCTGCAGTTGTGGAGGTGCGCAGCCGGCAGAGGGCATGAGCTCTTCCCAACAAGAAATGATGCCTGTGCAACAAGAGGCGGCGACTGGCAGCAGCGGTCCGCCAGTACCGCCTATCACCCTGGGATGCCGATGCAGGGTTCATACGGAACGCCGCCCGCTGGCACCGCTTATCACGCCGGGATGCCGATGCAGGGCCCATACGGGACGCCGCCCGCTGCCACCGCCTATCACGCTGGGATCCCGATGCAGGGCCCATACGGGACGCAGCACGCATTCACGCCCGCACAGCGCACCGCCATGCACGCCGGGTATCCGGGCGGCCAACAAATCGCGATGCCGGCCATTCGCGGTGTCACGCCGTCGCAGATGCAAGCTGGATGTCCTTGCCCACTGCCGAATGATTTTATCTCGGCCGAAAACTCGCAGCTGGTCTACGCGATTGGTACGCTTGGCTACGATTTCATCACCGACGCGCGGCGGGACTATTTCGTTCAGCAACTCCACGATATGTCAGAGAATCGATGATTACATTACCTTGTTCAAGCCATGGCTTGGGTTGCAGACCGATGTCATTTATTATCCTGAGGACCACCGTGCGATGGCTGCCTACCTGTTTCAAGGTCTCTTCCCGGGTGAAATTACTCTTCCGGATCCCGCGCGGTTTGGTCGCTTCGGCCTTCATGTAGAAGATGTTGGCAGTGTCGTATGGGTCCTTTTCCAGGAAAATCAGCCGCAATATGCCTTACGGCCGTTGCATACCTTCGCCGCCAAGGTCCTCGTTGAATTCGCCAGTTTCCTGTTTACCCAATCGCGGCCGAAAAATCTGCTTGACCAGGACGGGAAGCCCCTCGAGCAGGACGGGAAGCCCGTCACAAATTCCGAAAAGGCCGATCGCGTGTCGATTGCGGGTCGGATCCTTGGTGACATCACGCTCTACAACGGTCAGCGGGTTCCAGTCCTCGATGTGTCGCTGCGCGCACTCTATCAATGGACGATCGATCTCCTGATCAAGGACCTGAGGGACGCGCACCCGGACGTGATGGACATGAATAGTCCCCTGTATCAGTCGTTGGCAAACTTCCTCGAGCGGATCTACTACGAGGTCCGCAATCTCGGCCAAGCGCCAAGCGATCGCGCGATCAACTTCATGGCAACCAACATCTTCGAGGCGGGCAACGTTTTCGCCGACGCTGTTGGACATGTGGATGATCAAGGGAAGCCTTCACCTCTTGAGCTTGATAGCATCTTTGCGGAAAAGAGCCCGATCTGTCGGCCGAAGTCCGATTGTTGGGATGTCGTGATGAGGTTCTTCGACCCCAAACATCGACTCGAAAGAGCTTTGGATGAATACCGCTTGACTGTCGATGTGAACGACATAACGCCGGTTCCAATCGGCACGACGCGGAAGTGGGCACGCTTTGCCTAGTTGGTCGCAGTGGCGAAAACGCCTTTCGACCCGCATACGGGCAGAAGGTCTTCATCGAGCGGCAGGGTGCAGACGCTCCGCTCATGGACGGCGGGTCTGGCCGCCGCAGGTGGTTACCTTTGAGCGAGCCACCGGCCAGGCAATCTCGCAACCGTTGTTATGGAGGACCATGACATGAAACGACCGAAACCACTCCCTGCCGTCGACCGCAACGCCACCAAGACCGCCGCTATGCCGGCGGGGGCGGGCGGTGTGCGTCCCTCGTTCGACTGGTGGGGCGCCGGGCAGGATCTCCTCGGGCTTGGTGCCAAATATCTCTAACCTCGGCGCCGGGTTGGGTGGGCCACAACACAGCCCACCCATCCGGAACTCGCGCTTTCTGTTCAACCGGTAGATGCGCCGCTCCTCATGAGCGGCGTCGCGGCCGCGCAATTTCCATAGCAAGGAGAAGATCATGAAACGACCGAAGCAACTGCCCGCCGTCGATCGCAACCACAGCAAGTGCGCCGCGGCGCCGCTGGGAGCCAATGTGAGTGCGTCGGGTTTCTGGGATGTCCTCGGCGGTGTCGCCAAGGTGGCGCTCCCGATTGCCATCAGCGCTCTGTGATCTGCTCAGGCCGACAGGTTGCGTAAGGGCAGCCTGCCTTCGGTCGCGGGACAGTCCCGATCGGGGATGTAGCTATTCTTGCGGCGGGCTCGTACCGCGCGAGCAATTCTTGGTGCATCCAGAATAAGAAGAAGTAGACCATGAAACGACCGAAGCAACTTCCCGCCGTTGAGCGCAATGCCGCCAAGAAGACGGCCGTGGTTCCAGCTGGGGGTGATGTATGCCCCTCCTTCTTGAAGTGGCCTGTTTTCGATGGCTACGTCGCGGACCTGTGAAGCTCCGTTAACGACTATGGGAGAAGACCGTGAAACGACCAAAGCAACTGCCCGCCGTGGACCGCAAGTCCAATAAGTCCGCCTCGACGCCTGGCGGAGCTCACGTGGGTCCTTCGTTTGCCTGGACCGACCTTATCGCAACCACTGTTCCTCCTATCTTAACGACGTTCTAGTCGTGCGAGCGGCGAACTTCGTGCGGCCAGAGTTGCCGGATGGGATCGACATTTGATTTTGCAAACCCAAAGAGGAGAAGACCAATGAAACGACCAAAGCAACTGCCGGCCGTCGAACGGGTAATGACGGGTTCAGCCTCGACCGTCGCCGCAGCAGGGGTTTGCGCCTCCTCGCTCGTCGGCAAGCAGCCCTCGCCCGCTTGCCGAGCAATAGCTGGCTATGGGTGCGGCCAGCCTGCATAGCTTCGACACGGGGTGGGCGACTCCGTGTGAAAGGCTAAGGAGCAGGCCGCGAGGATACCGAGGCGGCATTGTTTCCTTGCGGCCCCCGCGGGCAATCCTGCTGTTTGGGCCCAAGTGGCATCGAAATCTGCTATCCTTTGTTGGTGCTCAAATGGACCCAATCAAATCGATGTAGAAAGGCGATCCGCCATGGTCAAAAAACGACGCGCCCGAGCGAAGGGTCAAAGAGTCGAGACCCCCCGAGCAGAGACTGCAGCTCCGGAACCCACGTCTAATCTGAAGTTGCCGCGGCTGTTAAAGGCCGCCCCCCTTGGCTTTCCATCGCCCGAAGATATCAACGCCACGCTCGCGTCCGTGACATCGAACCCAACGCAGTCCTGGATTTCCGGGAAGACAGGAATTCAAGTCGGACCGGGGCGGCCCTACCGCGTGCGCATCGTTCGTTAGCAGAAGCGATCTTAGCGAGCACGCCTCGCAAGCGGTTGATGTCCCCTTGGTCGCGCAGGTCGGAGATATCTTTGCGCGGGGCCCAAGCATGTCGTCTCGGATTCGCAGCAGTAGGACGCTGCCGCCCGTGCTCCGCAAGCAAGCGGCTGTGAGCACCCACGTTGGCGATCAGGCGAGGGACCCCTATGCCTGGTTGCGCAATCGCGAGAATCCGAGACGTCCAGGCCCATATCGAAGATGAAAACCATTATGCCGAATCTCGGTTGGCGCCGGTTCGCGCGTTGCGCGAACGGATTTATCAGGAGATGCTCAATCGCGTCGATTTGCACCACGTCTCGGTCCCGGTGCGCCATGGTTCCTACGAATACTACAGCCGCAACTTAGAGGATAAGTCCTACGCGGTTCACTGCCGGCGGCGATTGCAACCAGGTGCGCTGGAAGAGATCATTCTGGACGAAAACGTCCTGGCGGACGGCACAAACTACTTTGCTCTTGAATTCCTGCGTGTAAGTCCGGACCACGCTTGGTGCGTTTTCGGTATCGATACGACCGGCGATGAACGGCTTTCTGTATTCGTCAAAGAACTCGCGCGCGACACCACGACGCTCCTCCCCGTTCCTGGCGCCATCGCAGACGCCGCCTGGGCAAACGATAACGAGACGTTCCTTGCCGTTCGGCTCGACGATCGTAATCGGCCATTTGCGCTTGTTCGGCACCGGCTTGGCTCGGCGTCCGGTTCGCAACGGTCCATATCAGAAGAGGTGATCTTTGAAGAACGCGACGATGCTTTTCGATTGCGGCTCACGAGGACGGAGAGCGGTCAGTTCCTGATCTTGACCTCATGGGCGCATGATACGACCGAGGTTCACTATTTGAACGCCGACGGACCGAATGCGTCCATTCGCCTGCTACATCGCCGCCAGCCCGGCATCGAGGTTTACGCAACCCATCATGGAGAAGATTTCTACGTCCTCACCAACGAAGATGCACCGGGAAAGAAAATTGTCGTGGTACCGACGTCTAATCCGTTGGTCTCGACCCATCGCGTCTTCCTGAGACGTGCGTCCCGGCGTCGATATTAGCTACCTACAGGCGTTCGCGGCACAGCTCGTCGTCTGCGAGCGGCGCGATGGGCTTCCCCAACTGCGCATCATCGATATGCAGACCGGCGACGATCACGTCGTCGCCTTACCCGAGCCGGTCTATTCACTCTACCCCGAGGACAACCGTGAGTTCGAAACGGCGATCTTCCGGTTCGGCTACGAATTCGCTGACAACTCCCTACACAGTCTACGAATACCACATGGCGGATCGGTACCTGCAGGTGCAGCAGCGCTCGCTCGTGAAAGGCTACGACCCAGCGGCGTACCGATCAGAACGGGTTATCGTTGCAACGGCGGACGGCGCCCACGTCCCTTTGTCCCTCGTCTATCGTTGCGGACTGCCGCGGGACGGAAGCCGTCCCGCGCTGCTCTATGGGTACGGAGCCTATGGCTATTGCCTGGAGCCTCAGTTCTCATCGCTGCGCTTGAGCCTTCTCGACCGCGGCTTCGTCTATGCGATCGCGCACGTGCGCGGCGGCGGTGAACTCGGACAAAACTGGCATCAGCAGGGAAAAGGCCGCCTCAAGCGCAACAGCTTCAACGACTTCATCGCCTGTGCCGAACACCTCGTGCGGGACGGTTATACCAGGCCTGAACGCCTGGCCATTATGGGGGAGAGCGCGGGTGGCCTGCTCGCGGCGGCGGTGATCAACGAGCGGCCGGATCTGTTTGCAGCCGTTGTTGTCGATGGGCCGTTCGTCGATGTGGTGAATACGCTGCTCGATGAAACGCTGCCGTTCACTGTCTCGGAATGGAAGGAGTGGGGCAATCCGAACGAGCCGGCCAATCTCGCCTATCTGCGTTCCTACTCGCCCTACGAAAATGTCAAACGTCATGATTATCCGCCCATTCTCGCGCTGTGCTCATTCAGCGACCCGCGCGTACCCTATTGGGAGAGCGTGAAATGGGCTGCACGCATCCGCGAGACGGGTACCAACCAGCCGGAGGTTCTGGTGAAGGTCCGACTGGAAGGAGGACATCAGGGCGTCTCGGACCGTTTCGAAGAAGTGGATGAGTGGGCACTCATCTACGCATTCATCATCAACTGCGTATCGGTCCGGATGATTGACCCTGCGGATCGAGAGCCATGTGCGGCATAGCGGGCGTCGTGCGTCTGGACGGGACCGCCGTCTCTGCCGAGAACGACGGGGCTCTGCTCCGGACGCTGACGCATGAGATCGCACATCGCGGGCCGGACGATGAGCAGTTCCACTTCTGGGCGAACGCGGGGCTTGGGTTCCGGCGCTTGTCGATCGTTGATCCAGAAGGCGGTCGGCAACCGTTGTTCAACGAAGCGCGCACGGTTGTGCTCGTCTGCAATGGAGAGATCTATAACCACAAGGACCTGCGCTCCCGTTTCGCAGGTGGCCATCGCTTCAGGAGCAATTCCGACTGCGAGATCATTCCCCATCTGTACGAGCAGATGGGGATGACACATCTGAGCCAACTGAACGGCATCTTCGCCTTTGCGCTGCTCGATCAATCAAGCAGCAAACTCTACCTCTGCCGCGACCGTCTCGGGGTCAAGCCGCTGTTTTACTATCGAGACAAGGACATTCTTGTCTTCGGCTCCGAGGTCAAGGCGGTGCTTGCTCATCCCGCCGTTCCCAAAAGGTTCGACTGGGCCGCGGCGCTAACATTCCGAAACCGGATGCATTACCCGCATCCCGCCCATCAGCTCACATCGTTCTTCGAGGGCATCCATTACCTGCCCGCCGGGCGCTATCTCGAGATCGACTTGAGCACGGGCGCCATGCGCGAGCAGATCTACTGGGATCCGGCGCCATCGCTCGTGCCGGCGGCCGGCGGAGATCTCGACCGGCAGGCCTATATTCGGAGCTATCGTGACTTGCTTGACGATGCCGTCCGGCTTCAGCTCATGGCCGATGTGCCGTGCGGGGTGTTCCTCAGCGGCGGCATCGACTCGCTCGCCGTCGCCCATTTCGCGTCCAAGCATGAAGCTCTGCACACCTTTTCGGTGCTGTCCCAGAGTACGCTGACCAACGGCGACGCGCCGACCGCGCACGCGGCTGCCAAAGCATTCGGGCTTCCCAACCACATGGTGCTTTTTGATTGGCGTAGGCTTGACCTCAGTCCTTCGCTCTGGCGGACGATCTTGTGGAAGGTAGAGACCCCGATCGCCGGCGCGGAGCAGTTCTACAAGTACCTCTTGCATGCTCATGCCCGGGAGCGCGTTCCCGGACTGAAGGTCATGCTGCTGGGCACCGGCAGCGACGAATTCAACGGCGGCTACAGCAAGGTCGCCTTCAATTCCGCCAAGGATCCCTCGTGGCATACCTTCGAACAAACGCTCGAAACCTACGAGCGGGAATCGCTCCTGCAGCAAAGCGGTGCTTGGAGTCGCGTATGTCAATATGAGGATTGGGGAGCAGGCGCTGATTTCGCAGGATTTCCTCGCCCAACTGGCGCACCAGCGACGCTACGAAACCCCATGGTACGGCTACCGAGATATGTACCGGCGCCTGATGCAGATGTACCAGCTATGGCATGAAGACCGCACGTCCGCGGCCAACGGCATCGAGGCGCGCGTGCCGTTCCTCGATCACCGCCTGGTCGAACTCACCTATGGGGTGCCGGCGGCACTGCACAAGGACCTGTTCTGGGACAAGACCATTCTGCGAGAGGCGTTGGCGGGGAGCCTTTCCGACCGCTTCTGCCAGCGCCCGAAGACGCCGTTCTTCGTCGGTGAAGACCTGCGCTATACCCGCCGGCTGCTTTACAATCTGCTCTGCTCCGACGGTCAGGCGCTGCTCGAAGAAGCCATCGACGAGGGGGCCCGTTGCGCGGGCGTCGTCGATGCAGACGCAGTGCGGCGCTTGTTCCGGGAACTGCCCAATGACCCCGAATACGCCAACGTCGATCTGGTGCTCGACCTGGTCAACATGGGACTTCTGGCCGCGACCGCAAAGGCGCAATCCAAACCCGACCGTTACAACGGTCCATTGCCCGTTTCCGAAGTGGTCGTCGACGACTGGTCGGCATGGGATGAGCGCTTCGGCATTTCGCTGGTCCGGCGCGCGCCAGCGCTCGCGCACGACAGCGTGGTCCGCTTCGCGGACGGTATCCGCGTCGTCAAGAACGAGACCGGCGACCCCCGCATGGTGGATGAGGGCGGCTACTACATCCTGCGAAACGACGATCTCGAATTCACCCTGGAGCCGAACCTCGAGCCGTGGGTCAAGTTTCTTCGGCTCGTGAACGGCGTGCGGTCGGTGGATGAAATCCTGCAGGCGGCGGGGATCGCCGATCGCGACGTGTGGAAGCACCTGGAGGAAGCGGTCGAATACGATGTACTCAATGTCGTTTCGAGCGCGCATTGACCCGGGGAGATGTACATCGCCGTCTTCCGGCACGCGGGCCGGGAGCCTGCGAGGGTGGCTGTCCTCACGCTATTGTTTCCAGCGACGCACGACGACGGTATCGCCGATCTCGAACGCCGTCAGATCCTCTCCGACTTCCAAGGGACCATTGTAGGTCTCGCGCGTCTGCGTCACGACATCCTCGAGCGTTGCCTCCGGCACCTTTTCGTTGCTGAGGAACACCAGATGGGTGTAGGCCGCGAGCTTGGGCTTGGCCTCCGCGAACACACGTCCAGCATCGTGGGGGCTGGTGTGATGGGCGATGATATTTTGTGCGAACCGGTTCGACATCAGTTCCGGCCGCGCGATCGCAACTTCGTGGATCAACAGGTCCGCGCCGGCTCCGTATTTGACGACATTGCGGTTGTATCGGGTATCGCCCGAGATGACCGCCGCATGGCCGTTGTAGTCGATGCGATAGCCGTAGGCCGGTTTGATGACGTCGCCGTGGTCGACTTCGAACGCCGTCACCTTGACGCCGGCCTTGTCGTAGATGACGCCGTCCTTGTCGAACTCATCGACCAGGATCGCAATTCCTTGCGGCGGGAGCTTCTCGTCTTCACTGCGGATCTTGATGTCGAGAGCATATGCCTTTTCCAGGTTCGTCATCAGATCTCGCGCGCCGGTCGGACCGATGACATGGAAGGGCTGCTGGCGCCGCCCAAACACCGGTCCGAGCCAGCCAGTGAGCCAGACATCCGGGATTCCGGAGGTATGGTCGGAGTGAAAGTGAGTGAGGAAGAGCGTGTTGATTTTGCCGATCGGCACCTTGATCTGGCCCATGCGAATCGGAACGCCGCGGCCGGCATCGAACAACAGCACCTGACCACCCACCTCGACGAGCGTGCTGGGCCCGTAACGCGTGGGCCGCGGCGAAGGCGAGGCGGTGCCGAGCAGCGTGACCCTGAACTCCCGTCGGCGCGGCTTTGCGCCGTGACACCGAGCAGGCAGATTGCAACGAGAAACATCCGGAACATTTGCATTGGCGTCTCCAAACACGCGAAGGCCGCTTTTTGGTCCGGGCGGACCGGCGCCTGACCGGCAATAATAACCCATCTTCGCGGGTATGGAACTCCTCACGCACGCATTACGGGCAGAATCCGGGCACAGGATCGCGACCGCTCGTCACGGAGAACTTGCCACCGTCACCTCCCGGCTGGAGGGGGGCGGCTATGGCTCGGACCGCCGTCAAGCCGACCGGACCGGCGCTGAGTGTCATCTGCCTCCGGCGAACGTCATCCAGATCATCATTAGCGCGAACACGGCGGCAGCACCGGCGAACCCGAGCAACGCACCGCGTCCATCGACGAACCTGTCGGGAAAACAACCACAGCACCATCGGCGCCGCGAGCAGCATGGCGCCACCCCCGATAACGGCTGCAGGCAAGGGAATCGCGTGCCAAGCGATCGCCGCGGCGGCGGCCACCGCCACGGCTGCAATCGCAATCGTGCCGTACAGTACGACAACGTCTGCGCCCGACTGCAGCGTCCGCGACCGCTGTTGTGGGGGGAAGTGGCCGCTCGCGGCCAAGCCCTGCAGCGCTGCAACAAGCACAGTCGCCATGAAAAGCGCGAGTGCCGGCGCGGCGGCGGTTGTCGGCATGGCTCGATCTCGTACCGGCGCGCCTTGACGCGCGGAAATCATCCTCCGTAATATACGAGACATATATCAGCGTGTGGCGCAACGCCGGCGCGGGGGAGGGCCATGTCCACACCGGAGCGCAAGTCGGCGTCCAAGGTCGCCAAGATAACGCCCGAGCATGCCGGTAGAGCGGACGGCGCCAAGCCTGCGCTCAAGCGCGAAAAGCGCACGATCACGGAAATCCGGGACTCCAAGAAGACCGGCGAAAAAATGGTCTACATGTCGGTGCCCGACTACACCTCGGCGAAATGGGCCGAGCTGGCAGGTGTCGATGTAGCGGTCGTCGGCGACAGCCTAGCCATGGTAGCGCACGGCCATCCCAGCACGATCCCCGCCAGCATGGACATGATGATTTTGCACGCGCAGGCGGTGCGTCGGGGCGCCCCCAACACGTTCTCGCTTGGTTGCATGCCCTACCAGAGCTACAACACCGTCGATCGCGCGCTGACCAATGCGACCCGGTTCATGCAGGAGGCGCTCAGCGACGCCGTCAAGCCTCAGGGCGGAAAATCCCAGGCCCACATTCTCAAGGCGCTGGTTGATGCCGGCATCCCGACCGCGTCCCACATCGGCCTGACGCCGCACACGATCGCCATGTTCGGCGGCTTCAAGATTCAAGGCCGCACTGCCGACGCGGCAATGAAGATTCTCGAAGACGCGCTCGCGATCGAAGATGCCGGATGCTTCATGCTGGAGTTCGAGGCGGTGCCGGCGAAAATCGCCAAGCTCATTTCGCGTGAGCTGACGATTCCGACCATCGGAATCGGGGCCGGTGTCGGTTGTGACGGTCAAATTCTGCTCTGCTACGACCTGCTCGGTGTGTTCACCGACTTCAAACCGAAATTCACCAAGCGCTATGCCAAACTCACGGAGGTTGCTGTTGCCGGCATCGCTCAATACGTCAAGGAGGTCAAGGACGGCACATTCCCCGATGACGAGCATTCCTATTCGGTGAACGAATCCGAATACGAGAAGTTCGCCGGCATGGTCGCTAAGCGAAGGCACATTTGATATGGCCGGATCGCGCAGCATGGCTTTGCGCAGGCCCCCCGCAGGACGACGGCCTCCGGCGGCGCCGAGCGCGCGCCCGTCGGCTAGGCGTCCTTCGCCGGCGCAGCGGGCCGAGAGCATGACCGAACAGGCCTACCGCATGATCGAGGAGCAGATCGTCACCCTGCGGCTTCGGCCCGGCGAGGTTCTCTCCGAGCAGATGCTGTCGGCAACATGCGGGTTTGGGCGCACGCCGATCCGAGAGGCGCTGCAGCGGCTCGCGCGCGAAGGTCTCATCATGGTGCTTCCACGCAAGGGCATTCTGGTCTCCGACCTCAATCCGCGCACCCAGCTTCTCGTCCTCGAAGTGCGCCGCGAGCTTGAGCGCCTGCTCAGCCGCGCCGGCGCCGAGCGCGCCACGCCTGCGCAGCGCGAGCAGCTGATCGACCTCGCCCGTGACATGGATCAGGCTGCCAAGACCAACGACGACATCGCGTTCATGCGGCTTGATCGCGAGTTCAATCAACTCATGACCGAGGCGGCGCACAACGATTATGCGGCAGGCGCCATGAAGCTGTTGCAGGGCCTATCGCGCCGCTTCTGGTACATGCACTACCGCGAGGCGGCCGATCTGCCACTGTGTGCGCGCCTGCATGCCAATCAGGCGCGCGCAATCGCCAAGGGCGACGCCGAGGCAGCCGCCCGGGGCAGCGATAAATTGATGGACTACGTCGAAAATTTCACACGCGCGACCGTGTCGGTGTGAACGATGGCAACGTACGAAGGAAGACGCACGATCGACGGTCTGGTTGTGACGGTCGATGGAAAGCCGCTCGCCGAGCACTATGAGGTGAAGCGCTTCACCAAATTCGGCTTCGAGTGGACTTATGAGGGCGAGAGCCCGCAGCAGCTTGCGCTCGCGATCCTGTTCGACCGCCTTGGCGACAAGGATCGCGCGATTCACCTGTCGGAGCTATTCATGAAAGAGGTGGTCGCCAACTTCGACAATGACTGGACGCTGAGCGGCGAAGAGGTCGACGCCTTTCTGCACACGCATGCTTGAGGTTGGCAAAGCGGGAGCAGTGCCCGCTCTGCGGACCAACAAATAAACCAAGGGAGGAACACGATGTCCATTTCACGTCGTACGCTGTTGCAGTCCGCGGCAAGTCTCGGCGCACTGTCGGTTTCCGGGCAAGTTTTTTCACCCGCGATTGCGCAAAACAAACCGGTGCGCATCGGCGTCCTTGCGCCGCGCTCCGGCATCGCGGCGGCTCCCGGCGAAAATGGTATTCGCGCCACCCAGTGGGCGGTCGAACGCTTCAATGCCCAGGGCGGCATTGCGGGCCGCAAGATCGAGCTCGTGATCGAGGAGGAATCCTCGCCCAAGGACACGATCGAGCGCTTCAGCAAGCTGGTGCAGCAGGAGAAGGTCGACTGCGTGCAGGGTATCATTTCGACCGGGGTTGGCCTCGCCCTTGGCCCGGTGGTGGAGGAGACGCGCGCGCTGACGATCTACTGGGACGGCACCACCCAGGACGGCGTCGAGGAGAAGATCCCAAATCCACGCTACCTGTTCCGCTCGACCGACAACGAGTGCGAAGCCGTCATGTCCTCGCTGCTCGCGATCAAATATTGGAAGGGCAAGTTCGTCTCGGTCGCCGGCATCAATCCCGACTATTCCTATGGTCGCAACAACATGGCGGCTTTCGTCGCCATACTCAAACGGTTCGGCATCGAGCACAGTGTCGTGACCGAACAGTGGCCCAAGGTCGGCACCATGGACCTCACCAGCCATGTCGCGGCCCTCAAGGCGGCCAAGCCCGATCTGATCTTCTCGTCGCTGCTGTTCGCCGATCTGCCTGTGTTCATGAAGCAGGCGCATGCGGCCGGGCTCACCAAGGACATCAAGCTCGTGTTTCCGGCAGCCGGTTGGCAGCACACGTTGATGAAGAAGGAGTTCACGCCTGAAGGCATGCTGTTCGGCCACAATACGCTCTATTTCGCCAATCCGAATGCATCGCCGTTGGCAAAGGAATTTGTCGCCTGGTACGGACAGACCTACAAAGACTACCCGGAGTGGGAAGCCGATCGCGCGTATTTCGCGCTGGCTTCCTATAAGGCGGCGGTCGAGGCCGCTTCCAAGGCCAAGAACGGAAGTTGGCCGTCGCAGGACGATGTCATCGACGCAATGGCGGGGCTGTCGGTCGAAAGCCTGGGCGGCAGGGGCTCCTGGCGCAAAGATCATATCGCCGACCAGACGTTCGTTCAGGGCTTCACCACCCACGACAACAAATATGACTTCGTGACGCTCGGCACCTTCGAGACGATGTTCTCCACCGATCTGCAGAAGCCGCCCGGCGCCAATTTCTGGGAATGGATCAAGACCGCCCAGTTCAAGGTGTGAGCCTGCGCGACCCTGATCCTGAGGCTCGCATGTGTGGGGCCGCGTCCCGGGGAGCCCGCAGAAGGCAGGTGTCTCGAAGGCTGGCAACAGGTGAGGGCATTCCCCCGGCCGTTCTTCGAGACCCACCTGCGCTTCCGCGCGCGTGCTCGGGATAAGACCGCGGGTCGATCAACTCAGCATGCGTGACCCCTGAATGGGATCCATGTCGGCATTTGCCAATATTCTGCTCGGCGGCGTGTTTCACGCCGCCGTACTGTTCCTGGTCGCCGCCGGGCTGCAGCTCGTGTTCGGCGTGCAAAAAATCCTCAACCTGGCCTGCGGCTCGTTCTACGCCCTCGGCGCCTATTTCGGGATCAGCTTTGTCGCGTGGATGACGAGCATCGGCATGTCACCTTGGCTTATCCTGCCCGCGCTTGTCCTCGCCGGTGTCTTGGTGGGTTTCATCGGCCCTCCGATCGAACGCCTGTTGCGATCGGTCTATGGGCGCGACGAGAGTTTTCAGCTCCTCCTCACCTTCGCGCTCCTCCTCATGTTCCAGGATGTGTTCCGGTTCATCTGGGGTTCCAATCCGCGCTCGCTCGACGCCGGCTATCTGATCTACGGTCGGCTCACCGCGCGCGATTTCAGCGTTCCGGTCTACAACCTGCTGGTGATCGCGGCCGCCATTGCGGCCGCTGTCGGGATCGGCGCGCTGTTGCAGCGGACCAATTTCGGCCGGATCCTGCGCGCCACAGCGGAAAATCGTGCCATGGCTGAAGCACTCGGGGTCGACGTGGGACGCGTATACAGCGTCGTATTCACGCTCGGAACGGTGCTTGGGACCACCGCCGGCGCGCTCGTGGTTCCGACCGCGGCCGCTTCGCTCGACATGGCAATCGAGTTCGTGGTCGAAGCCTTTGCGGTCGTCGTCATCGGCGGGCTCGGCTCCATGCGAGGCGCGCTCGCTGGCGCGCTGATCGTCGGCCTCATCCGCGCGTTTGCGATCGTGCTCTACCCGGAGGCCGAGGTGCTCGCGATCTACGTCATTGTTATTGCGGTTCTGTTGCTGCGCCCCGCTGGCCTGTTCGGGAGGCCGGTGGCATGAGGGATTTGCGTGCGGGCGCGATTGCGGCGACAGGGATCGCGGCGCTGGCGCTCCTCCCGGCCGTTGCCCCGCCGTACTACGTCAGCCTGATGATCCCGTTCTTCGGCTATGCCATCGCGCTGCTCGGTTTCAATCTCCTGTTCGGCTACACCGGCCTGCTCTCGTTCGGGCATGCAATGTTTATCGGGTTCGGCGCCTATGGTGCCGCCGTGATGGCCGGCATTCTCGGGATGCGGTCCTTCGAGGTCGTTTCGCTGGCGGTGGTCCTCGTCGCAATGGCGGCAGCCGTGCCGATCGGATTCCTGTGCGTGCGCTATACCGGCATCTTCTTTGGAATGCTGACACTTGCCTTCGGCATGCTGTTCTACTCGTTCCTGTTCAAATTCTATCATCTGACCGGTGGCGATAGTGGGATGCGCGTCCCGCGCATGACCATTCTCGGGCTTGAGTTCGCGACGTACAACAAGATCGAGTTTCTGGCCGGCCCATTTTACTTTTACTGCCTGGCGCTGCTCGTCATCCTCGCCGGCCTGATGTGGCGGATCGTGCATTCGCCGTTCGGGCTGCACCTGCGGGCAATCCGCGACAATGCCCGCAAGGCGGAGTACCTCGGCGTTCACGTCCATCGCTTTCGCCTGGCGGCGTTCGTGATCTCGGCCGCATTCGGCGGCGTCGGCGGCGCCATCCTCGGGTTTCGTATTGGCCTCGCGGATCCTGAGCTTGTCTACTGGACGCAGTCGGGTCAGCTGGTGTTCATGGCCGTGCTTGGCGGCTTTGGCCATTTCTTTGGCCCGATTATCGGCGCCCTCGCGTTCACCCTGCTGCAGGACCAGTTGCAATCGCTGACGCAATATTGGCGCTTCGTCCTGGGCGCCATCCTGGCGATCATCGTCATTGGTTTTCCGGGCGGGATCGCCGGGATGGCCGGCGACCTGCGCCGCCGCCTTGCGCGGAGACCGCCATGACGGTGCTGCTCGAAACGCGCAATGTCAGCAAGGCGTTCGGCGCCTTCCGCGCCCTCGACGACGTGAGCATCAAGGTAGCGGCCGACGAACTCGTCTCCGTGGTCGGTCCGAACGGCGCCGGCAAGACCACGCTGGTCAACCTGCTCACCGGCCTGCTGGCGCCGACCGCGGGCGAAGTGCTGTTCAGGGGCCGCAACATCGCTGGCGTCGGGCCGGTCGCGCTTGCGGACCGCGGCCTGGCGCGCGCGTTCCAGCTGATCCAGGTTTTTCCGAAACTCACGGTTGCCGAGACCATTGCGGCCGCCGTCGTTTCGCGGCAAGGCAAGCGCTGGCGGCTATTCGCTCGGCTCGCTGCCGATGGCGAGATCCACGCGCGCACCCGCGAGGTGGCAGAGATCTTTCGGCTCCGCGACCGGCTCGACACGCTCGCCATGGCACTGTCGCAGGGCGAGAAGAAACTGCTCGATGTTGCGTCCGCCTTCGCGTTGGATCCGCAGGTCATCCTGCTCGACGAGCCGACCTCCGGCGTCTCCACCGCCGACAAGCACGGCATCATGAAGATCCTGATCACGGCCGCGAAGCAAGCCGGGGTGAAGGCGATCGTGCTGGTTGAACACGACATGGACCTGGTCGCCGCCTACTCGAGCCGCATCATCGCCCTGTCGGGAGGCCGAGTGCTCGCTGATTTGCCGCCCAATCGCTTCTTTTCCGACCCTGGTCTCATCGAGACCGTGATCGGCAAGCGCAGGGGGCATTGATGCTCGCAGTCGCGGACCTCAAGGTTGACATCGAGGGCAGCCGGGTGCTGCGCGGCGTATCGCTTACGATTGCGGCCGGCGAGCTCGTCTGCCTCGTGGGCCGCAACGGCGCCGGCAAGACCACGACTTTTCGCACCATCATGGGGTTGCGCACGCCGGTCGCCGGATCGATCGCGTTCGACGGTCGGGACCTGGCGGGGCTGCGGCCGTTCGAAATCGCTCGCTTGGGCGTTGGCTTTGCTCCCGAGGAGAGCGAGGTCTTTGGCGAGCTCACGGTCGCCGAATACATCGCGTTGCCGACCTGGACCTGTCCCGGGGGCCGCAGCGCCCAGGCACGGATCGCCGACGCTTTTCAAGTCTTTCCGCACCTCGAGCGCTACCGCGATCGCGGCGGCGACAAACTTTCCGGCGGCGAGCGTAAGATGGTGTCGATTGCTCGGGCGCTCGCGCTCGGGCCAAAGCTGCTGCTGCTGGACGAGCCCACCGAGGGGCTTTCGCCCGCGATCGTGCCGGCGATCATTGCGGGTCTTGCCGGCATCCGGGCGTTCGGCCATGCGGTGTTCATCGCCGAATCCAACATCCATCATGTTCCGGACTTTGCCGACCGGCTCTATGTGATCGAACGCGGCGAGATCATCTTTGCGGGCCGGCTGGAGGAGGCGCGCGAGGATGCGGCGGTTGCGCGGGTCATCGAGGGCACGGCCAGGCCTCCGACGGGGTGACGGACCGCGCGAAAGGTCCCAGCCGAATCGGCTTGGCGGTGTGATACATGTGTGATATATCAGCTACAAGGGCGAAGGTTGATTGCCTAGAACAGACGATGTGCGCAGGAGGACGAGAATGATCAATCAGCGGCAGATCGAATTCCGGCGGGAATACCGCTCGCGCATCATGGGATGGTACGATGGCTATATCCATATTGCGATCATCTACGCGATGGGAGCGGCTGCGTTCTATATCTACGTCGAGCACATCCACAACGTGACCGCGCTCGAGTGGCTCACTGTACCGCTCACCTTCCTGTTCACCAATCTGTTCGAATGGGCCGTGCACAAGTACGTCATGCACCGGCCGGTCAACATCAAGGGGCTACGCCCGATTTACGAACGCCATACACTCAACCATCACCAATTTTTCACCGACGAGGAAATGCGTTTCCGCGACCAGAAGGATTGGCGCGTGACCGTATTTCCGCCCTACGCGCTGGTCGTGTTCATCTTGATGTCGCTGCCGCCGGCGCTGGTTCTGGGCGCCCTGTTTTCGCCCAATGTCGGCTGGCTGTTCATGTGCGTGACTACCGGCATGTATCTCATCTACGAGTTCATGCACTTCTGCTGCCATGTCGAAGAAAACTGGTTCGTGCGCAACTGCCCATTCGTCAATACGCTCCGGCGTCATCACACCGCCCATCACAACGCGCGCCTGATGATGGAGGTTAATATGAACTTGACCTTCCCGATCGCCGACTGGCTGTTTGGAACGTCTGACCTCGACCGTGGACTGCTTGGTCACGTCTTCAACGGCTACGACACCCGCTTCGTGAAGAGGAATTTGCGCGGCAAGCCGCGCCGTCCGGACGAGACGGCGACAGTGCCTGTCGGATCCTACTGACGGGAGGCGCACGATGCCGAGCGACGTCAAAGCGATCCTCTCGGCGATCGTCGTGATCGTCGCGGCGATCCTCGCCTATTGGCGTGGCTCGCCGGTCCGCCCAGACTTTGCAACTTTTATTATGGTGACCGCAGTCTTCATGGTGGTGGCGATGTGGGTCTTTCCGGAGGCCAGCGGTAAGCGCGCCGATGGCCCGAGGCAGGCGAAGTAGACCTTCGTGCCTCTTCAAGCAGCATCGATCCTCATTTGGCTGAGCGCCTATAAGTGTGGTTGGATGGTTTGGTACGGCAGACGCACCTGCTGACGGACTAGACCAAGCACCGGCTCCTACTCGGCCAAAGCACGCGCGTGCGTTTGCAGCGGCATGAACTGCAAGCGCTCACGTCGCGCCAGCTTGGGTAAGGCCTGTCCTAGCACCAGTGTCTTGAAATGCTCGGTTTGTTGATGGGCCGCAAACGCGGCGTCGTCGACGAACAACTCGTAGAGAAAGAATACGTGATCGTTCGCGGACGATCGGTGCGGCCAAAACAGTAGCGTGCCTGGCTCGGAGTTTACCGCCTGCGCCATGCGGCGCAGGATATCGGCGACGGCTTCGGCCTCTCCCTCCTTGGCTTCCCATGTTGCTGCAAGGGCAAGCCGGCCTCCTGCGGGCACGGAATTCTTGATGAGCTCGAGCATGGTGTTGTTCTCCGCCGTAATTGTTTGATGGTTCGTCTGAGCGAGACTGAAAAATATCTCGCGTACCGCAGAGATACGCTCGGGCCGCCAGGATGTCTGCGGCCGATACTTCGGATTCGGCCGAAGCATTGGATTGGATAACGGACCTAAACTGGCAGTTGTTCACCAAAAGTTAATCCGGCGGTAATCTCGCCGTAGGTGCAATAGGAACTAAATAGGATTCGAGCCGTTGTCTTTGTGAAAGCTTTCGCCGAGGGCATCAACCAGATCCTCGGGGGCTACCATGAACACTCCTTCATATGTTGACATATTGTTCCGCATCATGACCCGCAAGCCGGCGCGCGTGCGCTGAGGCGTGTCGAGGCCACGTCTGCTGGTGGTAGGGCTAATTCCCTAAGAGCGGGCTGACGTGCGCGCCTGCGTCGGAATGCCCTCAAATCCCCGTTACTATCGCGATGTCGCGTTTGCTGACATGATGGGTGCGGCGTGGCTGCATGGCGGCAACGCATGGAGTTTCGGGCATCTGCATGAACGAATTGCCTCAGTCCGGGGGCGCTGTCGCGAGCGCCCTGCTGGCTATCTTGATCGCGGCCATCCCGGCGGCGGCCCGCCCACTTGCCGCGATCAAATCGGTCGGGACGCTCAGGGTCGGCATGACAGGTGACTACGCGCCGTATTCCGTGCGCGGCGCGGACGGTCATGTCTCTGGTGCCGATGTGCAGATGGCGCAGGAACTGGCGCGGTCGCTGGGTGTCGTCCTTTTGATCGTGCCCACGACATGGAAGACGCTGCAGGCTGATCTTGCCGACGACCGCTATGACATCGCCATGGGCGGTGTGAGCGTGACGCCCGACCGGGCTGCCATCGGTGATTTTTCGATCCCGGTCCTGCACGACGGTAAGCGTCCGATCGTGCGTTGTGCCGATAAGGACCGCTTCACGTCGATTGATTCGATCGACCAAGCCGGTGTGCGTGTGGTGGTCAATCCCGGCGGAACCAACGAGCGCTTCGCCAGAGCGAACCTCACCCACGCGGCGCTGGCCGAGCATGCGGACAACCGCACGATCTTCGGTGAGATCGCGGCCGGCCGGGCCGACGTCATGGTCACCGATGGCGCAGAGGTTGATTATCAGGCTCGCCTGAATCCTGGCATCCTCTGCCCGGCAATGGTGTCGGATTCGTTTGATCATTTCGACAAGGCGTACTGGATGACACGCGATCCGGCGCTCAAGCAGGCGGTTGACGCCTGGCTCGAGCAGGCGTTGCAGGCCGGCCGTTACGAGCAGGCCTTGGCGGCTGCCGCACGCGGCGACAGTCAGCGGAGCCGTCGCGAGTAGCGCGAAGAAGAGGAAGAGCTTCGCTGATTCGATTCAAGCCAATATCAAATAACGGAATCTCGTCAGCGAAAGATGTTGATCCGGTACTGGCGTGAGGGGAGGGGGTACCATAGCGCATTCGGATTCGGACGGTTGCTAGATCATTGCGGCCCGACATACCACCATGCGCTTGCTGGCTCAGGTTCGCGGCGATAAGGTGACTTCGTCGCTAAACGTTTTGCAAAACCGACCTGGAATCATGATCAAACGATCTGACACGGTTTCGATCGCTTGCAACATCAGCATTGGCCTCTTGGTGCTGACCGTCGCCTGCTACCATTCCTCGGCCCACGCTCAATCAGCAAATCTCGCACTTTGCGACCGGCTCGCTGCTGACCCGAGCGATCCCGACAAGCCGGCGGACGTGAAAGGTGCTGCCGATATCGCCCAGTCCGATGTTGCGACGGCGATCAAATTCTGCAAGGCGGCGTCGCCGGCATCACGGCGGGCGCTTTACCAGCTCGGTCGTGCCTACGCAGCCGATCAGCAATTGCCGGCAGCCGTCGGGGCTTATCGCAAGGCAGCCGACAAGGGCAGCACGTCGGCCATGGTCGAACTCGGTGTGCTGCTCGCGACCGGGTCAGGCGTTGCCAAGGACGAAGCCCAGGCGCGTCAGCTGTTCGAGCGCGCTGCCGAGGCGGGAAACCCTCGCGGTGCCCTCAATCTCGCGGCCCTCTCCGACGCTACCGGCGCACCATCGGATCCCGTCAAAGTGAGAGCCTTGCTATCGCGCGCGGCAGGGACCAATTCGGCGGAAGCGCAGTATCATCTCGGCTTGATGATCGCGGAGGGTATGGGCGGCCCGAAGGACGACGTTGCGGCACGGGCGTTGTTTGAAAGGGCAGCTGCGCAAGGTCATGCAGGGGCATTGGAGCGGATGGGCGCATTTGCGCAGAGCGGGCGCGGCGGCCCGCAGGATTTAAGCGCCGCTAAGGCGTATTTTGAGAAAGCAGCGGCGCTCGGCAATGAAGAGGCAAAGGCCACGCTTAAGCGCACGCAATGCCCCTATAGGATCAAAGACAAGCAGGGCAATGTCGTCACCAACCTTTGCTTCTAGCTGCGTTTGAGCAAGTCACGCGGCATTTGTCGAAACCGGGACACTATTCCAAGCCCGCACGGCGGAAACCTTCCAGGTAGTGCTCCCGGTCGGCATCCTGCTTCATCGGCATCTCGCTCGCGATCCAGGCAAGCGAAATATTGGGCTGCACGCGGCGCAGCTCCTGAAGGGCGGCCGCGGCGACCTCGGTCTGTCCAGCCATGCCGGCAGCGGAGGTGAGCACACGGTGCGCGCCGACGAAATCGCCGCGTGCACGGATGGCCTCGCGCGCGAGCCGCATCGCCTCGTCGTAGTCGCGCCCGACGAAGTGCGCGTAGGCCGCAATGCCATTGTAGACCGCCACGAAGGGATCGCGCGGACTGAGCCGGAGCGCGCGTCGGGCGGCCTCGTCGGCCTGTTCCCAGTGGCCCGCATAGGACAGCGCGAGGCTGTAATAGCCCTGCGCCAGCGCAAAATTTGGATTGAGGCGCAACGCCAGCTCGAACTCGGCTAGCGAATCGTCGAAATGGCGTGTGAACAGATAGACGCTGCCAAGTGCGTTGTGCGCCCAGGCGTCCTCGCTGTCGGCCCGGATCGCGGCCAGCGCCGCGCGTCTAGCGACCGGCACCACGGTTGTCATATCGGCCCAACCCATGTGGGCGCTGAACGTATGGCTGCCGGCGAGGAGTCCGAGCGCCTGACCGTAGTTCGGGTCGATGGCGATTGCCTTCTCCAGCAGCGCCTGCGCGACGACATTGTCCTGTCGGGTTACCCGCCAGTAATGCGACAGCGCCCGCATCACCAGATCCCAGGCGTCCATGCTGTCCGGCGGCTTGCGCTGGGCGCGAAAGTTTTCCGCCGCATAGAGCTGCGGCTCGATAGCGGCGACGATCGCCTCGGTGATCTCGTCCTGTACGGCGAACACATCGGCCATGCCGCGGTCGTAGCGTTCGGCCCAAATGTGGCTGCCGGTGGCGACATCGTTGAGCTGTGCGGTGATGCGCACCCGCTCGCCGGCCTTACGCACGCTGCCTTCGACCACGTAGCCGACGCCGAGCTCCTCGGCGATCTGTTTCAGGTGCACGGACTTGCCCTTGTAGGAGAACGAGGAGTTGCGCGCGATCACGAAGAACCAGCGCAGCCTGGACAGCGCGGTGATGATGTCTTCGCTGATGCCGTCGGAGAAATACTCCTGCTCCGGTTCGTCGCTCATGTTGATGAACGGAAGCACTGCGATGGCCGGCCGGTCCGGCGGCGGCGCGGCCGGGCGCGACGACTCGTGCGGCATGTTCGGCGGCGGACTGGCGACGGCTGCCTCGCCGGTCGATTGCGTGCGCACGGTGCCAATGAAGCGGATGCCCTTGCGCGCAATGGTGCGGATCAGCTTTTGATGCGCGCCGTTGTCGCCGATCGCCTTGCGCGCGGCGTTGATGCGGCTCGCGAGCGTGGAATCCGACACCACGCGGCCGCCCCAGACCGCAGCGATGAGATCGTCCTTGCTCACCACGCGGTCGCGGTTCGCCAGCAGGTAAATCAGTAGGTCAAACACCTGCGGCTCGACGGCAACCGGTTCGGAACCGCGCAGTAGCTCCCGCCGATCGGTGTCAAGCGTATGATCTGAAAAGAGAAATAGCAACGTTGCTGCCCCCGACTGCGAGTCTGCCCGCAAGCAATAAATCAAGCCCGCCTCAAGGACAAATCAAGCGGCGGGCAAAGTCTTTCGACCGCAGGTTCGGCATTCTCCGCGCCATGTCGAATCGCGCTCCCCGCGTTCGCAAAAGATTGGATACGACGATGACCCAAATGCCCAGCCAGGGCGTCCGACGCCACCCTAATGGTTCGATTGACGTCGATTTCTATCGCACCCGTGCGGCCGCGCTGCGCGGTCAAGCAAAGCGGGACGCTGCCACCGCGAAGGCGGTGTGTGCGTTCGTGTTGACGATGGTCAGCGCGCTCTCCGTGGCCGTCCTGCTCGTGGCGGCATCGGCTGCATATGTGCCCGACCGCCAGGCGGCCGCGGTACAATCCAGTGCGCAGCAGATCCGGTGATCGCAGGACGCTGAAAGCCGCAGTTGGCGGCCCCGCGCGAGCGGGGCGGCCCAGAAACAATACCACCTGGAACCAACAGAGGGATCCCATGGGACAGTTCGTTGCGCTTCTCTACGGGTTGGCATCCTATGTCCTGTTCTTTGTCACCTTCCTTTACGCCGTCGGTTTCGTCTCCGGCCTCGTCGTGCCGAAGACCATCGATACCGGAACAGTCGTACCGATGGCGGATGCGACGATCGTCAACCTTCTCTTGATGGCGCTGTTCGCCATTCAGCACAGCGTGATGGCGCGCAAGCAGTTCAAGCAATGGTGGACACAGTTCGTACCGAAATCGGTCGAACGCAGCACATACGTGTTGTTTACATGCCTCGCGCTCATCCTGCTGTTCTGGCAATGGCGTCCGATGCCGGCTGTGATCTGGAACATCCAGAATCCGCAGATCGCCATGGCAGTCATAGAGCTGTCGTTCGTCGGCTGGCTGATCGTTCTGACCAGCACATTCCTGATCAACCATTTCGAGCTGTTCGGGTTGCATCAGGTCGCCAATAATCTGGTCGGCCGACCGATGCCGACGCCGCGTTTCCGCACCCCGCTCTACTATAAGTTCGTGCGGCACCCGATCTATCTCGGCTTCATCATCGCGTTTTGGGCGGCGCCGACGATGACGGTCGGACGCCTGCTGTTTGCAGCGGTCACCACGGCCTACATCCTAGTCGGTATCTTGCTGGAGGAACGTGATCTGATCGATCTCTTCGGCGACGAATACCGCCGCTACAAGGGTCGCGTATCCATGCTGGTGCCCTGGCGCAGGTCGGCCTGATCAGTCATGCGAGGCGCAATTGATGTGCGGCAGCGGGGCCTTCCTCCCGCTGCCGCGGCCTACTCGATAACCGCTACGCTCAGGCGCAGCGTTCAGATCTGCGTCAAGCAAGAACGTGAGACACTTCTTCATTTCTTGATGTATTTCATCGATTGGCGCAGCGGGATGTTTAGTCTAAGGCATGTCCCGCAAATAGTGCGTCCATGCCCGACCGCTGGGGATCTGAAGCCTCCCTGTAATCTAAGCATGCGAGTGTGATATTGCGTGATGGAGCCGACTATCTCGACGCGCGCGATCGAAACAGGATACACGGACTGCCCTTGCGACCGGTGCCGCCGCTCTCGTCCACTCTCACTTGCGGGGCCACCTCCACCGGCGGGCGTGGGAGTTCGACCGTTTGGATGACCGTGGCCGACTAGAGAGAGCTATTTTGCTCGAACTCCGCTCAGGCCAGGCGCGTAGAATCTCTGCTAACTAGGAGAATACTCAAATGCGCATCAATTGGGACGTTGTAAGGCCCTCTCTATGGACTGGAGCGGGTGGAGTTGTTGTAGGTATGGTGCTGCTCTCGTACGGTTTCGGTTTCATGAGCCCGACTGCGGCTGAAAAATTGGCGAGCTCAAGTTCCGACACCGCGATGGTCGCCGTGTTGGCGCCCATCTGCGCAGCCAAGTTCGGTGTATTGCCGATGTCGCCGAACGAAAAGTGACCCTCGTCGCAGCTAAGGACAATTCCTACAAAATGCGCGAGGCATTCCCGGAAGGCTTGATCACTCTGCCGGGCAAAAGCTATCCGGATTTGGACCTGACCGCGAGGTGTGCAGGTATGATTCTCGCACCGCCCAAGACTGCGGATCTGTCCAAATAGTAGCCGCCGTCAGCGACGTTGTAGCGCCCTTTACCAGGGTCGCGCCTCCGAGTGACAAAAATAATCAAGCCCTCGGCGCGGGGTACGTCGACCTGTTTATCTCCGCGATGACATCGCTGGCGGCGTTTTGCGCGGCGCGATCCGTGGCCGGGTATTGTAGATTGGAAAACAACAGGCGTTTGGCTAAATGCCAGCATCTGCAACAAGGAGTCGATTCATGATCAAGTTCTATTACAGTCTCGCACCCAATCCGATGAAGGTCGCCTTGTTTCTTGAGGAAGCAGGCCTGCCTTACGAGCTGATGCCGGTCGACACCCGCAAGGGCGAGCAGCATCAGCCAGCCTTCCTGGCGATCAACCCAAATGCGAAGGTCCCCGCGATCATCGATGGGGATGTCACCGTCTTCGATTCGAACGCGATTCTGCTCTATCTGGCGGAGAAGACGGGTCAGTTCCTCCCGGGCAACACACCCGCTGCACGCGGCCAATTGCTATCGTGGCTGATGTTCGTGGCATCCGGCGTCGGGCCGTTTTCGGGTCAGGCGGTGCACTTCAAAAACCATGCACCCGCCCCGCAGGACTACGCGGTCAACCGCTACGCCTTCGAGGCCAAGCGCCACTATGGCATCCTCAATAAGCGGCTCGGCCAGCACCGCTACATGCTCGGCGACAAATATACCATCGTCGATATGGCTGTTTGGGGCTGGGCACGCGCGGTGCCGATGATCATGGGCGATGACGCCTGGACCGGCCTGCCACACCTGAAGCGGCTCGTCGACGAGATCAACGCGCGGCCGGCAGCGGCACGGGTGGCAGCGCTGAAGGATAAGCACCAGTTCAAGGCGGAGATGGACGACGAGGCACGCCGGCACTTGTTCCCGCAGAACGCTCCGCGCGCCGCCGCTTGATGTTCCATCGAGGAAGGGCAGGGCCCTTCATGCTCTAAATGAAGCGCATCGTCGTCGGTAGTGGGGGCTCGAAAATTGTATGAGTTCGAAACTGCCCCCACCGCCGACCATCGCTTCGGGCCGGCACATAATTTCTGGACGCGTCTTGTCCTTTACGCCCGTCACCCCACATGATTGGTTACTGGCAAGCGGTAGCTTGTCCGAATGCTGCCCAAAAATCGGCGACGTACCGAAGTCTCCGTTTCATACAGCATCTGATGCCATCGGCAGGCACATAGAGTTGCATCCGCTATGCCAAAATCGGCCGGGTCGATGAGTGCCACGCATAAGCCCACTATGACCGTTCCCCATTACATCACGGAAGACAAATCCGACATGCGCGGCATCAAGCCCGGCTGGTACACGATCGAGGACGACGGCAACCCCTCTTGTGGACCTCTTTCCAGCCTTGAGGAATGCGCAACGAGGATCACTCAGCCGAAGAGCGGAACCGAGCCTTCTAGGTTGCGTCAAAGGCCGCGCTGAAGCAATTTTTTATTGGCATCCTAAGACGAGGGCAACGTCAGGAGGTTCAACAAATTCGCCCTTTAAGGATAAGTATCATGAACGATGCAGCTACGGGCGCCACTAACGCCAAAACAACGAAACACACAACCAGCTCCTTTGACCCTTCGAAGTTCGAAATGCCGAAGGTCGAAGTACCCGTTGAGTTGCGCGAGATGACCGACAAGGGCATCGCCCACGCCAAAGATACCTGTGCGAAGGCGAAGATCGCCAGCGAGGAAGCGGCCGATCTGCTCAAAAACAGCTATGCGATCGTTGCCAAAGGGGCCACAGACTTCAACCTCAAGGTTATCGAGATGGTCCGTGCCAACACGCGATCCGCCTTCGACTACGTCGACGAACTGTTAGGTGTGAAGTCCCCGTCGCAGTTTATCGAACTGTCGACTGCGCATATGCGCAAGCAATTCGATACTGTCTCCGCGCAGAGTAAGGAGCTCTGTGCGCTCGCTCAGAAGGCGGCGACTGATGCTGCCGAACCAGTCAAGACAGGCGTGTCCAAGGCATTCCATAAGGCCACCTGACCGCAAGCGTTCGGAAGATCTCTGCGAAATAACGCTTTCCTTATTCGCCAGACTTGTTGATGTGTGGCAGCGGCACCTTCCCGCTGCCACACCCAACGCGAACCCACAGCCCCCGGGCCCGGCCCCGCGCGCTGCGAGGACATCCATCGGGATCCTTCTTGCCTGCTGCTTGAGTTCGACGTGCGCATACTCTTCACTTCTTGATGTATTTCATCAGCCGCTGAGGACTAGCCTTTCGACGGCTGCGACCCGGCATGGAGCTGCGTATTCTGGAGATCGCCGATGAGCTCGCCGGTCGCGCTGGTTACGGATGGCAGTCCGGCGGATCTCGTCGACTGTTTTGCGCGCCGGCTGCCGCTCGCCGTGATCTGCGAGCTGCTTGGCCTGCCGGCGGCCGAGCGGCTGAAGTTCTGGCCTGGACCAGTTGTATCACGTGCCTCAACGGTACAGATCGGCCTCCTTGGTTTGATTCCGGCCGTCTTGTCAATGAAGCGCTATCTGGAGGCGCGGCTCGTTGCAGCCCGGCGCAAGGCGGCGAGGGTCTGATTCGGAGCTTGTCCGAGTGGAGAAAGAGGGCGCGGCGCATGAGCGCACGCGAAACGGTGGCGATGGTTTTCTTGCTGCTGGGCGCGGGCACCGAAACCACCACGCACCTGATCAGCGGATCGGTCTACGAGCTGGTCAGGAATTCCGCCGTTCGCGTGACTGGCTCACACAGGATAGGATGGCGGACACCGGGAGCTCTGCGGGATCGCCAACCCAACGTTCTCGCCGTTTGCTGTTGATGATCAGATCGATTTGGTCGGCGCCCACCGGCAGATCGTCGGGTTTGGCACCCTTCAACCGGTCCACGTATCTTGCCGCGCGCTGATGAAATTCGGCGACGTTCTGGCCATAGCTCATCAGGCAGCCGGCCAGAACCTGATCTTGGTAGATGCTGATCGTCGCCAGCCGGTGGCGCAGCGCCGCGCCTGCATCGCGGTCCTTGCCCGGAGAAGAACGCATCGGCGGCGACGATGACGGCGCGGCTCCGTCCTGGGCCGCCGCCGCAAGGCGTCCGCGATCGCGGCCGGCGTTGATGCGTTCACCGCCACGACCTCTACGTTCAATCGCGGGGCAACAGCTCGATATGCTTGAGCACGGCGGGATTGGCTGGATTGCCGGGGTTCAACAACACAGCGACGCGCGACAGTGCGGGCAAAAAGGATTTCACCAGCCCAGGACTGATTTCCGCGAACCAGGCCGATGACCGGCATCGCGCGGTGATACGGGCAGCCGGACGCGCAGGCTCGCGACAATGCCGGCCCCCACCAGGTCGACCGCGGCAGCGACCACGATGGGAATGGTCTTGGTCGTCTCCTGCAACAGCGCGCCGCCGCCGTGCATAGGTCGTGACCGGAGGTCTATCCCAACGAGCTCGCTCCCGAAGCCGGCGAGGCGTTTGTAGCCTCCGTCCGCATAGCGCCACTCGACCGTCAGGTTCTTGCCTTCGCTGTAGCCGAGGTCGCGCATGCCCTGCAGGAAGGCATCGGAAAACACATCGTGGCTGGGCGGAATCGGGCGCGAGCGCGGGTGAGAAAGCCGATGCGCCAAACCTTACCGGCTGGCTGTGCCTTCGCCCGCTGCGGCCACGCCGCGACGCCGCCAATGAGAAAGATGAATTCGCGTCGTCTCACGTGCGCTCCCGGGCAACCGACAAAACATCGCAGCGGCGAAGCCTGCCACTCTGAAAAAGGCAGATGTTCGATCAGTTGGTTGGCAGGCGAACGTGAAAGATCGAACCCGCCGGGATCCGGGCCGACGCCCAAAGCCGGCCGCCATGCGCTTGCACGATCGACCGGCAGATCGATAGGCCCATTCCCATGCCGGAGGGCTTGGTGGTGAAGAACGAATCAAAGATCCGATCCATGTTGGCTTGTTCGATGCCGGTGCCGGAATCCTCGATCGCAACCAGTATGCCATTTGGCTCGTCGAGCTGTGTTCGCACCGCCAGCATGCGATCACGTTCGGTAACCGCCGCCATGGCCTCGATCGCGTTCGTGACCAGATTGAGGATGACCTGCTGCAATTGGACACGCTCGGCCGCGACGGCTGGCAGCTGATCGTGCAGGTCGAGGTGCAGCGCGACCTCCTGTGCGGTCAGTTCTCCATGCACCAACGCAAGCACGCCATGGATCAACTCGTTGACGTTGATCACCGACTTGGCACGGTCTTCCTTCCCGAACATCGCACGAATGCCTGCGATTACCTCGGCGGCGCGGCGGCCATCATCGACGATGCGTTTCAGTGCGGCACGTATTTCATCGAGATCGGGTTGTGCATTGGCAATCCACCGCAAACCAGTTTGAGCGTTGGTCACAATAGCCGCCAATGGTTGGTTGATTTCGTGGGCGATTGACGCGGCCATCGTGCCCATGGTGGAGAGGTGGGCCGCACGCGCGAGCTCGCGCTGCATGCTCCGCAAAGCCTGCTCGGCTTGCTTGAGCTCGGTCACGTCGCGCGCAACCGCGTAGATGCGGCCGTCCGCCGGAACGGCTGTCCACGACAGCCAGTGATACGACCCCTCTCGGTCACGGTATCGGTTTTCAAACCGAAGTGTCGGGCGGCCCGCCGCCAGCTCGGCCGTCTCGACGCGCGTTCGGTCTCGATCATCGGGGTGCAGTAGCCAACCGGATGTCTGGCCGATCAGATCCGCCTCTCCCCAGCCAAGCGTCGTGGTCCACGCCGGGTTGATGCTGATGAATCTGCCGCCGAGGTCCGCCACCGCGAGCAGATCCTCGCTGACCATCCAGATGCGTTCGCGTTCCTGAGCCTGATCTGCAACCCGCCGTGCGAGCAATTCAGTCTGCGCGCGCATCTCCTGCTCGACGCGTTTTCGCTCGGTGATCTCCTCGGCCACCACGTTAATGCCGAGGATGCTGCCGTCGGCGGCTTTCAAAGGATGCCAGTTGGTCAGCCAGACCCGGTTGGCGTTGATCCCGTCCGGCTGTTGACCGGTCATTTCGAAACCGGTGACCGGCTCGCCCGTCCGCACGATGCCGCCGACGATCCGTTCGACCTCGTCCGCGATTTGCGGGACCGTCTCGCGGATCGGCCGTCCGAACTGCTCGCGCGCCGAGGTGCCGAAGATTTCGGCCAATCGCTGATTGATCTGTACCAGCCGACAGTCGGGCGTCAGGAAGGCAAGACCGATCGGCGCGGTGTCGTAGAGCAGCGCGAGCTCGCGCAGCTGCTCGTCCGGGTCTGCGCGACCTTGTGATGGAGTTCGACCTTGCGTTTGGTCAGCCGGTGCCATGCTATTGGATGCAACGGCACTCAGGTTGGTCGTCCACCGTGCGCACTTTTGCCCACCCTGCGCGGCGTGCTCGATTCTGTCCCATGGTACATAACTCGGGCCGATACCGTCCACACCAATGTCGCGATACTGGCGAACGCGCCCGCAAGGCGTATATCAAGGCGCGACGGACAGCGACTTCCGATCATATTGGTCCCGTACCCTGATCCCGGAGCCGTGTTCAACTAGCTTCAAATGCCGCTCCGGTCGCAACCTTGACATGCCACAGACGCCCGAACTACCGCCGCATCTGCTGAGCCTCGATCCCGCGCTCGGACGGCACATTATCGATTTGCACATCTGGGCGGTGCGGCAAGGCCTGCGCGGCGTCGCAGTCGAAGCGCTGTTCGATGGGTTCTGCCAGCGCCTCGTCATCGTTGGGGTGCCGTTATGGCGTGGCTTCGTTGGCATGCGCACGCTGCACGCGCAATGGGGCGGCTATGGCTACACCTGGCGGCGCGACCTCAACGCGATCGAGCAAGACCGGTTTGAACGCGGTGTCGACACCAATCCGGATTGGCAGGCGAGCCCCTTCAACTATCTCATCAAGCAAAGCCACTTGCCCAGTGCGAATGGCGTGGCATCCATGCGCCGGCGTCTCGTCGGGCCGGCGGCGCAGCTTGATTTTCCGGTTCTCAAGGGGCTCGCGGCGGCCGGGGCAACCGACTATTTCGCCCAGTTCCTGCGCTCTGGCCCTGAAGGCGATCCGTCGCACGGAACGGGCAACGCCTATTCGTTCGCGACCGACCGACCGGACGGCTTCCTCGACGACGATCTCATCTTGCTACAGGCGGTGTTGCCCGCCGTGTCGCTTGCCATCATGGCGAAGGCTGGTCACGTCATCGCGCGGAGTCTGCTCGAAGCCTATCTGGGTGGTGACGCTGGGCGGCGCGTTCATGCCGGCGCGGTGGAACGCGGCTCGGTCGCGACCATCCGCGCGGTGCTGTGGTACGCCGACATCCGTGGCTTCACCAAGATCGCCGACGCTGCGCCCGGGCCGGTGCTCGTCGAACTGCTCGACGCGGTGTTCGAAACCCTCACGGCTGCGCTGCGCCCGCGCGACGGCCAGGTGCTCAAGTTCCTTGGCGACGGCATGCTCGCCATCTTCCCGTTCTCGGAGGCGACGCAGAACGAAATTTGCCGCCGCGCGGTCGACGCCGCGGTCGAGGCGATGGCAGCGCTTGCGGCGCTCAACGACAAACGGCGCACGGCCGGCCACCCGATCGCGGCCGTCGACCTCGCGCTGCACCTCGGCGAGGTCCTGTATGGTAATGTCGGCGCGGTCGATCGTCTCGACTTCACGGTGATCGGCCCCGCGGTCAACGAGGTCGCGCGCATCGAGGCGCTGTGTGAGCCGCTCGGCCGCAGCGTCCTCGTCTCAGCCGAGTTTGCCGGATCGATGAGCGACCGCACTCGGCTCGAGCCGCTGGGCCGCCACGAACTTCGCGGCGTGCGGGACGCGCCGGAGATCTATGGGCTGGTGCTCGAACTCCGTGGCCTAACTCCCGTCGAACTCACGCCGCCGTTTCACGCCGAGTTGATTGAAGCTCGCGCCTTGCGTCCTCCAATCGGCGGACGCGATGCCTCGCGTTCTCCGTCACTGTCCGATTTCGTCGAAAACGAGAGCACTGCGTTTGGAAACTAGTTCACGAACAAGGGGGGCGTGCACGCCGATGCGAAATCAGGTTCAAGCTTTCGGATTGCGTATCGATGGTCGACCCCGATGGGTGAAGGACGGTTGGGACCAGTTGGTGGCCGTCGTCCGGGATCCCGACCTCATTGCGGTCATCGGGTTTTCTGCGATCGGCTTGCTCGTATCGCTATTGTTCGCGCTGTCGGTGCCGCTTTCAAACGAGGCCGCCGCAATCCTCAATGCTCTCCCCTAGTCGCCCGTTTAGGTGAGTGCCGCATGATGACCGATGAATTGAGTCCAACCCGAAATTTTCGTTCGCGCCGCCCAGATGCTTCGCGCTCCGATGCCCCGTCGACCGCAGCGGCGTGCCAGCCTGCGCGGGAGCAGGCATCCTCCCGCGGTTTCGGGCTGACGTTTCTCGACGCCATGCACGAGTGGCGCCAGCGCCAGGCGGAACGCGAAATCCAATATTATCAGCACCTCGTCGATGACGCGCGCGCCCACCAGGGGCGACGAGGAAACCCCTGGGATGTAGATCGGGCCAAGCCCCGATCGCAATCGGGAGGCATCTCGGCCGGTACGACAATCGTCATCGTCATTCTCGTTGCCTTCGCCGTGCTCCATATCGTGGGCGGCACCCTGATTATCGAACGCTCCGCTCGATCGCCGGCCGAAACACAAGCGGTCATGGTTTGGGGAGATTGAGAGCGCTGCCTGGCAGTTCACCGCGGGTCGCGCGCCGGCCCGCAGGTTTCATCGCTGGCGTTGCGACAACATGGGACCGAGCGAGCCGATGATGCCGTCGTAGGCGGCGAGCGCTTCGTCAGTGCGGCCCGCGACACAGGCCTCGCGCGCTTGCATCATGGTCATGGTCGCGTTTGCTACCCGTTCTGACGCCATGTCTTGCGCCTGGCCGTGCTGTTCAATCAGGTTGACGACCTCGAGGTCGCGCGCAGCGCACACCGGTGCAAACGAATAAGTCTGATCCGCCCCAGCTTCGGCTGGGAGCGCCAGAAGGACTAGCGCGATCGCCCCAAGTGCGATCCCCAGACGATTGTTGCTAAATAACTTTGCGCGCATTCCAACTCCTACGCTTCGCCGTCGCTGAAGGCCACGGGCGTGTAGTCGTGGTTTTCGCTGAGTGAGAACGGACGAATTACTGGGTTCACCGTCGACAACTCGGACAGTGGCCAAGGATGCGAAGCGCTGCATCCGTCGATCGGAGGACAACTGGCGCGCGACTCAATCAATTCGATGTGAAACCGCTCCAACGGGTGTGCCATCAAAAATCACCCTATCAAAGCGATCCAGCCTGACGTTCGAGCGCTCGGGTTCCTTCGTCCCCCGTCGTCGCTCGCATACGAGGGTTTATTCGAGGCAACCTTCACGCCGTGGCCGTGAACGCGGAGTCCGTTAGCGCTGGTTTCGCTCAACTCTCGATTCTTCCCGCAAGTGGGGAGGCTGGGTGCCACGAGCCAAGCGTCGGCAGCTCATTCGATCACCTGGTCGGCGCGCAGCAGTAGCGATGTCGGCATTTCGATGCCGATCGCTTTTGCGGTCTTCAAATTCACCATCGTTACGAATTTGGTCGCCAACTCGACTGGAAGGTCGGCGGGTTTCGCGCCCTTCAGAACCCTGTCGACGAAAGTCGCTGCACGACGCCACATCTCTGGAAAATCGATTCCATACGCCACCAAACCCCCGGCCTGCGCGAATTCCGGAAAGCCACACGCGGCCAGCTGGTACTTCAGAGCGAGCGTCGCGCTGGCCTCGGTGTTGTAGATGAGCATCGGATCTTCCGTGATCACGAGCGCGCCCACCGACTTGCCGGCCATCGCCGCGAAGGCACCTTCGAGATCAGTCGGTTCGCGCGCCGCGAACTCTGCGAGTTCCACGTTGAGTGACCTGGCGGTCAGTCTCATGGCCGAAAGGACCGGCTCGGCGGAGCGGTTTGCGGGGTTGAACAAGACCCCCGCCTGCACCAGGCCGGGTATCGTTTCCTTGAGCAACTCCAGGCGTTTCGCTGCAAGATCTGGAAGGAAATACGACGTTCCGGTCACATTGCCGCCCGGCCGGGCGAGGCTGGACACGAGACCTACAGCGACGGCGTCGCCGACCGTCGCAAAGATGATTGGGATCGTCGTCGTCGCGCGCTTGGCGGCCGAGACTTCCAGGGGTTGCGTAGGTGACAATGACGTCGACTTTCAGAGCGACCAACTGGGCGGCGAACTGCGCAAGCTGGTCGTATTTGGCGCCGTCGAGCCAGCGTGCCTCGATGACGATGTTCTTACCCTCGACGTAGCCGAGCGCGGCGAGCCCCGCCCGAAACGCGTTGAAGCGAGAGGCCTCCGCTGCAGGCGAGCCAAGACTCAAATACCCGACCCGATAGACCTTGTCGGCTTGCTGTGCATGCGCGGCAAACGGTCTGCCGAGCGCCACGGCAACGAGCAGAGTGATGAACTCCCTTCGCTTCATGCGCGGCGCCCAGCGGCTCAAAACAAAGCACCCTTCGGTAAGCTACCACATGGAGGGCGACTGCAGGCTCGTTCGATTGATTGGGGGCATGCGTCCAACATCGCAGTCGCGTCAAAACACGAAGAACTCGCCGTGAGGATATCGCCGACAGCCGCCATAGCTGCCGAACGTTGTGAGCGCTGGTGCGACGCTTGGGCGAGAGCGAAGCCTTCAAGCAGGGCTTCGAATCACAGGCTGCACAACGCAGACGTGTAGAATCATTCTCGCCAACCCACCTCGGGACTTCCTCCCTGCCACCTTGTAAAGCAGGTCCGGATGCCGCCGCACACGCATAACCACGTGAAATCCACCGCCGCGGAAAGGGTTCGGTAGTTGCCAGGGTGGTTTGCCGGTCCGGACGCCCTTGGGTGTTGCACAAGAACAACAGCGAACGGCAACTGCGGGGCACAACCAGAACGCGGTTGTCATCGCAACATGGTTAAGTTTTGATGAACGCGCATCACGGGGGTGGGGCGTGATCTGGGCGGGGGTGGGGCTCTGCAGGCACGTTGTGCTGCACGCGACGAAGGCGGTCGCGCATGCTCGCGCGCGCTTTCCCGGAACCTTCATCGCATTGGCCATCGCCGGCGTCGCGATCGCGACCGGCGCCGCTCTTATCCCGATGTCTGTACCTGACAATCGACCGGCAGCGCCCGAGGGCAGCGAGGCGCTATTGCGCTCTCTTCCAAGGCACGACCGTCTCGTGGCTCGGGACTTCGATTGGGGCCGATTCCCGTCGCTCGATTTTGCGAGCTTCTATCCTCCGTCAAATCAACTCGCCTCAAGCGCTCCGGCGTCGGCCTCCGGCCCGCCGATTGCAGCGGAAGCCGATTCGGTGGAAAGCGCTTCCGCCGCGCGTGACATCGCGGTCGGCAACATCAGGAGCAAAGCGTTGGGGCTTGCCAGCTTCTACCGGAGCGGGGTCAAGACCGCGAACGGCGAGGCCTTCGATCCAAGCCAGTTGACCGCCGCACACCGGACGCTGCCGTTCGGCACCAAGCTTCGCGTTACCAATCTGAAGACTGGAAAGTCGGTGATTGTTCGGGTCAACGACCGTGGACCTTACGTTGCGGGCCGCATCGTCGACGTCTCGTATTCGGCGGCGGAAAGCTTGGGCATGATTGAGCAGGGCGTTGCGAAGGTTCATCTCGCCGTCGTGCAGTAGCCGATACTTGAGAGTGACCGTCGCGATGCGTGCGACAAAACCGAACCAAGCAACCTGGGAGAGCCTTTAGCTCCGCTGATGCTCTGGATCAAATAAGCTTGGCGAAGTAACAAACCATCTGCGTTCTTCAATCAATTCAGCCCGGCCATGTGGCGCGCGGCGAGATAGCCGAACGTCATGCCGGAGCCAAGCGAGAAGCCGGCTTGATAGCCGACCCCGTATTCGGTGTGCACGGCGTTGTTGCCAGCTGCGTAGAGCCCGGGGATCGGCCGGCCGCGCTGGTTGATGACCTGCGCGCAGGCATTGGCGACGAGCCCGGCGGAAGCGAACACGCTCGGATGCAGTTCGACACCATAGAACGGCGGGATGCGCAGCGTGCCGAGCGTCGGGCTGATGTAGGTCTCGTCGGCGCGGGTCGGCTTCCAGAACGTCCTTCTTGGCGAGACACCAGGCGGCCTCTCCACGCCGAAAATCGTCATCGACGCCTTTGCGCGCGAAGCCGTTGAAGCGCGCGAGCGTGGCGGAGAGCCCGGCCGGGTTGATATTGAGCTTGCCGGCAAGCCCCTCGATCGAAGTCGCCCTTGCCACCCAGGGTGGCACCTCGCTGCCGCGCGGCGCGTCGATGAAGGCGAAGCCGTCGATGTATTGCTGATCGAAGATCAGGTAACAGGGCAGGTTGGTGTGGCGGTGTTGCTTCACGTCGTAGTGGCGCAAGCTTGGCACCATATTCTGGAAATAGGTCTCGTCGGCGAAACGCGCGCCGTCGCGGTTAACGACGATGGTGTGCGGACAGAACATCTCGCTGATGCCGACGATGCGGAACAGCGCCTCCTCGCCCGGATGTTTGCCGGGAATATTAAATCCCAGAAATACCGCGAGGTTGTTGCGGATGGTGCGAATCTGCGCGCCGAGCTCGGCGCCCATGATCATGCCGTCGCCATCGATGGTCGGGGGGAACATCGAGAGGAAGCCAGGCAGGCCCTCATAGGCATGCGCCATGGCGGGATTGGACTCATAGGCGCCGCATGCGAGCATCACGCCGTGCGTCGCGCGCAGGCGGCCCTTGTCGGTGACGACGCCGGCGACCCGGCCATCTTCGGTCGTAAGGCTGAGCGCGCGCGTGCCGGACCTTATCGGGACGCCGCGGGCCAGCAGCTGCTTGACGAAATGGGTGATGACGCCCACGCCCCGGGTACGGATCTTCTTGACTCGGCGCTCCTCCAAGATAGCCTTCGGCCAGTTGTTGATGTTGGCGATGCCGCCCCAGCTGAACAGCTCCTCGCTGTTGACCTCGATCGGCGTATCGCGCGGGGCGAGAATAGCATCCTGCCATTCGCCAAGGTCCGTGGCCGCGATGAAATCCGTGTTCAGACAGCGCCCCTCGGCCACTGACCCCGGCGCTACGCCGAAATAGTGGTCAGTGAGGCCGCGCGAAATGCGAAAATGGACGCCGCAGTCCTCGAAAAACTTTAGCGCCTCGGGACCGCGATCGACATAGGCGATCAGGCGCTCGTCGTCGGTTTCTTCAGCGCCGACAAAGCGCATGTAGGACAAAACATCGTGGCGCGTGTCCTGATAGCCCGCCGCCAGCATGAGATGGTTGCAGCCGATCCAGATGCCGCCCATCGAGAACGACGTTCCGCCCCCGAGTTTGGCCGCCTTCTCGATCAACACCGGGCGCAGGCCCGCTTCGCGCGTGGCGAGCGCCGTCGCGACACCGCCGATCCCCGAGCCGATCACCACGACGTCATGCGTCTCGTCAAAGCTCATGCCACTTCCAACCGCGCTCGCGCGCTGACTCCACGCTATTGTCCGGTTCCGAAGTTCGCAATCGAACTCACGGCGCAGGTGTCCGAACTTCGGGTTTGGGGCACTAGGGTGCTATGCTGTTGCACCCTATCCACGCGCAAACACGCATTCAAGAATGCGGGAGCTTTGGCGATGCGAACCTACTCCGGTCTTACCGCGGCCATCGCATCCGCACTGCTGTTGTCGCAACCTCTCGCAGCTCAGAGCGCGTCGGATGTATTTCCCACCCGGCCAGTGAAGCTCGTGGTGCCGTTTCCGCCGGGTGGGCCGACCAACGTCATGGCACGGATGTTCGGCCAGAAACTGTCCGAGCGCTGGGGCCAGCCGGTCGTGGTCGAGAACCGCCCCGGCGGCAATTCCGCAATCGGTGCTCAGCAGATCGCGAAGTCGGCGCCTGACGGCTACGCGCTGTTGGTCGCCATGGACACGACGCTGGTGATGAACCCGATCACTACCAAAAATCTTGCCTACGACGCGATGAAGGACTTCGCGCCGATTTCGCTTACCGCGCAGAACACCTCGTTGCTCATCGTGCGTGCCGATGGCCCACAGTCCGTGCCTGAGCTCATCGCCAAGGCAAGGGCCAACCCTGGCAAACTCAACTACGGCGCCGGCATCATCACCACGCGCCTTGCCGGCTATCTGTTCAATCGGCTCGCCGGCATCGACACCGTGTTCATCCCGTACAAAGGCAGCGCCGAGGTGGTGCAGGGGCTTTTGACCGGCAGCATCGACTTCGCCGTCGACGGTGTGGCGGCGAGTATTGCGCTGATCAGAGCGGGCAAGCTGCGCGCACTCGCCAAACTCAACAACCGCCCGCTCGCAGCCTTGCCCGACGTGCAGCCGCTGTCGGTCGTCGCGAATCTGCCGGAGCTCGGCGAGATTTCGACCTGGGCCGGGCTGGTGGCGCCAGCCGGCACGCCGCCCGCGATCGTTGCCCGCATTGCGCGCGACGTTGCCGCGGTTGCGGAGGATCGCGAGCTTGGCGCAAGGCTTGCGGACTTCGGTATCGTTGCGACGAGCTCAACACCGTCGGAATTCGATCGTTACTACCGCGCCGAGCTCGCGCGCTGGTCGAAGGTCTTTCGCGATAGCGGCATTACCCTCGAGTAGTCGGAACGGGGAACGGCCGTCCGGTTGGGACACGTTGGACAACGACAAGGGGAAACGTTCATGCCACTCGAATTCGGCATTTTCGACCACCTCGACGACAATGGCGTTGCGCTCGCCGATCTGTTCGAGACGCGGCTGAAGCTCACCGAGCAGTACGACCGGACTGGGTTCCGCTCCTATCATATTGCCGAACATCACTCGACGCCCCTGGGCATGGCGCCTTCGCCCAGTGTGTTCCTGGCAGCGGTGGCGCAACGCACGAAGCGGCTGCGGTTCGGACCGCTGCTCTACGTCACGCCGATGTACCATCCGCTGCGCGTCGCCGAGGAAGTGGTGATGCTCGACCACATGAGCCGCGGGCGCTTCGAACTGGGGCTCGGCCGCGGCGCCTCGCCGATCGAGATCGCAAGCTTCGCGGTCGATCCGGCGAAGGCACCCGAGATCAACCGCGAGGCAACCGAGGTCATCCTCAAGGCGCTCAGCAGCGACACCCTGGAGCACGACGGCAAGTACTATCAGTTCAAGAAGGTGCGGATCGCTGCGCGGCCGCTGCAGCAGCCCTATCCGCCGCTGTGGTTCGCGCCGCTCGAGCCCTCGCGCGCCGTCGACGCCGCGCGCGTCAAGGGCCATATCGTAACGCTGCTCCCGGATACGGGCATCAAGGCGATCACCGACGCTTATCGCGCCGCCTGGCAGGCCGGAACCAACACCGGCACGACGATGCCGCTCATGGGCGCCTTTCGCCATGTCGTGGTCGCCGAAACCGACGCCAAGGCGCTCGATATTGCGCGCGCCGCCTATCGGCCGTGGCGGCATCACATGGCGTTTCTATGGGATTGGGGTGGCATGCCATTTCCGATCGCGGGCATCTACCCCGAAGATTTCGACACGCTGCAAGCGAGGGGCATGGCGATCGCCGGCGCGCCCGAGACTGTCCGCCGCTACGTCGCCGCGACCGTCGCATCGACCGGCATCACTTATTTCGTCGCCGACTTGGCGTTCGGCAGCATTCCATTCGACGCCGCATCGCGCTCGGTCGATCTGTTTGCGCGCGAGGTCATGCCAAAATTTCGGTAGGTCTTCGCCGTCAGCGCGAGTTCATGGAAAGGATACGCACCCTATGGCGATCGAGCGATTCTACGAAAACGATAAGATGAGCAAATACGTCATCCACAACGGTACGATCTATATGTCCGGCCAGGTCGCCGACGATCCGGCGCAGGATTTCGAAGGTCAGCTCACCCAGATCCTCGCCAAGCTCGACGCCCAGTTCGCGGAGATCGGGATCGATCGCACGCACATGTTGAGCGTGATGGTCTGGATCGACGACTATCGCAAATGGGGACGCCTCAACACCATCTGGCAAAAGTGGGTGCCGGCCGGCCACAAGCCGGTGCGCAGTTGCGTCGAGGCAAAGCTTGCCTTTCCGGAATATCAAGTCGAGATTGCCGTTGTGGCGGCGCTCAAATCTTAGCCCGCGCATCCTACGGCATTCACGCGCATGACCGTTGTGCAAAGACCCTCTGGAGAAAAGCTGATGCAGCGCATACGAGATTTCATCCTGCCGATGGTGCTGGCGCTCCCTTGCGCGCTCGCGGGCGTCGCGAGCGTCAACGCCCAGAGCGGACCGATCAAGATCCTGGTTGGGCTTCCGCCCGGGGGCGCTGTCGACATCGGAGCGCGCCTTGTGGGCGAGAAGCTGCAGGTGAGTCTCGGGCAACCGGTCGTGGTCGAGAACAAGCCCGGCGCATCCACCCGCATCGCCGTGCAGGCACTGAAGACGTCGGAGCCGAACGGGCAGACGTTGCTGGTGGCGCCGGACGCGATCGTCACGCTGTTTCCGCACGTCTTTCGCGAGGTCGGATACGATCCATTCAAAGACCTGACGCCGATCTCTCAAATCCTGTCCTGGAGCTTTGGCTTTGCGGTTCCGGCGGCGTCTCCGGCAAAGACCTTTGCTGAATTCGTCGCCCTCGCGAAGGCCGATCCCAAGTACGCCATGTTCGCCTCGCCCTCGACCGGAAGCGGCCAGCATGTTCTCGGCCTGCAACTGGGCGGCCTGATCGGCGTCAAGCTCGAACATGTCCCGTTCCGGGGTGCCGCCGACGCCATGAACGCGCTGCTGAGCAACAGCGTGCCGTCCACGATCTTGACGCTGGGCGAGTTGACCAACCTGCATGAAGGCGGCAAGGCCCGAATTCTCGCGACCTTCACCACCGCGCGCACGCCGGAGCTGCCGGCCGTGCCGACCTTCACCGAGCTTGGCTATCCGGCCATGCAGGCGAGCGGCGCGGTCGCGATGTTCGGCCCAGCCGGCATGGACCCGGCGTTGACCGAGCGCATCAGCAAGGCCGTGCGTGACGCGCTCGACGATCCGCAGCTGAAAGCAAAAATCAGCAAGATGGGCATGGAGGCCAAGAGCAGCACGCCGCAGGAGCTTGCGGCCTACGACCGCGCCGAGCTCGAGCGCTGGGGCGGCGTAGTCAAGGCGTCCGGCTACGTTCCGGAGTAAGCGCTAGCGCGCCGCCGCCGCAGCGGCCCCTCGAATACCTTCCGCCACCGCGAGCGCTGTGATTGAATGCGCGGCGTTTGCATCCGTCCGCTTGGAGACGACCTATGCATACGGTGATGTGGACATTCAAGGTGCCTGCGGGCACGTCCAAGACTCAGCTCACCGAGACCATCAATGCGACCGCCCACACCTATGAGGGAATCCCCGGTTTGATCCGTAAATATTACGGGATCGCGCCCGATGGCGGTTCGCTCGTCGGCATCTATCTGTGGGAAAACCAGGCTGCCGCCGAAGCGTTCTACACCGCAGATTGGGTGGCGATGGTCACCAAACGCTGGGCGGGACCGCCGCAGCGCCAGGACTGGGAAACCCCCATGGTGGTGGAGAGCGCCGAACGGCGCCTCGTTGCCGCCGAATAGCGCGACAATCGAGCTCAAACCCTGACCGCCGGGCGGGGTAGGGATGCACCTAAGTATAGTAGTCCGCCGTGGCCGGTTATGAGATTATTCCCTTGCCCTTAATGTTGTTGCGTCCTTGGGTTGCCGGGACCCCCCAGACCCTCCTTCGTTTCGGCGAGCACAAGGTCATCTCAAGCTGAAAATGCCCTGCCACATGCCCGTGTGGCGGGGCATTTCTTTTCTGGCCCGGCCGCTACGATCCGCCTCGCGTCCCATGCTGACCCCAACCGCCGTTATTTGATCACGTTCGTCGGCCGTGGACAGTAGCCCCGGGGGCACGTCGATGCGGAGCGCCTGTGCGGTCTTGAGGTTGATGACCAGCTCGAACTTCGTGGTCTGCTGGACCGGAAGATCGGCGGCCTTCTCGTCCTTGAGGACGCGGCCGACATGGCTCCCAGCCAGCCGCGTCACATCCAGAAAGTCTGTTCCGTAACTCACGAGCCCGCCCGCGTCGACATAATCACGAACGTCGAAGATCGTCGGCAACGGATGCCGCGCCGCAGGGGCGGCGAGGCGCTGATCGCTTTTTTGAGATCGGGGGGCTTCCCACGGGGCGCTTATGGCGGCACGCAGGGAAAGTGGTCCCGGTCGCTGAGGTGGGGGACCGGCGACCGAGACCGAAGCTCTTGATGGTTGGGGGACAACAAGAGCAACCTTACTCTCTCATCAAGGACACGCACGGGGTATCTATCTTTCGATATAGTACCTGCCGGTTCCAACTCGCGACGAGGCTAACTCCCGGCGAGGGGCGGCACCCATTGGCGGGAGGACCTGTTGGTTTCGGGAGCGCAGATCAGGGCTGCCCGGGCGCTGCTCGGCTGGTCGGTGCGCGACCTCGCGCGGCGGGCCGTGGTCAGCATCGCGACAGTTAACCTGATCGAAGACGCTACCGGGTTGCCCAGCACAACCCGTGGCCAACTCGACGCAATTCAATCGACTTTGGAGGCAGAGGGAATTGAATTTCTGAACGGCGAAGCGCCCGGCGTGCGTCTTCGACACAAGAGCTCGAAGCGACGACGGTGACCGCGCCTCGGTCGGACGAACGTCACGTCCCCCGTTGGGGTATGGTCAGCCGATGTCCGAACCAACTGCTGCGTCCTCGCTGCGATCGATCGCATTGCGGATCGCGGCCTCCTCGACCAGCGCAACGATGCTCCGCCGCAGCTTCGCGTTTTTGACCCGGAGGAATGCGTCATGTTCATCGGCGGGAGTGCCGGTAGAGATAGGGGTAGTCGTCGATCGAACCCCAGGCCCACTGGCATTGCCAACGCCAGTAAAGACGCAGCCATACCCAGCCGGCATCAAACGTTCGAACCGGTCGCCAGGCGAACCGGCGCCGCCAACGCCACGCTCGGTAACGCTCGCGCGTATAGGCCGGCTCGCTTGCGCTATCAGCGTGCGACAGGACAAGCGGGGCGTCGCCTATGCGCTTGATCAAGCGGCGGGTGATCGGGGGTGAGGCCTTCTTGTTCATCGTTTTTGCTTCCCCTGCGGTCTGCGCCCCAGTGGGTCGTTTGGCCAATCACACGTAGAGGATGCACCAAGAAGGGGCTGCCCGCAACCGGTGATCGTAGATTTTATGTCCTCGCTCGCCGGTCCGGCTCCTGACGCGGTTGCGGCTTCGTTCATTTGGTTGGTTATCGAAGCCGGTAATCAAGGCCGAACGCGTGGTGTACTGTCGGGGGCATGGTCTTCCGACAAGACACGTTCAGACCTTGTTGGAGTTCCCCTCGGCTCCCCGCGGTGTGCAACATCAATGTTGCTGGGTCAGTTGAGCGATATTTTTGCCGCCGCGATCACCGGCGCCCAGGTCTCGACCTCGCGCTTGATGAAGGCCGATGCGTCCGCTGGCGTTCCGCCAGCCGCCTCCATCGCCTGTTTGTCGACGAGGTCCCTCCCGGCCGGGCTCTGCAGATATCGATTGGTGACCGTGTTGATCTTCTGGAAAATCTCCGCCGGTGTGCCGGCGGGCGCCATGATGGCGAACCACGCGATGGCATCGAAGGGGGCATCGATCTCTTCCCGCACGGTCGGCGCCTCCGGCAGCGCGCTGACGCGGTTGCTGCTGGTGACGGCGAGAACGCGAACCTTGTTCTCCTTGGCCAGCCGGATGAAATTCGAAAGTAGATCGACGACCAATGGCAGGTGACCGCCGACGAGGTCGGTCACCATCGGCGCGCCGCCGCGATAGGGCACGCCGGTCATTTTGATTCCAGTCTTCTGCTGCATCAGTTCGAGCGCGATATGTCCCATGGAACCGATACCGGGGTGGCCGACGGTGAGTTTGCCGGGCTCGGCTTTTGCGGTGTCGACCATGGCCTTGAAGCTTGTCACCGGGGCGTCGAGGTTCGCGATGATCGCAAGCGGCGATTTGACCACCAGGATGGCGGGGACGAGGTCGCGCAGGGGATCGTAGGGCGCGTCCTTGAACATGAACTTGTTGAGCGCCGCCTGGGCCTGTGATGCGAACAAGATGCTGCTGCCGTCCGGCGCCGCCTTGGCGACCGCGACGGCCGCGAGATTGCCGCCGGCGCCGGCCCGGTTTTCCACAATGAACTGCGGGCCGAACGCCTCGCTCAGCGCCTGAGCAGTTTCGCGTGCCAGCAGGTCGGCGGTCCCGCCCGCCGGGAATGGCACCATGATTGTCACCGGGCGGCTGGGCCAGGCCTGCGGCGCGGCAGCACACGGCCACAGCGCGAGCGCCGCCGCCACCCACACGCGCGTCATTACGGTCGGTCCGGACCTGGCGGAGTTCAAACCTTACTCGTCTCCCGCGCCATTGGCGCCTGCGGCTTGCCCCGCTTCACCGCCGGCCGATCCTTGGCCCGCCGAATGGCCTTGCGCACGTTGTCGGGGTCGGCGCGCGCAACGCCGGTCACCGGGCCGCCGCGGATGGTGACGCGTTCCATGTAGCGGCGCTGCGGGAAATAGTCGTTGACCGCATAGTGTTGGGTCGAACGGTTGTCCCACATGATGAGGGTGTGCGGCGCCCAGCGGTGGCGGAACTGGTATTCGGGGATCTGCGCCTGTTGAAACAGAACGTCGAGCAGCGACCGGCTTTCGCGCTCGTCCATATTCTTGATCGCGACCGTGAACTGTGGATTGACGAACAGCACCTTGCGGCCGCTCACCGGATGCACGCGCACCACCGGATGCACCGCCGGCGGATATTGCAGCTCCCAGCGCATGACGTTCTTGCGGTCATCTTCGGAATCGTCGAACAGCTCGCGGAACGGCTTGAAATCGTGCACCGCTTCCAGTCCGGAAATGAAATTCTGCATCCTGTCGCTCAGGCCATCGAAAGCCGCCGACATGCTCGCGAACATGGTGTCGCCGCCGATCGCGGGCACCTCCTTGGCGACCAGCACGGTCGCCTTCGGCGGCTCGGCGCGGAAGGTCTCGTCCGAATGCCAGACATCAGTGCGGAACGGCGGGTTGGTCTCGTCGTTACGGAACTTGATCAGGACCGAGACATTTTCGTCGTTGGGCGCAAACGGATGCACGGTCAGTTCGCCGAACCGGCGGCCGAACGCCATCAGGTTCTCCGAGCTGATATCTTGATTGCGCAAAATGATCAGTTCGTTCTCGACCAGCGCGTCTTCGATGGCGTCGCGCACCTCGTCGGACATCGGTTTGCGCAGATCGACGCCGGTGATCTCGGCGCCGAGAGGGGCGCCGACGCGGGAGATGGTCAGCCCGGCGTGCTGGGCGATGATGGGGCGGCCCTGGTAGCTCTCGACGTGCTTGTTCACGGCTGCGGTCCTCCTCGGCGCCACGGGCGCGGCGCGCGCTGCTGCCTGCATTCACTCCGGGTTCTGCCCCCGGTTCAAGGTTTTCTGATTATCATGGATCGCGGCGGCAGCGAAGGGAGCCGGACGGTTGCACCCGCGCTTGGTCAGACGCCGTCGGCAGCGCCGGTGGAGCCGACGGCGGCGATGGAATAGCCTCACCATGGCATAGAGTCTGCGTGGCTCGGGCCCCAAAGCCCGCACGCCCAACCGTGCCGTGCGCGAGACCTGTTGGACCTATTCGTCCGGTGCAGCCGGCGGCGGACGGAAGATCGTGTCAGGGATCCAATCCATGGCCAGGACAGCCTTCGCGAGCTGCTGATCGATATGCGACAGCATCGTCTGGCGAAATGCGAAGTTGATCTCGCCAAACTCTACGCGACAGCTCCGCTCGCGCTGGGCGGGCAGATATCCGTTATCGACGAGATCGGCGAATAGGTCGGGGTCTGCGCCGTAGCCCATGCATAAAAGATTGTAGAAACGTTGTAACGGGGCGCCATGCACGCCAGAAAAAGCGATGATGCGGACGGTTACGGTCGGATTCTGCAGATAGCCCTTGTACGAATAGGCGGCGCCGGTGATCAGCCTCCTTGCCGCATCCCTGCCAAGTTGCAGCATCATGTACGCGGAGAATTGATCGGCAGCATCCTCGGGTCGTCCCCACAACGGCACGCTCAGCATGTCGAACAGAGCGTGGCCCATTTCGTGGCCCAGCACGTAAAAATATTGCCCCAGGACCGCGTCCGTCGGGGTGATCTCCCACGGCGCCTGCTCGCTCGGCATGTTCTTTCGAATGTCGTCCAGGTATTCATAGCAGATGGTCACTGACCAGCGCCGAAACCATGCATTCACCTTTCCATCGCACCCTTGCAATCGCAGGACCAAATCGGTCGGCAGCCGAAACGGACTGAACAGTTCTTTGGACCTTTCCAAGACCCGGCGTTCGCGTAGCCAATCGTAGAGCGGCTGATGCGCAGGATCCTGCGGCGGTACGTACTCGATGAGGATGCGATTGGGCTGATCGTCGGCGATGACGGGTGAAACGGGGATCAACAGGAGCGCCAGCGAGCCAAACAAAAGAAAGCTGCTCACCCGCCTTATGGCAACATAAAGCTTGGTGAACAACCTAAACTGAACAAACTGAGCCATCCCGACTAAGCCTTATAATATCTGGTACGCCGCCTTGTTCGGGCCGCCTTGCGCTGGCCGAGGCTATTTCAAACATGCATGACAAGCTACAGGCCGATGGCTTTGGCGCCAGACCGAGACCGTTCGAACGCCCGCGGTTCCGCTGTTTACGGTTGCGTCATGACGGGCTAGCACTGGGGCGCCTTCGATTAATTGCCGCAGGGCGCCCCGCGAAAAGTTCAGGATGAGGCCCCAATCGCTTCACAAGTTCTCAGGACACCAAGCACTCGGACACTCTCTGGAATGAAAACGCATGACCTTCAGCGCGCATGAACTGCAACTGTCGACCGGACCGCTGCGCTACGCGCAGGGTGGCCAAGGCCGGCCGATCCTCTATCTGCACAGCGCCGGCGGGGTGCGCCTGACCGCGCCGATCCAGAACCTCGCGCGCAGCTTCACGGTTCACGTTCCGACATTGCCCGGGTTCGACGGAACCGAAGTTCACAAAGCGGTCGCGTCAATGCCGGCGCTGGCCGACCTCGTGGCCGAGTTCATGGCGACCTTCGCATCCACGCCTTGCGACGTCATCGGCCATTCGTTCGGCGGCTGGGTCGCGATGTGGCTCGCGGCGCGGCATCCGGAGCGGGTCGATCATCTGGTCCTGGAGACACCGGCCGGCCTCATACCCGAAGGTAAAGGCGGGCTCAGCAGCGATCCCGAGACATTGCGCCGCCAGCTCTACGCCCACCCGGAGCGCGTCAAGGCCGACGAGAAGCCGATGGAGATCGTGCGGGCCAATCGCGCCATGCTGGCCCATTACCACCGCGGCCCGCACATGGATCATGACCTCGTCGCAAACCTCCCCAAGATCGGCTGTCTCACGCTGGTCCTCGCCGGCGTGCAAGACGGTGTCATTCCGCCCGAGACCGGGCGTCTCCTGAAAGCGCGCCTGCCCCACAGCTATCTCGTCTACGTCCACGGCGCTGCGCACAATATCGAGGTCGATCAACCCGAATACTTCAACCGGGTGCTGGGCGACTTTCTGACCTGGGGCGATGGTTTCCTGGTGAAACGTCAGGCTGGTGCTTAGAGCATTTTTGGAGGCTGCACGTGAAATTCATCTTCTTTCATCTCATGCCGTGGACCGAGATCACCGAACACGGCAAGGACTGGCCGGTCGCCAACAAGTATTTCGTGCCGGAACAGGGTACCGAGGTCTACCGCAACTATATCGACGCGATGGCCTACGCGGAGGACTGCGGTTTTGACCTCGTTGGCTGCAATGAACATCACTTCAGCCCCTATGGGCTGATGGCCAATCCGAACCTGATTGCCGCGATCCTGACGCAGCGGACCAAGCGCGCGCAAATCGCGGTGTTCGGCAACATCGTGCCGCTCAACAACCCGATCCGGGTCGCCGAGGAATATGCGATGCTCGACGTGATGAGCGGCGGCCGCTTGATGGCCGGGTTCATGCGCGGCATTCCGCACGAATATGTCGCCTACAACGTCGATCCGAGCGAATCCTTCGGCCGGCTGCATGAAGCGACGCAACTGATCATCAAGGCCTGGACCGAGCCCGAGCCGTTCGGCTGGGAGGGCGAGTATTATCAATTCCGATCGGTTTCGATCTGGCCGCGTCCGCGTCAGCAGCCGCACCCGCCGATTTTGATGTCGGCGAGCAACCCGGAATCCGCCGAATTCGCGGCGCGCCACCGTGCCAAGATGGGAATCGTGCTGCTCACCAGCCTGCCGGGCGCCAAGGACAATATCGAGATCTACAAGAAGGCGGCGCGCAGCAGCGGTTGGGAGCCAACACCCGACGACATTTTGATCGGACAGCACATGTGCATCTGCGAGACCGACGATGAGGCACGTGCCTACCTGCAGGAAGGCTGCAACTACTTCTATGGCGTCCTCGGTGGCGGCGTACGGACCGCGGCAAACCTCGTCCTCAAGGAGTCGCGTTTCTACGAAAACGCCGAACGCCGCGCCGCGGTCAGCCAGCGCCGGCGCGCGCTCGCCGACGAAAAGATCGACGATGCCATCGCCAAAGGCGCGGTGTTGTGCGGCAGTCCGCAGAGCGTGGTCAAGCAGATCAAACGCATCCACGCAGAACTCGGCAACGGGGTCTTCAACATCACCATGAAGGTCGGCAATATCCCCGACGCCGTCGTGCGTAAGGGCATGGAATTGTTCAAGGAGCGTGTGCTGCCGGAGGTGCGGGATCTCTGAGCGGGGGCCGGACGTGTTGAGAAATCCCGCCGCCTTCATGAGCTTTTAGGCTCACCCGCTCAAAACCGATGCTTGATGGAGCAGCCGCACAGCTGGCTTTCAGCGTGTGGCACCCACAAACTGCACCACGATCTCGCGCCGATGCGGCCGGGTCCGGTGCTCGACAAGATAGATCGCCTGCCACGTCCCCAGCGCCAGCTGGCCCTTGGTGACCGGGATCTGCAGGGCGCTTGCCGTCAGCATGGTCTTGACGTGGGCGGGCATGTCGTCGCGACCTTCCGTATCATGGGTCCAGCCGGCGTCTTCGGGCGCGAGCCGGTCCAGCGCGGTCATCAGATCGTCGAGCACCGAAGGATCGGCATTTTCCTGGATCGTCAGCGATGCCGAGGTGTGGCGCGAGAAGAGTGTGACGAGCCCCTCTGCGACGGAAGCATCTTCGGCGAACCGTTTGATGTCGGCGGTGAGATCGATAAAACCCGCACCAGAACTTTCAACCGCGAGGGTGGCCGAAACGATCGTGTCGGCGGTGGCGGTCGCGAGCGGTGTGCGCTTGAAGAATCTTGCAGCCTTCATCGGGCAATCCTCTCTGTTGCGACACTGGATGGGTGCACGTTGCGGCGCAAGGGCGCGGCGCAAGGGCGCGGCGCAAGGGCGCGACGCAAGGGCGCGGCGCAAATCCGAGCCGGGACCTCGAAGGGGCGGCCGGATGCGACATCTGGCGGGAAGCACACGAACGCAACTCGCCGACCGAGCGTATTTCATCGCGCTGGTCGAGGAGATCGCGTCACAATATCCTGAACCTAATTGATCGAAATGCCGTGGCGGGCGGTGATCGCCGCAGGCGCCCGCCATTCGACCCTGCTCGACACCACCTGGTTCCTGGACGCCGGCGCCCTGGTGCAATAGCGCGCCGGAGCCGCTCTGTCACGACAATGCGGGCTGGTAACCGGTTGCGGTGGTGTCCCATTCGGCTGACGCGCTGCGCGGCAGTCCCAGAGAAGACACCATTGGATGTGAGCGAAATCACAATCAGCGTACATCCGATACAGCTACATTGGAACGCAGCACCGCGGTGAAGCGGGCGCTCGCCCCTTGTCGCTCGCGTGCCCGCCATGCGCATTTCGTCCCTCGGGGGAGAATCATGGGCAGAAGGATTGTTCTACTATCGGATGGGACCGGCAATTCGGCGGCGAAGGTTTGGCGGACCAACGTTTGGCGGGTGTTTGAGAGCATCGACCTGTCCGGCTCCGATCAAGTCGCATTTTATGATGACGGCGTTGGCACATCTTCATTCAAGCCGCTGGCGATTCTTGGCGGTGCATGCGGCTACGGCTTGAAACGAAATGTCATGGATATCTACAAGTTCGCGTGTCGCAACTATCGTAACAAAGACGATGAGATCTATGGGTTTGGTTTCAGCCGCGGCGCGTTCACGATGCGCATCGTCGCGGGACTGATCCTCGAGCAAGGACTGGTGGTGGCGGCCTCGGAGACCGAGCTGCACAGCAAGGCTCGCTCGGCGTACCGCGCGTTTCGTCGAGAGCGATTCCATACATATCTGCGGCTTGAGAACGTTGCCCGCTGGGTTCGTGATCTGTTTCTGGGACGCGGCTACCGCAAGGAGGATAATCGCCACAACGTCAAAATCCGCTTTCTCGGCCTGTGGGATACGGTTGCGGCCTATGGGCTTCCCATCGAGGAGATGACACGGGGTGTCAGTCAATGGATCTGGCCACTCCAGCTTCCGGATTGCACCTTGAGTCCGCGCGTCGAGCGCGCGTGTCATGCGCTCTCTCTTGACGACGAGCGAACAACCTTTCACCCCGTCCTATGGGATGAGCGCAACGAACCGCCCCTGTCGGCGCGACCGGACGGTAAGCGCTACATCGAAGACGAGCGTATCAGCCAGGTGTGGTTTGCCGGCGTGCATTCGAACGTAGGCGGCGGCTATCCGGATGATTCGTTGGCGCACATCGCCTTGAGCTGGATCATGGATGAAGCTGAGAAGTGCGGCCTGATGTTCAAGTCCGCCGCCTATGCGAGCCCGCAAACCAGCAAACACGCGATGACCGCACAGGACAAGGACGGCCGCATGTACGATCCCCGCCAGGGAATGGGCGGATATTATCGATACGGGCCTCGCAACGTCTTTCTGTTTTGCAAGGCGCTGCTGTGCCGGCGTGGCGGTGATGCGCTTCCTGAAGCAGCCGGCGCGCTCCCCAAGATTTCACGAGAGCGTGCTGAAGAGAATTCAAAACCATGCCCACGCATATGCCCCCAAGGGCATACCCGCCAGATACGAGATCGTGACGCATTCCGGGGAGGTTCTGTCGCCCGCGCAGAATCCGTACGAACGCCCCGATCAGGCAGATGCCCGGTGGAATATCCAGGAGCGCGTTTGGAACATCATCTGGGCGCGCCGGATCGTATATTTCCTGACGGTAGGCGTGTCGATCTACCTTTTTGCGTTTCCATTGATGCGCGCAGTTCCACGATCGGCTGAATTCAGTACCTCGCTGCGGTGGCTGTCGGATTGTATCAGGTTGCTGGGCTCGTTTTTGCCGGGAGCGATCGCCCCGTGGATCAACGGCTATGCCAGGCAACCTGGACGGTTTGCGTTGGTGGCCGGGATTTTGGTTGCCATGCTGTTTCTCGGGTCATGGCTCAGTTCGCGAATACAAAGCCTGATGAGCGTGCACTGGCAAAAGTCGGTCAGATCGGAACTGGGTCAAGTCGGGAAGCCCGCGGACCTGATTTACAAGTTGCGCACCCACCCGGCCTATATTGCGATCCACAATGTCATACGGACACACTTGGCTCCTGCGGTCTTTGCTGTGCTGTTCGTGTACGGCGGTCTGGCCCTGACGAGCCACGTGCTGTTCAATGTCCAGGACGATGCCGGGCTCGTATGTCGAGAGACCGGGACCAGGCTTGGGCTAGGTCGCCGCGAGGGTGTGACGATCGACTTTAGACCTTCGGAACTGTGTCAGAGCACTGGGGTCGTGCTCGAAGAGCACGGCCGCTATCGCGTGACCTTTGGACCTACGGCGTCCTTCCGCGACGCTGATATTGATGGGTCGAAGGGGTTCTATTCGTTTGACCCTCCGTCGCTTGCACAAAAGCTGCTGATGGTGATGGCGGTGCCGCTGCGAAGGGAGTTGATCCGCCCCTGGTTCAGGATCGTAGCTCGAATTGGAGGGAAGGGCGGAGAAGAGAGTTTCTTGGATCCTGATCCAAAAGATGGCTCGATTGAAGAGGTGGTAACGGCGACGAGAGACGGTGAGCTGTTTCTTTTCGTCAACGATGCGGTGATCGGCATTCCCGGTCTTTACGATTTCTTCTACGGCGACAATTCCGGATCAACCAAGGTCAAGATCGAGCGCTTGTCCTGAACCGACGCGGAGCGCGCAGGCGCACGCGATTGTCCGCGCCGCCCGCGAGGGCGGCAGTTCGGAACATTGGACGGCACCTTCGTAGCGCCGCTTCTATGAGCGGGGCAGCCGCAGACGAAGCCCGAGCGAAAGCTGCCGCCTAAGTTCCATTCGCGATTTCGTGACTTTGACCTCACGCCGTTGTGTTTGGGTGTCATTGGAGCTGAGCGCATTTCGCGCATACGTGGAAAGGCATCGGGATGCGGCAACATGAAGAAACAAGATGTCGTGGTGGATTTGAAGTTCCTTCATCTTAGCCGCCGGCTCGTCAACGAACTTTAAATCAAAACCACACTGAAATCATGAGTTTGCAATGTCCTTTCGATTCCGAAGGTCATCGTCGAGGAGGCTGCAAAGCTTGACGGACTTCGGAATCGGGACGCTGGTTTAGCACAGTCCGAACGACCCGGCGGCGACCGCGCGGGCGTCCCAGGTGACCAAAGTTTAATTGGCTGTTGCGTCGCATTGCGAGTATCGGTGGCTTCGGCTCCCCCACAAGAAGAGCCAAGGTCCCGATCGCCGCCCCCACCCCACCAAGCGGTCGGGACCATCTTCCCAAGCATCCTTGCGTTTTCGGATCGCGCGGGTCGTCTCGAATCCGGGAATGGACGTTCGCGCCTCACGACGCGCAACGGCAAGCGTCACGTCTTGCCGGCGCGTTCCGCGATTGCTGCAGCGGACTGGGCCGCTTCGCGAATGGTCTTGCCGAGATCGAGTGCCGTCAGTTTGCCGCCGCGGCTGAGCACGCGCCCGTCGATCACTACCGTGTCCACGTTCGCCGGCTGACCCGAGAAAACCATCGAATAATAGGGATCGCCAACCGGAGCGATATTGACGTCGCTGGTGCGAATGAGGATCAGGTCGGCGCGCTTTCCGGGTTTCAGCGAGCCGACCGTATCGCCCAGTCCCAAAAGCCGAGCCCCTTCGATTGTCGCAAGCTCGACGATGCGCCGCGGCGCGAGCTTGAACTTGAGATCGGAGCGCTGCCAGTTCGACCACAGCAGGGCCCGCATGACGTTGAAGTAGTCGGCATTCGCCGATGCGCCCGAGCTGTCGATCGAAAGCCCGAGCTGGACGCGAAGCTGCTCGAGCTCGGCGAACTGGATATATCCGCTGCGCACCGCCGAATAGGACATCTCGATCACTGGCGCCGTGCTGTAGGGGGTCCGGGTGGCGGCGATAAGCTGGCGTTCTTCCGCGGTCATGCCTTGCGGATGGACCATCAGCAAGTCGCTCCCCAGGAGATTGTTCGCGTTGAGGAGGTTGATCAGGTTGCGTGTTCCACCATGCATCGTCATCGGCAGGCCGAGCCGGCGCACCTCGGCGATTTCCATGCGCAGGACGTCCATCGGCAATTCGCCGCGCGGGCTCGGTCCCGGCGTTCGCAGCGCCGCGCCGATGCTGAGCATCGCTTCCTGACCGGCCCACTGTCGCTGCACGCGCGCCAAGTCCTGCAGGTTCATGGGCGAGGCCAGCGGCAGTTCCTGCCCGGTTCCATAGGAGAAGCGCGCTCTCACGCCAAGGTCCCGGAGGGCTTGAATCTCCGCGTCCGCGTGCTCGGGCGAGCGGGTGTTGTGCGACCAGTCATGAACGGTCGTGATGCCGGACAGAAGGCCTTCGGCGGCGCCGAACCGCACCGCACAGTATGAATCGTGCGGCGTGAATTGCGGCCCGAGGCGGATGGTGAGCGGAAAATATCCTTCCTTCGGGTCGTCGGCTCTGATGATCCCACGCAGCGAGGTCGTCCAGAGATGCCAGTGCGTATCAACGAAGCCGGGCGCGACAATCATCCCGCGGCCATCGAGGATTTCGGCGCCTGCCGCGGACAGGTTCGGCCCCACGGCAACAATGGTCCCGTCGCGAACATGAACGTCCGCCGCGGGAAAATCCCCAAGATCGGGATCCATCGTCAAAACATGACCGTCCCGCACGACGAATTCGCCGCGCGGCGGCAGCGCAGGCGCGCTGGCCGGTGCGCCCGGTTGCGCGTAGGCGGCCGAGGGGCGGGCCAGGATCGCGGCGGTTCCGGCCGCCATGAGTTTCAACAGTCCGCGACGATCCAAACCACAAAGGTGACGCACGACGTTCTCCCCTGATACGTGGCCCCAAGCCGACGAACGATCGCCCGCGTTGGTCATGACCGGCTGCCAATATTTCGCGCTCGAAATCAAGGCAGGGACGCAAACATATCGCGATCGCTCACGTTCCAGAAGCTGACTGAGGTGACAACCTGTGCCCGTCATCCGCCAAAGGGAGGATCCGCCTCAACCGGCCCCCGCGGCCATCGGGACCAAGGCCGCCTTCGACGAAGACGCGGCCATGACCGACGCGCAGCAGGGGATGATCAACAGCGACGGCTGATCGCACGGAAGCTCCAGGTTGCGGCCTCGCCGGCCGCCGCTTGACGCCCGGTCCGGACGGCTCTCGTCATCGGCCGCGCGCCGTGACACGATCAGCCGTGCCATCGGATCGCTGCGAGGTGCAGGCATGAACACCAGTTTGGATTCAAAGCTGTCGTTTCGCGGCGTGATGCAGATCGCCTACATCGTTCCCGATCTCAAAGCGGCGATCGAGCAGTACCTCACCCAGATGAAGATAGGCCCCTGGTATGTGAGCGAGCATTTCAGGGGCGAGGACAAGATCTACCGCGGTGCGGCGACCGAGGTCGATATGACGATCGCGATGAGCTACGCCAATCAGATGTGCGTCGAGCTCATTCAGCAGCTCAACGACGTGCCATCGGTCTACACCGAGGTCCGCGACCGTCGCGGTTATGGATTCCATCACTGGGGCGTCGGGACCTATGATTTTGACCGCGACCTTGCGCATTATCGTGCACGCGGCTACGAGCTCGCGTTTTCCACCATGCTGCGCGGCGCGCCGCTCGTGTATGTCGACACGACACCGCATTTTCCGGGCATGGTTGAGCTCATTGCCATGAACAGAATGCGCGAGGATATGTTCACCATGATGTACGACGCAGCGCGCAGCTGGGACGGCAGCGACCCGGTACGCGCGCGGACCTAGTGTCCCGGTTCCAACGTTCGTATCCCTTTGCCGCGCTGTGTCATACGAACGTTGGAACCAAAGGGACACGAGCAACCGTTTGATTCTATTTTGGACGCATGCAGAGGTGAGGGCTGATGGGTCGGGTTCAAGACAAGGTAGCGTTGGTGACGGGCGGCTCCGGCGGAATCGGCGCCGCAACGGTGCGCGCGCTCAATCGCGAGGGCGCGCACGTCGTCGTTGCGGATGTGGTTGCACCGGCGGGCGAGAAGCTCGCGGCGGAACTCGGTTGCGAGTTTTGCCGGCTGGATGTGAGCAGCGAGGCCGAGTGGAGGCTCGTGGTCGGCAACATCGTCGCCAACCGCGGGGCGCTTGACGTACTGGTCAACGCGGCGGGCATCGAGGGCGACGTGATGCACGGGACGCCCGAATCCACCAGTCTGGCGGAGTGGCGCCGTGTCATGGCGGTCAATCTCGACGGCACGTTTCTCGGCTGCCGCGAGGTCCTGCCCGTCATGAAGCGCAAAGGCGCGGGCTCGATCATCAATATTTCGTCGGCCGTCGCCTATTTCGCAACGCCCAACAACGTCGCCTATGGGGCGAGCAAAGGCGGCGTGATGCAGTTGACCAAGTCGGTCGCGTTGCACGGCAGCCTCGATGGCCATCGCGTGCGGTGCAACTCGGTGCATCCGGGGATCATTGCGACCCGCATGATCGACAGCATCAACACCCAGCTCGCGCAGTTGAACAACATGGCGGTCGAGGAGGCGAAGCGCGCCTCGTTTGCGCGCATCCCGTTCGGCGAGCCGGGCCGGCCGGAGGATGTGGCGGACCTCATCCTTTTTCTGGCGTCTGATGAGTCCCGCTATGTCTCGGGATCGGAGTTCCCGGTCGATGGCGGCTGGCGCCTCATGGGACGCCCGCGACCCGTGACGCCGAGCGAAGGCAAGCATTAGAGCATTTTCCGGAAAAGGCCTGCCCTCGGGCCCGACCCGAGGGTGGACGCCGGTTTTCCGCAGAAAATGCGACAGAATCGAAAAACCAGAGCGCTTTCCGATTCAACCTAATCGGAAAGCGCTCTGGACTGCGCTAGAATTATACGCACCGCGCGCGCTGAATATTTTCGACAGCATGCTTCGGGACGAGGGAGTACCGCATGACCAGTCGAGTGACGGTTCACGATCCGCGCGGATATCCACCCAAAGTCACCGGCAAGCGCCTCGCCCCGCGGCTCGAAAGTCTCGACGGCAAGGTGATCTTTCTGGTCGATTGCCAGTTCGACAATTCCGACGTGTTCATGGCACAGATGCGGGAGTGGTTCGCCGAGCATTTGCCGCGCGTGAAGACCCGCATCATCGAGACGCGCGAAAGCTGGGTCGATGATGCGGACATGCGCAGCAAGGTCGCGCGCGAGGGCGACGGTGCCATCCTCGGCGTTGGGCTTTGAAGCACCTGCTGCCCCGCGGTCGCGGGCATGGCAATGGCGCTGGAAGAGGGCGGCGTCCCGACAATCGCCGTTCACACGGAGCTGTTCGCGCGCCTCGCAAAGGCAACCGCGATGGCCAACGGCATGCCGCGCGCGCGCCAGGTGTTCGTGCCTCAGCCGGTCGTCGGCGTACCGCCGGCGCAGTTGCGCGCCTATATCGAGGGCAACGACAGGATCACGGGCCGGCCGTTCGTGCAGGAGGTGATCGAAGGGCTCACGCGCCCGCTCGATCAGGAAGACCTGAGGGGTGCGACCTTCGACCGGGCTACGCCCCGCCTGCTCGAGCCCGACAGCGAAGAGAATCTGCACGAATTGTTCATTCGTAACCGCTGGACCGACATGCTGCCGGTGGTGTTGCCGACGGAGGACCGCGTTGCGCGCATGCTCCAGGGCACAAGCCATCCGCCCGACCAGATCGTCGGGCGGCTGCGGCCGACGGCCTTTCGGGAGTTCTGGGAGTTCACCGTCGAGAAAGTGGCGGTGAACGCCGTGATGGCCGGCGCGCGTCCGGAGTATTTTCCGGTCATTCTGGCCATGGCGGCAAGCGGGCAAACCGCGCGTTCGAGCAGCACCAATTCGTTCGCAACCATCTCGGTCGTGAACGGCCCGATCCGCAACGAGATCGGCATGGATTCCGGCATCGGCGTGATGGGGCCCTACAATCACGCCAATGCTACCATCGGCCGCGCCTATGGCCTGTTGTCGCAAAATCTGCAGGGCGGTTCGGTGCCGGGCGAAACCTTCATGGGCACGCTCGGCAATTGGTACGCCTACACGGCCTGTTTTCCGGAGGCGGAGGAACGCAGTCCCTGGGAGCCCTTCCACGTTGCGCACGGATTCAAGGCCACCAATTCAACTGTGAGCATCTTCTTTGGCGGCTGGTACACGCACGCCGGTCAAGGCCCGCGCGAAACCTGGCAGAATCTCTTGATCCGCACGCTGATCGCGGCCGATCATTATCTGCCGCCATTCCTGGTGATGGACCCGATCGCGGCGCGCGAATTCGACAAGCTCGGCTTCAACAAGCAGAAGCTGATCGATTGGTGCGCAGAGAATGCGCGGCTGCCGGCGCGTGACTACTGGGACAATCAATGGATCCAGACCCTGATGCATCCGCTCGCCGTCGCCGGCGTTGAGCCTTATGCGAGCCGACTGAAGGTGCCGGGGGACGAATTGGTCAACTTGTTCCTGCCGGAAGACATCAACATCATCGTGGCTGGTGGCGAAACTCAGGGTTTTTGGAAGATCTTCGGCGGCCGCTACGGCGGGCGCGGCCCCGGCGCTCCAGTCACCGAAAAGGGCAGGGCGGCTCCGGCAACTCTCTCAGTCGACGCGTGGCGGTGATGGCGCGGCGCGTGCGCTCATGGCGGCTTTTGCAATTCGGCGCGCCCCAAACGCAGCACACTTGGACCCACCAACCCGGTTGGTAGGCTTGGCCCGGGTCATCACGGTCAGGTGAGAACATTTGGGGAACAAGCGGGCTGGATGTCAATCACCATATATCGGCTTGCGCTGCGACATAAAAAGGATGCCGAAAATGTCCGACTGCCTGCACTGCGATATCAACGAGGTCGTGCGAAAGCACATCGAGGGGAACGAACAATTCGATCTGGTCGACCTGGTCGCCAGGATGGCTGAGAGCCTGGCGGAGCTGATCTTGTTGGCGCCCGAAGACGAACAGGCAGTCGTCCTTGCGGAAGCAATCACGCATCTCGGACATTCCTTTCTCGAAAAGAGCGGAGTCATTCAAGGCGAGACGACGCACTGATCTGGTGCTGGACAGAAGCCATGACGACACGTTCGAAGAAGCCCGCGCCTGCGAAAGATCACCGGTGGAGGATTACGCGTATCAGGGGGACGCCCGCTGCGTTCCTAGGCCATGTGCTGGCGCCGGATGAGCAAACAGCGCTCCAGAAAGCAGCGGAAGAATTCCAGGTGCAGCCGGAGTTGCGAAATCGACTTATTGCTGAGCGCGAAGGAGAGTGAAGCTCATGCGTTCGGTCAGCGGTCGGAGCAACTCGCGCGCCTGCAGCGACGTTGCGCCACTCACGCCGGATAGCGTCGCATCCAATCGCCAAGGTCCTGCAACGCATCATGCAGCCTGAACCGCGGCTCATAGCCCAGATAGCGCTTGGCCCGGCCCAGATCGGCGCCGCTGTCGCGGTTCGATAGCGCGATGGCGGTGCCTGCCGGTGCGTCGAACTTCACCTTGGCGCCGGGAACCACAGCCGCGATCGCCGCCGCCATCTCGCTCGGTGTCGTAACCGCGCCCATCGTGATGTTGAACACACGGCTGCCGAGATCCTTGGCGTCGAGCGCCATGACCGTGCCGCCGGCCGCATCCTTGGAGTAGACCCACTCCATCGGGCCCGGCGGGACGGTTGCCTCTTTCCCGGCGAGCGCGTTGCGCATCGCCTCGCGCACGATGTTCGAAGGTCCCCCGCCGCCGGCGCCGCTCCACGGTCCGAACACGGCGCCGTAGCGCAGCCCGGTGAACTCGATCCCGCACCACTTCGCGTAATTGAGGCCGAGGCTCTCGACCGCCTGCTTGGTGGCCGCGTAGAACGTAGTCGGGCGCGGGAACGCTTCTTCCTGTCCGAAATCGCCGTCATCGGCGCCGCCCTCCATGTAGTGGTTGAGCACGCTCGACGATGACACCACCACGCGCTTGAGACCGGTCACCCGCGCCGCCTCCAGCACGTTCACGGTGCCCATGATGTTGAGGTTGATCGCCGCATAGGGTTCCTTCTGCGCCCCGAGCGTCAGCAGGGGGTTGGCGGCCGTGTGCACGATCTTGGTGATGCGATGGGTACGCAGCGCATCGACAATCGACAGCGGGCGCAGCACGTCCCCGGCGATCAGGGTTACCTTGGCCATATCGACGATCTGACCGATCGCCTGCGGCTGCGCCGCAGAGTCCATCAGCACGGGCTTCTCACCGCGCTCGACGAGAATGCGTGCGACCTGCGAACCGATCAGCCCGGATCCGATCACCAGCGTGGTCATCTTCTGCTCCTTGGTCGTAAGAGTTGCGGCTGCGCACTCAATGCCGGCGCGCAGTGAGAGTCCGCAAATTTCGGCTTGCAATCAAGGCCGCGTGCGCGAACCGGCTTACAATCCGCGAACGCGCGCCAGGCCTTCGTTCCCGGGGAGCAGGCGTCTTTCGCCCATTCATCCCGCGTTCAGCACCAAAGCCGCCTTGTGCGGCCGGCTTGCTTCAACAGGGTGGAGAACGATCTCTTTGTATGCGTTTCCAAGATGTTCATTCGCCCCGCGTGTTGACTGGACTTTCACATCCCCCATGGACGCGTCAGGCGCGGCGGCGACCGGAGAACAACGGCATCGATGCCCTGGATGGTTTGGCGTCGGCGCGCCTGGACAATTCGAAGGTGCGGCGGCTGTTGCGGGTCGGTCGCATCCTCGAACCACTTGCGCCAAAACGGAGCACCACGACACCGCCGACACTTGCCCGGTGAGGGGTCATGATAACAGCTGACCCGGGCTTGTCCCGAACTCATCTGGGCCACGGTGGGTGTCACGGCGCGATCTCGGAGTGATGAATGAACATCAGGCCGGCATGCGCGCCTCATTTTGGCAGTAGATCATCAAAAGACGTGAGCAGGATTTGAGCTTCGCCAACTCGTGGTTGTTTTTCATCCTTTATGGTGTCAGCGGTTCGAACAACATCGCCGAAATCAAGACCGGTCCGTTCTTCGATCGTTGAAACGGGCACGCGCCATTGCGAAACGTTCACGTTGGCGACTGGCTTGGGCGAGCCTAGGCTTTTGCGCTCTTCGGAAAGCAGCGCGAGCTGATCGACAACGAGACCGACGGACTTCACACCCCCTTCGCCTTTCCAAACGATCACCTTGAAGAACGAAGAGGGGATTTGGACGTCATCCGACCAGAGGTCAACCTTGTCATTGAAGATTGGACCCTGAAATACCGAAATACGATTTTGGGAATCCTCCGACAATGCGCCATTCTCCAGCACATACTGCTCGGCGCCTTGCCAAAACTTCGTGCTTTCATTGAAGCGGAAGTGCTGCGGCGAACAGTTGGTAAAATGGTATGTGTCTGCGTTCGCCCGCTCGGCCTCTTCTGCAGTCCCCCAGTTCGGATCCGTGCGGCGGGTCAGATGCCCGTGATCGAAGAAGCTAGACCATTCGGAATAGAAGCTGTTGTCCAGCCAGACGCTTGAACTAATACGGGCGTCCGGAAACCACGTCTCGGCCTCCGCCGTGCTTACTTCGCCTGTGCGGCGGTCGACGCTCAGATAGGTCTTGCCGTCGATGTTGGTCGCCGTGAAAATGGCGATGCGCTTGTTCTTATTCATCTTGATGCTGAAGTGCTCGTATTTCAGCTCACCCTTTTCGGCGTTCGATTCGCCTGGACGCAGAGGAGCCACTTGCTTCGCAAGCTTGCTGCCGGGCTCCGGCATTGGGATATCAACTCCGCTGATGAAATGACGATCATAGCCGGTCCGGTTGGAGTAATCCTGATCAACCGTGATCTTCTCGGCAGCGCGCGTCAGCACTCTCGATGTGATGGGGGCAGCGACGGCCGGGAGAGTTTGAGTAATTCCAGCTGGCGCACCGACCCTCACGACAATCTCGATGGGCAGGGTGACGCGCAGCTCATTGGGCTTGGAAGGCTGCGTCATCGATGATCCGGCGATCACGACCGAAATCCCTTCTGCTGAATCAGAGCTGGGATGCGGCGCTGAAAGCCGCTTGCCGCCCGGATCGGTTGGAACTTGCTTCGAGTAGTCCAAAGCCTCTCGGAGCAGGGCCTGATGGTCAGGGATCAACCCGGCGAGCTTCTGTTCGAGGTCCTTATAGATTGCGCTGATCCGAACGCCCTCATTGACGTTAGTGCGGATCGGGTTGCCTTGATCGTCCTTGCGCTCCAGGAACGGCTCCCCCCAGTGGTGCAGTGCGATGAGTTCCCAATCATCGTTGAGCACGGGCGCGCCTGATGACCCGTGATCAGTATCGGTTTCGTAGAGTAGCGTGCGGTCGGTGCGATGCGTCAGGATGTTGTTTCTGATGGCAATCATCTTCGGCCATGCGCGGGGATGCTGGATTATGTTTACATTCATGCCGATCACGTGCTTGTCCGGCCGGTCTGAGAGAATGCAGAAGCCAAGGTCGGCAAGTGAAGCTGATCCAGAGTTCAGCGCGCCGACTGCAATGAGCGCGTAGTCCAGCTCATCTTCAGGTGAGAACAGTGCAAAGCGATTCGGATCGAGTGCGTAGGAAGTCGTCGGGCTCGGACGCCCACCTTCCACCGATTCGCGATCGAAGGTGATTTGGGCGGCCCGCGCCGCGTTTTCGTCTGCGATGACGTGACGGTTGGTCATGAACAGCTGCGGGCTTACCAGGAAGCCGCTGCCTGCATCGGACGATCGTGCATCACTGACCTCGACATAAGCAACGGAACGGCGAAGCTTTGCGCCTTCCGGCAGGAACCACGCCCCCTGGAAATCAAGCGTCTCGCCGATCATCGCTTCCGCTCCGCGGGGAAGATTGATCGCTGCGCGGCGCATTGCGTACGCGGTGAAGCGATCACGATTAGGTTCGGCCTCCCGCCAACGCTTCTGAGCAACGAGCTGTCGTACACGCGCACGAGCGGTGCGACTGTCTTCAACGAGTTTGGTGAAAAGGTCCTGAGCGATCGTCATGAACCCCTCCTTGGCTCGGTTACCCTAATTTGTGGTGTCCTAGGTTTGCATCAACTCGTTTCACGCGTGTGCGGCAGTCAAAGTCCGCAACGAGATCCTTCGATTGGAGTGACGAGAGAGCGGCCGGATGCGAAAACTGCGCTTGGATCCGACCGCTAACCCGTCCCCTCAGGTTGGATCGGAATGATGGAGTTGCACTGTGATCCACATCACACCTGACAAGTAATGAGCAGGCAACAACTCGACGACCTCGCCGCCCCATGGATCTTTTTGTGGCCGGGGCCGATGGGAGCACTGAGGGAGGGATCAGCGCGTCGAATTCATCTGCGCCCGGTCGAAATATGTCGTGCGCGCATCATCGGTGCACGGCACCGCGGAGGCGCCGGCGCTGCGGCGGATCGGGCCCGCCGGTGTGCACAATATCCGCTTGCCGACATCCGTGAAGATCTGCAATTAGTCCGGGATCGCCCTTGCGCATTGATGGTTGCCGCATGAGAACGGCTTTCTTCGCAGTAGCAATTGCAAGCGTCATCACGTGGACGCCGGCGCGCGCTGACATTACCGCTTACATGAACGCGTGGGACTCCATTCCCCAGGTCCAGATTACCCAGGGCAGGGCGGGAAATTGCGAGGATAACCGGTCGGTGTTCGGACCGACGCGGATATCCAGAGGTTTTCGCCGTACCTATCCCGGAACAGGTAACCTGGGAGAAGATATTTGTTGGAGGCGGACGAACGACCCGTCCAACCCCAACTCGGGCTGGACGATTTGGACCCGCTGTTCGTCGGATGGCGAATGCGAGATACGCTGAATTCGAATTCCGGCAAATCGAACTTATTGTCATTGCCAAGCACAGGGACCGTTAAGCCGAACGCCGTGACCAGGTTGATCGAAGAATAAGCCTGGACGTTTCGGCGCAAGCATGGACCGAGGCGACGCTCGCCTCTACCTGCAGGCAGCGCCGGCTCGCCACAGCAGCACCCATTAATGCTGTGGATAAGTCACTGTCGCAAAGGCTCCATCTGCTCAATAATACCTTTGCTGGCGACCGATGGTGATTTCCAGTCCCTGTCTGAGCCAGTGAGGGGCGACCGACTTCAAAACTCGGCTCCTCCAAGCGGCGGGCAGCAATGTCCGCCGCTTTGTTATGGGCGGGTAAAATCTCGGCCGACGCCCGGATCACGGCCCTCGGTCGAAGGCGACCTGCCTATGCGCTGGTCGAAAGCCGCGAGGCCTCGCTGGCCGCGATCGATGTGCCGGCGGATCAAGCGCGCTGCGCGGTGCGCCGGGGGCAGCATGATCGCGATAAGCCACCGGCTACGCCCGCTGTGGCTTCGAGGCAACATCCAAAATCTAAACGCAAACGGTCGGGAGTATTCTATTGGGCGCCGAGCGAACAGGGCGTATTGTTGGCTTGAGTTGGCGGGCCAAGCTGATGATGCCGTCCAGTTGAGGCGGCCGGACCATGATTGCCCGCCAGCTCACCACTTCCATAAGATCGGATGGGTCGACGTTCAGACAATTCGCGGACAATTCGGGTCAGTGTAGAATTCTGCACAAAGCCCACGTTGGCGATGCGAACAACACAATGGTGCCGCAACGATATATGTGGGTTTCATGCAAAGAAACCTACTGTGATCCCAATTCCACTGACCTCAATTCTATTCGCTAGGCTCGCATTTCTAACAGCCGTTTCTTCCCTCGATCACCCCGTCGCTGCGGGCGCATCCGGATTCTTGACCTTGATAATGCCCTCCCACACTGTCGCCCGCAGGAGGACGGACGTGCCAGTGCCGCTATGCAGCGTTAGTCGGAGCACGTCCGAATAGATGCCCGGGGAGAGCTTAGCGGTGGTTGCTGCAGCAACCGTGATAGAGCATTTGCCAGCCGTGCGATCCTTCACCTCGATGCTCACCCCATTGCCATTGACCACCCGATCGTTTGCCTGATCGTGCAGGAACCAATCCAGATCAACATCGTTCAAATTGATCGGAGTGCCGTCACGGTCCTGCAACAACGCGTCGATTTGCCAGTCGTAACCGGCCATGAAGGTCTGGGGTGGATGCTCGGTGCTCATTTCTTTTCCCATGTTCGACCTGATCTTCACCATAAATCGCAATCGGACAGGTGTGATCTGCCTCACAGTGGCAGCAGATGAACCGAAACCCGTCATGCGTGATTTTCATAGGTCCGCTGCGGCCCGATCGGCGCCGTATGCGCGAGGGCCGGCCGGCAAGGCTCAATGAAGCCCGCGGGGCGCATGGGAGGGGAGCTGCGCCACAACATGCCGTTGGATCGCCTTCGATATGGGAGAAGGCGGATCGCCCTAGTCTAGGCCGCGGCCCCGGCATCGGTGATCTGGTCCAATAGCCGCTCGTCATCGTTGATGGGCGAGTTCACCCGCTTCGACACCGGCCACATGACCATTTGCTCGGCCGGAAATGGGGCCAGTAGATCGGGCGGAGGATCGGGGTCGGCGCTCAGCCAATGCTCGTAATCGGGCATCCGAAGGATCGCCGGCATGCGGTCGTGGATGCGAGCCACGAGTTCGTTTGCGGGCGTGGTCAGCACGGTGAAGGTCCGCACCCACTCGCCCGTGCTGGGATCTCTCCAATTCTCCCACAGGGACGCGATCCCAAAAGGCGAGTGGTCTTTCATCGCAATCGCATAGGGCTGCTTGCCCTGTTTGGTGGCCTTCCACTCGTAAAAGCCGTCTACCGGCAGGATGCAACGACGGCTGCGGTAGGCTTCGCGGAACATCGCCAGCCTTGCGGCGGTTTCCGACTTGGCATTGATCGGCTTGCGACCGCCGTTGGGATCTTTGCACCAGTAGGGGATCAGACCCCACTTTAGCAGGTCAAGCGACCGCTCCCCGGTGTGGTGGTTCTGCCGGATGACAAGAAATTCCTGGCTCGGCGCACCGTTCCAACGTCGGGGATAGTTCGACAAGCGGCCGTCGCGTACGTCGAGCCCACCGACGATTGCGTACCGCAGCGGTTCCGATGATTGGATGACGCGCCCGCACATGGCCCGAATATAAGGCCCCGTGCCGGCTCCTGCGAGCCAGCGGCGGCGTTGTCTAGTTGGGGACGAGCGCAATTGACACGGATCAAAGAGATCGTCGGCCGGGTGGTCTAATTGCAAAATCGTTACAATTCGAAAGGCGGCGGAGATGAAGGCTGACGAATATCGACGGTGGGCTGACGAATGCTTGGCCGAGGCGCGACAGACGACCAACCCGATGCATCGGGTTCAATGGCAGCGGCTCGCAAAGTTTTGGGCACAAGCCGCACAAGATGAGCACCCTCGCTCGGCTCGCGCTTCCGAGTGGTGCCCGTCAGCTGCGCTCGGGCCGCTCAAATCGCCAGCTGAGGTTTCGGAAGGCAAACCGCAAAGTATTTGCTATTCTGTGTTCTAGCGGTTCTGACCCGTTCCCGCCTCGGGTGGTCCGCGCATCGTCGTCGTTGAATGCCCCTTCCCGAATGCCGGTTTGAGCCGTTACGATCCATGATCGTCAGCGGGATGCGGACATGAGGCGGCGCGAGTTCCTCGTATTGCTGGGTTGGCCTCTGATCGCGACGCCAATCGCTGCCGTCGCGCAGGAGGCGGGGAAGGTCAGGCCATCGGCTTCCTGCGAGTTGGGCCACCACCGGCGGCGTTCATCGATGGCTTTCGCCAAGGATTGAGCGAACTGGGTCTCGTCGAAGGCCACCACTTCGTCATCGAGTTTGCAGTGGTGCAGAGTGCTGCGCAGATGCCGGACGCTGCGGCCGAGTTGGTACGTCGTGGAGTAGACGTTATTGTCGCCTCAGGAACGCCGTCAGTGCTGCCGGCGAGGGACGTTGCTGGCCAAATTCCAGTCGTGTTCGTAGCTACCCTGGATCCGGTTGCCACGGGGCTCGTCGCAAGCCTTGCCAGGCCGGGTCGTAATATCACTGGAATGACCAGTATTAGTGGCGATCTTATCGCAAAACGTTTGGAGCTGACCCGCGAGCTGCTTCCCAATCTGACTCGGATGGCGATTCTGGTGCGCGAGTCCAGCCCAACCGCTGCTCAATATGTGCAGGAATCCCGGACTGCGGCAGGGAATCTGGGAATCGAGCTGCAAATTCTCTCTGAGCTCAATCCGAAGGATCTCGATGGAATATTCGTCGCAGTGCAGGGGTCTGGCGCCTTGGTAATCGCAGATGACGCCGAGTTTACGGCTTATCGCGCTCCGATTGCCGAGCTTGCGCTCAGGAACCGATTGCCGACTGTTTTCGGACTGAAAGAAATGGTGGAGGCTGGCGGTCTGATGGCCTATGGGGCGAATTTTGGGGAGCTCTACCGGCGTGCCGCGAGCCACGTTCACAAAATCTTGCAGGGCATTAAACCCGCCGATCTTCCGGTCGAGCAGCCGATCATGTTTGAATTAGTGCTGAACATGCGGACAGCGAAGGTCCTGGGCCTTACCATTCCGCCCCCGCTGCTCGCCCGCGCCGACCGGGTGATCGAGTAGCCGTCGCCGCATGTCTGCGCGTGGCCCTGCTCGGAATTGCCGGTTTAGCTCGCTCTGCGTCTGCTTTCGGGGGCATTCCGGGCAAGATCTACTCGGTGCGAGGTTCTCTCAGTTGACCCCTAACAGACGTCGCTGGTGCCGCTCGAACCCCACTAGACCATGCTGCAATACGTCGCGACGTTAGGGGGCAGTCTTTCAGATGCGCGTAATGCGCGGAGCTGATCTTCCAATAGTGTGACTTGACCGGGCTTTCTTGGACCAAGCGTTTTGAGAGAAACTGACCAGAAAAGCATTCCCGTCCGGCGGCGATTGTGGATACGCCTGGATGTCGGAACAACAGTAAACAAGATGGGAGGATCATGATGATTTCACGTCGCAAGGTTTTGGAATTGGGTGGTGCGGCCATTTGCGGGGGTGTCCTGGTCAGTCCGGCCCGCGCCCAGGATGTCTGGCCCTCGCAGGATTTACGGACGATCTGTCCGTTTCCGGCCGGCAGCGGCGCTGATATTGTCGTGCGTTTCTATGCAAAGGTGCTGCAGGACCGCGTCGGAAAAACGGTGATCGTCGAGAACCGGCCCGGCGCCTTCGGGAATATTGCAACCGAAGCGATTGCTCGCTCGAAACCCGACGGATACACGGTGGGGATAGTAGCCTCGTCGGCGATCGCCGCGGCACCTGCTCTGTTCAAGAAGGTCCCATTCGATCCGGTCAACGATTTCGAGCAAGTGACTACGCTGATGAGGGTGCCCTGGTTCTTGATTGTTGCAGCGGACGGTCCGTTCAAATCGGCCGCCGAGCTGACCAATCATCTCAAGCAGCAAGGCGACAAGGCCTCCTATGGGTCGGTCGCAAACAGCGGCCTTATATCAAGCGAGCTGTATAAGGCGGCATTCGATTTGAAGACCGTCGAGGTGAAGTACAAGGATCCATTCCAGATGCTGAACGATCTCTACGCCGGGAACATTGCGTTCGCGCACCTCGATGCCACGACGACGCTGGGAAGTCTCAAAAACGGAAAATTGCGCGTTCTCGCATCATCAACGAAGCAGCGCGCGAAAGCGTTTCCCGATATCCCCAGCGCCGCAGAGGTAGGAATCAACAACTCTGACCTCTCTGGATGGTGGTCCGTCGCCATGCCGAAAGGCACTCCGCAAGCGATCAGAGACCGGCTCGAGAAGATCTATAACGACTTCGTTGCATCTGAAGAGAACACGAAGTTTGTAGCCTCTATCGGTTGCGAGCCGTTTCCAGGCAATCACCTGAGCGCTCAGGAAGCCCTTCTGAAGGAGATCAAGGCCTGGCAGGAGTACGTCAGGATCGCAAAGATCGAGCAGATTTAGAGCGCCGGACGAAGAAGGGTAATTTATGCGGTCGGCGGTTCGTCGGCGCGCCGCTGTCTATCTTGACAAAATCCTCAATGACCCCGCCGGCGTGACACGCTGGGACTGCGCCGATTTGGCGAGGCGGAAACCGGAGGCTTGTGGCTTGAGAGTGCACCAAAATCGTGTCGTATCCTGTAAACTGCTCCAGGCGCGAGCATTGTAACTGCGGGGGCATCTGCCGCTCGAGTTACGGCGGCATTTTATCGGCCGTCATCGGCAAGATGCTCCGTGCGATGAAGCGTCGATACCTATCGGTAACGCGGATGTGGAATTCCCTGCTGCTATCATCTCGCACAATGCGGGCGTGTCACGGCCGCAGCAGAGTAGCGCTCTGCCTGGCAGCACTTCTGCACGGATCTGCACTGGCCATCATGTTCGCAACGGAAGTCGACCTGATGGCCAGGGCGACATTTCTGTTTGTGTGGGCGTTGCTCAACTGTTTTTGGCTGGGCGTATTACGCCGTCCCATTCCCGCGGCGGTCGTCTCGTTGACATTGGTCCTCGCACTGATCCGATTGTCGCGATTGAAGCATGATAAGCTTTGGACGACCATCGACTTCGTCGACCTGATGATAGTCGACCAGGATACGTCAGCATTCTTGATCACAGCGCTGCCTTCGCTGGGCACATCGATCGCGGCCGCGGTCGTCATCACGACGGCACTTGTGGCAGTGGCGTGGCGCATCGATCCATTCCGGATTCGCCTGCGCACAGGCGCGTTGGGCAGTTCGTTCTGCATGGTGGCTATCGTCGCGCTGGCGCTGGCCTTTCCGACCGACCTCTCGGAGGATTTCGTCAGCAAGAACTATGTCTCAAAGTTCGCGCGAACGGGCGTCGAGGCCACATATGAGCTCAACCTGCACGGATATTTGGACGCAGGCGCGCCCGCGGCCGAACGTCTGAATGCCGTGTCGTCTGGGATATGCCGTCCAGCCAAAAGGCTTCCGCACATCCTCCTCATGCATGATGAATCAAGTTTCGACATCACGACGGCTCCCGGAGTTCGAGTGCCGCCAAACTATCGGAATTATTTCCAGTCGTTCGACGGCACCGCTCGCAAGCTTGTCGTGGAAGGCGCCAGCGGGCCGAGCTGGTTCACCGAATACAACGTGCTTACGGGACTTTCCGTTCGATCTTATGGGCGTTTCGCCACCTCTGTGACCCGCATCGCCGCTGGCCGTGTCACCCGCGGCCTTCCGCACGCGTTGAGGCGCTGCGGGTACAAGACCTTCAGCCTTTATCCATTCTACGGCGCATTCCTTGATTCGCGGAATTTCCAGACGACGACTGGAATCGAGAACTACCGGGACATGCTCGCCCTCGGGACGAACGGTTTCGAACCTGATAGCTTCTATTTCGATCAAGCGCTCTCGATTATCGGCCGCGAACGCGGCATCGGCCCGCTTTTCCTCTACGTCTACAATGTGGCCAATCACTTTCCCTGGGACACGCGGTTGCGTCCCGAGCGTACTCCGACCTGGCGCGAGCTCGGCAATGCGGCTGACATCGATGAATATGTTCGCCGGCAGGGCATGACGGCGCAGGATTACGGTGCGCTGCTCGAGCGGCTTCGCCGGGAGTTTCCCAATGAGTTTTTTCTGATCGTGCGGTATGGCGATCATCAGCCGGAGTTCGGGCCGAGAATTGTTGATCCATCGCTGGGCCCGGAGGCGGTTGCGCGCAATTTGCGAGCCTTTGACCCGCGCTATTTCACGACTTACTACGCGATCGATGTGGTGAATTTCACTCCGGACAATTTGACGTTCCGCACTCAACAGGCTCGACGCACCATACCTGCCATTGGTCCTCCTGGAGACGGCAGGAGTGCCACTTGATGCGACGTTTTCCGAGCAGAAGAAGATCCTGGGACGCTGTAAAGGACTGTTTTATCGCTGTGCTGGCGGAGCGGAAGCACGCCGTTTCAACCGGCTGCTGATCGACGCCGGCCTGATATCGGGGCTGTGACGACGGGCCGCTGAACTTTCATCCACTGCTGGTTAGTGCCTCGGCTGTCCCGCCGATTTTCAGTCGAGCAGCCCACCAAGTTTGAATTGGTGCTGAACACACGGACGGCAACGGCTCCGACCCTGCTGCGCCCGCGCAATTCGCCTGAGCGTCGCCGAACGTGGTAGCCTCTCGCACCCTTTCGGTAGGGATCATGAAGCGGCGCTCATTCATCGCGGGGCCCGGCAGCGCGGCGCGCTTGAGTCGCTATATTAATTGCCTGTCTCACAGCATCAAGAAGAGCAGAGACTTTGACAGCGAATAGATCTGCTCCAACCTCTATTCTATGCATCGATCTCAATGCTATGCACGCCCGGTTGACGCGAGCCGGTTCAATTCCTCAGCATGGTTTGCGAGCTGCTCATACTCGGCGGCAATTCGCAGCAAGATGGCGCGGGCCTCTGGATCGTCTATTTGCTGAGCGAGGGCACGGGTCTGCTCAGCCCGGGCACGCCAAAACTCAATGTCCTTGAGCAAATCGTTCAAACGCATCCGTCGCCGCCCCGGTCGCCGGAACATCCCACAAAGCTGATGATCCTCCTGTGACGTGGGTCACAATCCACCTTTGGGTTCGCCCTGTCGGTTGCGGACAATCTCGACGGCTCGCCTCCGCACGGCTGGGTCATCGCGTCCTCGCGGGCTTTGCTTCGCAATCTGGTGCTCCCAAATGGCACATCAAAACCCGCCCGCTGCGGCCCCATCACATGCAGGCGCCGTAGCGTCCGTATCCTTCGTCAAATACGCAGCGGCCTTGCGACTGCAGCTGTCGGATCGTCGCGGTGCCGGGTCCATGGGACGGATCAGACCCAAGCGGCGCAGAATATGGCGCCAAGGCGGTACCGGGCTCGAGGCTGCGAAGTCGAGACGGCCTGTGCACACTGGCCTTGTGGGAGTGGGCCGCCGTGGTCCGCTGGGCTCCCCGTTGCAAGGCAGCCGCATCAGTGACCAGGGGGGCGGTTACGACGGCGCCGGCAAGCAACATCAGGATGATCGGTTTCATGCGCTCACCGGCCTTGTTTGCCCATCAGGCCCGGTTGACCGACACGCAGTGCAAAGCGTGCGCGGGCCGAACCACGGTAGGGGGGTGGGACAAGGATCAAACGTCAAGCGAGGCCTCATGCCGGGTAGGCGGGGGAGAGGAGTCACTCTGCCTTGATGTTTGCCTCTTTGATCACCTGTCCCCATTTATCCATTTCCGAGCTCAGAAACGATGCAAGCTCATCGGGCGTCGAACCGATCACCACGGCGCCGCCCTGCTCGAGTTTTTCTTTGACCGCCGCATCCGCGAGCGCCGCAACCGTGTTGGCGTGAATATTCCTGATGATTTCTCGGGGCGTCCTGGCGGGTACGAAGAATGCCGACCACGAAGAAACCTCCACCCCCGCGACACCGGCCTCTGCCATCGTTGGCAGATCAGGAGTGACCGACAGCCGGTTGGCTGTGGTCACTGCGAGCGCGCGCAGTTGGCCTTGGCGTACGAGTGGAAGGCTCGACAGGACGAAATTGAACATGGCGTCAACGCGGCCGGGGATGAGGTCATTGAAGGCCGGTCCCGCTCCCCGATAAGGCACGTGGGTCATTTCGATACCGGCTTGCCGCTTAAATAATTCGCCAGCGAGGTGCAGAGACGTTCCGTGGCCGGAGGAGGCATAGCTTAGTTTGTTCGCGTTCGCATACGCGATGAACTCGCTGACCGAATGCGCCGGGGAACTATTCGGCACGACCATCATGAGAGGATAGAGGCCGATCAGCGTGACGGGGGCGAAATCAGCGACTGGGTCATAGTTGAGCGAGGGATAGAAATAGCGATTGGTCGCATGCGGGAATGCAGCGATGTAGATTGTATATCCGTCGGGGTCGGAACGCGCGACGAATTCGGCCGCGATGTTACCACTGGCGCCGGTCTTGTTCTCAACTACGACCTGCTGGCTCCAAATCTGCGATAGGCGGGCGGCGACAATCCGAGAGGTTGCATCAATTCCTCCACCAGCCGCGATCGGGCAGATAATGCGCACCACCTGGCTTGGCCAGGTCTGCGCGCGGGCCATCATCGGCCATACGGCCGCGCCGCCGAGCGCAGCGATGAACGCACGCCGCCTCATGCATCCCTCCCGAAAGAGAGCGCGCCAGGCTAGCACATGTGCGGCGCGGCCACGCGCCTTTTCAGCGCTTAAAGCGTTACCGATTTGAACATTAAAGCATGTTTCGCTCGGTTTAAATCGCAACATTCTCTGTCGTCATGCGCGGGCTTGTCCCGCATCCCGCTTATGGAGACAGTGAACCCTCCTAAGCGAGAAATTGGTTGGGAAATTGGTTGGGGTCAGAGGAGAATTCGGAACGTTCCAGGAAACCAGAACGCAAAAATACAAAGATTGGCATCGATTTTCACAAACGTCAGACGAACGTTTCGGTCACCAGATGCTCGCCAACTCGTGACCACAGTTTATTGGCCCCCGGATCGCACGGAGGGTACTGATCACGTCGGCTCCCCCGAGAGCCTACGGTCCCGATCGCACCCCCCACCCCACAAAGCGGTCGGGACCACCCCCTTGGAATTAGGCCGCTTCCAAGAGTTGCGAATTCAAAGCAGCGGCCCCCAAGTGAGGCGGCCTATGGCGCCGGTTCGATGGTGAACAAATCGTCTGCCTTCATAACGGCGTCCCGGCCGCCCGCGCGGATCAAGCGCGGAGTTCACTTGTCCGCGCTTTGCTAACGCTGCGGTCGCCCCGCACCGGGTGCGTTCGGCATGCTCAATGGCCGATCTGCCACAGGGGCTAGCGATGCAAGCATTCATCGATACCAACGAGCCTACGGCCCTGCACCGGAAGGGCGCGGTCCGCCTCAAGGTTTGCGGTAGCCGTCTTGCATGAAAGCCAGAAATAGTTCGCCGTTGGATCCACCACGAGCCTTGCCGGCGCGAACCCCGGTGCCAGCAGCACCGACAGAAAAGGGGTCGTCGAATTCCAGGACAGCCGATTGAGATCAGCCCCGATCCTGGTCGATGATACAAAGTGGGTGTCTCCAAGCTTGGGATCGGATGCCGTGCCCACCGCAAGCGCCCGCACCGCAGCCTTGTAGTCGGTCCATGCAACGACGAATTTCGTTGTCTCCACCGCATGCACCAGCATCACCAGGAAGAAAGCGCCGCAGATCATCCGAACTGCCGTGCTGCCTGGCCCGACTTTGATAAGGCGCGCCAGCCAAGGAACTCCGAAGAAGTTCGGCCGATGATCCGCGTCGAGGGCGTGTACGACCGCGAGCACGCCCAACACCGGCGTGACGAGCAGGAGTGCCGTCCGCATATAGTAACGGTTATTCGCGTGAAGCCCCCGATCGAACCATAGCCAGTAAACCAGCAACGCCACGGCCACGATCAAGCTGGCGTAGCCCGCGGCTTTTGATGGCGTGTATCTCCGAAGAACGACGAGAGCGACGCAGTAACTCGCGATCATTCCAAGCAACAGCAGCAGCAAATCGCTTTCGAATATGGTCGCGTCGAAGAAGTGGAGTGCGGCATTGGCGAAAACCGGCGCGTAATAGCTGTCCGGGGGGAACGTCAACTTCACGGCGGCCCAAATCGGCATGACAATGAGCAAAGCGCCCGCGCATCTCCGAAACGAGGCGTTCCATCTCCCGCGCAGCAGAAGGGTTGTTACGATGACGGCGACGAAAACAAGTGCACCTTCGTGGGTGAAGACGAGCGCGAGCAGCACAGCGAAAACCAACGCAAAACCGCCAATGCCGCCGTGGCCATAAAGGCAGATGGCAAGGGCCGGCCAGAACAAGGCATGCGCCATCCACATTTCGGTCGGAAAGCCGAAGACCAGCGGCCCGAGACAGGCGGTCGACAGACATGCATAAACAAAGATGACGTGGCCCTTCGAGCGGTCAGTCGCCCAAGTGGCGAGCAGGCCCAGCAGTGGCGCTGCAAAATCCAGCAATCCATAAACGACAATCGCGCCGCGCGCGTCTTTGGTCAGCTCAACATAGATCTCGGCCGGCAGGATGGAGACGAGATAGACGAACAAGCGACCCGAAATGTTATGCCAATGGATCGCCCATGCCTCCTGGACAGCGACGGCGTAGGAAAAGACCGAGCCGTCGCCGAACAGCTGCAGGTCATAGCCGAGCCCGACAACGATATATGTCGCCGACCAGCACAATCCCGCCACGATGACGAAGATGCGCAACAAATCGCGGTCCGTGGCCACGTCGGCCCGTGGTCCGCGTCGAACGACAGTTCGGAGGGAGGTGCTAGCGGTCATCGCTGGCGGGCCGGCGTGCAGTGATTGCCGCCATGGATCTCATCGAGGTACGAACAGCACATTCCGCGACTCGATGTCGGTTCCCCAGCTTGTATTCTTGCCAAGGGTCGTGATTACGGGCAAGGCCGCGATCTTCTCGCCGCGTTGGACGATGAAGGCATCGTAGCCGAAGGAGTCGCAGATCGCCGCGGTGTAACCGGCGGGGTCCTGGTGCGTACCGGACAATAGTTCGAGCAAGATGATCGGACGGTCACGCGCGATGGTTGCTCGTGCGCCGTCGAGGACCTCGCGCTCGTTGCCCTCAACGTCAGCCTTGATGAAACGCACGCTTGCAAGACCCAGATCGTCCAGCTTGCGGACCTCGACGTCATAGGTCCTCAAGTTGCGAAACTGGGAGTGCGTTTGCTTCAGGTTGCCGGCGAAGTGAAGGGCCATTCCCCGGTCTGAAAGCGGCACGTACAAGGTCCCACGACCGGAGACGTCGGAGAGCGCCAGCTGGTGCACCTCGGCACGACCGCGCAGCATCCAACGGGCGAAGAATGCATAGTCGGGGTTGGGCTCGAAAGCGACGACCCAATCGGCAATCTCCGAGAGTGCATAGGAGAAAAATCCCTGGTTGGCCCCCACGTCTACGGCGACACCACCGCGCGGCAGCAACTTGCCCAACACCGCGAGTTCGGGTTCGCCCGAGCGTGTTTCCTCGGCGATACGCCGCCGATAGAACAATGAGGGCGGCGTTAGCATCGCAAGCTTTTCGCGGATGGGCAGTGCCATCATCATCCTCTGAACCGAGCGAACCTACAGGAAATGGCTTGCCACTTCATCCCTCGCGGCACAGGCGCGAGGGATGTCTCGACCTTGGCGGCGCTCATCGGCCGCCCGGGGACGTCGATCGCGCAGGCGAAGTTGACGTGGTTGGTCCGCATGACGTTGTGCTTTTCCTTGCGGGCGTTGCAGCCCGGGTCGATTTGGTTGCTCACTTGTCACCACTCCGGTTCGAGGCTGTCCTAAAAACAAAACGCCCCGGGGCTTTGGGTCCCGAGGCGCAATTAGCAACGTTGGCAATCCGACGTACGTATTGCTTATTTTTTGTCAAGCACTTTCGTTGGGGCCATCCTTCGAGACGCGCGGCCTGCGGCCGCGCTACCGTAGGATGGGTTGAGCGTAGCGAAACCCATCGCTTTGAGGCACATGATGGGTTTCGCAAGGGGCTCAACCCATCCTACAAGATCTTTCGCGCAGCGCGGGCGTCTCGAAGGATGGCCCGGAACTCCGAGCAAGCCAAAAACATTTCTTGACAGACCGAAAAGCAAAATTCAGTACTTTTGTGTTCCGGCTCACCAAGGGGCGTTTCTCGAGACGATCCTGAAGCGGGGCGGGAATGCGGTGCCTGCGGGTCCGGCTCGTAACCGGGCACTCGGGAGGCTCTTGGGATTAGCCGGGACGATAATACGGTCGTCCCGCGGGGACTGCGTAGGGGGTCCGGGTGGACGCCCGCTCCTGCGCGGATCCCGAAAGCTCCTTGGAGCTCACAAAGCCGCGTGGAGCGCCGAGAGGCGGGCCGTGTCCTTCACCGGACGCGGGTCCGCGTCGAAAGCGCGGACGATGTGTTGACCTTACTCGCCGGCCTCGGCGCTCCCACCCCCTTGGGGAAACGGAAAAGAGGACAATGGGTGGCCCGGAACCCGCTTTCTCCGGGCGGCGCAGCGTTGGCTGCGCGGGCTATTTGACATGTGAATCGGAAATGCACGGCGGGTTCGTTGTAGCCCGCATGGAGCGGAGCGGAATGCGGGTCGGCCTGTCCCGGCGTCCCCGGATTTCGCTTCGCTCCATCCGGGCTACAGGAGTTGCGATCGACGTTGGCGCGCGTGCCGCGCAATCACGATCCAACGGCCGGTTCAGTCAAAACTCACGCCGGGGTCTCGCCACGCGCAGAATTGATATCGGCAACATGCTTTTCGAGCTCCCGTCCGAGGGTATCTCCGGACGCCATAGCGGCCTGTGACGGCGTATCCTTTTCGGCGTCCGCTTTGATTGGTGCAGTTTGCGCACCGGACCCGTCGGGCAAGGCAGCTTGCCCGGTCGCTGTTCTCTCTCTCGTTCCCCTTATCCGTCGAGCCGCTGCACGAGCTGTCAGAAAGACAATCAGGCCGACAATCGCGACATAGGCCAAAATCTCCCATGAGCGGCGTTCGGCATCAGCCGCACCACGCGTAGCATCAAGTTCGCTTCTATCTGCGCTGCTCGCTTTCTCAATCTGAAGTTTGGCATTCTCGGCAGCGAGCCTTGCCTGCTCCGCCTGTTTTCTTGCACGTTCGGCTTCGGCGTTCGCCTTTTCGAGTTCGGCAATCTTGGTCGTGGCAGTGCCTAGGTCGGCTTGCAGCGTTTGAATCGTCTGTTTCAACTCGGCGACGGTCAGCTCCGGCTCGGTCGCCGGTTTGGCCGGCGGTGTTGGAGACAGTGATGGCGACGGCGATGGAGATTGAGCCGCAACAGCGGTCTGATCGGGGGCCGGGGATGAAAATTTCGACGGATCCACGGCCAGAAATCGCAGCGTGCCGCGGCCGTTCTGACCAAAGCTCGCCGCCCAAAGATAGCCCGCGCCGCCGCGGATGCGGTAGACCGCCAAACCGTTCTTCGCCGACCGTTGAAAATCCGCGAGGAAATCGATCAGAAATCCGAGCGCCGGGGTATTTCCCGCAGCGAGCTGGCTGGCATTCTGCGGGTCGACCGGCTGAAGATCGACATCTCCCCATGCGGCGATCACACCGTCGGGAAGCCCTGCTCGACGCGGCATCTCGATAATTTTTGGCGCGCCGTATCTCTGCGCGATGCGTTGAATCTCTTCCTTCGAATCCGCGGAGGACGAAAACGCCGGCTCCAGTGCTCGATTGACATACACGATCGTGCCATCCGCCGAATGCAGGATCGAGGAGGACGAGTAGACCTGACCGCGCGGCCCCCGTTCGGTCCGAGACCTTCGACACCAGGTGAATCCGGTGAATTGTTCGCTCGGACCGCACTGGTAGGCGCGATAGGCGGCGCTGTCGAACTCGACTCGCGATCCAAGAACCATTCCCTCCACCGCATAGGGTGATTTCGGCGTTTCGCCCCTCGCGGGGGCCGCCGGCTGTGGTTGTTGTTGGGCGAAGTGTTGACGCGAGCTCCCGTCGCGGGCAGCCGGTGCGGGACCGGACTGCAGCAAAGCGCCAGACCCGATGCGCAGTTCCTGCGGCGAATTTGCCCAGGAACTGACGCTCGCCACAACCGCGAGCATCGCCAATGCGATGATCCTTGCGTCCGTTGCTCGCATCGCTCTCTGCACCGCGGCCGTGCGGCTTATTTCATCGCCTCATACACCGCGAATGTCCACGCACCCGTGGGCTTTTTTGTGATCACCGGGTCGGAGCCTCCGGACAACAGCGTCGCCACCGTGCGCTCGTAATCCTGCGGGTCGAGCTTGCCGTTGCCGGTGTCGAGCAGCTTTGCAATCTCGCCCATCATGCGCTTCTGGTGCTTCTCGGTCTGCGCCCCGGTGGTGTCGGCGGCGAGCACGATCTTCGCCGCCTCGTCCTGGTTCTTGCGCGCGTAGTCCCAGCCCTTCATGGAGGCCTTGACGAACTTCGCCATCTTGGCGACGAAGGCCGGATCCTTGAGCTTGCTCTCGAGCGCCCACAGGCCGTCTTCGAGCGTCGCCACGCCCTGGTCGTCATACTTGAACACCACGAGCTGGCTCGGCTTGTAGCCGGCATCGATCACCTGCCAGTACTCGTTGTAGGTCATGGTCGAGATGCACTCGGCCTGCTTCTGCAGCAGCGGGTCGACGTTGAAGCCCTGCTTGATCATCTTCACGCCGCCGGGTGAGCCGTCGGTCTTGTAACCGAGCTTCGCCATCCACGACAGGAACGGATACTCGTTGCCGAAGAACCAGACCCCGATGGTCTTGCCCTTGAGGTCGGCCGGTTTGGTGATGCCGGTGTCGGCGCGGCAGGTAAGCTCGAGCCCGGACTTCTTGAACGGCTGCGCGATGTTCACCAGCGGCACGCCCTTCTCGCGCGAGGCCAGCGCCGAGGGCATCCAGTCGACGATCACATCGGCGCCGCCGCCGGCGATCACCTGGGGTGGCGCGAGGTCGGGCCCGCCCGGCTTGATGGTCACGTCGAGATCGGCCTCCTTGTAGAAGCCCTTGGCCTTGGCGACGTAATAGCCGGCGAACTGGGCCTGGGTGACCCACTTGAGCTGCAATCGTCACCCGATCGGCGGCGTGCGCCGGTGCTATGAATGCGGTCCCGAGCAGCACGGCCGCGGCCAGGTTGAGTTTGTTGTTCATTGCATCTCCCGCTGTTGTCCCGGCGTGTTGTTAATCCCGAATATGCCGGCGTAGGCTCATGGCAAAACCTATCAACCCGTGTCATCGCCCGCGAAAGCGGGCGACCCAGTACTCCGTGAGATTGCGAGCTGATGCAGCCGTCCAAGAACCGCAAGCGCGCAGATTACTGGGTGGCCCGCTTTCGGGGCCTGCGGCCCCTCGCGGGCCATGACACGAGAAACGGTGGTCACCATTCGGCACCTCACCTGCGATACGATGGGTGCCAGAACGTCACCGCCCGTTCGGCGAGCGCGATCGCGCCGTAGAAAGCCATGCCGGCCAGCGCCGCGAGCGCGATTTCGGCCCACACCATGTCGAGCGACATCCGCGCCACCTCGATCGAAATGCGAAAGCCGATCCCGCGTGTCGGCGTCCCGAAGAACTCCGCCACGATAGCGCCGATCAGGGCGAGCGTCGAATTGATCTTCAGCGCGTTGAAGATGAACGGCATGGCGGCCGGGAGGTAAAGCTTGCGCAGGGTCTGCGCCGGCGCGGCCCCATAGGAGCGCATCAGGTCGCGCTCGATCGCGCCGGCGGCAGCAAGGCCTGCGAGCGTGTTCACCAGCATCGGAAAGAACGTGATCACCGCCACCACGGCCGCCTTCGAGGGCCAGTCGAACCCGAACCACATCACCATGATAGGGGCGATACCGACGATCGGCAGCGCCGAGGCGAAGTTGCCGAGCGGCAGGAGCCCGCGGCCCAGGAACGTGAAGCGGTGCGCCACCACCGCCACCAGAAATCCGGCGCCGCAGCCGATGGCGTAGCCCGGCAACACGCCGCGTATGAATGTCTGCACGAAGTCTTCGGCGAGGATCGGCAACGAGGCTGCAAAGCGTGCCGCGGTCGCGCTCGGGGAGGGCATCAACACATGCGGCACGCCGAACCCGCGCACCGCGACTTCCCAGAGGTAGAGAACGAAGGCGCCAAACAGCAGCGGGATTGCGAGATTTTGGGCGCGCCGCCAGAAGCGGCGGCGCGGCTCGAACGCGGCGAGCCGGATCACGACCGCGGCCGCGACCAGCCAGGTCGCGAGCGTGAGCACCCAGAAGCCCAAGCCGACAGCGCCTTCCACCTCCGGATCACGCAGCAGCCACAAGGTGACGGCGCAGCCGGCCACGACGCCGATGAGGCCAAGGACCAGCAACGCGGCGCCGAGCACGGAAGCCGGCTGCGCGCGCGCCGTCACGGCTTTGCTCCCATGCGGCGGAGCACGATCTTTTCGGCCGCGCCGATGAGCCCGACCAGCACGGCGGCCAGCAGCGCGGCGGTGAACAACGCGGCCCAGATCTGCACGGTCTGGCCGTAGTAGGAGCCCGCGAGCAGGCGCGCGCCGATGCCGGCCTGCGCCCCGGTCGGCAGTTCGCCGACGATCGCGCCGATCAGCGAAATCGTGACCGCGACTTTGAGGCTCGCGAACAGGAACGGCACCGAGGACGGCCAGCGCAGCTTCCAGAAGATCTGCGCCCGGGTCGCCGACCAGGTCTGCATCAGGTCGCGCTCGATGGTATCGGGTGACGTCAGCCCCTTCACCATGCCGATGGTGACCGGAAAGAAGCACAGATAGGCCGAGATGATCGCCTTCGGCAGCAGGCCCTGCAGGCCGAGCGCGCCGAGCACCACGATGACGATCGGCGCGACCGCCAGAATGGGTACCATCTGCGAGCAGATGATCCACGGCATCAGGCTCTTCTCGAGCGAACGGGCGTGTACGATCAGCACGGCGAGGATGATGCCGAACAAGGCGCCGATGATGAAACCGGCGAGTGTCGCCGAGAGCGTCACCCAGCCGTGATAGACGAGGCTGCGCGGCGAATCCGGCGGATAGCCGAAGATCGAGTCGGCGAACGCGGCCAGCATCTGGTGCGGTGCCACCACCAGCGGCCGCTCGGCGTCGAGCGTGGCGGCAATCAGATCGAGGGTGCCGTACTTGATCTCCTCGCGCTCGAAAGCGTCGCGCACCAGCGAGGCGTTGGCGAGCACGGCCGCGACGTACCAGATCGCGATGAGCGCGAGCACGATGACGATGACGGGCGCATGCCGTTGGATCAGCGGATGGCGCCAAAAACTCGGACGCGGCATGTGCGATGCGGGGAGGGTGTTAGTGGTCATGACCGAGCTGTGTGATGTGACGCGGCCTACTGACATGGCACCGCACTACCCTCCCCCTTGTGGGGAGGGTCGGCCGCGAAGCGGCCGGGGTGGGGGTAGCTATGGCGATTGCAGGCCGTGCGACACGCAATACCTCGACCCCCACCCCGATTGCCTGCGCTTCGGTTCGGCGATCGACCCTCCCCGCAAGGGGGAGGGTAGAGGCGAGGCCGTGCCGGCCGCGTTGCGCGCTACTCGTCATACGAATGTCCCGAGCGCAGGCCGGTGCGCACCCGCTGCGCGATCTTCAAGAACTCCGGCGTCTCGCGGATCTCGAGCGTGCGCGCGCGCGGAAAGTCGCACGCAATCACGTCGATCACGCGGCCCGGGCGCGGCGACATCACCACGATCCGGGTCGACAGAAACACCGCCTCAGGAATTGAGTGGGTGACGAACAGCACGGTCTTCTTGGTCTTGTCCCACAGGCGCAGCAGCTGCTCGTTGAGATGGTCGCGCACGATCTCGTCGAGCGCGCCGAACGGCTCGTCCATCAGCAGCAGCGCCGGGTCGAACGACAGCGCGCGGGCGATCGACACGCGCTGCTGCATGCCGCCGGAGAGCTGCCAGGGAAACTTGCGCGCAAAGCCGGCGAGGTTGACGAGCTCGAGATAGCGGCGCGCGCGTTCGCGGCGTTCTTGCTTGGGAAGACCCATCACCTCGAGCGGCAGCATGACGTTGCGCTCGACGGTGCGCCAGGGATAGAGCGCGGGCGCCTGGAAGATGTAGCCGTAGTGGCGCTTGCGCCGCGCTTCTTCCGGCGTGACGCCGTTGACCAGCACGCTGCCGGCGGTCGGCGCTTCGAGATCGGCGATGATGCGCAGTAGTGTCGTCTTCCCGCAGCCGGACGGCCCGATGAACGACACGAACTCGCCGGCGCCGATCGCGAGATCGACATTCGCCAGCGCCTCGACCGCGCCGTCCGCGGTCGCAAAGGTGAGCGACACGGCGCGCGCATCCACGACGAGGGCAGGGGACGTGGAGGCTTGCGCTCGATCGCTGCCGACGGGGGCATCCATACGCTCGATCTAACGCGAAACCCGTTCGGCTGTCATCGCCCGCCTGGCGTACTGAGCCTGTCGCGGTGTCATCGCCCGCGCAAGCGGGCGACCCAGTACTCCGCGGCCAGGCGGGTTGGGACGCTGAGCAAGAAGGGCGAGCGCGGTGATTACTAGGTGGCCCGCGTGCGCGGGCCATGACAAGGGAGAGGCCGGTTTCACACCTCAAATCCCGTGCGCGAGAGTCACGCCGCTGACGGCATCGAACAAGAAAATGTCCTGCGGCGCGCAGGACAGGCTCTCGGTTTCGCCCGGCTGCGGCGCGCTCTTGGGATCGACCACCGCCACCAGATCGTGGCCGCCGACCGCAACGTGCACGTTGGTCTGGGTGCCGATCGGTTCGATCACCGCGACGTGGCCGCCCAGAATCGTGAGGTCGGCGGCGGGTCCGAGCCGCAGCGCCTGCGGGCGGATCCCGACCTCGACCGCAAGGTCGCCGGCGAAGTTCTGGGCAAAATGATCGCGGCGCGTGATCGCAAACCGCATGCCCAGAACCTCAAGCAGGATTGCGTCAGCGCTCGCGCGCACGGTTCCGGGCACGATGTTGATCGCCGGCGCCCCGACGAACTGGGCGACGAACCGGTTGGCCGGCTCGTTGAAGATCTTCGCCGGTGTATCGAACTGCATCAGCGCGCCGTGCGACATCACGGCGATGCGATCGGCCATGGTCATCGCCTCAACCTGATCGTGGGTGACGTAGATGGTCGTGGTCTGGATGCGCTGGTGCAGGAGTTTCAGCTCCGTGCGCATGCGCGAGCGCAGCGCGGTGTCGAGATTGCTGAGCGGCTCATCCATCAGGAACGCCTTCGGATGGCGCACGATGGCGCGGCCGAGTGCCACGCGCTGGCGCTGGCCGCCGCTCAGCTGCGCGGGCTTGCGCTCCAGCAGATCATCGATCCCAAGCAGCGCGGTGGCCGCGGCGATGCGTTTTGCAAACTCCGCGCGCCGTACGCCGCGGTACTTGAGCCCCATCAACAAATTCTGGCGCACCGTCATATGCGGATAGAGTGCGTAGTTCTGAAACACCATGGCGATGTCGCGCGCACCGGCGGAGCGGTAGGTCACGTCCTCGCCGTCGAGCAGCAGGCGCCCGGCGCTCGGCTCGTCGAGGCCGGCGAGCATGCGCAGGCAGGTGGTCTTGCCGCAGCCGGACGGACCTAAAAGCGCGACGAACTCGTGATCGCGAATCTCGAGCGAAATGCCCTTCACGGCCTCGACGGCGCCGAACGACTTCCTGACATTCTCGAATGCGATCGCGGCCATGATGCGTGCGGTCCGGCGCTACCGCCCGTGAAAGGTCGGCGCCCGTTTCTCCACGAAAGCGGCGACCGCCTCTTCCTTGTCCTGCGTCGCAAAGCAGAGCGTGCTGAGCGCGATCTCCTGCATCAATCCGCCCTGCAGGGTGTTGCGGGCGGCGGCCTTGATGGCTTCCTTGCAGGCTTCGATGGCGATCGGCGCACGGCTTGCGATCTTCTCGGCGAGCTGGCGCGCCAGCGCCGGCAGCGTGGCGGCGCTGGTGACGAATTCGACGAGGCCGATGCGCGCGGCTTCGGTGCCGTCGATGGTGTCGCCGGTCAACACGAGACGCATGGCCTGGCCTTCGCCGACGAGCCGGGCCAGGCGCTGGGTTCCGCCCGCGCCCGGAATCATGCCGAAGCGGATTTCCGTGAGCCCGATCACCGCATCAGCGGCGGCGACGCGCAGATCGGCGGCCAGCAGCAGTTCGGCGCCGCCGCCGACCGCGTAGCCGTGGATCTGGGCGATGATCGGTTTGGGAAACGCCTCCATCTCCTCAAAAACGCGCCGCGCGTGCAGCTTGTCATAGCGCCAGCGGTCTACCGCGGAGGTTCCCTTCCAGTCGTTGATGTCCGCGCCGGCGCAGAACGCGCGCTCGCCGGCGCCGCGCAGGATGACGACGCGGACCTCGGGATCGCGGCGCAGTACGTCGAGGCAGGCGATGATGTCGGCCTGCATCACCTTGTTCATGGCGTTGAGCTTGTGCGGCCGGTTGAGCACGATGGTCGCGATCGGGCCGTCGGCTTCCAGATAGGTGGTCTCGCGTTCAAGATGCAGGTTGGTCACCTTGGCCTCCATTCAGAATTTCTGCAGAAGCTCGCCGGCCAGCACCTTGCCGGCCGGAGAGCGCGGAATTTCCTCGACAAAGACCACGTCGCGGATGCGCTTTTGTGGAGCAACGCGGGCTCGCACGAACTGCAAGATCGCCTCCGGGGAGCGCCCGGCGGCATCCTTGGCGACGACGAACGCGGTCGGGATCTCGCCGGCGACCGGGTCGGGACGCCCGAGCACGACGCAGTCGCGCACGTCGGGATGCTGCGCGATCAGCGCTTCGAGCTCGGGCGGAAAGACGCTGTAGCCCTTGTATTTGAGCACATTCTTGAGACGGCCGACGATGCGCAGGCGCCCGCGCGCATCATGCTCCACGAGGTCGCCGGTGCAGAACCAATCGCCGGGCAACCATGCGGCGCGATCGAGCCGGCCGTCGGGCATGAGGTAGCCGTCGGCGACCTGCGGGCCCTGCACGATCAGCTCGCCGGCCTGGCCGGCTGCGGCTGGCCGCTCGCGGTCGTCGGGATCGACGAGACGCACGCGGGTGTTGGCGACCGGATAGCCGACGCTGAGATGATCGACGAGGTCGGGTTGCTCCGGCGTCGAATGTGCCACCGGCGCGGCTTCGGTCAGACCGTAGCCGGTGGTCACCAGGACACCGAAGCGCTCGCCCACGTCGCGCAGGAATTCCGGCGCCAGCGGCGCCGAGCCGGTGTTGACGAACCGCAGGCTGCGGAGGTTGGCCGCAAGCGACGTTTCGGCCTGCGCAAGGTCGATGATCGTCTGCGAGACGCCGAATAGCGCGGTCGCCTGATATCGCTTCACGTCGGCGACGACCTGCGCGAACTCGTAGCGTCGATGCAGCACCACAGTGCCGCCGGCGGCCCAGGCTGCGCCTGCGGCCATCCAGCCATAAACATGCGTGAGCGGGATGAAGTGCACCAAGACGCTGGCGGCGTTCATCCCGGTCGCGGCCCCGAACAGGACGCGGCTCGCGGTCACGTTGCGGTGCGTCAGTACGATCGCCTTCGGCTCGCCGGTCGATCCGCTCGAGAACGGCAGGAATGCCGGCAAGCGCTGCGCGATATCGTGGCCCGGCTTGGGTACCGCCAGATCGAGCGTCGGCATATCTTGCCAAGCGTGCTCGGACAGAAGCTGCGGGGCGCGCGCGTGCTCTTGCAGTTGTGCGGCGCGTGCCGCCCGCGCGGCGTCGCTCACGATTATGGTGTGGACGTTTGCAAGCTCACTCCGCGCCACGAACTCGTAGGCGGGCGCGGAACTCGTAGAGCGGCACCACGACGACGCCGAGATCATGGCCGGCACAGGTCCAGATCACGAACTCCGGCGTATTGCCCAGGCAAAGGCCGATGCGGTCGCCCGGACCGATGCCGTTGCGCACGAGGCAGGCGCGCGCGCGATCGATCCGCGCCTGCAGGGCCGCGAACGTGAGGTGTTCGCCCTCGAAGATGATGGCGATACGATCCGGCGTCGCCTGTGCGGGGGCGTGCAGGAAGCTGGAGCAGGGGCCGTTGGGAAGCGCCACGTCGGCGCGCGCATAAAGTGGTGCGTTCGCCATGCTAGCTCCAGCGTTGCGCAAGCTCATGGGCGAGGGCGCGCTCGTCGCCGCGCAGAAGGCGTGCGTTGCGCACGAGCCATGTGCCGTCGACCATCACGTCGCGTACGCAGCGGTTGGTCATCGCATAGAGCACGTTGGCGGCAAGGTCGTGCCGCGGGTTGGCGGCGAGCTGGCCGAGATCGAGCACGATCAGGTCGGCGCGCTTGCCCGGCTCGATGCTGCCGATGACCCGGTCGAGGCCGAGCACGCGCGCGCCCTCGATGGTCAACATGCGAAGAAGCGATGTGACCGGCAGGATGGCCGGGTCGTCGGCCAGCATCTTGCCGACCAGCGCGGCGAGCCGCGCTTCCGCTAGGAGATCCATCCCGTTGTCGGTGAGCGCCCAATCGGTCCCGAGCCCGATGCTCACCCGCCCGAGCAGGCGGTGGATCGGCAAAGTGCGGGCCTCGATCTTGAGATTGCTGGCCGGACAGTGCGCGACCCCGATGGCGCTCTGCGGCCAGTCGTCGAGTTCCTGATCGCTGACATAGAGACAGTGCGCCGCGACCGTGCGCGGATTGGCGAGCCCGTTGTGGCGCAGGCACGCGAGCGCCCCGCCGTAGCCGCGTTGTCTGATCGCCGCGACCTCGCGCGCGCTCTGGGCGACATGGATGAACACCCGGCAGCCGGAGGCCTCGGCTCGCGTGGCGCAGGCGCGCAGCAGGTGGTCGGAGGCGGTGTCGAGCGCGTGCGGCGCGAGCCCGGCGCTGACCCGCTGCTCCGGGGAAGAGCCCCAGCGCTCCAGCACGGCGTCGGCGGTGCGCCAGTCGGCCGCGCCTTGCGCATCGCTCAGCGTGTGCCCCACCACCGCCCGCATCCCGGAGGCCTCGATCTCCGGCGCGATGCGGTCCATGAAGCCGAACCGGTCGGCGATGCAGGTGACGCCGTTGAGCAGGAACTCGGCGCAGGAGGCGCGCGCCGACAGCACATAATCGTCGATGCCGAAGCGATCCTGGCCGGGCACCGCGTAGAAATCCGACCAGTAGGAACGTGGTACGTCGTTCACCAGGCCGCGAAGCAGCCCGGTGCACGCGTGGGTGTGAACATTGACGAGGCCCGGCATCACCAGCGCATCGCGGCAATCGATGATCTCGTCGCCGGGCTGCGCCAGCGTACCGGACGCACCGACCGCGGCAATGCGTGCGCCATCGAGGCGCACGTCGGCGGCCTTTAGGACCGTATCGGCGGCGTCCATAGTCAGGACCGCGCCGTTGCGCAGGATCATCGCCATGGGCTACCCCTTGATCCCGCTCATGGCGATCCCGCTTACGAAGTGTTTCTGGCCGATGAAATAGACGAGCAGCACCGGCAGGCAGGTGATCACGTTGGCGGCCATCAGCAGATGCCAGTCGGTGAAATACTGGCTCTTCACCGCCGCCAGTCCCACCTGCACCGTGCGCATGGAGGCGCTGTTGGTGATGATCAGCGGCCACAGAAACGTGTTCCACACTTCGGTGAAGGTGAGGACCGCGACGCTCATGAGGGCGGGACGCGCAAGCGGCAAATAGACGTTCCAGAAGATCTGGAACTCGTTAAGTCCGTCGAGCCGCGCGGCGTCGAGCAGGTCGGCCGGCAGCATGCGGAAATATTCGCGCATCAGCATGGTGCCGAAGGTCGTCGCCATCCACGGCACGATCAGGCCGGCGTAGCTGTCGACGAGGCCGCTTCCGCCGGCACCGAAGAAGTCGTTGCCGCCGGCGAGCGGCAGGTTCTTCAGCATCACGAACAGCGGGATCATGGTGATCTGCATCGGAATCATGATGGTGACGACGATGCCGAGGTAGATGATGTTGATGCCCCTGAACGGCAGGTGCGCGAAGGCGTAGCCAGCCATAGAGTCGAACAGCATGACGATCGCCGTCGCCGTGATGGCGACGATCAGGCTGTTGCCGAAGTAGCGCACGAAATCATACTCGACCAGCGCATCGGTGTAGTTCTGGAAGCGAAGGAATGACGGGATCAGTTTGGGCGGCCAGGAAAAGACTTCCGCCGCCGGCGTGACCGAAATCGACAGCATCCAGATGAACGGAAGCGCGACGATCAGCGCCAGCGCAATAACGCAGAACTGGCGCGCCGCAAGCGCAAGCAGCCGTCGCGTGCGCGGCGGCCGGGAGCGGGTGGTCGGGGTGTCGATCATCGCATCAGCTCGCGGCGTCCCGCTGTTTGAGGCCGATCAAGGTGAGACCAAGCGCCGCGATGATCAGGAACAGCAGGAACGCCATGGCGGCTGCATAGCCGAAGCGCAGAAACTGGAAAGCGCTGCGGTAGGTCTCAAGCACCACGGTCGTGGTCGCGCGCGCCGGGCCGCCGCCGGTGAGAACCAGCACTTGGTCGAAGGCTTGGAACGCGGTGATGCCGGTCATCAGCATGACGAACGCGGTCACCGGATGCAGCAGCGGCCAAGTCAGGATGCGGAAACGATGCAACGCGTTGGCGCCGTCGATGCGGGCGGCTTCGTAGATCTCGCTCGGAATGCCCTGCAGGCCGGCGAGGTAGATGATCGTGGTGTAGCCGATGTTCTTCCAGATCCCGATGCCGATCAGGGTCGGGAGCGCGGTCGCCGGGCTCTCGAGCCAGGGCACCTTGGCAAATCCCATGAGGCTGAGGCCATAGTTCAGCACGCCGAATTGCGGGCTCAGGATATAGGACCAGATCATCGCAATGGAGACGAACGACACCACGACCGGGAGATAGAACACGGTGCGAAAGAAGCCGCGAAACACGAGGGTCGGAGTTCGAGAAGGAGCGCGATCCCGAGACCGATCAGGGTCGACGGAATGACGACGCCGACCGAGTAGATCACGGTGTTGCGCAGCGCGTCCCTGAACACCGGATCGCCAACGAGTTCGCGATAGTTGGCGAGCCCGATCCAGCGTGGCACATCGATGCCGCCGAAATCGGTGAAGCTCAGATAGAACGCGCCGAGCGAGGGCAGCACGCGCACCGCCAGGAAGACAGTCACGACCGGGAGCACGAAGTAGAGCCCGGTCGGGATCGCGCTGCGCTGTGCCGGCCGGGCCACGTCGGTCTCGATCAGGAGCGCGCCAGGATGCCGTTGACCACGTTGGCGGCGTCGTCGAGCGCCTCCTTGGCGGGGCGGCCCTGCACAAACACCTGATCCAGCGCCTGGGTGATGGCGTTGGAGATTTCGACCCAGCGCGGGTGCGAGGGCAGCGGGCGGCCGTGATCGGCGAGCGCGATGTAGCTCGGGATCCAGGTATTGTTCTTGGCGAAATCCGACGCGGCCACGCTCTTGAGCGCCGGCATGGTGTCGTCGATGGCGACGTATTTGGTCACGATGGCGGGGTTGAGCCCAATGAATGTCGCGAGCTTCTCGGCCTGCGGCATGTTCTTGGTGGTGCGGGCGATGCCCAGCATCTCGCCGGCGATCTCCACGAATTGCTGCTTGGATGCGGGCGGGAGCGCGATGCCGACATTCGGGCGCAGCTCCGGCGTGTTCTTCATCAGGCCGCGGGTGACGATGTTGGAGACCATCATGGCGGCGCGACCCTGCGCAAAGTCGGTGTTATCGACCTTGATCGATCCGGGCGCGTCGACCTTGTCCTCGCGCAGGAGCTTGGCCATGAATTCTGTCGCCTGCACGCCCTCCGGACTGTTGAACGCGGCCTTCTTGCCGTCGGGAGTGAGCACCTCGCCGCCGGCGTTCCACAGGAACGCGAGCCAAACCTGCGGCGTCTTGTAGGGGTGCCCGGTCGGGATCCAGAAGCCGACCCGTTCGAGATTGTCTGCGGCGTCGCGCTTCACCAGTTTCTGCGCGTAGGCGCGCAGCTCGTCCCAGGTCTTCGGCGGCTCGCTGAAGCCGGCGGCCGCCAGGAAGTCCTTGCGATAGAAGAACGGTCGCATGCGCATGCCGAGCGGGATCGCATAGACGTGGCCATCCCATTCGCCGCTCGCGAGCGCGCTGGCGATGAAGTCGCTCTTGTTGATCATGCCGTCGAGCGGGCGCAGCAGGTTCTTGGCCGCCCACGGGGCCACATCGACGCTGTAGAAGCTGAACACGTCAGGACCGCTGCCGCCCGCGAACGCGGTCAGGATCTTCTGCTGATAATTGTCCCAGCCGAGGTTGAGCCACTCGACCTTGATGCCGGGGTTGGCTTTCTCGAACTCCGGCACAACGTCGCGCAGGAAGCGGTCGTAGCCCGGCCCGGTCAGCCAGACGTTGAGGGTGGTGGTCTGTGCGGCGGCGGGGCCGGCAAGGACTATTCCAAGAAGCGATGCACCGATCAAAGTTCGAAGACGTGCTTTCACTTTCATCGTTGTCTCCCGCGGTCAGAGTTCCTTACGTCCATGTTGCGTGCGTGAGTCCCGGCCGTCAGAACGACGGCGGCGTGATGATCCAGATCGACACCGCCGGCTTCTTTCCCGGGTTACGATACCAGTGCGGCATCAGCCCGTGGAACGAGATCGAAGTCGCCTTCCTGCAGCACGTAGGTCTCCTCGCCCAGGTGCACCTCGAGCGTGCCGCTCAGCAGCACTCCGCATTCCTCGGTGTCGTGGATGAAGGGCTGCTCTTCGTTCGATTGTCCGGCCGGCAGCTCGACCCAGATCACCTCCAGCTTGCGCTGCAGGTCGGGCGTCAGCAGCTCATAGACCGGTGCGTTCTTGGCATTCTTCCAGGAGACGGCCTGCATGAGTTTCTTGCGCTTGTTGCGGCGGACCACCGGGTCGCGCGGCGCCGGTCCCGCAAAGAACGTTCCGATCGGAACGTTGAGCGCATAGGCGAGCTTGGCGAGCGTGTTGAAGCCGGGGTTGCCCTTGCCGCGCTCGAGCTGCGACAGGAGGCCGACGCTCACGCCGGCCTTCTCGGCCAGCGCCTCGATGGTCACGTCGGCGGCGCTGCGCAACGCGTTGAGCTTCGAGCCGAAATCGGGCGTCGGCGGCCGCGGGGTTTTCATGCTGCGGATTTCATTGTGGCGACGCTCTTTTCATTTTGCTTTTTTCATTATAATGAAAATCCTTCATCGTCAATCGGCACTTGGAGTATCACCCGGTGTCATCGCCCGCGAAAGCGGGCGACCCAGTAATCGGTGACGATGCGGTCCGCGAGATTCGAGCAAAATCGCGTGTACGGTGATTACTGGTTGGCCCGCTTTCGCAGGCCATGACACGGGGAGGGGTGATCGCTTATGACTTGTCGAACCAAATCGCCTCGATATGGTCCAGTTTCTATCCCTAGGGCCCCATGAAACCCGCCCCGTTCAGATATATCGCGGCCCAAAGTCTCGACCAGGCGCTCGCCGCCAAGGCGCAGCATGGCGAGGACGCGAGGTTCCTGGCGGGCGGACAGAGCCTGGTGCCGGCGATGAACTTCCGGCTGGCGCAGCCCGATGTGCTGATCGACATCAACCCGCTGGCAGAGCTCGCAGGCATCGAGGCGGACACGCGTAGCGTTCGCATCGGCGCGCTCACCCGCTATCGCACGCTCGAGCGCGATCCTGCCATCGCGCGCGATCTGCCGCTCATGTTGGAAGCGCTGCCGGAGATCGCGCATCCGCAGATCCGCAACCGCGGCACGCTCGGCGGCAATCTCGCCAACGCCGATCCTGCCTCCGAAATGCCGGCGATCGTGCTCGCGCTCGGCGGCCGGCTGCGCGCGCGGTCGGCCAAAGGGGACCGCTGGATCGAGGCGGATACGTTTTTTGTGAGCGCGCTGACGACGGCGCTTGCCGCCGACGAGATGCTGGTCGAGGTCGAGCTGCCGCTGATGCCGGCGCGTACCGGCACCGTTTTTCTGGAAATGTCGCGTCGACGCGGCGACTTCGCACTCATCGGTGTTGCGGCCGTCGTCACTCTCGATGCGGAGGGCGCGTGCACCGATGCACGGCTCGCCTATTGCGGCGCTGGCGATCGGCCGGTGCTGGCGCGCGATGCGGCGCGCTCGCTGATCGGTACCCGCGTCGCTGCGTCCGACATCGCGGACGCCGCCGCGCTGGCGCAACGCGCGCTCGACCCGCAAGGCAACGTGCACGCCAGCAAGCAGTTTCAGCGCCACCTCGCGGGAGTGCTGACGCGGCGCGCGCTCGCGACCGCAACCGAGCGCGCGCATGTCCACTGAGCAGCATCCGAGTGCGCACGTGTCCGCCGAGCGGCATCCGGTCGCGGTCACGGTCAACGGCACGGCCTACCGGAGCGAGGTCGAGGCGCGCCTGCTGCTCAGCGATTTCCTGCGCCACGAGCTCAAACTCGCGGGCACCCACGTCGGATGCGAGCACGGCGTCTGCGGCGCCTGCACGGTGCTCGTCGACGGCCTGGCGGTGCGCTCCTGCCTGATGTTTGCGGCCCAAGCCGACGGCCATGCGATCACGACGGTCGAAGGTCTCGCACCCGCCGGCCAGGAGCTCGGCCCGCTGCAGCAGGCGATGCACGAGTGTCATGGCCTGCAGTGCGGCTACTGCACGGCCGGCATTTTGATGACCATGACGGCGTTCCTGGCCGAGAACCCGGCGCCCGATGAAACCGCGGTGCGCGAGGCGCTGTCGGGCAATCTCTGTCGCTGCACCGGCTATCAACACATCGTCGACGCGGTCATGCGCGCGGCGCAAAAGATGCGGGGCTGACATGGCAACCCGTTATCTCGGCGCTCCGATCCCGCGCAACGAAGACCGCCGGCTGCTCACCGGGCAAGCGCTGTTCGTCGACGACCTCGAACTGCCCGACATGCTGCATGCGGCGTTTCTGCGCAGCCAGGTCGCGCACGCGCGCATCGTTCGCATCGACACGAGCGCGGCGTGGGCACGGCCCGGCGTGGTCGCGGTCTTCACCGCGCAGGACCTCGGCGACTATTGGCGGCCCGGCCCGCTGCTGGTGCCGCCGCCGCCGATCGCTGGATTGACTTTCAATCAGCGCACCCAGGTCCCGCTCGCCAAAGACAAGGTGCGCCACGTCGGCGAGCCGCTCGCGATCGTGCTTGCGGCAAGCCGTTACATAGCCGAGGACGCCCTCGCCGATATCGCGGTCGAGTTCGATCCGCTGCCGGCGGTGGTCGATCTCGAAGCGGCGCGTCGATCCTGGCTCGGCGCGCGTGCACGACGACGTCGCGAGCAACGTCGCGGCCCATGTGCGCCAGCGCAAGGGCGACTACGCGGCCGCGTTGGCGCAAGCCGACCACGTGGTGCGGCGGCGTTTTCACTATGACCGCGGTGCATCGAACCCGATCGAGACGCGCGGCATCGTCGCCAGCTGGGACGCGCGCGCCGGTCAGCTCACCGTGTGGGACACGACCCAGGCGCCGGTGTTTCTGCGCAATGGGCTCGCCGGCATGCTGGGCCTGAGCGAACGCAACGTGCGGGTGATCGCGCCGTTCGTCGGCGGCGCGTTCGGCCCGAAGATCATGCTGTTCTATCCGGAGGAGGTGTTGCTGCCGTGGGCGGCGATGCGGCTCAACCGCCCGGTCAAATGGATCGAGGATCGCCACGAGCACTTCTTCTCCACCAGTCACGAGCGCGCGCAGGTCCACGACGCCGAGATGGCGCTCACCCGCGACGGCAAGATCCTCGGGATCAAGGATGTCTTTCTGCACGACAGTGGCGCCTACGATCCCTACGGGCTCACGGTGCCGATCAACAGCCAGTGCACCTTGCTGGGGCCTTATGACGTCGCGCACTACGACTCGACCTTCACGGCGGTGTTCACCAACAAGCCGATGGTCACGCCTTATCGCGGTGCCGGCCGCCAGCACGGCGTGTTCGTGATCGAGCGGCTGCTTGACATCGCGGCGCGCAAGCTGGCATCGATCGCACCGAGATCCGCCGGCGCAATTTCATTCCGCCGGAGGCGTTTCCCTACAACAACACGATCATTTATCAGGATTTCGCGCCGCTCGAATATGACAGCGGCAACTACGGGCCGGTGCTCGACAAGGCGCTCGACATGATCGGCTATGCGCGCTTCGTCGGCGAGGAGCAGCCGCGGCTGCGCGCGCAGGGGCGGCACGTCGGGATCGGCGTTGTTTGTTACGTCGAGGGCACCGGCATCGGGCCTTACGAAGGCGCCAAGGTGCAGGTGCAGGCCAACGGCAAAGTCAGTCTCGCCACCGGGATCGGCACGCAAGGGCAGGGGCACTACACCAGCCTGGCGCAGATCGTCGCCGATCAGGTCGGCGTCGACGTGCGCAACGTCGATGTGGTCACCGGCGACACCGACCAGTTCTACTGGGGCGCCGGCACCTTCGCGAGCCGCGGCGCGGTGGTGGCCGGCAACGCGGTCAACGCCGCCGCCAAGGCGGTGCGCGAAAAAATCCTGCGGCTCGCCGCGGAACATTTCGAATGCGCCGAGCAGGATCTTGTGCTCGGCGACGGCGAGGTCGCGATCGCGGGCGTTCCCGGCAAAACCGTGCGGCTCGGCGAGCTCGCGCTCAAGGCCAATCCGATGCGCGGCGCGGTGCGGCCGGGCACCGAGCCGGGGCTGGAATCGACCCAGTATTTCGGGCCGCCCAAGGGCGCGACCGCGAGCGGCGTGCACGCCATGATCGTCGAGGTCGACCCCGAGACCTTCGCGCTCAAGATCAACAAATACGTGGTGGTGCACGACTGCGGCACCGTGATCAATCCGCTGATCCTGGCCGGACAGGTGCATGGCGGCGTCGCGCAGGGGATCGGCAACGCGTTCTACGAACAGCTGGTGTTCGACGCCGACGGCCAGTTGCTGAACGCATCGCTCGCCGACTATCTCATCCCGACCGCCCTCGATGTGCCGCGCATGGAGCTCGGTCACACGGTGACGCCATCGCCGCTCAACCCGCTCGGCATCAAGGGCGCGGGCGAGGCCGGCGCGATCCCGGTCGGGGCGCTGTTCGCGCAGGCGCTGGAAGATGCGCTGCAACTTCCTGATAGCGGGATGGAGATCCTGGAAATTCCGCTCAGCCCGAACCGGTTATGGGAACTGACGCGGAGGTAGCTCTGTTCGATTGCGGGCACGGCCGTGCAGGCGTTCGTAGCCCGCATGGAGCGTCAGCGGAATGCGGGTGATCCCGGATTACGCGCTGACGCGCTCCATCCGGGCTACGGCTCTGACGCGGAAATGATCGACGGAGCGCTGCCGGTCCTCCGCTCGACCTAATCCGCCTTGAGGCCGGCGAATTTGACGACCTTGGCCCACTTGTCGGTCTCCTCGGTGATGAGCTTGCCGAAGTCGGCGGGCGAGCCGGTGAGGATGTCGCTGCCGAGCTCGGCCATGCGCGTCTTCACGGCAGGATCGGCGAGCGCCGCGTTGATCTCGTGGTTGAGCTGCGTGATGATCTCGGGCGGCGTGCCCTTGGGCGCACCGAAGCCCAGGAATCCGGTCACCGTGTAGCCCGGAACCGTATCTCCGATGAGCGGCGTGTCCGGCAAAACGCGCATGCGCGCCGTCGCGGTGACGCCGAGCGCGCGCAACGAGCCCGCCTGGATAAGCGGAAGCGACCCGCCAACCGCGTCGAACATCCCGTGCACGTCGCCCGCCATGATCCCCGACTGCGCCGCCGGCGTGCCGCGAAATGGCACATGCACGATGTCGATGCCGGTCATCATGCGGAAGAGCTCGATGCACAGATGGGTCAGGTTGCCGGTTCCGCTCGAGGCGAGGTTGATCTTGCCCGGATTGGCCTTCGCATAGGCGATGAATTCGGCGACGGTTTTGGCCGGGAACGACGGGTTGACCTCGAGCACGAAGGAGTCGTTGTTGGTGCTCGCGATCGGAACGATATCGCGGGTGACGGTGACGGGGTTCTTCTCATAAAGCGTCACGTTGACTGCGTGCGGGCTCGCGACCTGGAGGAGCGTGTAGCCGTCCGCGGGAGCGCGCGCGACCGCTTGCAGCGCCAGATTGCCGCCGGCGCCCGGACGGTTGTCGATGATGACCGACTGGCCGAGCTGCCGCGACATCGCCTGACCGACGAGCCGCGCGATGATGTCGGGCGCGCCGCCGGGCGGGACGAACACAACGAGCGTCACCGGCCGCGTTGGATAGGTTTGCGCGCGAGCAATCCGGGCGACGGCCGGCAGCGCGACCGCGCCAGCGGCCAGACGCAGAAATGTGCGGCGGGGAAGTTTCATCGCGTTTCCTCTCTGGGGAAGGTGGCTTGGGCGGCACGTCTGGTGCGTGTTTGAGAGGACTATAGCTGCGATGACGCGCCGCGTCATGCTTGGGTTGCGGCCGTGCGACAATCGTGACCTGTGCAGGCGCTCGTAGCCCGGATGGAGCGAAGCGAAATCCGGGGTCGGATTCGCGGCCCCGGATTACGCGCTGACGCGCTCCATCCGGGCTACGGTTCTAGCGCGCCGCAACCTCACACGCCCGGCGGCCAGCCGATCGGATTCTGCTGCTGCACCAGTTTGGCGACTGAAAGAATGCGTGGCTCCTGGAAGCGCGGCGCGACGACCTGCAAGCCGACCGGCAGGTTGTCGCGCGTCTTGCCGGCCGGAACGCTGCCAGCCGGCAGGCTCACGAGCGTCACCAGGAACGCGGGTGCGATCCAATCGACGTAGTCTTCGAAGGTGCGGCCGTTGATCTCGGCCGGAAAGTTCATCTCGACCGGATAGGGTTTCACCGGCGCGGCCGGCGTGAGCAGCACATCGTAGCTTTCAAACAAGCGACGAAAACGCTGAAACACCTCGTGGCGTTTCTGTTCCGCCGCCGCGAGATCGAGGGTAGTGACCGCAAGACCGCGCTTGACGTTGCCCTTCAGGTTCGCGCCGAATTCCTCGAGCCGGGCGAGATGCTCGAAACGCTGGCCGACCATCCAGAGGCCACGCCAGGCCTGATAGGGGTCGCGCCCGTCGGAAACATCGAACCTGATCTCCTCGACCTTTGCACCGGCGTCAGCCAGGTGCTTGGCGGCGTTGCGGCAAATCCCGTCGATCTCGGCATCGACGCCGATGCCGGCGATGTCGGAGGCGTAGGCCACGCGCAAGCCGCGGGCATCCTCGGCGTGGGCCACGATGGCGCGCGCGCTCGGCCACGGCGGGGCGACCGAGATCGGCGAGAGGGCGCTGAAGCCGACCATTGCGTCGAGCATCAGCGCTGCGTCCTCGGCGCTGCGTGCGAGCGGTCCGTGCACCTGGCCCGGATCCCAGGCGAGTGCCATCGGATAGTTCGGGGTCAGTCCGGGGGTAGGCCGGATCCCGACAATGCCGCAGAACGCCGCCGGGATGCGGATCGAACAGCCGAAGTCGGTGCCTTGCGCGAGCGGCACCATGCCGGTCGCGACTGCGACCGCCGATCCGCCCGACGAGCCGGCCGGACTGAGCGCCGGGTTCCACGGATTGCGCGTTGCGCCGAACACGTCGTTGACGGTGTTGGCGCCGGTCGCGAATTCGGGCGTGTTGGTCTTGCCGAGAATGATCGCACCGGCGGTCTTGAGGCGCCGCACCACTTCGGCATCTTCGTCCGGCACGAAGTCCCGGAACAACGGCGAGCCGAACGTGGTGCGAATCCCTTTAGTCAGCGTCACGTCCTTGATGACGATCGGCAGGCCGTGCAACGCGCCCAGTTTCTCGCCACGCGCAGCTGCGGTCTCGGCGGCACGCGCCGCCGCGCGTGCCTGATCGGCCGCGAGCGTCACCACCGCGTTGAGCTTGGGGTTGAGGCGGTCGATCACCGCGAGGTGCGCGTCCAGCACCTCGATCGGGCTCACCTTCCGCGCCGCGATCAGCCCGGCGAGCTCCGTCGCCGCTTTGCGCGTCAGCGTTTGGTCGGCTGTGGTCACCGTGCTCATTTCCCGGACCAGTGCACGAACCGGCGCTCGATCAGAAGAAACATCAGATTGAGCCCGTAGCCGAGGGCGCCGGCAGCGAAAATTGCCGCATACATGTCGGGCATGTTGAACAATTGCTGGGCCTCGAACACCTGCTGGCCGAGCCCGTCGGTCGAGCCGATGAACATTTCAGCGACCACAATGATGACCAGGGCGAGCGAGACGCCGTTACGCAGCCCGACGAACGTCTGCGGCAGTGATTCCAGCAAGGTCACGTCGGAGAGAACGCGCAGCGGCGAGGCGCCCATTACCCTGGCGGCGAGAATGCGGGTCTTGCGCGCGTTCATCACCCCATAGGCAACGTTGAACAGGATCACCAGCGCGGCGCCGAAGGCCGCGACCGAGATCTTGGTGCGGTCGCCCACGCCGAACAAAACGAGGAACAGCGGGAACATGGCGGAAGCGGGTGTCGAACGGAAGAAATCGATCACGAACTCGACCGACCGGTAGAGCTTCTCCGAGGAGCCGAGCAGGATGCCGAACGGAATCGCGATCACGGCGGCGATCGCGGTCGACGCGATGGTGCGCTCGACGGTCTTGATGAAATCCATCCCGAGCTTGCCGCTGGTCATGCCGGCCCACATGGCGCGGAAGGTCGCGGCCGGCGAGGGCAACAGCACGGGGTCGACGAGGCGCGTCCACACGGTGAGCGTCCAGATCAGCAGGAGACCGACGACGCCGACGACCGGCAGATATGGGGTGAGGCGCCTCATGTCTTGCGCACCTCGCGCTGAAACACTTCGAGGCAATGCGCCTTCACGCGCACGAACTCGGCTTCCGAAAGGGTTGCGTCGGTGCGCGGCCGCGCCGCATCGTAATGCACGAAATCGGCAACGCGAGCCGGACGGCGCGAGAGCAGCAGGACGCAGTCGGCGAGATAGACGGCCTCTTCGAGGTCATGGGAGACCAGCACGGTGGTTGTCGCGGTCTCCATGAAGATGCGCTGCAACTGGGCACGCATGAACAGCGTCATCTCATAGTCCAGCGCCGAGAACGGTTCGTCCAGGAACAGGATCTCCGGCTCGACCACGAGGGCGCGCATGATCGATACGAGCTGCTGCTGGCCGCCCGAGAGCTGGTAGGGGTAGAGCCTGAGATCGATCTTCACATCGAAATGGGCGACCAGCGCTTCAACCCGTCGCACGCGCTCGGGCTTGGGGAGGCCCATCAGTTTGAGCGGATATTCGACGTTGTCGAACGCCCGCAGCCACGGAAACAGGGCCTCGCGGTAGTTCTGAAACACGTAGCCGAACTTGATCTCGCTCAGCGGCTTGCCATCGAACAGGATTTCGCCGGCGTCGCGGGGAAACAGGCCGGCGATCATGTTGATCAGGGTGCTCTTGCCGCATCCATTGGGCCCGAACACCGAGATCAGCTTGCCGCGCGGAAGGTCGAGGTCGAAATTCTCGTAGATGATCGTGTCGGCAAAACGTTTGCTCAGGCCGCGGATCGTAACATGCAGCGCATTGTGCCGACTGCAATCGGCGAATCCTGCCGCGGGGGCCGAGCTTGCACGGGTTGGCTTGGCATCCAGCATCGGCCCCACACGATCCCGGCTCAGAATGTCGTCAGGTATTTGTTCACGTCGATCTTCTCAGGGAGCGTACCGCTCTGCACCGAGAAATCGATGAACTTCTGGAAGGCCGTCTTGTCGGCGGCTGTCAGGTCCTTGACCATGAAGTAGCGAATCATCGGCACGCTATCGATCACGTCGTCGGGCGTGAGCGTGTTCTTGGCCAGGTGCTTGCGGGCTTCCTGCGGATTGCTGTTGATGAATTCGACCGCCTTGCCCCAGGCGGCGGTGAAGCGCTTCGCCACGTCGGGGCGGTTCTTGATGAAGTCGGAGGTGAGCGCGCAACCGCCGACGAACGCGTTGGCGTCGGGATCCCCGAGCACGTAGTGGGCAATCACGCCCGCCTCCAGGGTTGTGGCGACACCGAGCTTGCGCATGGTGGATGCATTGGGTTCGAGCGTGTAGCCGGCGTCGAAAGTGCCGGCCTGCATGACGCCGACATGCTGCCCCATGTCGAGCTGATCGATCGTATAGTCGCCCTCCTTGAGGCCGACCGCGGCCAGCGCGGCCTTCGCCATTGTGACGTTGGCCGGCCCGGGCGCGGACATGATCTTGGCGCCCTTGAGGTCCTTGAGCGATTTCGCCGCGAACCCTCTGCGCACGACGAACTGCTCCATCTGGTGGGTTCTGTTCTGGCTGTTGAGCGCGATGTACATGGCCACGCCCGGCTTCTTGATATCGGCGTTCATGCCTTCGATCGTGACCAGCACTGCCGAGACTTCGATCTGGTTGGTCATCATGGCGGCGACGTTCGGCGGGCCGCCGATCAGGCGCACCATTTCGGGCGCGATGTTCTGCTCCTTGAAGAAGCCGCGGTCGAGGGCGACGAAATAAGGGAGCGACGAACTCACCGGAAAGACGCCGACGGTCACCTTATCCTGCGCGCGTGCGGGCGCAGCCAAGGCCAGCGCCGTGGCCAGCGCCGCAATGCCGTAGCAAAATCTCCGTCCAAACCTGCTCATTGCTGTCTCCCGTGCCGTTGTTCGACCAATGCCCCGTTTAGGCAATCCCTGTGCCTATTCGCCTGCATCGACAATGGCAATCACCGGGCCGCCGCCTTGCGGACCCTGGTGCATGGCATCGACCGAGACGAACACCGCCGGATCGCCGATCGCCACGGCGGCGACCGCGCCGACCGCGGCTTTGGCGTGGCGGTGGTGATGCACGTCAGAATCATCGAGCATGATCTGACGGCGCCCGCGCAAGGTGCCGCGCCGGTCGGCCTCGCATTTCATGAAACAGTTGACGACACGGCCGCCGAGATCCTCGGCGCGCGGCCGGTCGGGCAAGGTGAGGCCGGCATTGCGGATCGCGGCATAAATGCCGTCGATGTCGAGAGCGTCGCGCATCACCGCGTGCCCGATGCGATAGCGTCCGCCGGCGCCTGGCCGGTTGCCGAGGAGCACGATCTGCGCCTGGGTCAACTCGACCCCCGAGGAGCAGGACGCGACCGAGGAGTAGAGATCGAGATCCCGACAGATCTGCTCGGCGCGCGGCATCTTGATCTCGCCGAGCGCAACCGCAATGCCGAGCGCGGTGGTGCCGTTGGAGACGCCCATGGAGTCGTGCACTTCGCAGGCCACGTGCTGGCCGCGGTTCTCGGTGTCGCGCACCGCGTCGATCGTGAGCAGCGGCGTCTTGGTCTGCACGTAGTGCACGTCCTTCGGATCTTCGATCCCGGCGTCGCGCATCGCGGCCTGCACGGCGTCGGCCACCTTCTCGACCATCGCGGGGCGGCCGATGTCTTCCGGCAGCAGTTCCTTGCTCATCGCGGTCCCGATGGTCAGGCGCGAGGCTGAAGCCGGCCCAGTCTTCGGCGTCCTGGCAAATACGGTCGCATGCGGCGTGATGACGCCGTCGCAGCCGCCGGACCAGACCATCGGGACCTTGGCGATCTCCGCTTCGCTGCGCTTGCCGTGCTTTTGCAGCACGCGGCGAAAGGCCTGGTCGGCCAGAATGCGGGTGAAGTCGTTGACGCCGCCATTGCCCTCGGTCTTGCCGATGACGGCGATCACCTGATCGGCGGTGAACTGCCCCGCGGCGATACGTTGTTCGAGGCCGCTTGCGTCCTGCACGGTCTTGAGTTCGATCTTTGCAACCTCAATCGCCATTCGGGTCCCCGTTCGAACTCAGCGCATGCGCGGCGCGCATTCGCCACGCAACATCTTCTCGTAGCCTTCGCCGCGATCGATCACTGGCAGTGGCGAGGTCCGGCGCGCGGCAAGGTCGGCGCGCAGCTTCTGGGTCGCCGCCTCGTCCACCGCGTAGTCGTCAGCGTCGCGCTTGACCAGCACCACGCCATAGTCGTCGCGGGCGGATTGCAACGATACGCGCGCCTCGATCACGTCGTCACGCACAAGCTCCGGCTCGCGTGCCAGCGGATCGCCCCAGCCGCCGCCGCCGGTCGTGACGACGCGCACGATCTGGCCGGCGCGCACCGGCTCGCCATCGACGAGGCCGCCGAGCTCGCGCGCCTCGCCCTCAAGATCGACGGTGACGCAGAACGGCTGCCCGGCCTTGCCGCCGTTAACGCCATAACAGCCAAGCCGAACCCGGTCGGCGGTGACGATGGTGCGGCAATCGACCAGCGCGCGATAATGTTTTTCGTAGCCGAGTCCACCGCGGCGCTTGCCGGCGCCGGCTGAATCCGTGCGCAACGCGAGCTTCTCGACCAGCAGCGGGAACCGCGTCTCGGTAAATTCGGCCGGCTGGTTGCGCGAATCCGGCACGATGTGGATCGCGTCGTTGCCGTCCGCGTAGTAGCGCCCGCCCGAGCCGCCGCCGAGCACTTCGCGCGACAGGAACGGCTTGCCGGCCGCATCCGTGCCGAAGAAACCGGTGTAGCGGATGGTTTCCTGATCGGCCGGCATGCGGCCGTCGACCGCCTGGGCGACGACGCCGGCCAAAAGCCCAAGGCAACGCAGCAGCACGAACGAACGCGCGTTAGTGGCGGCCGGCCACTGCGGCGTAATCAGCGTGCCCTTGGGCGGGAACTTCACCTTGAACACCTGGCATACGCCCTCGTTGACGTGGATTTCGGCGGCGCGCTCCGGGGTGTCGGCGAGATTGCGCAGGATCGGCGCGATCCATTTGATCAGGAAGGCGCCGTCCGCATAGTCGGCCGGCCAGTTGATCGGCCCGGTCGATTGCGGATCGGTACCGGTGAAATCGAGCGTGATGGTATCGCCGCGCTTGATCATCTTGAGCGCGATCTTATGCAGCTTGGGATCGGTGACGCCGTCGTGTTCGACATAGTCTTCCCACGCGTAGTCGCCGTCGGCGATCCGCGGCAGCAACTCGTTGCGGAAGATGTCGCGGCACTTGTCGAGGATCGCTTGGAAGCAGGCCTCGACCTGCGCGCGGCCGAAGCGCTCGAATAGGCCGGCCATGCGGCGCGCGCCCATCAGGCAGGCCTGCATCTCGCTGTCGAGATCGGCGGCCAGCATGTCGGGTACCCGGGTGTTGCGCTTGACGATCGTGAACACCGCTTCGTTGCGCACGCCCTCGCTGACGAGTTTCACTGGCGGGATCGCAAGTCCTTCCTCGAACACGGTCGCGGCGGTGCCGGGCATCGAGCCCGGCACGCGACCGCCGATGTCGTCGTGATGGCCGAAGGCCTGGATATAGGCGACGACCTCGCCGTCATGAAACACCGGCACGGTGCTGCACAGGTCCGGCAGGTGGCCGATGCTACCTTCGGTCAGGTAGGTGTCGTTCATCAGAAACACGTCGCCGGGCCGCATGCTTTCGGGTGGAAAATCGCGCACCACCGCATTCGGCATTGCCGAGTAGGAACGGCCGGTGAGCTTGCGGCAATGGCGATCGAACAATCCGACCCGGTAGTCGTGAGCCTCGCGAATCATCGGGCTGCGGGCGGTGCGCTCGATCGCATATTCGATCTCTGCCTCGATCGAATTAAGCGTGCCTTCGACGATCTGCAGGATGATCGGATCGACCGGGGTGGCGTCGCCCCGGATGACCTGTGCATCATCATGCCCAGCACGAACATGCTCATTCATCGATCGGCTCCTTGCTGCCTCACGATCAGAATTCCATGCGGGTCAACGTCGAGGCGTTGGCTCGGAAAGACGACGGTGGTCGAGCCGAACTCCTCAATCACGGCGGGACCGTCGAGGCGACAACCGGACGGCAGCGTCGCGCGGTCGTAGATCGGTGTGTCCCGGAACGCGTCGCCAAAATACACCTTGCGGGTCGATTTCGGCCGCGGCGCGCCGTCGCGTGCCTCGAGTTTCGGCATCGCCGGCCGCTCGATCAGCCCAAAGCCGGACACGCAGAAATTGACGAGCTCGACTTTCTGCCGGCCGAGATAGTTGTAGCCGAACGTGCGCAGGTGGGCGGCGTGGAACGCGTCGATGAGCGCCGCCAGAAACGACGCATCGATGTCGCCTGCAGGCGCTGTCACGCGCACTTCCATCGATTGGCCGGCATAGCGCACGTCGGCCTCGCGCACGAGGCGGATGCGGGCGCGATCGATGCCGTCGCGTTCAAGCGTCGCCGACGCGTCCTGCTCCAGGGTGCGATAGAGCGCCGCAATGGCGGCGAGATCGACGCCGTCTTCGTGCATGACCTTGGTGGCGATGCGATCGGTGCGCCAGTCGACCGCCAACAGCCCGAACGCCGAGAGATTGCCGGGGTTGGGCGGCACGATGCAGGCCTTCATGCCAAGGAGGTCCATCACGGCGGGAGATTGTGCCGGCCCGGCGCCGCCAAAGGAGAGGAGGGCGAACCCGCGCGGGTCGATGCCGCGCTGAATCGTGATCTGGCGAATGGCGTTGGCCTGGTTCCAGTTGGCGATCTCGATGATGCCGTGGGCGAGGGCCTCGATGCCGAGTTGGCCGGGCAGCCGCTGCGCCAACGCCGCCAGTCCGGCGCGGGCGCGCGCGGCATCAAGCGCGATGCCGCCGCCGATCAACGCCGGCGGAATACGGCCAAGCACCAGGTTGGCGTCGGTGATGGTCGGCTCGTCGCCGCCGTTCGGATAGCACATCGGGCCGGGTTCGGCGCCGGCGCTGCGCGGGCCGACCTTGAGGTGGCCCTCGCGGCTGATCCAGGCGATCGATCCGCCGCCGGTGCCGATGGTCTTGATGTCGATCATCGGAATGCGGACCGGGAAGCGGCCGACCGCGCCGCCGTTGGTCACGTGCGGCGCGCCGCCCTCGATCAGGCATAGGTCGGTCGAGGTGCCGCCGGCATCGAGCGTCACCACATCGGGAAAGCCGGCGACCTTGGCGATCACCGCGCTCCCCAACGCGCCCGCGGCTGGTCCGGACAGCGCGGTGGTGATCGGCTTTTGCACCACCTGCTCGGCGCTCGCGACGCCGCCGCTCGACTGCATGACGAGGAACGGTTTGGTGTTGAGGCCGCTACCGAGCTCGCCCTGCACGCGGCGCGAGGTAGCGCGCCATGTGCGGTTTGACGAACGCGTCCACCAGGGTCGTCACGGCGCGCTCGTATTCGCGATATTCGGGCAGTACGTCGCACGACAGCGACAGCACGGCCTCCGGATAATCCTCGGCGAGAATCTCGGCAACGCGGCGCTCATGCGTCGCATTGGCGTAGGAATGGATCAGGCAGATGCCGATGGCGCGCACGCCCTGCCGGCGGAAGGACGCCGCTGCGGCGCGCACGCTTGCCTCGTCGAGCGGCCGCAACTCCTCGCCCCGGTGATCAAAGCGTCCGCCGACTTCGCGCACGAGACGCAAGGGCACGATCCGCTCCGGCTTCACCCAGAAGTAGGAGTTGCCGTAGCCTTCGGGCACCGATTGGCGGGCGATCTCCAAGATGTGGCGGAAGCCCTCGGTGACGATGAGGCCGAGCGACTCGATCTCGCCCTGCAGCAGTGCGTTGGTGGCAACCGTCGTGCCGTGGGCGAGGCTCGCGACATCGTCAGGGGAGGCCGCCTGAGCCGCGAGGATCGCATAGACGCCGCGCACCAGGCCAAGCGCCGGATTGGCCGGCGTGCTCGCGACCTTGGTGACCCGCATCGAGCCCGCATCGGTATCGACACAAACGATATCGGTGAATGTGCCGCCGGTGTCGATGCCGATCCGAAGGCGCGCGGTTGTCGTTGTCGCTACCATGGGATTCGACGCTGTTCACCGCCCGAAATGTCGCCGGCCGAGGATTATAAGACGGCGGCCACAGACCGAAGTCAAAGACGGAATGGGAATGTCACTATCGGAATTTCCGATGGCGGCCCATTCAGGTCTTGAGTGCATCGCGCACGGCGGTGATCAGGGCTTCCTTGCGCCGCGACATCGGCTGCCGGCGGCGGAACAGGCTGAGCACGACGTTGCAAACAATCGTCGCGCCCGACGACGGCTACTTGCCGAGTTCGAGTGCCCAATACTCGGTGCCGGACTTCGACTTGGCCGAGGCGAGGCCGTAGGTCTTCACGTCCGCCAGCAGCATGTTGGCGCGATGGCCGGGTGAATTGATCCACTGCTGGATGGTGCACTCCGACGTCTTGCAGCCGTAAAGAACATTCTCGGCGCGCGCGCCGGCAGGCCCGCGCCGCTCGAAGAAGCCGGCATGATCCATCGTGTTGCGCCGCGCCATGTCCTCGGCGTGGGCCTGGGCCAGGCTCACCATCTTGGGATCCGTGCGCAGCGTCGGCAAACCGTTGCCGGCGCGGAATTCGTTGATCGTCGTTGCTTTCTGAGCCGTCATTGCAGGCCCGGAACAGCCCGACAGGTGCATCAAAAGCATCAGGCATTCCAACATGTTGTGCGACCCCCACGTGCAAACTCAGGGCAGCGGCGACTCGATCGCCAGCCTGCTGCGCCTCCCGCCGGATCTGATAAAGTGCCCACGCGCCTGTCGAAAATATGGCACGCATCGGAGTGCTGCAATGAAGCGTCCCGTCCCGGTCAAACTCCAACTCCTGGTTGTCGGCGCGGTTCTTGGCCTCGGCGTCGCAAACGCCCAGGCGGGGCCCTGCAGCACCGAAATCGCGAAAATCGAACAGGCGGTGAACCAGCCGAACTCGCAGTTTGCCCCGACCGCCCGCCAGTCGATCGGCGCGCAGATAGACCGGCAGCCCACGCCCGGATCAGTGGCGCGGGCCGAACAAAAAGCGGATACCCACTATTTCGAAGTGCTCAACAAGGGCAAGGCGCTGGACGCCGCGAACAATCCCGACTGCAAGAAAGTCGTCGACGAGGTCAAATTGCTCGTCGGCATGCAGTGAACGCGGAACAACCGATCATCAATCGACAATACGCATGACGGCTTCGATCTCGACCGACATGCCGCCCGGCAACGTGGCCATGCCGACCGCCGAGCGCGCGTGACGACCGTGCTCCCCCAGTACCTCGACCAGCAGGTCGGAGCAGCCATTGATGACTTTCGGTGGGTCGCCGAAATCGGGGGTCGCGTTCACCATGCCAAGAAGCTTCAGCGTCTCGACCCGTGACAGGTCGCCGGCCGCAGCCTTCGCGGCCGCCAGTAAACCAAGGCCGACGAGTTTGGCATGCTCGTAAGCTTGTTCCCAGGTGTAGTCGCGGCCGACCTTGCCGATGTAATACGAGCCGTCCGGCTTCACCGGCCCCTGGCCTGAAACATAGATCGTCTTGCCGTCGAGCTTGAACGGCACGAAGTTGGCGACCGGGGCGCGCAGCGGCGGCAACACGAGTCCGAGCTTGCTGAGCTTTTCTTCCGGGGTCATGTCGAATGCTCCATTGTCGAACGGGTTCAGTCATTCCGCGGGAGCGGGCCGCAGCGCCGTCATCATGTAATAGCGTTCGCCGGCGCCGAGATCGAAGACCGGCATCGGTTTTTTCATTCCATCGGTCTCGAGTTGTCCCAGCAGGGCCTCGCGCTCCTGGCCGTTCTCGCGTCTCACCACAAAGCGATCGATGTTGAAAATGACAGCGGCGTAACGGGCGAAGCCCTTCACGACCGCGGTGAACAATTCATTCGACGTTGGTATCGCGAGACGGGTGACGATGGCCAGGCGACCGGCTCACATCGCGGTGCAAGACCGCATCGGGGAAACCGTCGAAGATCAACTCGCAATGCCGGGCATGCATCGGGTGTTCCCGGGAAAAGGCGTCATAAGCTTCGATTGCGGCCGTCCGCTGGCTCGGGTCGACCGCGATGCCGACCGTGTCACGCCCCATCAGGCTCAACAACAAAGGCAATGCGATCAACTCGGACCCCACCTCGTGATAGGCCTGAAATTGCGGAAGCTGTGCGACAATTTGCGCAATCCTGATTTCAGCCGGGCTGATGGCGCGCTTGGCAATGCGACTGACGGATTTCACCGCGTCCTCGATCGTGAGCGGAACGGGTTTGGATTCCGGCTGAGCAACCGGCGGCGGCGCGGCGTGCTCAGACAGTGGCGCCGAAGTGCTGTAGTCGGAGGACTTTCGGTCGGACATGCGTGGAAGCACCGCCGGTCCGAGTCCAAGGTCAAGGGTGAGGGACGGCGGGCGCGGCACCCGTCCCGCCTCGGCGCTTGCGGGGCGCTGCAGTTTGGGCGCAGGTCCGGCAATCTTCAGCGCGTACCCGCTGGCCGGGACGTAGGCGGCAGCAACGAAGCGCTCGTACACTTCCGAGACAGTTGCAAACTCGATCTCGACGCCGGCCGACACAGCGGCATCGAACACCAGCGAAAACACCGTCTGGACGCCCGGATGCGCGTGCGGAAAGACCGGCACGCGTTTGGCTTCCCGGTAGTAGGGAAACATCGAATGGCCATGGGTCTTGAAGAACAGGGTGTGGTCCACAGTGAACGACTGATTGATGACGTCGCGCGCCCATTCCTCCGGCTGCTCAAGGTTCTGACGTACCCAGGAGGAAAAGTAGTCGATCGATGCGCGGTTGTGCTTGATCCGCGATGCCCACACGAAGAATTTCGACCGCGCGGCTGCTTTGTTGCCGTAGGCGAATTCCGGATCGGCATCCTGCAGGTCGTAGGCACGCTCCGCCTGGATCGGTCTGCAGAAGTAGGGAACTTCGAGACGGGGATTGACGTGGCTGCGGCCGGCCGGGAACGTGAAGTCGCCTCTGCAGCCCGCGCGCAAGAGCAAATCAAGCTCGTTGGTGATCGTGCAGGAATCATCATCCGCCGCATTGAGCGCCCAGTGCCCGTGCACGAAATACCAGGAGTCGAACACCACATCGGTTTCCTGGCGGATGGCTTCCTTGGAAAGCTTGATTGCCAACGCCAGCCGCTGCCCATCGAGCTCGCGCGCGTGCGGCGACTTGTAGAACTCGACGACGTCCGGCGCGGTGTGGCTCGTGTTGTAGGTGTAGCCCTCGTGGTGGATGTGGATCTGCAGCTCGTGTGCGCTGTTGGCGGCTAGATATTTCATATTGGTGCGCGCGGCCGCCACCTCGCTGTCGCTGCGGGGAAGAAACCCGACCAGGTCGTCGTCGGCGGCGCGGATCAGCTCCCGATCGCGATCATAGGCAAAGTTGATGTTGGCCTTGTAGAACAGCGTAAGCTTGCGGGCGTAGTCGATGCGCTTGAGCTCGTCGGTGAAAATCCGGATGTGCTCGGCGTGGCGCTCGTCGAGGGCGTCGCGGCCGCCGAAAGATTGCCATGGCTCGAAATGATCGCAGTGGAAGTAGACGAGGCGCGCAATGTCACGCGCCTTGAAATCGTCGGACAATCCCGCAACCATCTGCTTGTAGGTCGCCATGCATTCTCCCGGACGCCAAGGCCTATCATGGCGCCCTTGGCGCTGTCATGCGATGACTGCGTTGGCGCAAACATAAGCCGCGTAGTAGGAATAGGGAGGGGTCAAAGCACGGGAGCAAGTGATGCGAATACCGACGCTGACAATCGTCATCGCCCTCTTCGCGGCCTGCGGCGCGGCGGCCGGTATGGCAAGCGCCCAGGACGTGCCGACGCTTCGCTTCAGCCGCCAGACGGCGGCCGAAGACAACCTCTGGCTGATGCTGGCAAAGCCGGAACTCGCGCCCAATTTGAACAAGGCCTACAAGGTCGAATGGTCGCAGATGCGCGCCTCCGAGGCGGCCTATAAGGCGTTCGAGGGTGGGCAGATCGATTTTGCGTCGGTCTCCGGTAACTCAGCGATCGCGGCCGCGGCCGCCGGCATCGACCTGAAGATCATCGCGACACTCAGCCGCGAGTCGCAGAACGGCGCCAACACCAAGTTCCTCGTCAAGAAGGACGGTCCCAGTACGATCGCCGATCTCAAGGGCGGCACGGTCGGAATCGTCGGTTACCGCAGTGCGGTCGAACTGTGGGCGCGCGAGGGCCTCAAGAGCGGGGGGCTCAACCCCGACCGCGATGTGACGTTCGCGGTCGTACCGTTTCCGCAGGTGCCGGATGCGATACGGGCCGGCCGCATCACCGCAGGGGCGGCGGTCGATGCGTTCGCCATGGGGGCGATCGCGCAAGGCGATCTCAAGGCTCTGTTCACCTCGAAGACCGGCATGCCATTCGACGAAGAACTCATCGTGATCGTCGCTCGCCCGTCGACGCTCAAGCAATATCCGGCCGCCGTGAAGGCCTTTCTGGCCGACCTCGTCGCGGTCACCGCGTACTATCAGTCGCATCTCCGGGAAGCGCGCCAGGCCCTGCTCGATGCCAAGCTGGTCGGGCTGCCGCCGCAGATCTATTTCAATGTGCCGGACTATGTACGCGATCCCGGGCTGCGGCCGAACCTCGAGAATATGACCAAGCAGCAGCAGGTTTTGGTCTCGTCGGGATTCCAAGAGAAGAGCGCAGATCTCAAGGCGATCGTCGATCCGTCCTATCTACCTGCCAATTGATGTCGCCGCCCATCATCGAAGCGAGGGGTCTCGGCAAGCGATTTTCTCGCGCCGGCAAAGAGATTGAAGCCCTGCGGGGCTTCGATCTCGATGTCGCGGAGGGTGAATTCATCGCGATCGTCGGGCCGTCGGGCTGCGGCAAAAGCACGTTTCTGCACATGCTGGGTGGTTTCGAGCCGGTCAGCGAGGGCCGGTTGCTGTTCAACGGGCGCCCGGTCACGGCGCCGGGGCCGGATCGCGGCGTGGTGTTCCAGGAATTTGCCCTCTATCCGTGGCGCACGGTCGAGCGCAACGTCACCTGGGGCCTGGAGGTGCAGGGAAAGAGCCGGGCGGAGCAACGCGCGATTGCGGACCGCTTGCTCGCCAAGGTCGGGCTGACGCTGTTTCGCGACCATTATCCGGCGGAACTGTCCGGCGGCATGAAACAGCGGGTGGCGATCGCGCGCACGCTGGCGTTCGATCCGCGCATTCTGTTGATGGACGAACCGTTCGGCGCGCTCGACGCGCAGAACCGCGAACTGATGCAGGAAGAGCTGCAGGGGCTGTGGTACGAAACGCGCAAGACGGTGATCTTCATCACCCATGATATCGAGGAGGCGGTCTATCTAGCGGACCGGGTCATCGTCTTCACGGCTCGTCCCGGCCGCACCAAGGCCGATGTGAAGATCGACCTCGCTCGTCCGCGCGCGATCGAGGTGAAGAAGACCGCGCACTATATGGAATATCGCAACCGCATCTGGGATCTGCTGCGCGACGAAGTTTTGCGGGCGCGCCAGGAGTTCGCCTGAGCGATGAACGATCGCCGCTATTCGCCCTGGTGGGGCATCACGATCCCGCTGATGCTGCTGGCGTTCTGGGAGTACGAAGGCATTGTCGGCGCGCTCCCGCGCTACCTTCCGCCTCCGTCCGTCATCATCCGCGAGCTCGCCGCAATGCTGACGAGCGGCGAATTGTTCGGACATATCGGCGCGAGCCTGTTTCGGGCGTTGAGCGGTTTTGCCATCGGAGCAACCTGCGGCTGGCTGGCAGGGCTGCTGGCGGGCGCGCTGCGCCCGGTCGAACGCTTCTACGAGCCGATCGTGTCGCTGACCTATCCGGTACCCAAGATTGCGGCGCTGCCGATCGTATTTGCCTGGTTCGGGCTCGGCAACCTGTCGAAGATCGTGATTATCACGGTGTCGGTGTTCTACCCGCTCTACATCGCGACCGTGGCCGGCGCCAAGGCGACCCCACGTGCCTACATCTGGGCGGCGCGCAACATGGGTGCGCCGCGGCTTACCATCATCCTGCGGGTGCTGTCGGCGTCGGCGCGGCCGCAGATCTTCAACGGGCTGCGAATTCGGGCTGGCACTTTCCTTCGTCGTGATGTTCGTCGCCGAGATGGTGTCGTCATCCGAGGGGCTCGGCTACCTGATCGTGTTCGCCGATCAGAACGAGCGGTTCGACATCGTTTATGTCGCCATCATCACGATCGGGGTAATCGGCTTTGCCGCCGATCGTTTGCTGTTGCTCGTGCGCAACCGGCTGCTGGTCGGACAGATGGTGGGGACGGAGTTCGGTCCATGAGGGTGATGGGGCGCTTCATCGCGCGCTACTATTCGATCTTTCTGTTGCTCGCCGCCTATGAGGCGATGAGTCGGTTTGGGCTCGTGTCGCCGCGGTTGTTTCCGAGCCTGGTCGTGATCGCCGAGCAGTTGTGGAAATACACGGCGAACGGCGACCTCATCTACCAGGCCGGCATCTCGCTGCACCGTGCGTTGCTGGGCTTCATCCTGGCGCTGATTGCCGGCGTTCTGCTCGGCACCGTGATAGCGCGGTCCCGGCTGATCGAGGCGCTGATCGAGCCACTGTTCGTCTTCAGCTACCCGATTCCAAAGATCGCGTTATATCCGGTCTTCATCTTCGTGTTCGGTCTCGGCACCGAGTTCGAAGGTGGCGCTGGTTTTTCTCGAATGCCTCTATCCGATCGTGATCCACGTCCATGCCGGCATGCGCTCGGCCGACCGCGTGCTCATCTGGGCCGCGCGCAACATGGGGGCTAGCCCACGCCAGATCTTCACGCGCGTACTGGTGCCTGCCTCGTTGCCGATCGTGTTCACCGGGCTGCGTATCGCGCTGCCGGTATCGCTGATCATTACGCTGGTGACGGAAATCATCGGCGAGAGCCGCGGGCTCGGGTTCTTCGTGACGTTCGCAACGTCGTCGTTCCAGTACGCGCGCGCGCTCGCCGCGTTCTTCGTCATCGCGGTGCTCGGCTTCGCACTCGACCGCGCGCTTACCTTCGCGCGCGACCGTATCGTGTTCTGGCAGCCGTCCGCGCCGACGATTTAGTTTGCATCCTCGGGTGCGCGAACTCTTGCTGGCCTCATCCTGAGGAGCCCGAGCGTGAGCGAGGGCGTCTCGAAGGATGGCTAGGGGGAAGGGCCACTTTTTTGCTTTTTGCGGTCCTTGGAGACGCTCGCGCGCTGACGTGCGCGTGCTCCTCAGCGACTGTCTTAGACTCAGCTCTACGCTCGCAGTAGCAGATGGCGAGCCTGCTCGACGGTCGCGCGCGCATAGTCAGCGAGTTGCTCATCCGAAGCGCTGCTGATCGGGTGGCCAATGACGACGAACTTGTAGTCCGGCATGCCGAGCACCTGGCACATGAGCTCGGCCGCGCTGGCGAAGCGGGCCGTCATCACGCCGATGGCCGGTACGCCTTGCCGTTCTGCTGCTATCGAGTCGTACAGACTGCACGACGAGCAACTGCCTCAATCGCCGACGCCGGTGACAACCGCGTGCCATTTCTTGATCTCGTCGACGATGTGCGGCGTCGGCGGGCGCGCTGTAGTTCGACTTCGTCCGCCATACGACAGCGGCAACACCGAACTCCGCGCGCAGCATGCGCTCGAGCTGGGCGAAATAGCCCTTGGTGCCCTCCTTGCCGTTGGAGATGAATCCGACGGTCTTGCCCCGGAGCGAGGAAGGTCGCGCCGCCGGCCGGCCCCCGGCAGCCTTCATCTCGTTCGTCGGATCAAACACGCGCAGGATCATGGCCTGAACTCCGACTCGTGTTCCCAATCGGATCGCACGGCGGCGCTGCTACCAAATCAGGCATTTGGCGGCTCGCAGTCGACACAGGCGCCGATGGCTGCGGTTACGGCCTTGGTCTTGCTGCCCATCCAAGGCGGAATGACAGCGCCGAAACCGCCGGCCGGGCCGCCTGCGGCCACGACCAGGAGGTGATCGGGCGATTCGAGGGCGGTATGGATACGCTCGCCGCGGTCGCGCACCACGGCGCCCTTGCCGACGTCGGCCCATTCGGCGCGGCGGACGCGCGCGCGCTCGTACAGGAACTCGGCGATGTCGCGCTTTGTCCATCCGGCGCCCTGGATATGCTCGCGCAGCTGCTTGGGGATCACGATGGCGTAGTTGCCGCCGTAGATCGAATAGTGGCGTTGGTTCGCCCGCATTTCCGCGGCGAACGTCTCCAGAATCTCCCGCGGGTCTGTGGTCCACTCGTTCATGATCTGACGCGGCGCCATGGCCGCCATCACGGTAACGGCCGAGAGGCCCTGCGGGATCCCACGGACGACTGACAGCGGCTCCCAGTCTGTGTCCTCCTCATCCTCGGCCAAGCAGTAGGAGAACTTGCCCGGGTGGCCGAGCGTCGTGCGGTCGATGCCGCCGGGGCGCACGTCGAGCAAATTGATCAGCGCCAACCGCAGGGCGCGGCCGATGACCGCGGTTGCGCGATCGCTATTGGCCAGCGCGTTGAAAGTCGAATTGGCGCCGATCTCGAGACGGATCGGGCCGTTGATGATGACTAGGATGGCGCATCCGCCGGTGCTCGACGTGACGCCATGCAGAAGAAACTCTTCCTTCAGCATGGCCTGCCATGCGGTCGCGACGACCGGAAAGTGCATCGGCAGGCAGCCAGCCATGACGGCGTTGATGGCGAGCTTCTCGGCGGTGATAGGCTGCGCGCGAACCGGCTCGATACCAATGAGCTGATCCGGTTGCATCAGGGCCCATTCCAGGCATCCGTTCACCGCCGGCTCTGTTGGCGGAACCACGGGCAGGCCGTCCGTCCAGCCGTTACCATGATAGAGTTCCTGCGCGGCGGCGAAATCATCGACCTCGTAGACTTTCGAAGTCAGAGGCGCCTTGTTGGGCTGTTGCATTGCACCGCCGCAAGTTTCGACATCGCGAGGCCGAAACGCGAGGATACACAGGCGACCATTCAATGCAAACGCGCCGCGTACTCCTGCAGACTAGGCGAGAGACGCTTTTACGCGCGATTTGATAGAGCGATGAGCCTCAGCCGACGGTGTGCGTCAATCACGTTATGGCTTGCGTCAATGAGTAGATGCTCGGTTTTCATCCGGGGTTTACCGGATGCATAATAGGGTGTGGCGTAGGGCGGGTTGATTGGAGAGGCATGACCATGACGCGTCTGGCGATTTTGCCAATCGCACTTGCGGCAATCGCGATCGCAAGCGCAACGATCCCGGCGGCTGCGCAGCCTGCGGCCCAGCGGCAGGCGACACCTGGTGCGCCGGCTGCCGCTCCCCCGCCGCCTGCCACGACGCCGCCTGCGCAGACACCAGCCACGCCTTCCCGGTCGCGTGCGACCGCGCACCCGTTGTCAGTATCAAGATCCCGAGGGCCGAGCCCGTCTCAGATCAGTGCGGCTCGCGCGGAATGCCGTCAGGAGGCGAACACCCAGGGACTGAGAGGTAGCGAGCGCGCCGCTCGATTGCGGAGCTGCTTTGCGGCCAAGATGCCGTCGGTCGTCAAGCGTACAGCCTGCCGCAAGCAGGCCAAGGCAAAAGGTTTGAGCAAAGCGGGTCTGCGCAGTTACATCCGACAGTGCCTGGCCGGCCGCACCTGATCGGCCGAGCCAACGTCACGTCCAATGCCTCTGCTGTCCCCACGCAGACGCGTCGAACTCACGGCGTCTACGGGGAGGTCGCGGCCTGCTTGTCGCCTGTGACCGGCCGAGGTCGGACCGGTTCTGGCGTTCGTGTCGGATCGGTTTGAGGCGCCGCCACCCCCGCAACCTCGTTCACCGGCAGCGCGAAATGCTCGACGCGATTGGCCGGCCGGTTGTTGATCAGAAGCCGCGTCACGTCCGGCCGCGCATAATGGCCGGCGGGATCGGCCGCGGCCTTGGCAACGGAGATCATGCCGAGGTCGATGTCGGCATAGACGATACCTTCCTGATCGGGCGCGAGCTTGTCGCCGATCCGGGCACCGTCCGGGCCATAGATGACGGTGAAACCACCTCCCACATGCAGGAGTTGGTGCTTGTCGGGGGTGTCGCACATGAGATCGATCATCTCCTGCGAGACGACCGCGCACGGCGCGATCACAAAGCAGGAGCCTTCGACGGCATAGATTTGGCTTGCCGCATTGTTGACTTCGGCGCCGAGCGCATGGGCGAACGGATCGTAGAGCGAGAACGCCGGCCACGAAGCCACGTGGATCTGCTCGTTCTGGGCGTACAGGGCGTATTTGGACAGCGGCTGGAGGTGTTCCCAGCAGCACAGCGCGCCGAGCCGGCCGATCGCGAGGTCGTGCACCGCGAGATCGCTGCCGTCGCCCTCGCCAAAAACGGTACGTTCCGCGTGGGTCGGCTTGAGTTTGCGCCGCTGGGCGATGGTCTCGCCACCAGGCCCGATGATCCACTGAGCGATGTAGAGGCTGCCGCCGGCGCGTTCGGAAAGCCCCATCACCACGACCATGCTGTTGCGCTTGGCGGCGTCGCGCAGTCGCTGCGCCTGCGGACTGTCGTAGGCGAGCGAATTATCGAAATAGCGCGATACGAACCCACGCATGATCGCCCAGGCCGGAGCGCCGAGCCAGATCCAGAACGGGTAGCCCGGAAGCCAGGTCTCCGGAAATCCGATCAGGCGCGCACCCGCGCTGCCAGCCTCGTCAATCAGCCGGACTGCTTTCTCGATCGCCGCGTCGAGATCCAGGAAGGCGGGAGTTGCCTGCACGGCGGCGACTTTCAGCTTCGGATGGGTGAGGGCCATTGCTTCCTCCTCAGCGCTGCGGACCGGGCCGTCTGACGCCAAGAATAGTGTGTGGGCTAGCGACCGGCTTGCCTCGTTGCGCAACACCCGTTGCCTCCTTGCGCACGGCACGGGCCGCGGGCACGCGACCGAGTCACGCAATCGCTGCCTGTGGTATGATTTCCAACTGGGTCGGGCTCTGGAGGGCGCAATGAAGGCGCTGGTCACGACTGCCGACGTTCCCGCAGGCAAGCGCTTCAACTTCTGGCAGGACGCTGTCTGCGATGTGTTCGTGGAGCTCGATTGCCGCCCCGTGTCGGATCGGCACTTCTTCGGCGAAATCGCGACCGAGCGCTGCGACGACGTGCATTTCTCCGTGGTCCGAAGTTGCGGCCAGGACGTCTACCGGACGCCGGCGCGCATTCGCGCCGCCAAGGAGGACGTGCTCTTGATCAGCGCGCAGATGCACGGAACCGGGTTGGTGGTCCAGGACGGGCGCGAGGCGCGGCTGCAGCCCGGAGATTTTGCCTGCTACGATAGCACCCGGCCTTATACGCTGAGCTTCGATGAGGACTTCGAGCAGCTCGTGCTGCACATGCCGCGCCGGATGCTGCTCGACCGGCTCGGACGCACGGAATTGTTGACCGCCCGCGCCGTGCGGGGGACGAGTCCCATGGGGTCACTGGTGTTTCCATATCTGCGCCGGGTCGGTTCGGTTGTTGGCGATGTCGATGCGCGGACCGGGGCACGGGTGTCCGAGATCTCACTCGACTTGGTCACGACCGCGCTCGGCGAACTCGTGCAGCGCACGTGGGCGAACAAGCCCGATACCCAAAGCTGGACACGCACCGCGCTCACCTATCGGGCCAAGGCGTTCATCGAAGAAAACTTGCGCGACCCGGGGCTCAGCCCCGCGAAAGTCGCCGACGCCGTCGGAATTTCACTGCGCTACCTCCAGGTTCTGTTCCATGCCGAGAACGCGACGATCAGTGATTGGATCTGGGCCGGGCGCCTGGAATGCAGCCGGCGGCGGCTCACCGATCCGCTGCTTGCGCACGAGAGCATCGCACAGATCGCGTTCGGCTGCGGCTTCACTGAGCTCGCGCATTTCAGCCGGCGCTTCAAAACCGCATATGCGGTGTCGCCGCGCGACTATCGCGCCGCCCATGTGGTGGCCACCAAGTAGATCAACTCGGTGCGGATAGCCGCGCGAAGTCGACCCGGCGTTGCGCGATAGTGTTTCCATCCGTTCGAAACCTGCTCTAACGTCCGATCATCTCGTTTTGCAATCGATCGCAGGAGACCAAGATGGAAGAGCTGGTTCTCGATCGGAGCGCAACGTCGGATGCCCTTGACGACCGCTCGCCGGTTGCGTGGCGGGATTTGCGCGATTGGCTTAAGCTGGTGGAGCAGGCGGGCGAGCTTAAGCGCATCACGGCGCCCGTCGATCCCGATGAGGAGCTCGCCGCCATTACCTTCATGGCCGGACGTACGCAGGACACGCCGGCGCTGCTATTCAACAATCTCGTCGGCAATCGCACCGACGCGCGCATCCTGTCCAACATGCTCGGTGCCAGCAAGGCGCGCTACGCGCTCGCCGTTGGGCTCGATCCCGACGCGAGCACCTCCGGCCTCATCATGGCCTCGCGCGATCTGATGAAGCGGCGGCTCGATCCGGTTCACATTCCCAAAGGCGAGGCGCCGGTCAACGAGATCGTGCAGCAGGGTTCCGATATCGACATCACGGCATTCCCGAGTCCCAAATTCTGGCCCGGCGACGGTGGGCGCTACATCGGCACCGGCGACATTACCTTCACCCGCGATCCGAATACCGGCCGCATCAATGTCGGTGTCTATCGGCAGATGGTGCACGGCCCGACCCGCGTCGGCCTCTACTGCTCGCCGGGCAAACATGGGCGCCTTGATCGCGAGGCCTGGTGGGCGCGCGGCGAGCCGTGCGAGGTCGTGGCTGCCTACGGCGTCGACCCGGTCCTGTTCATGGTCGGTGCGCAGGTATTCAGCGCTGACCAATCGGAACTCGATGTTGCGGGTGGAATTATGGGCCGACCGGTCGAGCTCACCGCGGCGGAACACGTGAGCCTGCCGATCCCCGCGCATGCGGAGCTCGTGATCGAGGGGCTGCTGCATGCCGGCGACACCGAGATGGAAGGCCCGCTCGGCGAGTTCACCGGATACTACGGGGGCGAGCGCGGCAAGCAGCCGGTGATCGAGATCAAAGCGGTGCATCGCCGCAAAGCGCCGATCATCACGGCGGCGCTCATGGCGACCTACCCGTCATGCGAGATCGGCGCCTACTACGCGATCATGCGTTCGGCGCGCATCCTCGACGACTTGCAGCGCATCGGCGTTCCCGGTGTGGTCTCCGCCTACTCGCATCCGGCCGCGGCTTCCGGCTGGGGTATGGTGATCGTGTCGCTGCGTCAGCAATACGCCGGCCACGCCGCTCAGGTGCTGGCGCTGGCAGCGCAATGCCCGGCAGCCGCCTACTACACGAAATGGGTGATCGCGGTCGACGAGGACGTCGACCCTACCGATTTCAATCAGGTGATGTGGGCGCTGAGCTCTAGGTGCAATCCGAGCGAGGATCTCGATTTCCTGCGCAACACGTGGTCGACCGGGCTCGACCCCAGCCAATATCCGCCGGAGGCGCGGCCGTACGGATCAAAGGTCCTGATCAACGCCTGCAAATCACACCGCTTCATCAAACAGTTCCCACGCTCGACCCTGTTGCGGCAGGAGATCTATGAACGCGTCAGCGGGCGCTGGGCGGAACTTGGCTTCGAGGCCCCGGCGCCGAAACTTGATGTCTTTCACGGCGACTAATGTGTAGGCGGCGGGAGGTATGTTTTCCTCGAGTGTGGACTAATTAGAGAAATAGACAAATATTCCCGTAAACGAATATAATATCGTTGCAATGCGCTTGTTCTAAATTATAACCTCTGGTTGTGTACGTGCCTAGGCACCTGCCAACAACCAGGGAGGAACCTGTAATGACCCGCAAGGCACTAATCGTTGCTCTCGCCGCTGCCTTCGTGGCCAGCAGTGGGGGTCGCATGGGCCCAGGTTGGGCCCAATGCAATACCTAAATACGGCGCTGGACCTGAGGCTTCGAAGAACAAGAAGCACACCAAACACGGCGTGGGCGGAAACTTCGTACCCGAATACGGAAAGACCGAAGCTTCGGCGAACAAGAAGGTCACGAGTTACGGCGTGGGACCCAATACGATGCCGAGCTACCCGGTGACCGTTAAGCCGTAACGCTGGCTTCGGGGACCCTGGCCCGCAATCACGTCGTCTGCAGGGTGACCAGATTGATCGTTTTGTCGGACCGGCCTCGCCTCGCCAGACGAGGCGGGGCGCCGATCGCTTGGCAACCCTTTTCGCCTCTAGTCTAGGTCTGCACGATCGCGAGCACCCGGAGCGGACTTCCAGAGCCTTGCCTGATCTTGAGTGGCGCCGCCACGACCACAGCGCCGGTCGGCGGCAGCTGATCGAGATTGCACAGACATTGCAGCCCATAGCGTCCCCTGCCGAGAATAAGCGAGTGCGCCGGATTCGGCGGCGTGAACTTGCGACCCTGGCCGGCGTCAATATTAATCGACTCGACCCCGAAGCCGTGCATGTCGCGCTCATCGAGGAGGAACTTGACCGCTTCGGGCGAGGGCCCGGGCGTATGCGCGCCATCCTGGCGACGGTTGGGGTAGCCACTGCCCGGGTGGAGCTTTGGCCAATCGGTACGAAACAGAACCCAGCTACGTGGCGGAATGCGTCCGTGATGGCGTTCCCAGGCTTCTATGCGGGGAACCGTGAGCACGAAGTCCTCGTTGGCGGCGGCCTCGGCCGAGCAGTCGATCACGCAGGCGCCGGCGATAAAATCGCGCGGGTCGATGGTGTCGACCGCATTGTTGGGACGGTCGCGACCGGTGACCCAATGGATCGGAGCGTCGAAGTGCGTGCCGGTGTGCTCGCTACAGCTAAAGTTGTTCCAATACCACTCGCCGCCTCCGCGTGCGTCGTAGCGGGAAATCTCGTCGACCCGAAACGGCGCGCATTGGCCGAACTGCGGCGGCAGCACCAGGGTTGGGAAATCCGGTGACAGCGTCTGGGTGAGGTCGACGACGCGGAGCTGTCCTGACGCGATATTGTGGATGAGTTCAGCGAGATTGCTCATTGATGAGATCCTCGATTAGCGGCGTCGGCGGTGGATCGACCTTCTGGCGAGTTCGTAAAGCATACGTGCACGTGCGAATTTGCACGCGTCAATGTTCGCGTTGACGGATTGCGGTACGCTGTCTAAGCTTTTGCACTGCAAACATAACAATAACGGGGGTCGTCATGGCGGTCATGCGACGCGCGTCGTCCGCAGTGTTTGTCCTGCTTGCCGTGCTGGCAACTCCGGTTGCGGCGCCGGCGCAGGAAAAGATCCGGCTTGGCCTTATTCCAATCTCGGAGGCGCTCGGTGCCGTCATCGCCGACAAGCAGGGCTTTTTCAAAGCCGAAGGGATCGAGGTCGAGATCACCAAATTCGAGAGCGGCGCCACCGCCGTGCCGGTGCTGCAATCCGGCCGCCTCGACGTAGCTCTTAGCAACACGGTGTCGACCTTGCAGGCAATCGGGCAGGGACTCGACGCGACTATTCTGGCGCCCGGCGCCGTGGTGCGCAGCGCGCCACCCGATACGACGACCGCGTTGCTGGCCCTCAAGGACAAGATCAAGTCGATCAAGGATCTCGAAGGCAAGCGCGTCGCCGTCAATGTGATCAATAGTTCGGCCTGGCTGCACGCGGTCGCCGCGCTCGACAAGCACGGCGTCGACTGGACCAAGGTCCGGTTCACCGAAATTCCGTTTCCCCAAATGAATGATCCGCTACTCAACGGTCAGGTCGATGGCATCGGCCAAGTCGACCCATTCCGCTCCGCCCTGATGGCGACCGGCAAGGCCGAGATCTTGAGCTGGACCTATGTCGAGACCGCGCCCGGCACGGATATCACCCAGTACATCACGCTCGGGCCGTGGGTGGAGAAGAACCGGGAGACCGCAATCAAGTTTGCGCGCGCCGTGATGAAGGGCGCCGAGTTCGCCCGCACCAACGAGGCGGCGACCCGCGACATCAATCAGGCTTGGACGGGTCTCAACCCAGCCTTCAAGGACAAGGTGCTGTTGCCGCAGCTCGGCACGGCAGTGAATGTTCCCGGGATGGCCCGCACCATGGAACTGATGCAGAAGTTTGGGTTGCTCAAGACGCCGATCGATATCTCGCGCCGCGTGCTGGCGGTTCCCTGAACGCGATGCCGGAAGAGCGCCGGCCCTTCCTCACCATTCGCGGGGTACACAAGGCCTTCGCGGCGCCGGGGGGTACGACCGTCGCCCTCAATGGCGTCGATCTCGACATCGCTCGCGGGAGCTTCGTCTCCATCATCGGGCCGTCCGGCTGCGGCAAGTCGACCTTACTGCAGATCGTGGCCGGGTTGATCGATGCGACGTCGGGTGCCGTATTTCTCGACGGTCGCAAAGTGGATGGCCCGCCGCGTACCGTCATCTATGTGTTTCAGCAATACACGCGCTCGCTATTTCCCTGGAAGACGGTGGAACGCAACGTCGCCTTCGGGCTGGAGAACCGCGAGCGGCTGTCGCGCCAGGCGGTCGCTGCGCGCACGCGCGAGATCATCGCCCTCGTGAAGCTCACCGGCTTCGAGCGCCACTATCCCTGGCAACTCTCCGGTGGCATGCAGCAGCGGGTGGCGATTGCACGCGCGCTCGCCTGCCGCCCGGATGTCTTGCTGATGGACGAGCCTTTCAGCGCTGTCGATGCGCTCACCCGCGTCGGGCTGCAGGAACTCCTTCGCAGCCTGTGGCGTGAGCTCGGCCTCACCGTCGTGTTCGTCACCCATGACGTCGACGAGGGCGTGTATCTTTCGACCCGCGTGGTGGCGCTCAGCCGCGCGCCCGCAACCGTCGCGGTCGATCTTCCGATCGAACTGCCGCATCCGCGTGACCAGATCGCGACCCGCGCGCTGCCGCAATATCTCGATTATCGTGCGCAGTTGTTGGCGCAGCTCTTCGCCGACGAGGGACTGGTCGCGACGGAGGCCGCGTGAGCGACGCTGTGGAAATCAATCAAGCCCCACCGGCGAAACCCGGTGGTCGTCTCGCCATTCTCTGGAGGACCCGGTGGATCGGCGTTGTTTTCATCGTGCTGTTGCTCGTGGCGTGGGAAGTCGCGGCCGCGAGCGGCAAGATGCCCTCCATGAGCTTTCCGCGCATGAGTGCGGTGCTCGCGACATGGTGGGAGCTCATCATCTCGGGGGAACTCTTCGGCGAGCTCGTGCCGAGCCTGTGGCGCATGTTCGCCGGTTATTTCATCGGCGTGGCGCTCGGTGTCGTACTCGGGTTGCTGATGGGCTATTTCCGCTTCTTCTACAGTCTGCTTGAACCGATTACCGAAGTGCTGCGGCCGATCCCGAGTCCCGCCTACCTGCCGATCGTCATTTTGTTTCTCGGCATCGACGACGAAATGAAGATCTTCATGATCTCTTTTGCGTCGCTGTTCCCGGTGCTACTCAACACCTACAGCGGCGTGCGCAGCGTCGACCCGATTCAGCTGCAGACGGCGCGTACGTTCGGGGTGGCCGGCTGGAAGCTCATGTGGCAGATCGTACTGCCGTCCGCCTCACCCTTTATCTTCACCGGCATGCGGATCAGTCTCGCGGTGGCGCTCATCGTGATGGTGATCAGTGAGATGGTGGCGGCATCGAGCGGCATCGGCTATTTCATCTTGAGCGCGCAGCGCGGCTTCAAGATCCGCGATATGTTCGCGGGGGTGTTGACTCTCGCAGTCGTCGGCTACGTGCTCAACCGCTTGTTCGTGGCGATCGAGAACCGGGTGCTCGCCTGGCACTACGGCTATACGCAGCAGCAGCGGAATTGAGTACGGCGCAACGGCTCGGCGCGCGGCTACCTCCCATCAACAAACCGCGGCGTGAACGCATCTCCGGCGCGGGTGATCGCCGCCACGTGCGGAGCGCCAAAGTGCGTGGGGAACAGCAGCGCGTCCTTCTCCGCGCAATGCTCCAACACGCGGCGTCGCGTCGCGCGCGCCTGCTCCGGCAATTCGCAGAAGCCCGAGTTCCACTGCGGTTCATAGACCTGCAGTGGATGATGCAGCACGTCGCCGGAGAACAGCGCGCGTTTGCCGCGGTCGGCGAGTTTGAGAACCACATGCCCCACAGTGTGACCGGGTGCAGGCTCGATCAGCAGTGCGTCGTCGATGGCGTGGCTGCCCTCGATCAGGTCCGCCTGACCCGCCTCGATCACTGGCAGTACACTGTCACGGTAGGCGTTGCCGCGCTGCGGATCGGCGTCGGCCACGGGGTTGCGGCGCGGATCGCCATACTCGTTCTCGGCGCGTGAGAACAGATAGCGGGCGTTGGGAAAGGTCGGCACCCAATATCCGTCGCGCCGCATCGTGTTCCAGCCGACGTGGTCGGAATGGAGGTGCGTGCACAGCACGATGTCGATCTCCTCGGGCGCGCGCTCCGGCGGCGCGCAATCGGTCCAGGAAGGGCGTCTCGAGTTGATGAAAGCGGGCGAAGCCGGGCCGCTCCTTGTGATTGCCAGCGCAGCAGTCGACAAGGATCGTGTGGCGGGGCGTGCGGATCAGCCATGCGTGCACGCTGGTGATCAGCCGGTCTTGCGCAGGCGAATAATGATTGGGCACCAGCCACGCGAGATGGCGTTGCAAGACGGCGCGATCGAGCCCGGCGAGATATTTGTCCGGCGGCAAGCTCGCAAATCCGAGCTTGCTCCTCGACCCGTGTTACGCTGACCGCACCGACCGTCCAGGTTGTCACCGGGGTCTCCATTCATTCGACGGAGGAATTTGACAGGCTTGATACGCTTCCGGATAGTGCTGCACGCTCTTTCACCGGTTCGACGACGTGCCCACCATCCTGGCGAACGGCTGCGAGTTCTACTACGAGCTTACGGGACACGGTCCCGATCTCGTCTTCGTCCATGGCGAGATCCACGGGATGGACTATTGGGAATATCAGATCCCCGAGCTTTCCACCGCCTATCGCTGCTTGGCCTACAATCGGCGCGGGCATGCCCGCACCAAACTCACGAATTACGGATTTTCGCTCGTCAATCAGACGCGCGATCTGGCGCAGCTCATCGAACAGCTCGGCATCGTGAGCCCGGTGATCATCGCGGTCGCCTTCGGTACCACTATTGCGGCCAACTATGCGATCCAATTCCCGCAGCGCGTGAAGGGCCTCATTTTGGTTGCGTGGAGCGAACTGCATGAGGCGATGCAGTATTTCGACCGCTGGAAGGCCTACAACGAGGAAGCAACGCGGGTGCTCGATGCGGAGGGCCGTGACGCCTTCATCGCGCTGCTGCGGCGCGACGCCGGCAAGCGGATCTACAAGGTGATTCCACTCGAGGAGCCTGTGCGCGAGAAGGCGATCCAGCTGTTCGCCAGTCATCCGGTCGAGGAATATCGCACCGGCATGTTGGAGTTCGGCTCCTCGGTGCCCGACCTGGTGCCGGCGTTCCGCAAGCTCGATGTGCCCGTGCTCGGCATCTGCGGCGCCAATGATCCTTACCCCGACAAGCCCGGGGTCCTCGCCGGCATGAAGAATTTCCGCGAGGCGCCGTTCATTCCGGGCGCCGGCCGCTTCGTGCATTGGGAGCAGCCGCGGGCCTTCAACGCGACGGTGCGGGAGTTCCTGCAGACGCTGACGTGAGCTCGGCTGCGGACCAGCACGGCGTTTATGTGGTCGCCGTCGACGTCGGCGGTACCTGCACCGATTGCGTCGTTTTCCGCCATGGCGATCCGATCCGCTTCGGCAAGGCCCTCTCCACCCCACCACGCTTTGCCCGCGGCGTGCTCGATTCGGTGCGCGTCACCGCCGCCGAAATGGGGATCGAACTCAAGCAATTGCTGGGACAGACCCGATTGTTCCTGCACGGCTCGACCGTCGTCGACAACGCCATCTTCACGCGCGAGGGCGCGCGCACCGGACTGATCACCACGGCGGGGTTCGAAGACACGCTGCTGGTCACCCGCGGCGCATATGGACGCTGGTCGGGCCAACCCGAGGAAGTGATCAAGCATCCGGTTGCTTCGAACCGTCCGGCGCCGCTGGTGCCGCACGCACGCATCGCCGGTGTGCGCGAGCGCATCGACTACAAGGGCGCGGTACTGGAGGCATTGGAAGTTCGCGACGTTCGAGCGGGCCGTCGAGCGGCTCGTCGGCCGCGAGCAGGTCGAGGCGATCAGCGTCTGCCTGTTGTGGTCGTTTCGCAACCCAGCGCACGAGCAGCAGGTGCGCGCCGTCATCCGCCGGCTGGCGCCCAGCATCCACGTTGCAATTTCGTCGGACGTGGCGCCGGTACCGGGCGAATACGAGCGCACCTCAGCAACCGTGATCGATGCCTATGTGGGTCGCGTCACCAAGGCCTATCTGGCGGAGCTGACCGAGCTGCTCGCGGACGCCGGCTATGGTGGCCCTGTGCTGGTCATGCAGGGCTACGGCGGCCTCGTTCCGATCACCGAGGCCACCGCCCGTCCGGTCGGCATGATCGAGTGCGGACCGGCCGCAGGCGTGGTGGGGGCACAGTATCTCGCCGGCATTCTCGGCGATAAGAACGTGATCGCCGCCGACATGGGTGGCACGACCTTCAAGGTCGCGGTCATCCAGGACGGCCGGTTCGAATATGCGCGCGAGCCGATGGTGGACCGCTATCATTACATCGCCCCCAAGATCGACCTGATGTCGATCGGGGCCGGCGGCGGCAGCATCGTCGACGTTCGATCACCGCACGCAGCGACCAACCGTGGGCCCGGCCAGTGCCGGTGCCCGGCCGGGCCCGATATGCTACGGGTTCGGCGGCGACAGACCGACCCTGACCGACGTGGCCGCGATCCTGGGCTACATGGATCCGGATACGTTCTTGGGTGGAGTCCTGCGGCTCGACGTTGAGCGCGCTCGCAAGAAATTCGCCGAGATGATCGCGCGGCCACTCGGCATGGATGTCGACGCGGCAGCGTCTGGGATCTATCGGGTCGCGGTGGCGCGCATAGCCGACCTCATCCGAAATGTCACGGTCGAGCGCGGGCTCGACCCGCGCGAATTTGCCTTGCAGTCCTTCGGCGGCAGCGGCGGCCTGTTCGCTGCGGCCTATGCCCAGGATCTGTCGATCGCTCGCGTCGTGATTCCGCATACGGCGGCGGTTCTGTGCGCGTTCGGCATGGTGGCGGCCGATGTGCTGCACGACTATTCGGTGGTGCGGCCGATGCCGATGCCGGTTGAACCGAAGGATGTCGACGCGGTGCTCGTGGCGATGATGGAGCGCGCGTTGGGTCAGCTTGCCGGCGAAGGCTTTGAAACGGATCGCATCGCTCTCGAATGGATGATCGAGATGCGCTACCGGCGTCAAGTGCATCAGGTGAGTACGCCGCTGCGCGGCGGGCCGCCGATCACGCTCGATGCACTGGAGCAGCTGCAGACCGATTTCGAGGCGCTTTATGAGCAGCGCTATGGTCCCGGCTCGAGCTATCGGGCGGCGGGCATTGAGCTCGTCACCTTTCGGCTCAAGGCCCGCGGGCTGATGCCGCGCCCGCGGATCGAGCCCGAACGCCTCGGCGGCGCCGATCCCTCCCGGGCCGAACGCGGCCGCCGGTCGATTCTGTCCCTGACACCGGCGCGCGGCAGTCGGTCACAGTCTATGATTTCGAGCGGATCACGCCTGGCAATGTGGTGCATGGCCCGACCGTCATACATTCGCCGGTCACCACCATCGTGGTTCACGGCGGGCAGATCGCCCGCATGGACGGTCTGCGCAACCTGATCCTGGAGGCCCGCATGAGCGTCGATCCCATCACGTTCGAGATCGTGCGCCATCGGCTGTTCCGGGTGGTCGAGGAAGCCGTCATCACTCTCAAGCATGTGTCCGGCAGTGCGATCACCAACGAGGGCCACGACCTGATGGTGTCGCTCTACACCGCCGATGGCGGATTGCTGATGGGTGGCGTCGGATTCCTGCATCACCTGAGCTGCGCCTCCGAGGCTTGCAAGGCGATCCTGCGTCGCTTCCAGGGCCGCATCCGCGAAGGCGACATGTTCATGTTGAACGATCCCTATACGGCGGCCCTGCACACGTCGGACGTTTATATCGTGTCGCCGATTCATTTCGCCGGCGAGCTGATCGCGTGGTCGGCGTGCTTCGTCCACGTCAGCGACATCGGCGCCATGAATCCCGGCGGCTTCTGCCCGGAGGCGCGCGAGATCTTCACCGAAGGCTTTTCTTCACCGGGCCTGCGACTGATCGATCGCGGCGAGGTTTGTGCGGATGTGTTCGATACCATCCTCAACATGGTGCGGGTGCCGGAGCTGGTGACCCTCGACTTCCGCTCCATGATCGCCTGCAACAACGTCGCGCGCGAGCGTCTGCAGGCGCTTTATCGGAAGTACGGAGCGGAGGTTGTCTCCGAAATCAGTCGCACCTTGATCGCGCAATCGGAGCAGTTGTTGCGCGCCCGCCTGCGTGAGTTGCCGGACGGCTGCTGGAGCGCACGCCAGTATATGGACGTGGCGGGCACGCCGTTCGAGATCCGCCTGACCATGAGCAAACGCGACGATGCGCTGGAGTTCGATTTTGCCGGCACCAGCCCCCAGGCCGACCGTGGCGTCAACTGCACGCGCTGGGGCGCGTGGGGTGGCCTGCTTGGCGCCGCTCTATCCGTTGCTTTGTTACGACATCACCTGGAACGAAGGCCTGATGAAGCCGGTGCGGATGCGCGCCCCGGAGGGAACGATCGTGAATGCAACCCGCCCGGCGCCGGTGTCGATTGCGACGGTCGGCGCCATTCAGGCGGTCAACAACGCCTCGCTGATCTGTCTCTCCAAGATGCTGGCCGCCAGTCCCAAATATGCGCCCGAGGCGACCGCGGTCTGGCAGGGCAGCCATCTGTGCATTCATCTGTTCGGCCGCAATCACCGCGGCCAGGACGTGATCGGTTCGACTACTGAAACATTTGCCGGCTCGGGCGGTGGCCGTTGGGGCGCCGACGGCATCGATCTTGGCGGCGAAATTCCCAATCCGATTTCGCGCATGGCGAACGTCGAGACCAACGAGACGCTTTATCCGCTGCGCTATCTATTTCGGCGGCGCATGCTCGATTCCGGCGGCGCCGGCGAGTTCCGAGGCGGCACCGGCGGCGAATACGCCATGGTTCCCCATGATGCGCCGACCGGCGAGGTCGGCTTCGTGATCAGCGGCAAGGGCGTCGATTTTCCCATGAGCCACGGCCTTGCCGGCGGCTATCCGGGTATTCCAGGCCGCTACGAGGTTTGCCGTGGCGCACGTCCCGGCGGCGAGACCGCAACCGCGCGCTCGCTGCCGGAGATCGCCGGCAAGCACGAGGTCGTTTCGTTCGGGGTCTATCATGTTGGCCGCGAGGACGTGTTTTATGTGCGTTGGAACGGTGGCGGCGGGGTCGGGGATCCGCTCGCCCGCGACCCGGATGCGGTTGCACGCGACGTTGCCGAAGGCGTCGTGTCGCTGGCCGCGGCGCGCGACCTCTATGGTGTTATCCTTGCCTCCGCGGGCGCCGTCGATGTCGAGGCCACGCGACGCCGGCGCAGCGACATGCGTGCCGAACGGACGCGCACCAACATGACGGCGGAAGTTTTCCCAACCGCGATCCGCAATTCGTCGAGTACGTGCGCGTCGTGCCGGAGAAACGACGGCCCCAGGACCATCGGCATTCGCGAACGCCTCATGGCGACGGTCGGGCCGGCCTACACGACCGGGCCGAAAACAATGCTGGCGGAGATGGTCTGCCCGGAGTGCGGGGCGTTGCTCGACACGCAGGTCACCCTGCAGGGCAGGGGACCGCTGCTCGATGGTCACACGCCGGAGGACAACGTCCATGAATGACCAGATGCTGCAGTCTTCGACCGATCAGATTTGCAAGGTCCGGATTGATGCGCGTCCGGAGCCGATCGAGCTCGTTCCGTCACACACGGCGGTGGTGGTGGTTGACTTGCAGAACGGCTACGCGTCGCCCGGCGGTTACCGCCATCTGATCGGACAGGATGTCGGTCCGGCCCGCGTAGCGGTTGCGAACGCACTGCGGCTTCTCGACGTTGCGCGCGCGGCCGGAGTGACCGTGATCATGCTCAAGAATGGATGGGACGCCGAGCTCAAGACCGCGGGCGGCCCGAACTCGCCGAACTGGCACAAGTCCAATCCGCTCAAGACCATGCGGGCGCGGCCCGAGCTCAAAGGCAAGATCCTTACCCACGGCAGCTGGGACTACGAGTTCGTGGACGAACTTAAGCCGGTACCCTCGGATATCATCGTGCCGAAGGCGCGCTACAGCGGATTTTGCGGGACCGCCCTCGACAATATCCTGCGCGCGCGCGACATCCGCCATCTGGTGTTTGCCGGGATTGCGACCAACGTGTGTGTCGAATTCGACGATCCGCGATGCCTACCATCGCGAGTTCTTCTGTATCCTGGTCGCCGACGCCACCCAACAGTCAGGCCCTGCGTTCATCCAGGATGCCACGCTCTACAACGTGGAGCGGTTTTTGGGCTGGGTCACCACGACCGACGCGGTCTGCCACGCGCTCTCGGCGAGGGCAGGGTAGCCGCGCGTTCGGATCGGGCGCGAGGTCCTGGTTTTGATCCAACCCGGCGGTTATTTGCTCTCGGCTGTGGAACGCGCGGGATTTAAACCTGGAGCTGCGTCGCACCATAGGCGCAGATAGGCGGCTGCCAGCGCCGCGGATGGTCCCGACAATGCCGTATTGTGGTCGGCCGGGAGGTCGAACGACCTCGGACCCGCCCCCGGCTCGCTCGAGCCAGCCCTGGTGCCTTTTGGCCCAGCGCGCGCCGCTCCCTTGCGTGCATCTCAAAAGCTTGATCGCCACGTCGCAGGGCGGCGCCGGATAGTTGGCGTGCGCCGACATCAGAATGTCGCTGATCAATCTTCGTAGCGGTTCCGGCAGATCGGGCGTCGGCGCGGGTGCGGTCGCAGCGGTCTTGTCGGGAAGGCCGTGCCGAAACCGATCCATTTCCTTGCGGAAGGCGTTCCAGACATAGGCCGGCCATCGGGCGGGCAACTGATCGGACATGACGCCGAGATGGTCCGACAGCTTGCGCGCCGCGCGCGCCAGACCGCCCAGTTGCGCATCGCGCGTTCCGGCATCGATGAGCACGAGCAGCCCGATCTGCTGCCCCCGCGCGCGCAGGTGCCGCGCCATTTCATACGCGACGGATCCGCCCATCGAGTAGCCCGCCAGCAGATACGGACCTTCTGGCTGTACCCGCGTGATCGCATCGACGTAGGTTTTGGCCATTTGCGGGACGGAGAGCGCCGGAATCGGATCCTGGTCCTGGCCGGGATATTGCAGGCCTTGGATCTTGCGCTTGGGCCCGAGCACCCGGACGAGCTCTCGGTAGGAGAAGAGGTTTCCGCTCGCTTCATGAACGAGGAACAGCGGCGGCTCCGTTCCGTCATCCTGCAACGTCACCAGGCACTGCCCGGCATCGGCCTTGCGATCGCCGTCGTCGAGCAGCGCTGCGAGCTTCACCACCGTCGGATGGCGGATTATGGTGGACGGAGAGAGCCGGATCCCCAATTTCTGTTCCACCTGAACAAACATCTCGATCGCTGCCAGCGAGTCGCCGCCGAGCTCGAAAAAATTGTCAAATCGTCCAATTTGATCGACTGCAAGGATCTGCTGCCAGGCGTCTGCCAGGAAACGCTCGCAGAGGCCGACCGGTGCCGCGTAGGCGGTGCCGAGATCGATCTCTGCGCGTCGCAGGACCGTCGCCGCCGTGCCGATGTCGGCCCTCGTCTTCTGCGCGCGCCGGGACGCAAGCGGATGCGATGGGTGGTTCATGTCGGCAGGAGGCCGGACAATTCGGCTTTCAACACCTTGCCGGCGGCATTCTTGGGCAAGTCCTCCATCACGATGATGGCTCTTGGCACTTTGTAGGCGGCCAGATAGCGCCGGCACGTTTCGAGGAGGTCGCGCGCGTTGGTGCCATCGGACACCTGGACAAACGCCACGATCTCCTCGCCATGTTCGGCCGAGGGCGTTCCGATCACGGCGGCTTCGCGTACCGCGGGATGGCGAAGCAACGTCTGCTCGATTTCCGCCGGATAGATGCTGAATTCCTCCGCGCAGGATCACGTCGGATGCGCGGCCCGCAATGTACACGAATCCATCATCATCGAGCCGTGCCAGTTCGCCGGGATAATACCACCCGTCCCGAAACGACTCGGCGCCGTCATCGCCCGGCGCTTTGCAGAAGCTGCTGGCCACGCCCGGCCCTCGGCACCGCAACAACCCGACCGCACCGGGGGGAAGCGGCCGCCCGGTCGCGTCGATGATGCCGACCTCCCTGAAGGGTGCAGGCCTGCCCACGCTGTCCGGCTTCGCGTCGACATCCTCGGGCGCCAGGAAGGTGATGGGGCCAGCGCCGCTCGCGCCGTAATTGTCGAAAAAACCCGGCGTGAGCCGTCGCTTTGCGGCCTTACGCTCGTCCGGCGTCAGCGGCGCGCCAAGGCAGCCCAGGTATTTGAGGCCGGGGAGCAATGGCTTGTCGCCGCCGGCGAGCGCGAGTAGCCGCCGCATGATGGTCGGCACGACGACACTGCTGGTGATTGCGCGGGTCTTGACCGCGGCGACGAATTCCTCCGACGTGAAGAAGGGAGGGAACAGCTCTACGGTGTTGCCGAGCAGAAGATGGGGCAGGTTGAAGACGAGCGAGCCAGTGAACGCGAGCGGGAGTACGGATAGATGCCGTTGGCGAGAGCGCAGGCCGAGCGCCAGCCGAACCGAATCGCACCACGTCAGCCCACCAGCGTGCGTGAGTTCGACGCCCTTCGGTGTGCCGCTCGTTCCCGAGGTCAGGAGGATCCGAAAGGCGAGGGAACGCGCGGAACCTAGTGACTCTCTTGGCGCTGCATGCGCGACGCTGCGCCTCCACTCCTCGTCAAGCGCGACAGCCCGAACGCCCGCGGGCGTTCGCACGCCCGGATCACTGACCAGGAGCTTGAGCCCGAACGTCTCCGTGACGACGCGCTTCTCCTGCAGTTTGCTTTGCCAATTCAGTGACACGGCGGCAGCACCAAGACATGCGGCGCTCAGGATCAGGATCAGATGATCGGCGTGATCCTGCAGCAGTAGCCCGATGCGATCGCCTTGACCTATCTGCTGCCGAGCAAGATGGCAGGCGGAGCGCGATACCACTTCGTGGAGCTGAGCGTAGGTGATCACCCGGTCGTCATGATCGATGATGGCGCGTCGTCCGGGCTCGGCCTCGGCATGCGATCGGATGACATCGACGATGTTTGCGACATGTTCAAAGCTGCCGCGTGCTGCCGACTGACGTTCGTCCAATTGGCGCCCCCTTATACGTGGCGACGGTGGTGGGGATTGAACCTGCGACCGCTCCGTGTGTGAAGAGGCACGCCTCCATGTTCGAAGATTTCGACTGAGAACACCACCACTCCGTTGATGTAGAACAACGTAGGGTTCATGGGTGGGTGAATTGTGCGTTTGCACGGGCAATCGAAATGAAACGTGCGGAAGACCTTCGCAGCGCTGTCGTTCCTCGCCGCATCATTGTATTGTGTCTCGCCGGAAGATCGAGATGCGCCTAGGTAAATTCCTGCGTGACAAGGTTCTCCGGCAATGCAGGCGATGGAGGAGACTGTCATGACCAACGCTTCAAATACCGCAGTTTCGCACAGCCTTGGCTCCGGACTTGAACCATTGCATGCCAAGTGGGGTTGGATCGTCGCGCTTGGCGTGGTCTATGTCATCGTCGGTGTGATTGCGCTCGGCAGCGTCGTCACAGCGACGGTCGCGAGCGTGTTCGTCGTCGGCATCATGATGGTGATTGCCGGCATTGCGGAAATCATCAACGCATTCCAGATCAAGACTTGGGGCAAATTCCTGCTCTGGCTTCTGCTCGGCGTGCTTTATGTTGTGGCCGGCTTCGTAGCCTTCGAAAATCCATTGCTTGCCGCGGCGATCTTGACCCTCCTGCTGGGCGCGGCCCTCGTCGCCTCCGGCATCATGCGCATCATTCTCGCGTTCGGCATGAAGGCGGCAATGCCCTGGATCTGGGTTGCGATCTCTGGTGTCATCACGCTGCTTCTCGGCCTTATCATTCTGGCGCATTGGCCGGTCTCGAGCCTCTATATTCTGGGGCTCTTCCTCGGCATCGATCTTGTGTTCGCCGGGGCCAGCTGGATCGGCATCGGCTTTGGTCTGAAAAAGCGCGCGTGATGACGACCGGGGCTAAACAGCACACGTATGTCAAGTTTATTGCTCCGAGGCCCGCTGCTTCGGTACCTCGCCGCTGACTGTGCACATGACCCCTATGTTGCCTCTCCCTGCCGCCGAGCCTCCGCGGCAGGTCTTTTTCCCCGATGCATCGCTTCCGCGCTCGGCGTTGGGCGATACTTGGCTCGACGCACGACCAAACAGTGATTGTAACGCAGCGTTAGAGCTATTCTAAGATCCTTGTGACAATGAGGGCGGATCGATCGGCGCACACTTCAGTCGCTGTGCGGTCACCATCGTGCGGTGATCTTGTTGCAGCGCGAACTAGAGGTCGGCCGGGAGCTTGCGGTTCTCCAGCGCGTGGATGCGCGCACCTATGTCGTTGCCTGCGGATAGCCGGCGACTATCGGCGTAGGTGTAGACGATTCCGACAATAATCGCGATTCCCAGGAGCATGGCGACTACGCCCAGAACATCGCTGTAATTTGGGCCTCGCCGCACTGCACGTTTGAGCCCATGAATTATCGATCTGGCCCCATTGCGCAGTTGAAGAACGCTCTGCGCCAGGACCAGTTCCCGTTTTAGCTGGTCGGTGTGGCGGCCCATGCCGGCGCGCTTTTGCGCCGCTCGTGCCGGACGGGTGGCGACGGCCGTGTGCGAACGCCGCGATCCCGTTGTGGTGGACGCGCTGCCAAAGAACGAGGTTCGGGCCTGCCTTGCCCTTGACTACCTGCTGAAAATAAAAAAAATATAAAGACGGACAAGCTCGCAAAATGCGCAGCCGGGGGAGCATAACGGCACGCTAATTGTTTGTTCCTTTACTCAAATCCAACTGGCTCCCATCCGTATCGAGCGAAAATGCTTCTCATTGTGAACGCCGAGGATCTCGGAGGTAACGTCGCGATCAACGACGCAAGCTTCGCGTTGATGGAAGCCGGCGTTGTGACATCCTCGACCATCATCGCGAACGGCCCGGCTTTTGAGCACGCCATCGCAGCGATCAAACAGTTTCCAAGCTGTTCGTTCGGCGTGCATCTCAACCTCACCGTCTTTCCTCCGTTGACGGCGAGCAGCGGTCTTGCGCCGGTGCTGGACGACGATGGCTGCCTGTCGTCGAAGCTGTTCGACGTTCCTATGACTACGGGCTTGCGTGATGCTCTGGTGCAGGAATTGATTGCTCAGGTGCAACGCGCGCTCGATGCGGGAATTCCTGTCAGCCACCTTGATTCGCATCAGCACATTCATACGCTTCCCAAGCTGTTTCCGGTACTAAAGACGGTGCAGCGCCGGTTCGGCATTCGAAGGATGCGCTCGACCATCAACCTGCTGGCGCCGAACGAGCATATGACAGCACTGCGTTCACTCAAGAAGCGTCTGTTCAGAGTGGCGTTGCGCTATCACTACGCAACGGTGAGCCCGGAGGGACTGGGCGAGTTTCGAGACTTCTATGCAGCGCTCAAAGTCGGTCGCATCCCGCAGTTTCAGCATCTGGAATTGATGGTTCACCCCGGCGCTCCGGAAGCGCCGTACGCCTGCGAGGTCGATTTGTTGAAATCGGACTGGCGACGGCTCCTGCCTTCGGGCATCGCGCTCGGCAACTATCATTCAATCGCGTGAGCCGATCCGCGAGGTCAGATGCGTGGCCCCGGCAGTCGCGGCAGCTGTGTTTCGAACGCGTTGCCGATCGCCAGAACTTGCTGGTCGCTCATTTCGGGCCCGTCGAACGCGATGCCAACCGGAAGTCCGGATTTGGTCATTCCTGCGGGCACGCTCAATCCGGGAATCCCGGCCGCACTACCCGGGCCGAGATTGCGGATATAGGTCGCCAAGGTCGGCACGGGCACGCCATTGAGCATCACGGTATCGTCCTCGCCAATGATTGCCGCCGGCAGCGGCGTCGTTGGAAACACCATCACGGCTACGCCACGCTCCCTGAAGTAGCGCCGGTAGGTCTCCTGCAGGGCCGGGCGATGCCGCGTGAGGGCCTCACGATAGGTCGCCGTGGACACCGCATTCGCCCCGAGCAGACCCGCGACGACCGCTTTCACGGCCGGGCTCTCCACCTGTGCGGCGAGGCTGGCGAAGTCGAGCCCGGTCGCATGTTCGGCGAGATACCGATTGAGGTCGGTCACGAACTCGTAGAGCGCGACCGGAAATCCCGCCAAGGCGTCGAGCGTCGCAATATTGGCGACATCGCCCTCGACGAGGACCGCTCCGGCCGCGCGCAGCCGTGCCAGCGCGTCTTCGGCAATCTGTTCCAGCTCGGCGTCGAGGTTCTCCCAGAAATGGCCGCGCGGCACGCCGATCCGCAGACCTTCGAGGCGCGCCGGCGGCAGCGCGCTTGGCCCGCCGGTGATGATCGCGTCCAGCAGCACGCAGTCGGCGACACAGCGCGCCATCGGTCCGGCCGTGTCGCGAGTGTGCGAGATCGGCACGATGCCGGCCTGCGGCCAGCGCAAGGTGGTCGGACGGAAGCCGACGACGCCGCACAGCGATGCCGGAACACGCACCGAGCCACCGGTATCCGTGCCGAGACCGGCGGGCGCGAGCCGGGCAGCGACGGCGGCGCCGGTGCCGCCGCTCGATCCGCCGGGGATGCGCGCGCGGTCAAAAGGGTTGCGCACCGGGCCAAACGCGGCGTTGTTGCTGGTCGGGCCAAAGGCAAGCTCCTGCATATTGGTCTTGCCCAGAATGAGCGCGCCGGCGCTGAGGAGCCGCCGGACGATCGGTGCGTCGCGCACGGGCCGGTTGGCGGCGAGACCGGGCGTGCCGGCAGTGGTAGGGAAATCGGTCGTGTCGATATTGTCCTTGAGCGCGAGCGGCACGCCATGCAGCGCGCCCATCTGGTCGCCGCGTTGTCGGCGTTGATCGGCCCGGCGCGCGGCGGCACGCAGCCCGTCCGGGTCAAGACTGATGAAGGCGTTGAGCGGCGCTGCCGTTGCACAGCGATCGAGCAGGGCCTGGGCCAGCGCTTCTGCTGTCAGAGCTCCGGTGCGTATCGCTGCCGCGGCCTCTCCGACGCCAAGCTCAAAGAGTGCCAACATCTGGTCTCCGTGAGCCCTGATATGCCGGCAACCTCATTCCACGTTGCATATCAGTGCCACTGCGAAAGCTCGACCGTCACGCCCTCGGGTCCTTCGATGAACACCAGCTTGCGCGAGTGGAAATCCATGATCTCGTTTCGGGTGGAAAAACCATGCGCCCGGAGCTTCGCGACTTCGGCCTCGATGTCGTCGACGGCAAAACAAATGTGGTTCATGCCGAGCTTGTGCAGATCTCTGATATGCGGATCGGGCAAGGGCTGCGGATGGCGGTACCGCAGCAGCTGAATTTCGGTACGCGGCGAGACTGTCTCCAAGACCAGCGTCACATGCTCGGCTTCGATCCCGGGAACGCCCATGTAGCTGGCGAACGGCTCCCCCGCGATGACGACCGACGTCGCTTCCTTGAATCCCAACACCCCGAAAAACGCCTTCGCACGATCGATATCCCGCACGACGATGGTGAGATGGTCAAAGCGCTTCAGCATCGCTTGCTCCGCCGATTCCTAAAGCTAGCGCGAACTTGACTTTAGGACGCCATCAAGGTGCTGGCCTGCCGGCTGGCTACGCGTTCGGCCGCGTCCCGTTGCAAATCTCGCGGATATCTTTCTACTATGTTCGTGTCGGGGAGGACATATGGACGCAACGCAAATCTGTCGCGGCATTGTCGCCGCAACTTGGCTGTTTGGCGGCGCGATCACTTGCGGCGCGCAGGTCAGCGATCGTGATGTGGCGAAAATCGAAACTGTCGTTGTGATCTACGCTGAGAACCGTAGTTTCGATCACCTCTATGGCTTCTTTCCTGGCGCCAACGGGATTGCCCAGGCGACCGAGGATCAGAAAACGCAGCTCGATCACGACGGCACGTCGCTCCGTCATCTGACCGTCTTCGCCGACGGCAAACCCGACCCTCGCTTCCCACGGATGCCGAATTTGCCATTCGCGATCGAGGAACAACCGATCAACATGACGGCCAGCAAGGTGTTGCCGTCCCCCATCCATGCTTTCTATCACAATAAGGAGCAGATCAATGGCGGGCGAAACAACATGTTCGCAGCCATGTCGAACGTGGGCGGCTGGACCATGGCCTACTTCGATGGGAGTAAGCTCAAGGCCTGGAGGTGGGCCAAACAATATACGCTAGCTGACAATTTTTTCATGGGGGCCTTCGGCGGCTCCTATCTCAATCATCAGTGGCTGATCTGTGCTTGCACGCTGCGCCATGCTGAGGCTCCGGAAAGCATGCGCGCCGTGCTTGACGGCGCTGGACGGCTCAAGAAAAAGCCGAACTCGCCCTCCGCCAATGACGGAGCTGTGCAGGTGTACAGCGCCACCGGCGGGGAGGTCACGCCGGACGGCTATTCGGTCAATACGACGCAACCGCCCTATCAACCGAGCGGTGTCGCGCCCGCCGCCGATGGAAACCTCGATTTTGCGGATCCCCAAGGCAGTGAGCGTTGGAAGCTGCCGCTCCCGCCTCAAACCGCAACGACAATTGGAGATACCCTGTCGGCGAAGGGTGTTAGCTGGGCTTGGTATGCCGGGGGATGGCACCTGGCATTGGTGGACGGCCGGCGGCCTGCCCAGGAAAAGCGTCAAGTGATCTATACCGGTGCAAGCGGCAGCCCCAATTTCCAACCGCACCACCAGCCCTTCAACTACTATGCGCGATTCGCACCCGGCACTCCCGATCGTCAGAAGTATCTCAAAGATGGAGACGATTTCCTGCGCGACGTCGATGGCGGAACGCTGCCGCAAGTCGCGTTCTACAAGCCCGTCGGCTATCTCAATCAGCACCCCGCGTATACGGACTTGACGATCGGCGACGACCATGTGGCCGAGGTGCTGGAACGGCTGCGCAACAGTCCACAGTGGGGCAAAATGCTGGTCATCGTCACCTACGACGAGAACGGCGGCTTCTGGGACCACGTGCCACCGCCGCAGGTGATGACGTACAGAAAGTTTCGCACAATTGAGTAGGGCTGACGGCCCCGAATCTGGCTGACTTGGAGGTGGCTAAACGCAACCAGGCCAGCAGAAGGGAGCCGTCATGGCAGACGATACACTGAGTCCGTTGAGCAATGTCATCACGATTGACGATGAGCGGATCAAGAGCCACCTCGACCGGGTGGTGCGGGGCAGCGTGGAGGAGACGTTGAACGCGTTGCTGGATGCGGAGGCGGATCGGCTGTGCAATGCGCAGCGCTACGAGCGCAGCGAGGCGCGCCGCGACACGCGGGCCGGCCACTACGAGCGCAAGCTGCATACCAAGGCCGGCGAGGTGCAGCTGAGGATACCGAAGCTTCGCCAGCAGACGTTCGAGACGGCGATCATCGAGCGTTATCGGCGGCGCGAGAGCTCGGTCGAGGAAGCGCTGATCGAGATGTACCTGGCGGGCGTATCGGTGCGGCGGGTCGAGGACATTACGGAGGCCTTGTGGGGCACCCGGGTATCGCCATCGACGGTATCGGATCTGAACAAGAAGATTTACGGGACGATCGAGGCCTGGCGCAATCGGCCGATCGAGGGCGAACACCCGTACATCTATCTCGATGGGATCGTGCTCAAGCGCAGCTGGGGTGGCGAGGTGCGCAATGTCTCGCTGCTGGTTGCGATCGGCGTGAACGGCGAGGGTTATCGGGAGATTCTGGGCATCTGCGAGGGGGCGAAGGAGGACAAGGCGGGCTGGAGCGGTTTCCTCAAGCATCTCAAGGAGCGTGGCTTGACAGGCATTCGGCTGATCATCTCCGATGCTTGTATCGGGCTGGCCGAGAGCGCGGCGGAGTTCTTTCCGGAGGCGGGCTGGCAGCGATGCATCGTGCATTGGTACCGCAACATATTCAGCCATGTCCCCTCGACCAAGGTGCGGGAGATTGCGGCCATGCTCAAGGCGATCCACGCCAGCGAGGACATTGTGGCAGCGCGCGAAAAGGCTATCCGAGTGAGCGAGAAGTTGCGCGCGTCGCGCCTGATCAAGGCGGCCGAACTTGCGGAAGCGGGAGTGGAGGAGACGCTCACGTACTACGGCTTCCCGGAGGAGCACTGGCGGCGGATCCGCACCACGGATGAGATGGACAAGCGCTTTTATGTTCGGCGTGGTATTTTTTCTTGCGCGGGCGACCTCGTGGCGAAGCGCGGCGTGACGGCTGGAAGCGCCGCCAGGTGCCTCATTCCTGCCTTGCCGGATTGAGGCGCTCGCGCACCCCATCGCTCGGCGATTTTGTTTTCCATCGCGCCACGAAGCGGGCGTAGTTGCGCTCGGCCTGCTCGGCGATTTGCATCTCCTGGTCGCGCAGTTTCTTCACGTTGTAGGCATAGGCTGGCCCGCGGTGGTTGCCCTTTCTTTGTGGCTTGCCGGCCTGCAGTTCCATGGCGCGGGTCTTGTTCGCGATCAGCGCGGGGCGCGCCCACAGATAGTCCTTGTCCTTGGTCAACAGATGCCAGCACAGGACGGTAAGCTTGCGCGCGACGGCGACGGCGGCGATCTGATGGCCTCGCCTGGCGCGGACGCGGACGAAGAAGGCATGAAGCGGTCCAGCCGTCTTGGCTGCTGCCCAGGCAGCTTCCACCAGCATGGCACGGGCATGGCTACGACCGATCTTGCTGATACGCCCGTGATGGGCGGCACCCAGTCCCGACTGGCGTACCCGAGGGTTCAAGCCAAAGTAGCTCACGAGTTTCCCGGGGCTCTTGAACCGGCCGATATCGCCGATCGCGGCCATGATCCCCGCGGCGACTGTGAGATTGACGCCTGTGATCGTCATCAGCCGCTTAGTCGCCTGGTCATCGAGCGCATCGTGGGCGATCTCGCGATCGAGGATGTCAAGATCTTCGGCGAGGCGGTCGAGCTCCCGCACGTGCCGGTCGATGGCGCCGCGCTCGTCGTCGGGCAAAGGTTGGCGTGCCAACCACGTCCTACCGCGGGCGCTGAATAGATCCGCATGGGGGCACTTCGGAATGAGGTGCGTATGCAGGATTGCATGAACCTCGTTCTTGAGCCGCGTGCGATGGCGTACGACCTGGTAGCGGCGGGCCACCAACCGACGTTTGCGCTCGGTGGCGGCGTCCGGCGTCCAGATCTCGGGCAGGTAACCTGCGGCGCGCAAGCTCGCCAACGTGCCCGCATCGATCTTGTCGGTCTTCACGTGGGCATGGGCGATCGCCTTGACCTGGAGGGGATTTGCAATGATCACCCGTGCGACGAATTGCGACAGCACGCGCGAGACCGCCATGCTGTTCCCGGTGGCCTCGATCACAACCTCGTCCGTCGCGGCGAGGCGATTGCCCAGACCTTCGAGCGCCGACCGAGTCATGTCGACCCGACCAGCGTGCCGGAGAACACCGTTCTCCCAGATCACCACCTCGCCAAAGGTTCGGTGGATGTCCATTCCGACGACGCGTCGCATGTACGCCTCCCTGTCATTGTCGACGATGGGAGCGGCGGGCGACACGACACCTACGGATTCGCGCTCTCAGCGCAACCGGGCGAGTTGCAGAGGCGGCCAGCTAACAACACGAGCTCGCAGCTCATCGTACAGATCGGCCTGCCCGCACCTTCGTGCTCCCGGAGCCTCTGTCCCGGATGGTCGCACCATACGCTGCAGCCAAGCAAAGCTGCAGCGGGACGTTGGCCCCGCACTTCTCATACCGGTTAACAATCCGCTCGAGCGCATCCTGCGTGAGATCCGGCGTCGCACCCGTGTGGTGGGCGCGTTCCCCGACGGTCAATCCGCGCTCAACCTCGCGGCGGCCAGGCTGCGCCACATCGCTGGCACCGCCTGGTCGACCAAGAGATACCTGAACATCGAGTTGCTGAAAGACCAGCAGATGAGAGGAGCCATCATCGCTTGAGCCAGTGCCGGGCGCCGCTCAGCCCAAACTAAATGTGCGAAAAACTCTGGACACTACCCCGCAGGTCGATCAGTTCGGGCCTGGCACGCGGATTCCGACATTGATCATTTCGCCCTACGCGAAGACTGGCTTTGTCGATCATACAGCCTACGACACCACCTCGATCCTTAAGTTCGTCACGCGCCGGTTCGATCTGCAGCCGCTCCCTGGGGTTCGTGGCCGAATGGGGGACCTGACGAACGCGCTCGACTTCAAGTGAGTTACCGAATGAGTTCACGCGACCGGATGATTGTGGCATCGGCGGCGAGTTTGACTGGATTGTCGAAGGGTCTGCGCCGCCGCGGTCATGCGGCGCCGAGCCTGAACTGGCGTCGCCGTCTCCCCGACCCGGCAACCGATCTCTTTCTGATGGACCGCGGGTTCAAGCGCGGACGCATGACGTTCGCGCGGCCCGGCGCACGGAAGCGACCTCATCGGCTTGTGAATCCGCGGGGGATGCCTTAACAGGCGGTACGCCGCAAAAGCACGACGGAACTCGCAATCGGTGGGCAATTCGCGGGGTCAGGATGCTGATCGAGCCTGAAGCATTCCGTCACGTGCCCTCGTTGATTGGCAAGATCGTCGAGCCGGAGAAATCGACCTTCCGAATTTCGCGCGCGACCTTCGAGGACTGGGATCGGCAGGCGCGTGCAGCGGGATTTGGAGATGGTTGGCGGCGATCACACGATGATCGGGAGGCGACGCGAAGACAAGCGTTGGCTGGTCGCCTTGATCGGGATCTCTGGATATTCGCCTACGGGTCGTTGATGTGGGACCCGGCCATCCAGATTGTTGAGATCAGAAAAGCTACATTGAAGGGTTTCCATCGCCGGTTCTGCCTCAAGATTGAGATCGGCCGCGGGTCGCGACAAAGGCCGGCCTTGATGGCGGCCCTGGACGAAGGCGGTGAGTGTCAGGGGCTCGCATTCAGGGTCCCCGCGCCTTCAGTCGATCGAGAGACCGAAATTCTCTGGATGCGCGAAATGATCAGCGATGGATATGTTGCGGTGATCAAGGAGGTGGAAACGCCGCAAGGGAAGGTTGAGGCGTTGGCTTTCGTGGTCAACAAAGAGTGTGTTCGCTTTACCGATATCGATGTTGATGCCGCAGCGCGGATGATCACGGTTGGAGCAGGGTTGCTCGGATCTAATCTTGAGTATTTCAAGAACTTGGCAGAGCACATGGAAATGCTTGGTATCAACGACACGGTGTTCAATGAGACGTGCGCGCGCGTGACTGAGAGCTCGGCCCGGGACGAATAAACGGTATTGTCGAATCGTCAATCGTCATCGTTTCGATGAAACCAAGCAGGGACAGTCACCATGATGATGCTCTACGACTTTGGCAATTCAGTGTGCTGTCAGAAGGTCCGCATCACGCTGCGTGCGAAGGGGCTCGATTGGGAGGCCGTCAAGGTCGATCTGTTCAAAGCTGAGCAGTACGACCCGAGATATTTGAAACTTAATCCCAAGGGCATCGTGCCGACGCTGGTGCACGACGGCAAGCCGATCATCGAGTCGACGCTGATCTGCGAGTATCTTGATGACACGTTTCCGCAGCCGCGGCTCATACCCGCCGATCCGTGGCTGCGAACGCGAATGCGTCTTTGGAGCAAAATGGTCGATGAGGGCCTGTTCGAAGGCGTTACTGAGATCAGCTTCTCCGCCATGTTCCGTGAGCGCATGCGCAACATGCCGGAAGAAACCCGTGAACGGCGCTTTCGCAATATCGGTGATCCGCGCCGTCGCGACCGTTTTATGTCGACCTACGAGCATGGCGTACGTTCGCCGTTCGTCAAACACGCAATTGCCGCATACGAGCGGGCGTTCGGGATACTGGAGGATACGCTCGCCGAGTCCGGGCCGTGGATTCTTGGTGCGAGTCCCAGCCTCGCCGACATCAATCTGATGCCGTTTGCGGCGCGGCTCGATTATCTGGGACTACTCGACCTTTGGATCGCGGACCGGCCGCGCGTGATGGCTTGGTGGGCACGCGCGCGCGAATGGCCGAGCTTTAAAACCGGATTACGCGATCTGATTTCTGAAGCCGAGTTTTCGGAAATGCGGATGCACGGACCGAAGATTGCGGGCGATGTGGCCGAGATTATCGCGCAGGTGCGACGCGATGTTGTGACGGCGCTGCATTGACCCACGATCCTCGGGTGGATGCAGGAAAGACGGCCAAGATCTCGGTGAGCAACAACAACCGCTAACCTGACGGCTACGGCAAGGGGGGATGTCATCGCAATCGATCGTCGTCCAAATGATCCCCATCTTGGCTTGTGCGCCTTGAACTCGCTTGGGGTCCGGGAGTTCCCGGAGCCCACAAGATATTCGATCTGCGCGCGGGCGCTTCAGCTAGTGATGCCAGAATAGAGCAAGCAGAATGATGATCGGAATCGGAATGCCGAGAAGCCAAAGCAGAATACCTTTGCCGAAACCCATTGCGATCTCCATCGTGTTTTGTGCTCCACTCAACGCATAAACCCGCAGCCGGTTCCATCCATGGCAACTCGCCCGTTCCGACATTGTTTGGCCTGACGCCCAGCAGCCTTTCATCGATGGCGAATTCGCCATGAGGGGTGCGGCCGTGGGGAACGGCATGCCGGACCAGTGTGCGTGTGGTCGTGAGCTGAACGCGAGGTTGGCCGGCCTGGGCCCGAAGGGTTGCAACTGACGCGTCGTCACGGCCTAGATTTTGCGGCTGTCATAAGCCCAGTGCAGCAAAGCCTGGCGTTGGCGCGGCCGGCACAACGGGTCTCCTGGCTCGCAATGCTGCTTGATCTGCGCGACGTGCCGCCGGATCGCCTTCCAGCGCTTTATTTGCCGCGCATCCTCTTGCGGCGTGCGGCGGCCCATGTAGTAGCGACAGTACCATTGGAACCAGCCGCGCGGATCGTCGGGATGAACCCAGCCGTTGTCGCGCCACACCGACAGCGGCTGACTGGCATCGACGCCAAAATAGTTGAGGGAGCAATCGCGGCCGGCGGACGAGAGTTTGGCGCGCGCGAACCAGGTCGCGGGAAACTCGTTGATGCAATCGGTCATGTACTTGCCGCAGAATACGCCGAGCGCCAGCATTTCCTTCGGCGTGAGCTCGGGCAAGAATGCGGGATCGAAATTGCGCCCGGCAGGCGCCGTCAGCGCGTAGCGATACCCGCGCTGCATTTTGTCCTTGACGATCACGACTAGGGGACGTTGACGCATGGTGATGACTTACGAGCTTTTGGGTGATTGCGCGCCGTTGAGGCAGCAAACGTCGACGCATCGGTTGTCCGGTGCCGGTTCCGCGACGAAGACGGCCTCGTCGCCAGTGCTGGTGTTCTCGTCGCTTATTGCGACAGAAACTCATGAACCAGCGTCACGAATTCTTTTGGCTTCTCCATTTCCGGCATGTGTCCGCAATCCTCGATGGTCACGAGCCGTGACGATGCGATGCCGCGGCGATAGAGCTCGCCGCAGTCGAGCGGCGTGATGGCGTCTCGGCGGCCCCAGACGATCAGTGTCGGCGCTTTGATGCCGGGAAGGAGATGCCGCAACGTCAGGCTGTGCATGTAGGGCTTCCACGCGATCCGGCACATCATTTCACGATGCTGTTCCACAAGTTCGCTCTGCGTGCTGGTCCATTCCCCGCCATAGTATTTGACGAACTCGGCGCACTGCCCGGGCCGATGGAAAGCGCGCTCCAATCCGGTCTTCCCGGACTCGAGCACATAGTCAAAGATTTCACCCGCTTGCGGTTTGAGTCCCATGGCACCGGCGATGACCATTTTGCGCAGAAACTGCGGTGCAATGGTTGCGATCTCGGCAGCAACCCAGCCGCCGAGCGAACAGCCGATCACGTTCACCGGCATGGCGATATCAAGATCGCGCGCGAACCACGTGACCCACGCCGCCAGGTCGTGAACGCCCATGATCCAGTCCGGCCGGGTCGAGCGCCCGTAGCCTGGCAGCGACGGCACGATGACATCATATGTTTCGGCCAGGCGTTGGTAGGCTTCGAGCCAACCGGGCACGCCGTGCTCGCCGTGGATGACCAGAAGGGACGGACCATGGCCGCCGCGCCGCAGCTCGACGCTGATGCCGGCTGCCTCGACCAGCTGCTCGGTATAGGCGCCGGTTACTGCGGCCACGGCGTAACCTCTTTTCCGGTCATGAGCGCGGATTGGTGTTCGCGTAGTTCGGGGATGACGTCCTTGCCGAGCAGTTCGATGCCGCGCATGGTCGCTTCGTGCGGCTTCTTGCCTTCGCGTGCCCAGAACGTGATGTACCCGGGATCGGTCCGGTCGATGATGTGCTTAAACTTCTGAATGACCGTTTTCGGGCTGCCGGTGACGACCAGGCCGGCACGATTGGCGGCCTCGTAGCTGGCCTGGGATGCCTGTCGCTCCTTCGCCATCGCGCCGGTCTTGGCCTGCTTCGACATGTAACCGGGCGGAGAGAACCATTCCGGGTGCGGGCCGCCGGTGGTCGACCCGGCTGAGCCGGTGCCATGCGTCAGCGCGGAGGTGGCGGTCGACACGCCGCCCCGTCCGATGCCGGTCGACATGCCGTAGTAATGCCGGCCCACCTCAAACGCCTCTTCGTCGGTATCCATGACGCAGGTATGCAGTAGGTAGCCGAGGTGGTTCGATGTCGGGGTCCAGCCATCCTGCTTGGCGACCTCATGGTAGATCTCGCGACAGGATGCGGTCGCATCGAGCGCGCTGCCCAACACCAGGTAGGTGATTCGCTGCTTGGCCGCCCACCGGATTGTCTCGGGACTGAGGATGCCTGCGGCCCAGATCGGCGGATGCGGCTTCTGCAGCGGCAACTGCCAGGGGTTCACGACACGCAGGTGATAGTGCTTGCCTTCCCAGCGGAATGGGCCGGGCACCGTCCATGTTTTCTTGATGAGCTCGAACGCCTCTTCGAAGCGCTCGCGATTGTAGGCCGGATTGGCATTAGTTGAGAGCTGCTCGATCCCGGTGCCCCGCACGAAGCCCGAGATGATGCGCCCGCCGGAAATGAGGTCCAGCATGGCGATCTCTTCGGCGACGCGCACAGGATTGTCGTGAATCGGGAGCGGATTGCCGATCAGCGCAATGGTTCCCTTGATGCGCTGCGTCAGCACGGCCGCCGAGATATTGACGCTCTCCTGCATCGAAAGAACGTTGTTATGATGCTCGTTGCAGACCGAGCCGTCAAAACCCATGGCCGAGGCAAATTCGTGTTCCGTCAGGAACATCTGCCAAAGGTCGCGCGCCTTGTCCGCGTCGAATACGCTGTTTGGAAACATCAGTGCGGTGTAACCATATTGCTCCGCGACCTCGGTCGGGTAGGCGTTGTATCCCATCTCCGAGAAGAAGAAGAACTTGCGCGTCATCCGTCCGGCCTCACATCAAGGTAGGGACATTGACCGTCAAACCAGCTTGGTCGGGCGATCACAAGCTACCGAGATAGCTTGGATCACCTTGGGGTCGTTTAAAACATGGTCCGAACGGCCGTCCGCAATCGAGCGGCGATAGTCGAGCAGATGCACCCGATCGGCAAGATCCGCCGCAAGTCAGGGGGGCGGTGGGTCAGTTTGAACGTGGCAACCCAAATCGTCCGTAGATCAATGCCTCGATCAGTAATGCGAGGACGAAACACGTGAATGCGATCCACAGCTGCTTATCCTGGCTAAGTCCGAATCTGCGGCCAATAAGTCGGCCGACGGCGTAAGCGCCGACGAGCGTTGCGGTGATGATCAACAACCTAAGCCAAGGCGCCCACATGGTCGACCCCTGCGCATTTTCGCGGGCAGGGTTGCAGGAGCCGTCCCAAATCGACTACTGCGATTTGTTACAGAATCGTGTTTTTCGGAGAATACGTTGCAATGACGTCACTAAAGCGGGTCTCGCTCATTTGGAACCGAAGCCCCTCAACGCGTCATGGCCGGGCTTGTCCAGGCTTGTCCCGGCCATCTCGCTTAGGCAGCTTCAGTGCCTCCATAAACGGGATGCGCGGGACAAGCCCGCGCATGACGACATAGAGTGTGGCGATTTAAACCGAGCGAGACCCGCTTTAGTGCCAACTGACTGGACCTGATACCGCCGCGCCTCAAAAATGTGCATCGCTCGATTTGAGGCGCGCGGCTTCATTTTATTTTTCGTTTATAGCAGGAGCCCGCGCACACCTATATCGTCGGATATATTTACCTCAGCCTGGGGATCGTTCTACCTGATTTCGTTCTCGAGACAGACTGCGCCGCCGCGTACGCCATGCGCGGCGGCGACTTTTGAACGGGGGCAGGATGGACGCGATCCTATTGGGCGTGGGGGTTTCGCTCTGGCTTTTGGTGTTTTGCTTTGTTGTTCTGACTTGGCCGTCGAGGCGCGAATTAAACAACTGAGTCGCTGCGGTTTGAGCGCGGCGGCGCCGCGCCAGGAGGCGTGGCGACGGCTAGGACGCAAATCGTATTCATGTGCCCAATTGCTGGAAGGGTTGTGAACCCTTTGCCCGCAATGGCTCGATTGTCTCAATTCCTTCGCGCTTCACCGCGCCCGGCCGCAAGCTGTCGTTTCATTGGCGCGGACCGACGCTTGGCACGGTTCGAAACAAAAGCCATGATCTGGCATGCCGGACACCACCGGAGCCTTCCAAGCAGGTGAATGGGCGGGTGCGTGACCGCGTTCACGTCTCCGGCAATCCGGTGAACGTGGGAGCGGCAGGATAGGGCGCGCGAGGGGGAGAGCCTTCATGGCAAGGACAAACCGGCGGCTGTGGCCGCTCGGCGCGCTTCTCGCCCTCGTTGCGATGGCAAGCGGGCTGCGTCCGTGCGCGGCTGAAATCGTCCAGCCAAGGGGGATGATTCGCGAAGCGCTGCCGGTCCCGTTCATCCAGCCCAACCACCCAACGCTGCGCCTCGAGGCGATGATGTTACGGCCGGCCGCTGCGGGGCATTACCCGCTGGTTGTGATCAGTCATGGTTCGCCACGTCAAGCCGGCGACGCAAAGGCCAAGACCTCGGATTGGGCCGACTGGATCGCCGACGATTTCGTGCGCCGGGGCTTCGTCGCCGCGACGGTCTTGCGACGTGGCTACGGCCATTCCGAGGGGGTTGTCACCGAAGGTTATGGGACCTGCAAGGACCCCGATTACCGCGCCGCCGGATTAGCCAGCGCGCAAGATATCGTTCAGGCCGTCGGCTATTTTCAAAAGCAGCCCTACGTGGATCCCGATCGTATTTTGCTGATCGGGGTTTCGGCGGGTGGATTTGGTTCGATCGCCGCCGCCTCGCTGGCGCCTCCGGGGCTCGTGGGCGTCATCAACTTTGCCGGCGGCCGCGGATCGACCTCGGCCGACGTTGTCTGTAACGAAAGCGATTTGATCGATGCCTATGGGGCTTATGGCAGGACCGTGCGCGTACCGTCGTTGTGGATCTATTCGCGCAACGATCATTTCTTCAGTCCGGAACTTGCGCAGCGCATGTTCGCTGCATTCAGAACGTCGGGCGGCGCGTCCGCCGAACTGATCATCGCACCGCCCTACAAACAGGACGGGCACAATCTGATCTTTGGCCAGCCGATGTGGCGGGATGCGGTCTACGACTTTCTCAAGCGCAACGGCTTGCCGTTCGCTGCGCCGAGCTTGCCGCCGCCACGGGCAACCGGTGAGATAGCGCGGGCGTTCGCGGACTATCTGGCGACGCCGAATTATGAGAAGGCGTTCGTCGTCGGCGAGGGCGGCTCCTACGGTTGGGCCTCGGGTCGCGCGAGCCTCGACGAAGCCCTTGCGGTCGCGCGCGAGAATTGCGCCAACCATTGCAATGTGGTCTACGCGCTCGACGATACGTTGGCGGCTGCCGGCGCCGGACCCGCCGCGCAATCTTCGACGCCGCCACCGGCAACGAAGCCGGTGGGGGTCACCCCGGAAAGCGCCGGGGCCGAGATGATCCGGCGATTGCTGAAGCAATAGCGGTGACCGAACCGCGGTACGGTTCGTGGCGGTGAGCCCGTCCCGCGCGCGACCGCGAGGTGTCCGCACCAACGCGTCACCTACGATGAGGTCGCGCAGGCCGCCGCGCGCCAAGCTGTTGACAGTGGTGGTGTGACCCTGTCTCCTTTTGCGCTGCTCTCCCGGGGAGTTTGTCATGACAAAAGCAATGCGCACGATCGAGGATCGCTTACGCGCAGTCGAGGACCAGCTGGAAATCTACAACCTGATCGCCAGTCATCCACCGAGCGCGGACACGGGGGCGGACTACTACACTCGCACCGCCTACGTCGAAGACGGCGAACTCGATCTTGGCCGTGGCAAGGCCGTGACCGGCAATGAAGCGATCGCCGCAGTCACAAAGACCGCTCCGCATCAAGCGGCGATTGCCGGCGGCCTTGCCCATTTCGCCGGGCTGCCGCGCATCGAACTCGATGGGGACAGGGCGACCGTCACGTCGTACCTGCAGATATTGACGCCGCACCCGACTGCCGCGCCGCACGAAGTACCCAACCACGGCGTGTCGACCGGATTTCGCATTCACCGCGTCGCCGCCAACCGCTGGGAGCTCGAACGAACCGCCGACGGTTGGAAGATCAGGCGGCGCACCGTGCGCACGATTGACGGAACGGAGGCTCCCCGGGACATTCTGCGCGGGGCGCTCAGTTCGTATCAATTGTAGCCCGCGGACGGTCGCGACACCTGCAACCCCGCGATCCTGTTCTCGCAGGACCAACAATCAAAGAGACTGCGATGATCCGCACATTGAGGGCGAAGTTAGTCTGGGCTGTCGCGCTCGCCGCCGGCCTGGCTGCCGGCACCATGGCGGTGGCGCAGACCTCGACCCAGTTGCCGGAGATGCTCTCCAGAGATCTCGGGCCGGTACCGGGGCAGGGCGTCAGCGGGCAGCTCCTGGTTGACCCGGTGTCGCATCAGGTCTGGCAGAATAAGAACGGTATCTGGGTTTCTCTGGGCGAGCTGCGCACCCCGATCGGGGCAAACATCAATCTGCCGATCGCGTCGCCGCGCGACATCGCCGGGCTTCAGCTCGATCTCGATGCCGGTCGTGGCACCTATTCGGATAATGGCTGCAGCACGCCGGCCGTGAACGGCGGGGCGCTGGCATGCTGGACCGACAATTCAGGACATGGCCGCACGGCGACGCAGCCGGCAAGCGGCAACAGGCCGACGTGGGCCGCCAGCCAGGTCAACGGGTTGCCGTCCGTTCACTTCACAAAGAGCAATGCGCAATACCTTTTGAGTTCGTACAAGGGCGAAGTATCGACTGTCTTCATCGTCTACAAACATTCCGGCGTTAAGAGCTTCGTCGGATTCATGGGGGCGCAGCAGTCCAATCACGCACCCGCCGCGCCAGCCTACATGATTGATGCCGGCACTGGCGTGAAACCCTATTTCACCAATTTCCTCCGCTCGGTGACGACGGACTCGGCCGGTTTCTCGATCATCGCCGGTACGTCGTATGTGGTCGGGATTTGGGACGTGTACGCGGTCAACTTTACTGGCGCCAATGCGATTGCCGGGCACGGCGGCGTGCTCTATCCGGCTCGTCAAGGTACCCTGCCGGCTGGCAAGACCTTGACCGCGATCGACCCGGCCGGAACCGCGGTCATCGGCGCAGACATCTGGGGCAACAGCGTTACGGATCACTTCGACGGCGACATTGCGCGCTTACTCGTCTACAGCCCGGCCCTGAGCTCCGACGATTTCAATCGCGTGTCGCAATACCTTCGCGCCAAATACGCCACGCCATCCTATTCGGGACAATATCTGTGGGCCGCGTTCCAGGCCCCCGACAGCTCCGCCAACGAAAGCTTGGCGATGTTTCAAAGCGACGACGGGATTACCTGGAGCTACCGGCCGTCGAGTTACCTGCCGCCGTCCGGCAGCACGCTGCGCGATCCCAGCATCATCTATCATCAGGGTCTCTACTGGATCGCCTACACGATCTCCGGCACCGGCCACCGCCACGTGTTCGCGCTTGCGGTGTCCGCCGACGGGTACAATTTTTCATTCGTCGCCGATGTCGATTGTTCCGATGCGGTCGGCATCGGCGCCGGCGCCGCGATCTGGGCTCCCGAGTGGTTTCTCGACGACGATCAGACGCTGCACATCGTCTATTCGGGGTCCTCCGATGCAACGGCCGGCGGGTTTCAGCTCTACGAGAAACATCTGACAGCCCCGCTCGCGGTCGGCGGCGGCACCTGGTCAGCGTCGGTGCGCATCACCGGGACGGGCTTGCCGTCCTACATGATCGATGGCTTTGTCTGGAAGGTCGGACCAACATACTGGATCATCTACAAAAACACGATCAGCGGCTACATGGATATCATGACCAGTTCCACGCTGACCTCCGGCTACACCATCACCCGTCCCAACGTTTGTCGGTGGGGCGGCGGCTACGAGGGGCCGACCGTCATCCCGCTTGGCAACGGATCGTATCGCGCGCTGCTCGATCACGCGCCGTCTGGCCGGTACAATTATCAGTACAGCGACACGTCCGACAACTTCGCCACCTGCACCGCGCCGACGGACATTTCGGCTCCGGGCACGGCGAAGATCGAGCACGGCACGGTCATTCGCGCGCCCTAGGCCGCACCGTCACCCGGCCGGCGACCCCTCCCGCGTGAAGGCTGGCCGTGATCAACACGACTCGATGGTTTGATGCAAGCTCTTGTTTGCGCACGAGTAGTCCGCGTTTCCGTGCTTAGCCTTCCAGGCTACCTCAGCGCGTCGAGGGGAGTGGGGACATCGGATTTTGAATGACCCACTGAATATCATTGCTACTGGCCAGCAGTCGGCCCATGGTGAGAAGGGCGACGCGCACGCGGAGAGCTACGATGAAGGGTCTGATGCTATATGTCGTCTTTCTGGTCGTCGGCGCCGCTCTGGCAGCCTTGATAGGCTTCTGGGTTCAGAGCGAAACATCATCGGGAGCAAGCCTTATCGTTTTCCTATCGCTGTTCTTTGCCAATTTTGCTGTTTCCTGGATAGTCACGATTTTCATCATGGACGGATCGCTCAAAAATGCCTGGGGCGAACAAGAGCAGTTGGAAGCCGAGAGACGGGGGAAGCTAATCATGAACGGTCGGGCTGAAATCAATCGCGTCCCCACGATCTGAGCGAGCCAAAATAGCTGCGCGGATTGACTGCTGAATTCTGCATTTCAGGCTGCGTTACGTCTGCTGACTACCTTGTTTGTCGCTCCCTGGCTTAGGGCCGGCGCGCGCAGGCCCTGTGGTGACTCACGCCATTGGTATCCTCACTGTTTCCACGGATGACAGAGCCAAGGCCCAATGCTGCGATGGCAAGGGCTGTCGGTCCACGCTATCCTCACTGCATGATCCAGTAAGTGGACGCAGGTGGGTCAGTGCGTAAAATTACAGTCAAGATCAACGATCCGGGAGCCAGCATGAAACCCTTGAACGCCGCCAAGGCGGCTCTGCTGACATCGCTCGCGATGTTTGCCGTCGGCACGCCGGTTTTCGCGCAACAGCAGCAAAAACCGCCCAACATCATCATGATCATGGGTGACGACATCGGCTGGTTCAATGTCGGCGCCTACCACCGCGGCATGATGGCGAGCCGGACGCCCAACATCGACCGACTGGCATCCGAAGGTATGATGTTCACGGACTACTACGCGGAGGCAAGCTGTACCGCCGGCCGCGCCAACTTCATCACCGGCGAACTGCCGATCCGCACCGGGTTGACAACCGTCGGTCAGGCCGGCGCGACTATCGGCATGCCGGACGAGGCGCCGACCATCGCGACGGCCCTTAAGGCCATGGGCTACGTCACCGGTCAGTTCGGCAAGAATCACCTGGGCGATCTGAACCAGTTCCTGCCGACCGTTCACGGGTTCGACGAGTTCTTCGGATATCTCTATCACCTCGATGCGATGGAGGATCCGTGCCACCCGAACTATCCACCCTCGGCCAAGGCGACGATCGGGCCGCGCAACATGATCCATACGTGGGCGACCAGTGTGGACGATCCGACCGTGCAGCCGCGCTGGGGTAAGGTCGGCAAGCAGCGCATTGAGGACGCGGGCGAGCTTTGTCCCAAGCGCATGGAGACGGTCGACGACGAAATCCTGACCAACACGTTCGCATTCATCGACAGGGCGCGGACCGACAACAAGCCGTTCTTCGTCTGGATCAATCCGACCCGCATGCACATCGTCACGCACCTCTCGGAGAAGTACCAGAAGATGCGCACCCCGGAGAACGGCTGGAGCATTTCGGAGGCCGGCATGGCGCAGCTCGACGATATCGTCGGGGCGGTGATGCAGAAGCTCAAGGACCTCAACATCGAGGGCGACACCATCGTCGGGTTTACGACCGACAACGGCGCGGAAAATTTCACCTGGCCCGATGGCGGCCAGACGCCGTTCGCCGGCGCCAAGGGCACGGCGCTGGAAGGCGGCTTTCGCGTTCCGATGATCGTGCGCTGGCCCGGCAAGGTGCCGGCCGGCAAGGTCGAGAACCAGATCATGTCCGGTCTCGACTGGTTTCCGACCCTGGTGGCGGCGGCCGGGAATCGGGGCATCGTCGACGAGCTTGCCAAGGGCAAGCAACTCGGCGAGCGTACCTACAAGATCCATCTCGACGGCTACGACCAGACCGACCTGATTACCGGCAAAGGTCCGAGCAAGCGCAACGAGATCTTCTACTTCACGGAAACCACCCTGGCGGCAGTGCGTATCAACGACTACAAGTATCGCTTCATCGATCAGCCGGGCGGCTGGCTCGGCTACTCGGTCAAGGTCGATTGGCCGATACTCACCAACATCCGGCTGGACCCGTTCGAGCGCACCGGGGCGACCGGATCGATGGCCTACTACAATTGGTTCGTCTACGAGTTCTGGCGCTTCGTATTCGTGCAGCGCGAGGTCGCCAAGTACGCCCAGACCTTCATCGAATACCCGCCGATGCAGAAAGGTGCGAGCTTCAATCTGGAGGCGATCAAGGAGGAATTGGAGAAGAAGATCCAGGGCTCCCCGGCCAAGTAGCGCTTGCGCGAGCGCCCCAACCTACGGCAGAGCGGCAATGATGGTCACCGCGGCCGCTGGCGGTCCGCCGAAATGGTGTTAGCCTATCGGTCTGTGGCGAGGACCGCCATGAGACGACGCGAATTCATCACGCTCCTCGGCAGCGCGGCGACCGCGTGGCCGTTCGCCGCGCAAGCCCAGCAAACCGACCGCGCGCGGCGGGTCGGTGTCCTGGTGTTTGGCGCGGCGCCGTCGCGGGACTTCGAGTTGATTCGCGAGCTGGAGGGGATCGGCTACGTCGAGGGGCGGGACATCGCCTATACAATCCTGGGCGCCAACGGAGACCTCGATCGGCTGACGCAGCTCGCGCTTGATCTGGTGGCGGCCCGGCCGGACGTCATTGTCGGGTCAACGTCGCCTGTGGCGTTCGCGCTGACGGCAGCCACGCGCGACCTTCCCATTGTGATGATGATCATCGGCGATCCGGTTGCGCTTGGCCTGACCGACCGTTTGGCGCGTCCGAGCCGGAACGTGACCGGCTTTACCACATCCAGTACCTCGATCGCGGCCAAGCGGCTTGAGCTCCTGAAGGAGCTGGTACCCGGCTTGCGCAAGGTGGCGTATCTGTGGGTGCCGGCAAATCCGATTGTCACGCAATTTTATGAACAAGTACGAATAGCGGCCGAGCAATTCGGGATCCAGCTCGTGTCATTGCCGCTGAAGTCGGGCCCGGACATCTCGGCCGCCTTCGAACTTGCCGACAAGGAGCGGGTCGAGGCAGTGCTGGTCGAGGCCGATGCGCTCGCCGTTCGTTACAGCGGCACCATCACCGACGAATGCCTGGTCCGCAACCTGCCCGCCATGCACGCCTGGCCGTTCGAGGTGAACCTGGGCGCCCTCATCGCCTACGGACCCGCGGCCGCCGAAGACTTCAAGGGCGCGGCGAACTATGTCGACCGCATCCTGAAGGGAGCCAGGATCGCCGACCTGCCGTTCCAAGAGCCGACCCAGATCAGGCTCGCGATCAACCTGCGCACGGCTCGTTCAATCGGCCTCAATGTTCCGCCCACGCTTCTCGCCCGCGTCGAGGAGGTGATCCAATGAAGCGTCGCGCGTTCATCGCGGCGCTCGGCGGCGCGGCGGCGTTGCCCTTGGTGGCGCGCGCGCAGCAGCCGACGGCATTACCGACCATCGGGTTCTTGGGCGCGGCTACGCGTTCGGGCTGGAGCAATTGGGTGGCCGCTTTTGTGCAGCGGTTGCGCGAACTTGGTTGGATCGAGGGTCGCAATGTTGTGATCGAGTATCGCTGGGGGGACGGAAGCAGCGAGCGAGCCGCTGAAATCGCGGCTGAGTTTGTCCGGCTCAAAGTGAATGTCATTGTCACGGCGGGAGGTGCCGTTCTCGCGGCAAAACAGGCAACGTCAGTCATCCCGATCGTCTTCGCACTGGCTGCAGACCCAGCCGGTAGCGGCCTCGTCGCAAGTCTGGCACGACCGGGCGGTAACAGCACCGGCCTGTCAATTCAGTCAACCGATCTTGCTGGCAAGCAACTCGATTTGTTGCGCGAGGTTTTTCCAGGTCTTCGCCGGTTGGCGGTCATGGCACATCTTGGTTATTCCGCCGCCGTGCTGGAGATGGGCGAGGCTCAGGCAGCGGCCCACACGCTCGGCTTGGAGACCACGATATGTGAGATCCGCAAGGCTGATGATATCGCGCCCGCCGTCGAGTTGCTCAAAAGCCCTGCGGACGCACTTTACGTCTGTACCGACCCATTCTTGTTTGCCAACCGAATTCGAATCAACACGTTGGCGCTCGCCGCACGACTACCGACGGTGCATGGCTTTCGGGAATGGGTCGAAGCAGGAGGCCTGTTGTCGTATGGACCAAGCATCCCTGATATGTTCCGGCGCAGCGCCGATCTTGTCGATAAGAATTCTTCGAGGCGCGAAGCCAAGCGACATCCCGGTCGAGCAGCCGACCAAATTCGAGCTTGTGATGAACCTCAAGATCGCGAAGGCTCTTGGCCTCGAAATCCCACCAACGCTCCTGGCGCGCGCCGACGAGGTGATCGAATGAAGCGACGTACCTTCATCGCGGCGCTTGGCGGCGCGGCCGTTGCGTGGCCGATTGCGGCACGTGCACAGCAGGCGTCATCCCCGACTATCGGATTTCTTTACGGGCTGACGTTCAACCGATCGTCGGCATCGCCTTACTTGTCGGCGTTCCGCGAGGGTCTCGGTTTGATGGGCTATGCTGAAGGACAAAATCTAAGAATTGAACTCCGCGAAGCGGGCGGGCAATACGATCGACTGCCTGGCCTTGCTGCTGATCTGGTTAGGCTTGAGCCCGCAGCCATCGTTGCGGCGCAGCTACCCGCGGCGCTTGCGGCCAAGGCTGCGACCGCGACCATACCAATCGTATTCAGCGCCGCAGATGACCCGGTCAAAAACGGGCTCGTCGCGAGCCTGCACAGGCCGGGTGGCAACGCCACCGGGGTCAACCCGATGGTCGTCGCGCCGGAGGGAAAGCGGCTCGGGTTGCTGCACGAACTGGTACCTGACGCGACCCCAATCGCCGTGTTGTTCAACCCGCAATCTCCGGATGCGACCTCGCATCTACTCGATTTGGAGACGGCGGGAGATTCGCTTGGGTTGGAGTTGGTGATCATTAATGTGGCGGACGAATCGGGGTTGGAAAACGCATTCGCGTGGCTGCATGAGCAACAGATTGCAGCGCTCCTTGTCGCCGCTGATCCGCTATTTTCTGGCCGGATTGATAAGGTTGCCGCTCTGGCCTTGGAGTACAAGGTGCCAGCAGTTTATTCGCTTCGTCTCGACGCGGTGGCTGGCGGGCTCATGAGCTACGGCCCAAGCCTGACGGATTCCTATCGCCAGTTGGGCGTCTACACCGGGCGCGTTCTCAAAGGGGAAAAACCCAGTGACATTCCGGTCTGGCAAAGCGTCAAGTTTGAGTTTGTTATCAACCTGAAAACAGCGGCCGCCATCGACCTCGAGATTCCGCCTACGTTGCTTGCGCGCGCTGATGAGGTCATCGAATGAAACGGCGGGCGTTCATTGGAGTACTTACCGGGTTGTCGTGGTTTGAAATCTAGAACGGAATTCCTACTCCTGCTTTGAAATTGCCGCGATCATCTCCCACGGTGGCAGCACCACGAAACTGGATGACTTTGTCGCCGGCTTTGATACCGAAAGCGCCCCCAAGAACGCCTCCGGTTGTAGAGCCGGTGGAGGGGTCGTTGATGGGGTTTGCGACGCCGCCTGCTTGTGGTCCGCTCAACCCGGTCACACCGGCTGTCGCTCCGCTCACGACCGATCCGGCCCCGCTGGTCGCTCCAGTGACGCGATTGGAAATGCTTTGGGCATCCGCCTGAGCAGCAAACACCAATAATAAGCCCGCGAGCCCGATCGTGACCTTGTCCATTTGCCTACCTCCCGCCCCAGTGGTAGCCAACCGGCCAACAAAACTAACCGGCAAAGATTGGCGAAAACGGGGCCGCCTCGGTTGCGGCCTCTCAACTCGTGATGTGTGCGAGCGGTACGATTGTGCGACGCTGCTCGCAATGCGCTGGGTTTGCCTGATCAGTTCGGGCACGTGCGCGAAAGAGGAACGCTTTACTTCCCAGCATCAAGCCTGCCGGGATACTGCCGTCTAAGCAAAAACGTGCGATGCAGCGGTGCTCGCCCTTGAACTCCTCCATCGGCTTGAACGGCGAGTTGCTGCCTTTGAGGCCGGCGATCGTCGAGTTCAATCCCCCTGCGGGGCTGACCAGCAACGGGAAGCCGGTGCCGGCCTCCTCGTAGTAGATGCGCACGGCGTCTTTTTCGCAGAACGACATGGCAGCTGCTCCTGGCCCAGTCTGCTGGGCAAACACGTTTGGCGGTTTGAGGTTGATCGTGAGGTCGAACCTGACCGGATGTTCTACCGGCAGATGGCCCGGCTTTGCGCCTGAAGATTTTGTCCACGACGGTCGCTGCACGGCAATACAGTCGGGCCCATTGGATCGCGGAGGGCATCAATTCTCCAGTGTCAACGAACATCATGGTTAGTCGTCGGCGGTCGTGGCGCTGGGCTGAGCTCCAGCTTTTCTCCTCAAACTCTGATTGAACAATCTAAAGCAGCGATGGGTGAGGTTTAATTGTACCCTCGGTCCCCCGAAAATGGAGCATTGTGTAGACACAACAACATTTTCGGATAATCTTGTTTGGCCGCGTGTGGCTGTCGAGTCTTCTTGGAGTAGGGAATGACCGAAAAGGCACCCGAGGCCCTCCAAAAAGAATTGTTTGATCTGCTGGCATACCTCACGGGCCACCTCGTAATCGCGACCTCTCGTGACGAGCATGCCGTCGATGCCCTGCACGAGGAATTGTCGCGAGCCCTGACGCACACCGACCTCGCCACCGCCAAGGACCGCTACTTCTCCGTCGAAAGCTCCGATCTGTTCTTCGCCGATGCAGTCGCGCCACAACAGCGATCGCGACTCACGCGCCTCGCCGAACGCATGGCGGCGAGAACCACCCCGGCCGAGTTCCGTGTCTTCGTGCGCGACGTGCCGGTACGCACCACGCAAATGATCGGCTCGGTCCCGCCATGGGCCGGTGGTGCGGCGGTCGAAAAGACCCTAGGGCCGTTCCTCAGCAAGGATGGTCGCCGCATTTGGTTCGACTTCTTCAGGATCACGCGACTGGTTGCGCTCTATGTATCGGGTCGACCCGATCCTGCGATCCTGTTCGATGTCTCGCTGGCAAAGCGCTTTCTTAACGCCAGCCTGCCCCCGGTCGTCGATGCGTCGACCGTGTACCACCTGATTCCCGACAGCGTCTGGATCAACTCCGCATTGCTTGCGCCGAATGCGCCGGCGGGACTGTTCACGGGTCTCAAGATCAGGGGCGGAACGATCACGCTGACCGCGCCACCGCAACTCGTCGGCGGAAAGCTGACGCTCGCGCCCGCCGCGAAAGCGACGGTCACACTCGATCTCGATCCCACTTCTGCCGTCGACGCCGATCCTGCCAGTCCGTACGGCATCGATGCGCGCGTGGCGACGATGCAGCTGCCCGGGCGACTGTCGTTCCATTTCTCTGGCGGCGGAGGTGCCGGCACTGTCGATACCGTCGCCGGTGACATCGATTGGATGGTGTACGGAGAGTCCGCCGACTTCCGGTGGAACGCAGGCGTTGCGCCCACTTTCGATGCTCTCCTCAATCGCGTCCTGATCCCCCTCGATTGTTCCGTGAACCGGTTTACGGTCCGCGATTGCGCATCGCCGTTCACCACGTTCGACGGCGCGGCCGATGTCGAGCGCGGTGCGTGGGCGCTCCCTGCCGCGCAGATCGACCTGATCAAACCGTCGCCGGCAGCCGGCATCGGCGGCCTGGCCGTCCGTTGTAAGAAGGGCATCACCGTCCTGTGGCAAGGACTGAAAGGCGGCGCGGTCAATCTGACGAACCCCTGGCTGCTGAGCGACCCGGGTAGGCTCAATTTCACAGACCTTCAGGCCGGCAACGTCTTCTGTACGCAGGACTATGTTCTGTGGAAGGACGACCTCAACAAGTTCGGCTCCACCGTCAATATCACCTACGCGGCAGCGTTCCCGTTCGTCTACAACACGTTCGCCAACGGCAACGAGGCGTTTCTCGCCCTCGCCAATACCAATCCGCGCCTGGATCGACCGGTCATCGTCACCGGGCAACCGTTCGACATTCATTCCAAGGGTTCCGTCCTCATCGTTGCCGTCAACAAGGCATGGAAGCTGATCTACCTGTTCGACGACAACATCCTGTTCGACAACTACGACCCGACCAAGCCCAAGGCGACGCTGCATTCCCCGCTCGCGCTGGCGTTGCACAACGCTTTGTTCAAGGTCACGCCGGTCAACGGTTTCCTGCTGTTCGGCGCCCTGGCGGACGACATGCGGCACGTCGAGCAAGGCGTGGTGTTCCTCACCCTGGGCATCTACGCCTACGTGCCCACGCTGCCGGATCCCTACGCGGCCAATCTGGGCGTGCTGAAGGCGCAGTTCGAGCGCGTGGCCCGCAATAAGCGCTCAGGAGGACAGACCGTCTGGCTGTGGCTCATCGCCCAGACGCAATGGCAGCCCGTCGCGCTGGACAAGGACAAGGTCGACGTCTCGTTCCATTTCGCGCCATTGGCAAATCAGTCCGCTGCCACATCCGAGTCGACTCTCGCGCAGCCGGCGGCCGGCGCCATCCAACCACACGCGGTGCCGGCCGCACCGCCTGCCGCATCCACTGCCGGCCTTCGCGAGCATCCGTTCGTGCAGCTGTTCGCCCCGACGCTTGCGAGCGGCGCCCCGCCAGGCGGCGACGTCGTGATGGCGTTTGCGATGGCGGCACGAGGGCGGGGGCCCGGATTACCAGGGGATGTGGGACGAGCGTTTCGGCTATTGGCTGGAGGACAATTTTGCGCTGCTCGACGTGAGCAGCAACGCGAACCAGATGGGCGTGAGCTTCGCGTGGTTCGGCGACCGCCAGATGGCGATGGTGCGCACGCATGAAGCGATACCGGTCGAAGCCCCCGACCCCGCGACCGACAGTTTCCCGCTGCAGGTGAAGGGCCTGGACGTGGTGGCCAAGTCCCGGTTCGTTCGCGCGTTCACCACACCGATCGTCTCATGGGAACCGGTCATCAATCTCACGCCACCGGAGGCGTTGAAGAACGATCCCCCGGCGCCGCTCAACTACTACCCCGACGACGGCGGTCCGACCAGGATCTTCAACAACAGCGTTCGACTCGTTCCGGTCGCACCGATTCCCGTGTGCGACATGCTGGTCGACGCCTATGAAAAGGAGCCCGGCAACCTGACGGCGGCTTCCTTTACCCTTCCGTTCGGGATCAGGTCGCTGGCGTACCTGTACAAGGCCAGCCCGCCGGGCCCCAGACCCGGGCTCGGATTCAACGCTCCCGCGTTCGCCAACGATCTCAAGGGCGGCATTCAGCTCAAGTTGACGGCCGGCCCGGGCTTCAACTCGAAGGAAAGCAATCTCTTTCGCGGCTTCACGCTGCAGGTCAACAACGTCCTCGATCTGAACGGCAACAAGACGGATACGACCACGCTCGGCGAGGACGTCTCCTTCGTATTCAACCAGGAGTTCTTCCTCCCGTCCACCGACCTGGACAAGCAGCGCGGCGTACCGGTGACGCGAATCGACGTGAGCGGGTATGGCGCAAGCGCCTTCAGTACCTGGCTCAACGAAGACGCCAAGTTCGCCTCCACCAGCGAGGCGCGCTTCGACATCCTGGTCGGCCGCACGGCGCACGAAGTCGTTCAGGTCAAGAGCATCGTCTACCCATGGGGCATCCAGGTCGTCCGCACGATCACGCTGTTCCGCGTGGGCAGCGGCTACGTGTACCGATTCGATTCCGGCTGGAAGGCCCAGAGCGACGGCAAGTTCGATTTCCACTTCAAGTATTGCCCCGATCCCGAACAATCCCGACAAGACCAAGGCCGAAGCCGAAGAGAGCGTGGCCCCCTACACGATCCATCCGGGCGTCGTGAAGGGTCTTTTCAATGTCCAGAACATCCGGACCGCTGTCGGGGACGTGCTGCCGTTCATCAGCAGCATGGACATCACCAAGTTCTACGAGTTGAGCCCGACGCTCAACAAGCCCATCAAGTATGCGGGCGGTGTGTCGCCGGTGCCGGTCAACCTGCAGCCGGTCTACTTCGATGCGGACGTGGAGCTGGAGAACGTCGTTCAGGGCCAGGTCGGCGGACGGGTACCGGCCAAGAAGATCCTGGGGTTCGTTCAGCTCGCGCCGCGCGGCATTCCGCTGACCCCAGATCGCGTTCAAGACGCTCCTGGTACGCCAGTTCGGTTCCATCGGCGGACCGCTGGCCTGCATCATGGACATCGGCAAGAGCGGCCAGAAGTTCCGCATCAATTTCATCGACGTCAACGCGTCCGTCGACGCGGCCGGCACTACCCCCGTGTTCGTCGCAGCGGCCCGCGGCAATGTCGTCCTGCCGAAGGATGGATCATGGAGCCTCGTCTCGCACGCGCGCGCGAGTGGCGAGGTGACGCCCCTGCCGGAAAGCGTGTCCGTTCCGCTCATCCGCGTCGGCGAACTGGCCGACAATATGACCTACCCGGATAGCGCGCTGTTGCGCATCGCGAATCCCGGCGATCTGCTGCGCGCGCCCGGCAGCGAAACCATCAATTTCGGGTTCCTGCAGAGCACCAACACGCAGAAGGCGCTGTTCCTGACGCCGGCGTTCGCCAAGCAGGCGTCCGACGTGGTGCCCGGCAAGCTGCTCTCCAAGACGCCGCCGCTCTTCGTGGACGCCTATCGGCTGATGGGCTCCAAGGCCATCTTTCCCAACATCGGCGATGCCGAGAGCGCTTCGGAACCGCCATCGCCCTTACCAAGGGTTTCGGGTCCAGCGCGCTGACAGGATGGCGGCAAGAATGTGCTCGAGCTGATGCACATCAACTCCGGTGATGGCATCAACCGGCTGAAGGCGGATGGTTACAAGCTTGCCAATGCCGTCAAGAATTTCGATCTCCCGAAAGGCCCGTGGCATCTGATCAACGAGGACTACCTCAAGGTCTACGTCGAGTACGAGGCGACGACGCAAGACGGCGCAGCGACCCGCACAGGCGTCTCTCGACTACGACGTCGATTCGTTTGCCCCGGCCGTGGCGGACCGCTGGAAGAGCCGGCCTCAACAACATGGCGATGGTGGTCGACCTGGGGCCGTTTCCGCGGCTCGTGACCATCAAGGGCAACTTCGACGCGAAGAAGGGCTCGGAAGCGGGCTACGTCGGTGCCCCGGGCGACCTCTCGCTTTCCCGCGCCGCAGGTCGAGCTGAGCGACGCGCTGGAAAAAGCCAAGGACATCCTGCAGATCCTCGCGGCGCTGCAGGGCGGCGACTACGTCGAGGCATTCAAGCGCGGCATGCGGATCGCGATGAGCAACGGCGCCGACAGCTGGGAATACAAGTTCGAGGCGTCCCAGGAAATCCCGGTGCTGAAGTTTCCGCCTGGCCCGCTGGCCAACGACCCCAACGCGCCGCTGAAGCTGGAAGCCTCGCTGAAACTGGGCGTGTACTTCAACGCGGCGCTGACGACGGCAGCCCTCAGCGATCCGAAGAAGCTGCTTCCGACCGCGGGTGCCTTCGTGGAGTTCTACGGCCGGCTGTCGGTGATGTGCGTGTCGATCAGCATCGCCACGGTCTATGCGGTGGGCCAGTGCAACCTGCGGATCGCCGGCGACACCAAGGTCGGTCCCAGTCGCTCGACATGAAGTTCGGCTTCGGCGCGCAGATCGTCGTGGGCCTGCCGGTGGTCGGCAACGTCAGCGTGCTCTACATGGTCGGCGTTGAGATCTACGCTGGACTCGACGACGCTAAACGTTTCCGCGTTCCTCCTCTTCCAGGGCCACGCGGAGCTGATCGGTGGACTGGTGAGCGTCACCATCACCATCGAGGCCAAGGGCACCGTCAAGCGCATCGGCGACCAGACCTCCTGCGCAGCGCAAGTGACGTTCGCGATGGACATCAGCATCTTCCTGGTCATCGACATCAGCTTCAGCAAGTCATGGGAAGAGCAGCGGCAGATCGCGTAGCACGCTCCAGGCATTATCATGGAACAGAACCAACGATTTGCCATTCTCACCTTCCCGCAGTTCTTCGACGGCAACACGCTCGGCCTCAACATCGTGTTCCTGCCGCGCAACCAGAACCCGCTCGTGAGCGCCATCGACGGGGAACCGCCATTGGCGGGTGCCGCGCCCTTCGCCGATGCGAAACTGTCCTTTGTCGCGCGGATCGTGAGCGGGCTCTCCGGCTTGCCCGGGGCAACGCCGGCGCCTGCCCCACGGCCGCTGGTGACGGCGCAGCCGACTCAGGCTCGGCCGCTGTTCGAAGCGCTCGCCAACCAATTCTCGATCATCAACCTCGGTGCGCAGAACACGAATGCGAACCTGGCGCCGCTGGGTGCGCCCGTCCCGACCACGCTGGAGAAATCGGTCAAGAAATACCTGCCGTACAGCTATCGGAATCAGTTCAACTTCGTCGCCGCGCGCACGCCGAATGCCGTCACCGACGATTCCTACCATTGCGCCGTACGCGGCGCGGCGCCCAAGCCGGGGTTCGTCCCGTCGCCGGACAAGATCAGCTGGGGCCAGGTCTTCGCCAGCGCCATCCGGCAGCCGCAGCTGGCCACCGCACTCGGCATGATCTACCAGACGCAGATTACCATTGGCGCCACCGATTTCGCCAAAGGCGGCTGGCTTTACGTCGATCTCGCCGACGACAGCGACTACAAGGCGCAACAGGCGATCGACGCGACCTTCGTCAAACGCTATGCGGCGCGCATTCCGGTGCTGGAGATCGGCAAGCCGCGCAGCGTGTTCGGCGCCATCCAGTTCCCGGTCGTGACGGTGGCGCCGAAGGGCGACTACGATGAGCTCTTCATCGAGGCCGCAGAGTACGACGATGGCTTCGCGAAGATCGTCCATGCCTTCCAGCCCGTCAGCAACAGCCTGCTCCTCGAGCAAAGCGACGGCTTTCATCCCACGCGGGACGTCGGCATACGGCTCGGCTGGGACGACGAGCAGATCCTGATCTGGTACATCCGGCAACTCGCCGAAGACCCTCTGGTCGGCGCCGGCAAGCGCATCGATGCCCCTATCGGCGCATTCGGCTACAAGGTCGACGTCCGCGAGGACAAGCAGCCGCCGGTCCCCTGGGAATCGCTGAACCAGGTCGACAGCAAGGCGGCGCTGAGCGTGGTCAATCCGGTCACCAACGACGGTCGTCACCCTCGGCAACGTCGTCGGCAAGGAGCTCCCGTACCAGGTCTATCCGGCGCAGCTCGATGGCGACCTCGACAAGTGCTACTGGCTGCCCATGTACTTCGCGGCATGGGCCGGCAAGTCGATGGTATTGCCCGACGAAGACGCCTCGGCGATCTACCAGCATGGGGACGCCAAGGCGCGGCCGGAGATCAATGTGAGCGGGCCGCCGCAGAACCAGCTCAACAAGGTCTACGAGCCATCTGGGCCTCACCACGCGGCTTCGCTACGGCAAGTCCTACCAGTTCCGGATCCGCCTGGGCGACATGAGCGGCGGCGGCCCCGAGCTCGGCCGCACGCCGCAGGATGAAACGAGATCGCAGACGACGACCTGCCGCTTCAAGCGCTACGTCGCACCCGATACCGTACGCATCGACGGCCTGCCGAACAACACCGACGAGATCCTCTACGTCGACAACAAGCTCACGCTGAAGCGGCCGCTCCTCGGCTATCCCTCGGTCGTGTTCACCGGCAAGTACGACGCTACCGACCCGATCGCCTTGCTGCAGGCGGCCTCCGACGCCGAGTTGGCCAAGCCGCCTTCGGAACGGCAGGCGTTTGGCATCGCCGACCCGGATGTGGACAGCGTGGAGATCACGGTCGAGCTTCAGACCCTGAAGATGGACAACATGCAGAGCGTCTCCGGCCGCGAGTCGTACATCAAGTTCTACACCACGAAGCGGAAGTTTCCCGCCATCTCGGCCGTGTTCGAGGACGCGCTGGTCGTCCCGCTGGAATACAGGGACTGCAAGGTGCTGAAGTTCGGCGATCCGGGCGATCTCGGCGACCTTGGTGTCAACCAGGCGGAGCTCGACGCGCTTCCGCAACTCATCCTGCCACGCGCGCGAACCATTCGCCTGACCATCCGAGCCGGTCTGCGAAGCCAAGCCGGACTACTACGGGCTGGAAGCGCCCGACCCCGCGTTCAATGCGCGCTTCGGCAGGACGATCCAGTTCCAGTTGCGTGCCGATCCGCTCGAGGACGAACTGGAGCTGCTTGGCCCCACGAGGCAGGTGCGCGGGATCTTCCTGCAACCCGATCCGCCATTCCTGTTCGACGGCAATCTCGGCAGCCTGCTGCTCGGCAAGGACGTGGAGAAGGCGCCCGACATGGTGCAGCGCCTGGCCCAGCAGCTCGGCGTCGAGAACAAGGGTCTCACGCTGGTGGCAAAGAAGGGCCAGCGCGTCCAGTTCGGCTGTTCGCAGCGCATCCGCCACACGCTGTCGCCCGACAACTCGACCCTCACGTTTGCGAGCAAGGGCGATCTCACCCATCACTGGCTGTGCTGCCTCGATGCTGGACCTGGAGCGCGATTGGACCTGGGACGGATTGGCGGATCGCAGCCTCGTGATCGAGCGCACGAAACGGTTCAAGGAAGACGACGAAGCGACCGAAACCGAGACCATGGAAGTCGGCGACATCGAGATCAAGCGGACCGCGCCGTTCACCGCCCTGCTCGATCCCGATCGCAGCCATACCACGCTTATCTTCATCGATGCCGTGGAGACCAAGAACGAGCGCATGCAGCCGCCGCCGCACGCCGCGCGAACCGCGCTTCCCCGATCTCATCGAGGTGCAGTACACGATCAAGCCCGCGTACAAGAACCCGCTGGGCGCTGCCACCGACGGCGACTATGTACTGCCGCTCGAATTGCCCATCACCACGCCGCCGGCGCAGATCCCGAAGATCGTTTCCGCCGGCATCGCCTTGTCGCCTTATGTAACCCGGAACAACTACTCCGAAACCGAGCCGCGCCGGCGCTACCTGTGGATCGAGTTCGCCGAGCCCGTGCACGATCCGAAGGACACGTATTTCGCGCGCGTGCTCGGCAACGCGCCCGATCAGCTGATCAGTAACAACAGTCCCGAGCTGTTGGTCACCCCCGACGAGCCGGCGCTGCCGATCGATCCCGAACCGATCCGCGTCATCACGTTCAATCAGTCGAACGACGATGCGGGGCTGGATGCGATGCAGCCGATGGAGATGTCGAACGGCGCCGACCAGGATGCCAACCGCTTCTATCTGCTGCCGTTGCCCGCCGGGCTGCATCCCGAATCGCCGGAGATGTTCGGCTTCTTCACCTACGAGATCCGTGTGGGGCACTACCGCTACACCGACAGTTCGGAATGGCACGCCAAGGGAGACGCCGTGTGGACGTGCGCCGCAGGGGCGCTACGGCCGAGTCCTCCGCGTGCCCGGCATCCAGCATCCGGCACCGACCCTCACCTGCATCGTCAATCGCGACGAGGAAAAGCTCTACGTTACGGCGCCGTACGCGGTCGCCGTCCACAACGGCAAGAACGTCACCGCCGATCCGCCGCGAACGGAAATCTGGGCGCTGCTCTACGCCCAGGTCAAGCAGGCCGACAACAAGGAATTCCGCAACATCCTCCTCGACGATCTCGTGCTTTCCCCGCAGGTGCGGGTGGAGCTCGAAAAGGCCGTACCCTGGAAGCAGAAATACACCGCCGTGGAGCGCAATACGCTTGAAGCGCGCCGCGCTACAAACATTCCGGGACGACGCCATTTACGCCGGGGCCCAGGACATGATCAAGCTGGCCGATCCGTCGACGGTCAACAGCGACGCGACGAAGTACGGCACGCACGCTCTGGCCCAACGACGCCGTCACGCGACTGCTGGCGCAGTACGGCCTGCCGCCGAATTCACCGCTCAGCGTGCTTTGCGTGGAAATTCTGCCGCATATCACTAACATCTACGAGCATGTCAGCGCCCTGCGCAGCCGCGAAGCGTGCGCGACAACATGCGAGCGATGGTGGGCAGCTCCAGCTTCCCTTCCGAAGAAGTCATCGCGGAAGAGCTGGCGACGCGAACCGTGGCCCTGAAATCGGTCAATTTCGACGAGGACCGGCCGCTGCGCGATCAACTGGGCCACTACCGGATTCTGCGGAACGTCGCCGCTCATGAAAGTACCCTACGTGTGCTGAGTCTTCCCCGCGCATTTCGCCTGCTGCAGCGGATCCGGCGCCGCGCGAGCTCATCGCAGCTCTCGGCGGCGCTGGGGCCAGGCCGCTCGTGGCGTGTCGAGTTGATCGGGAGGGAATATGAAAGGCGATTTTTCGAAGCTGCGGTTCAACCCGGCGAAACACTTCAATCGGGTGCTGAAGCAGCAGGGCCGGGTTGAGCTCGATTCTGATTGGAACGAGCAAGCGGCGATCGGGCAGCATCTCCTGCGCACGCTCATCGTCGACCTGTTCGGACCCGCGGGCGGGCCGGTCGGCAATTGCGGTTTCGGACTTGCCGATGCCTCTGCCCAGGGGTTCGATCCCGTTGTTGGCGACATGGTGCTCGGTAGCGGACGTTACTATGTCGATGGCCTGCTCGTTGAGATCGAGCAGCCGGCTTACTACTCGGCGCAGCCGGAATTGCCGGCACCACCCAAATTGAACGCCGGGAGCACCTACCTCGCCTATCTGGACGTATGGGAACGGCATATCACCTCTCTCGAGGACGATTCTATTCGCGAGGTCGCGCTCGGGGGGCCTGACACCTGCACGCGGGTGAAGACGGTCTGGCAGGTGAAGTTGATCGACGCCGGCATCTCGCCGGGAGTGCCATGCGACGCGGTGGCAACGGATGAAGGTTGCGAAGCGCTGCTCAAACCCGTGCGGGAGTGGAGTTCCGGCCTGATGACGGCCCGCCTCAAACCGTCCGCGCCCGCCGATACGCCGGGCGTACTGGCGCCCGAGTCCCGCTATCGCGGCCTCGAGAATCATTTGTACCGGATCGAGATCCACGCGTCGGGCGATACCGCCGACGCAAACAACGTACCCACCTTCAAATGGTCGCGTGAGAACGGCTCCATCGCCACGCGCTGGCTCGGCACGACGGGGAACGTATTGCGCGTCGCGAGCGGCCGTGGGTTGGCGGCGGGTCAGTGGGTGGAGATCACGAGCGACGCGGACGATACGAGCAGGCAGCCCGGCGCGCTGACGCGCATCACCGGCGTCGACGGCAATTCGCTGACCGTCGAAGCCGCGCCGGCCTGGAGCCGGAGCAAGATCAATCCGAAGGTGCGTCGCTGGGACCAGACCGCCAATGACGACGCCAAGCTTGTCGGCGGGGCCATCGCGATCCTGCCCGACATGGGTGAAGGAGGCTGGATCGGCATTGAGGACGGCATCGAGGTGCGTTTCTCCGCCGGCCGGTACCGGTGCGGCGACTACTGGCTGATCCCAGCGCGCGTCGCGACCGACGCGATTGAATGGCCGACCGACATCACCGGCGATGAGGTTCCGGTGCCGCCGCACGGCATCGCGCATCACTATGCGCCGCTGTTCCTGGTTGCGGCCACCAGCGTCACCCCCTTTGTGTCGCTCGTACACGATTGCCGCCGCCGGTTTGCTCCGTTCCCGCCCACACTGCACGCCCGCGCCGACGAGGTCATCGAATGAGGCGCCAGGAATTCATCGCGGCACTCGGCGTGTTGCGGCGCAGCCGCGTGCCTTCGTATGCACCCCTCTCAGCCGCGTTCCGCGTGCGCAACCCGTGCGCCAGCACGCAGCGGGGAAAACACGTCACCGCGAAGTTCAGGGCTATTGGGGCAACAACCGCTATTCCTGGGGGCGCTACGGATCCGGCGGTAATCCAAATGGCGGATGGTCAATCAACTAGTCTAGTGCTCAATCTGGTCCTCGATGAAGACGGTTCTCGGCTCATGAGCCCGAGCCAAGAGCTACAGCATGATCCCGAACAGTGGACACCGGTTTTCGGAAAAGATCATGCTCCGGGAAGTCCTTTGTAAGTGATCTCCTGTGGCAGCTTGACGACGCTGGTGTCGACATTCTGAGCGTGTGCGGGCCACTAGGCTCCCGCCGGGCAAAGAGCGAGCAATAGGCCGGCTGCGCGCCCGTTCATGGGTGTCTCCTTGGCAATCCGGGCTAAAGCACGGGTCAAGCGACACAATTTGCGCCTTTCCTCTGATCCTAGCTGGTGGATTGTTGGCCAAATCGAAAGATGGCGATCTTCAAGATCCGAGTGTCATCGCCGGACCCAGCGCCCGAATATATCTCGCCAGATTCTATTTGGATCTGGCAACATTCGAGGATTTTGAACTGACAGCTACCGCCGCATCAGTTCGTCCCGCGGAATTGGAGCCGATCAAAGCCATTGCCAGCATTCCGATCATGAGGATTGCACCGAAGATGGCATTTGCTTTGATCCATCTGTCAAATGCGCGCTGATCTTCCGGCGACAGGCTTTGATTTTCACGCAAGATCCCTTTTCCCACGACACCCTCGCTTTGTGACCGAGACCTATCACAAATAGAGTGTAGTTCTGGCTGACCGCCGGAACGTGATCCGGTCACACACGCTGATTGCTGATCTCGCATAAAGCCGGCGCGATAATTGGGGGAGGACGACAGGGGCCGCGTCGGCCGATCGGAGGACTTAAGGCCGGGAGCTTCGATCAACTCGGCGTGAATTGGCTGCTTGCCGGTCAGGCTCTCCCGTGGTGGCCGGTTTTTGCAATTGGGCCGAACGTCCACGCACTTCTTCCGCGCGCATGCGCGGCGCGAACATCCCGGCGCCTGAAGTCCCTCAAAGGTCCTGGACACGACTGGCGCAACCTGTTGCGATACCTGACCCTCTTCGCAATTGAGGAGCTTCCTCGGTGACGATCATCGATTCCCAGGTTCACGCCTATGAGGCGAACACGCCAAAGCGACCCTGGCACGCTGAGCCGAACTGGCCCGATCACGTTACGGGTGACGAGATGGTGGCGGCGATGGACAGGGTCGGTGTCGACGGCGCGATCTTCATCTCCGCCTTTTCCCTGTACCGCTACGACGCAAGTTATGCAGTGGACGTGCAACGGGCCCACCCCGGTCGGTTCGCGATCGTCAAGCCGGTCGACCCAGACAATCCAGCCGTTGGCGATATCATCGCCGACTGGAAGCAGACACCGGGCGCGGTCGGCATCCGCGTGATGATGACGAAGGAGGCGAAGCGCGAGCCGCATGACCCTGGTCTCGACCGGATCCTGCGCGCGGCCGCAAAGCACGACTTTCCAGTCAACATCCTGTGCTGGGGCAATGTGGATGCGGGCACGGCGCTCGTCGACCGCCACCCCGCTACACGCTTCATCATCGACCATCTGGCCATTCTGCAGCCCCGCACGCCACCAGCCCCGCCGCAGCCGTGGGCCGACCTGCCGAAGGTGCTGGACCTTGCCAAGCGCGAGAACGCGGTGATCAAGGTGAGCGGCGCCTGCACGCTGTCGCGGGAACCGTATCCGTTCCCGGACATCTGGGATCCGCTCGCCCGTGTGTTCGACGCCTGGGGTTTCGACCGCTGCCTGTGGGGCACGGACTGGACACGCGCGTACGCCGTCGTCAATTACGAGCAGGCCGTCGAGCCCTTTCTCAAGACCGACCGCCTGAGCAACAGTGAGCGAGCGATGCTAATGGGAGGCGCGTGCGCCAAAGCCTATCGCTGGTCGCCGAAAAAATGTTAGGTCAGTGCCGCCGATTTGAAGTTCCTGCACCGCCTGCCGCACTCTCGTCCAGGAATTTCAAATCGAAAAGCGGTACTAGAATCATAAGCTGCTAGCGCCCGTTCGTTTTCGAAGTTCGTGTCAGAGCGTGCCGGTATGTATCACGAACCTCGGAGACCGAGCACTAGTTGGTGACCCAACGTACCTCACGAGCACGAAACGGGCACGTGAGTTTGCGGGCGCAGAAGCCGATATGATGCGATAATCAATATTTCCGAGGCCCTGCAGGTCGCAGCCCACGCCGCGCCTGATCAAGAATACGGTGACTTGCGAAACAGTTTGGGGGAACACTATGGCGCACGCCTTTGACGGACCTTTACGCTTCGGGCTGTTTCACGCGCCCTTCCATTCCAAGCGGCTCAATCCGACCTACGCGCTCGAGCGCGACCTGCTCCTCACGGAACATCTCGACCGTCTGGGCTTCGAAGAAATCTGGTATGGCGAACATCACTCGGGCGGCATGGAGATGATCGCCGCGCCCGAGCTCATGATCGCCGCGGCGGCGCAACGCACCAAATACATCCGGCTCGGCACCGGAGTAAAGTCCCTGCCTTACCACCATCCTTTCATGCTGGCCGAGGCGATGGCCCAGCTCGATCATATGACACGTGGCCGCGCAATCTTCGGCGTCGGACCCGGCGCCTTGCCGAGCGATGCAATCATGATCGGCGTCCCCCTCACCGAACTGCGCCGCCGCATGGAGGAGAGCCTCGATGCCATCATCGAGCTTTTCAAAGGCGAGACGGTGACGCGCCGAACCGACTGGTTCGAACTGCAAAAAGCGCGGCTGAGCGTCGGCTGCTTTTCCAAACCGATGATGGAGCTGGCGGTGACTACGATCCGCTCGCCCGCCGGGATCGTGGCGGCAGCCCGTCGTGGCTTGGGGCTCCTCACCTTGGGACCCATGGACGACGCCGTGCTCGAGCACCACGTTGCGAATTGGCGCATTTACGAGGAGGAATCCCAAAAGCACGGACATATCGCCGATCGCAGCAAATGGCGTATTACCTTGATGATGCACGTCGCCGAAACTCGCGAGAAGGCGATGGCCGATGCCGCGTGGGGCTTTCGCGAATTCAACGATTATACACACGACGTGGTCCCAGCGCCGCCGGCGATCCCGCGTGACACGGCTGATGTCGTCGGAGCCGCGCTCGAGAAACAGATCGCGATCATCGGCACGCCTGATGACGCGATCAACGAGATCGAGCGCGTGCGCGAGAAGCTCGGCGGCTTTGGCGCCGTGCTGTTGTTCGGCAACGATCTTGCTCCTTGGCCGGCCCAGTGCCGGAGCTTCGAGCTGATCGCCGAATTCGTGAAGCCGCATTTCGCGCGCGCGAATGCCCTCCGCCAAGCGAGCTACGACGCGACGGCCCAGGTCATCGGCGACTTCCGCCAAGCCGCGATCGCAGCGTCGAATGCGGCGACGGAAGCTTACAAGGGAAAGCGGTAACCTTTCGGCGGTCGGGCAGCGCCGGATCAGCAGCGGCAGAAGAAGACGTGATTGAACGACGAGCCGCGACATCTGCTTTTGGCAAATGGCGGACCTGCGACGCTCCCATGTCGGTTTGGGGGGCTTTAAGCGGACCTACGAATTTGTGAGCACACGCTCCAGGTCAATCTACGAGCGCATCCCGATCGGGCAGAATCGGAATGCGCTCTTGGAATCCTATTTAAGCGCATGTTCTTTCGGAAAGCCGGTCAACACTTTTCCGGGACATGCTCTAACCCACCGTTTACAGCTTAAAAAGCTGCTCCGCATTGCCGTGCGCGATGCGCTCCCGGTCCGCGGCAGTGACGGGAATGTGGTCCAGAAATGCGCGCGCTTCCGCCATCGATCCGTACGGATGGTCGGCCGAGAACATGATCCGCTCGACGCCGACCTCCAGCAACAGGTCGAGAAACGTCGCCGGGAAATTGAAGCCCGCAAAGGTGTAGTAAACATTTTCCCGCAGATAACCCCCAAGCGGGCGAGCAAGCTTGGTCATCGCCGTCGGCAGGTTCTTGTTGAGCCTCGGCAGCATGAAGGGAAGTCCTTCGCCGAGATGCCCGATCACGACCTGCAGCTTGGGATATCGGTCGAATACCCCGCCGAGGATCATGCGAATGAGATGAACCGCGGTTTCGATGTGCCAGCCCCAACCGGCGGCCGCGAACACCGCACTCACCGGCGGAGAAAACCCGGCATACAACACGTCGACGACCGGCTTCGGTGGCACCGTCGGATGCAGATAGATCGGGACATCGAGCGCCTCGGCGCGCTCCAGGATCGGGGAGAAGAACTTGTCGTCTAGATAGCGGCCGCGCGTGTGGCCATTGATGAGCGTGCCCTTGAAGCCCTGCTGCCGGACCCGGAAATCCAGTTCATCGGCTGCTTGCTCGGGGGCCGCGATCGGCAAGCAGGCTAAGGCTGCAAAGCGCTTTGGGTTTTTCTTCACCACGTCGTCGATGAAATCGTTCGAACTCGCGGGCTATCGCGACTTGCTCCGCCGCGTCGGCTTGCTCGACCCCGGGGGCATTCAGCGAGAGCACCTGCATGTCGATACCGGCGGCGTCCATCTCAGCGATGCGCCCGTCGCCGACATCCTGAAGCTGTGCGAAAATCCTCGCACCGCCGGCGCCCCTATTGCGGAGTTGTTCAATAAAACCCCGCCCCGGACCGGCAATGAATCCGGGGCTCGCGAAGTGTTCTTCAAGGGTGATGGTTCGCAATTTTGCTCCTCCCCGCGGCACGTCGCTCATCGTGTCGCGATTGCTCTGCGCAACCGCCGCGATCGGCATCGCTGCTGAAGCAGCGCCAACTGATGCAGCATGGATGAAGTCGCGGCGATTCATGATAATCCTCCCGCGTTTGAAAAGCTTGCTTGAACGGCGATCGAACTCATGCGATATGAGCCGGCGTCAATTGTTGGGACAATCGTGTCCCCATGGACGACGTTACGCAATAGGCTGTGAACCGAAGTTCCCGCACGTCCGCTCTGGCGCCGCCGCCGGGGGATGACCGCACGTGCACTTGCCGGGCGCTCGTAAGTAATGCCCATAAGAGACTTCGTGATTGAGCAGAGGAGAGCAGTAGCACCGGTAGAGGCGTCGCTTCATGGAGCACTTGCCTCTGTGCGTGCCAAACCAAGGATTTCGGATGGCCTGATCTCTCGCGAGAGGGACGGTGCTTCGGCGCTCTGGATTTCGTCAAGCCGGAGTTTATGCCGGTAAGATTCTAAAGGGCGCTAAGCCGCCTGACCTGCCCGTTCTGCAACCGACGAAATTCGAACCCGTATTGAACTTGAAAACTGCCAAAGCGCTTCGGCTTGACGTGCCGCCGTCACTGCTTGCCCGCGCCGACGAGATCATCGAATGACGATGTTGTGTGCTGCAGTGCATGAGTTCGGAAGTGATGCTGTGGACGGCTCCTCCACCGGCACATGAGTGCCATGGACGTGGGTGCTGCTAAGGCCCCATGATTCGGAGGAGTAAGTCATGCAAACGGTCACTACAGTTGGTCTCGACATCGCAAAGTCTGTTTTCCAGGTCCACGGCATCGATGCGAAAGGCGATGTGATTATCCGCCGTCAGCTCAAGCGCCGCTACGTTCTGGCGTTCTTTCAGAAGCTGCCGTCATGCCTGGTTGGTATCGAAGCCTGCGCATCGTCGCATCATTGGTCGCGCGAGCTCACGGCGCTCGGTCATACGGTACGCCTGATGCCGCCGGCCTATGTGAAGCCCTACGTCAAACGGCAGAAGAACGACATGGCCGATGCTGAGGCGATTTGTGAAGCCGTCACCAGAGCCACCATGCGGTTTGTGCCAACCAAGACCCCTGAGCAGCAGAGTTGCCTGATGCTTCATCGCACGCGCCATCTGTTTATCCGCCAGCAGACCGCGGTGATTAATTCGATCCGAGCCTACCTCGCTGAGTTCGGCATTGTCGCGCCGGTCGGGCGCAGAGGAGTCGAGGAACTGCTCCATGTTGTTGCCGACCCGAGCGACAAACGGGTGCCTGAGATTGCGCGCGCATGCCTTGCCGCACTCGGCGCCCAACTGCTCATCCTGAAGGAGCAGATTGTGAAGTTCGATCGGATGATCATGGCCTGGCACCGGTCCAATGAAACGAGCCAGCGCCTTCATTACATTCCCGGGGTCGGTCCGATGTTGGCGACCGCTCTGGTCGCCAGTGTCGCTGACCCCAGGACCTTCCGATCGGGACGAAACTTCTCGGCTTGGATCGGGCTCGTTCCGAAGCAGCACTCGAGCGGGGGCAAGGACAAACTCGGCAGTATCAGCAAGCAAGGTGACCGCTATCTGCGTAGCCTGTTCGTGGCCGGTGCACTCGCCGTCATCCGCTACGCCAAGATCCACGGAACCAAGCATCGCCCCTGGCTTGCGGCATTGCTTGCACGGCGGCCAACGAAGGTTGCCGCCATCGCGCTTGCCAACAAGATCGCCAGAATGGCCTGGGCCATGATGGCCAGGGGCGAGCGTTATAGGCAACCCGTCGCACTTGCGGCGTAAACGAGATTGCGCCGGACATCCGGCGTGATGTGAAGGTTGGGAGGGCGAACAGCACGTAATGCAGAGCCAGTCGATCCGGCGATCAGGACAACCCACTTGTGCCAGCGCATTGTCGAATGCGAGGTTATGACCGGGACCTGATCCGCGGAGGGCATTATGGCCAGCGGTCATGTCAACCGCGCACGTAGGCCGAACACATGGCTGCACCGACCAAGCCTGCAAACGTGAAGATTCTCCTTGCCAACTCGGAGCCGTCCACACATGGCACGAAGCAACTGTTCAAACGTCCGCTCATCGGTCGCGATTGGGGGCAAAGCGGACAACATATGCTCAATGCGAGTTCTTCGCATTTTGACCCAGGGCCAACATCAAGCCTGCGGGGACACCGCCGTCTAGGCAGAAGCAGGCCGGTGCGCGCGGAGGAAGGAACGTATCTGGCGAACCGCCAGGGGAATCCGCTCCTTGGGCTCCTTCCACGGAAACAGGCTCACTTCGGCCTTGGGCGCAAGCATCGCGCTCTCCATGGCGACGGCGTACGGATGCGCCGGGACATCGTCCGGCAGGATGAGTACTGGCGTCTGGCAGTTGCGCACGAAATCGCGTGTCACGGTGAAGACGAAGTCGGGATTGGTGCGGTACATCTTGGTCAGGAATTTATCGACCATCTCCATCGTGATCTCGGGCCGCCTGGCGGTCAACTGCGGACCCCAGCCATTCATATTGTTGTCGTAGAAAAGGTCGCGCATTTCAGGTCGCGAGCCGCTGGGCTGCGCCAGCACGGCGGCGACAATTCGCTGGGGTGCCCGCTTCAACAGGTTCCAGATGAAGGGACCGCCAATGCAGAAGCCCAACACCATGAACTTGTCGATGCCCAGGTGATCCATCACCCCGAGCTGGTCATCGGCGTAGGCGTCCCATGGCCGGTCGATCTCGAGCGGGCCGGTGGACTGGCCGCCATTGGCGTTGCGCAGGTCCGACGCGATGCAGCGGTGCTCGCCCTTCAACTCCTCCATCGGGTTGAACGGCGAGTTGCCGCCTTCGAGGCCGGCGATCGTCGAGTTCAATCCTCCTCCGGGGATGACCAGCAACGGGAAGCCGGTGCCGGCCTCCTGATAGTAGATGCGCACGGCACCTTTTTCGTAGAACGGCATGGCAGCTTCTCCTGGTCCAGTCTATCGAGCAAACACCTGCGACATTGCGGCCACCGCCGTCGCCGCGGCGCCGGTTGCCGGTATGTTGCGACTTGTCGCAATCCTAGTAGCACAGGCTCCCTTTGGCGCTGAAGGGCCGAATGCCTGTTTGTGGCCCACTCGGACATGCCGCCTGCGCTGAGCTGCCCATAACTGGGGTAGGAGCGGAATACATTTGCTTGCTTTGAGAACTTCCGAGTCCAACCCAACTGGGACGTTGCCCCGCGGCATGCCTTGGTTTTGATCATTTACTCAGAGAGTTGCTCGATCCTTGTCGAAAAACCGCTTCCTCACCGATATGACCCCAGCTCTCGATCATCAATTCAATCGTCGGGATGTATCGAGTGATTCTCTCATCGAGAACCTCATTCAAGTCATGGTCTATGAATAGCTGGTCGTCATACCTGGCAAATTTGTCTGGTGAGTAGAGTGATAAGGTGCCGTGTCCCCGCTGCTTCTTTCGCTCATATTCCGCTCTCGACTTTGTCAAATAGTGGTTGATCTGCGCCACTTTTGTATCAATCGTGATTCCGATACCCTGACGGACAAATGAGAATGGAAGTCCAGAAGCAGTAACGTATTGTCCGTTTATTTTGCAGGCGTGCGGGTTGACTTCGGTTACGGCGCGCGGGCGCACGAACGATTTGACATGATGGTTGATATAGTTATCGGGAACGGACGCCTGCCGGAATCGATCTATCACCAAACGACCATCCGATTCAACTAGACCGCTAGATCCAAAAATCCGCCAGTTGACCGCCACCCCCGAAACATCCGTCCCGAACCCGGCTAGGAATTCAGATACGGTGTCGTGCTCATGCAGCAGCAGGAACTCGTCAGCATCAACAAATAGTATCCAATCCGTGCGGCAACGAAGCAGGCCGGCGTAGTAAGCCGTTGTCTGCGGTGACCATAGCTCTTTGCTCGGCCAATCGTAATATTTTATGATGCCAGAAGACGCGAGGCGCGCCAAAAGTTCATCGCTTCCATCCGAGCTGTCATTCGAATAAATGGCGATCTGATCAAAGCCAAGGATACGGTAGTATGCGACCCACTCAAGGATATACGGGCGCTCGTTTTTCATCGCGGCGCACACTGTGCAGGTAGGCATTTCACCCCTCGAGCAACATCATGGCGGCCCGGTGCATCTGGGTTTTTGATCTTTACCAATCCGGCGAGCGCCCTGAATGATAAGGCCGATCGCGATGCTTGGCTACAATGCCCTCAAGCCTCATGGCGCACGCGTTCCGGCTGGAATATGGCCTCGCCGCCTGTGCTTGGGATGACGAGCGTGGTAGGACGCGAAGGATAGGTTTGACGCGCTTCCGATTCGCGACACGATCGGAAGAATGGCGCTTGCGTTCGTATGCACCCCTCTCAGCCGCGTTCGGCCGAGGTCTGAAGAAGAATAAGCGGTCGACTGCCTTTTGAGGATCGATGGCATGACAAGGCCGGACACGCCGTTCCCGAAACACTGGCTCTATTACATCGTGCTTAAATACGTGGTCATCGCTGCGGCGATATTGATCGCACTCTACGTCGCATTTCAGCTGTTGTGAGTTCGCGCCGGCGAACATCTTGCAGTCGAACAACCGATCAAGCTCGAATTCGTTATCTGCCGTCAAGGCGCCCAACCTTGAGGTGTCACTGTTCGCGGCCGCCGACGTAGCAGGCGCAGCCTGTTTGCAATGCACCGTGTTCAACAAATAAAGTGCTTCAAATTATTCGCAGCGCCTAGTAATCTCGATCACACTCGGGGCTGCTGAAGGGCTGCTAAGTAAACCGATCAAGCCTTGCTGGCGGTAATTCACAACCGTCAATGGTATCAATGTACACACAGCGGCTTGCTTCGCTCGCGTTGGCTGTCGCCGCCTCCTTCACCTGGACCTATGCGGAGGCGGGGTGCGTCGATCTATGGACACGCAGGTTGTCCGATGCGCAAGGAATCCGGCGATCGGAATTCCGCCCCGGCGAACAGTTTGTTGTCTGTTTCCGGTTTCCAGAGGATTCATTCGTGAAGTCTTTGGGATGTACCGCCGCGCGGCGACGCATCGCGGCTGTTTCCGAATCTCCTGACCCACAGGGAAAACAATGCAACGATCCGGGCCGCACAGCTCGCCGGCTCGCAGGAGCATTGCTATGGAACGCCGGATACGTTTCCCCTCTACTTCCCGGCAGAGCAGGGGCGCGGTGAGGGAAAACTCTCGCTTCACGTCACAGCTGCACTGGACGACCAACCCACTCAATCAGACTTCACGGTGCCGGGCCAGCGCGCGCTTCGCGCCAGCATCATCACGCCCAAGGCGGCCCGTGCCGATGAAACACAGTGCGGCCCGAAAGTGATCGCGTACTTTGAATACAAGATTGCAAGATAGCCGGGCCGAAAGGCGCGATATGAACAATGGGTCCATACGTGCAAGACCAGGGCGGCCGGTTTGGCTTGCGGCGCGACTATTGGCCGGGTTGGTCGTGAGCGTGAGTTGTTTTGCCCTCGCTCCCGCGCGTGCAGACGATTTCAAGTGTATCGAGCCCGAAACGAAACAGGCCGTTCTGCGGATTGCCGGCGGTCAGTACGCCAATCCAAGAGATTGGCCATTCATTGTAGCGATATTCTCCACCAGGGCTCCAAACCAGCCATTCTGCGGCGGGACGCTGATCAACGATCGCTGGGTTCTTACCGCCGGCCATTGCGTCATTTCGAGCGGGCAAGGGCCGGGCGCCGTCACATCCGATCCGCGGGAGATATTCGTGCGGCGCGCGGCTGCCGACGGGACAACGTCAGGTCCGCGCGCCAGCGTGTCCAAGATTTCCGCCCACTCGGACTATCACGACACGCTCAAAGGCCCGAATGGAACGATCATCAACGATGTCGCCGTGATGAAGCTGTCGGCACCGGCGGCCCTGGAGGCGAGCAAGGTTCCGTATCTTGCGACCGCAAATTACGAAAAGAGTTACGGAGCCCCTGAGACCTGCTCGGGCGCGGCGGGATGGGGAACAACCGGCGCCGGCAAAAATGTCAGCGAGCGTCTACAGGAAGTGTACTTTCCGATCGTCCGCCCCGAGATTTGCAACAAGATCTACTCCGGTATCGGAGAATTTATTGATACTAGATTTCACGTTTGCGCGGGGTATCTGGAAGGGGGAAAGGACACCTGCCAAGGCGACAGCGGCGGCCCCCTGATTGTGCGGGCGGGTCCGACCGGATCGCTGGCCGTCGGAATCGTGAGCTTCGGTGCCGGCTGCGCGCAAGCAAATTTTCCGGGTGTCTATACGCGGGTCTCAACATTCCGCGATTGGGTGTTTGGTCAGGTCAGCGCGGATCCCTGAGACCCCCTGGACGGAGGGGACGATGCGTTCGCAACTCGAAAGACGCAATTTCCTGCTGGGACTGCTTTCATGTAGCTGCTGCTGCTGTGCGGCAGCCAGATCCGGCCATGCCGATCCGGCGCCTCTGAGAAGCAACTGTCTGCAATATGCCGTCGACCCGCGCGCACAGGATATCGGCAGCTTCATGCCGTTGGAGCAGTTCTCCGCATCCGAGCTCGTTAGTTACTTCAGGCAGCTTGCCGATCACATCAAACAGGAAGAGAGGCTGCTTCACACGTTCTTTACAACACAAGCATCAATCTATCTCGAGCTGCAGGGCCGGGACGCGCACGCAAGCCCCGGTTACGTCGGCCTTGGGCTTCAGTTTGTTCAGCGATATGCGCCGAGTCTCAATTTCGCAGACAAACTGAAGATTTCCGGCCTTCTGGCGCATGAGACGGCGCACACGTTTCAGTTCGAGTGGAAGCTCGACAGCATGCTCGCCAACGTGCGCGGCCAGCCGGTCAAATATGTCGAGCTTCATGCCGACTACTTGGCCGGGGCCTACATGGCCTGGCGGGAAAAAAGCCTGCAGGGGGCGCCGGCCCAGTTGTCGGAGCTTTTCTACCGGCTGGGCGACCGCGCCTTGAACAGCGCGGATCATCACGGCACCGAACACGAACGCCTTGCCGCGTTCAGCTTTGGATACCTCGAGTTTCAAAGCCTGACGGAGGCCGGCAAAGCTCCCGATGTGAAGTACGCCGCAACGACGGGGATCCTGTATGTCAAAAGATCTCTCAGTGCTGCTCTCTAGAGCACGACGGTTAGCGCCCGTTATTATCCTGGGTGTCGCCGTCTGCATCGGCAGTACCTGCGCCCGGGCGCAGTACCGAGCCGCGATCGGCTGCGAAGCCGTCAAGATAGATGAAATGAGCGGTCCGTCCGGTGTTCTATTCGATGAAATAGCATGCAAATGCTTCAACAAGTGTCTCGCGCCGGGCGCGAGCCCGCCGCCAGCAAGTTCGGCTGTGCAACCGACAAGGCCTCCGGCGGCAGGTGTGCCGCAAGCGCCTTCGGCGCTCGCCGACAATCGACGGTTCCGAATGTATGAAGGTCGCGACGTAAACGGAAACGATTTCAAGACGCTTCCCGGTATCGATTTTTCCGGCTGCATAGACGCGTGCCGGGCGGACAGGCGGTGCAGCTCGTTTTCATTTGATAAATGGAACCGGTATTGCTTCCTGAAGAACACGGTTCCGACCGAAGTGAGGATTGATCCGCAGTCGATCGTCGCCGTGATGTCGACTGCGACTCCGGTTGTCTCGTCGGCAGCGGTGCGGATTGAGAAATATGCCAATGCCATTTTCTATGATCCGCCATTCAGGCAATTGAGCCAGAGCTCGTATGGTGCCTGCCAAAGTGCTTGTGAGTCCGACAACCGGTGCGAGGTTTTCAGCTTCATCAGAAGCACCAGGATTTGCAGGCTGATCGCGCGTCCGAGCGAGTACTTTCGATCCAGTGATACCGACGCCGACAGCGGCGTTAAGCGGCAACCTGCTCCGGCCCGGGGCGCCTTCATGCCGGCCGGCGGGGCAGGGGCACCGAGGTCGGTTGGGCAGCTGCCGGCATCGATCTGGAATCGCAACGGTTCGCCCGGAACCTTGGCAGCCGACGGCGCAACGCGCCGGGTCGAATATTTCAAACCGAAGGGCGGATTGGACAAGGCCTGCATCGTCGCCGGTGCCTGGTGAAATCCGGCGTCAATCACAGCGAAGGGGAGGAACCGAGTTGCTCAACATCGGATCAGCGTGTGAACGAAGGCGTCAGAGCTGCGCGTCGCGCTTGGGCGCAAGCCTGTTTCTGTCCCTCACCCTCTGGGGTGCGGGGCTGGCCGGCGCATGGTCGCAGCAACTTCCCACGAGTCCGCCGCCGGCGGTTCAACTGCCGGCGAGCGGCGAGAATCTTTCGACGTTCTTTTCGAAGCGGACCCCGTATGAGTTTTGGCTGACCTGCATCATCATCTTGCTGGGTGTGTTCGTCATCGTCGTGTTGATGCGCGGGGTCGGGCGGATTTCCACGCACCGTCCCGACGATATTTCGCGCCCGGTCATCATCGTGACGATCGTCACCGGCACGTTGATTCTGGTGACCGCCGGGTACAGCAACGAGCAGATCGCGCCCGCATTTGGTCTGTTCGGAACGATCATCGGGTACATCCTGGGCAGGATCGGGCCGGCCGCGGCGGCCAGGGACGCGACGTATGACGGCGCGGCGGTGAAATCCGAGACCAAACCTTCTCCGATAGGAGGGATGCGATGAAACGCGTGGCGATTTGGATACTTGCGCTCGCTGCTCTCGTCGGCGCAGCGCATGGACAGGCGGTCAGGGAGCCGCTGGGCGCCAGCGGAGAACCAAAAATGATTCCGCAGGAGCGCGCTGCCACGGAACAGTTGCGAGCACCTGCGGGTGCCATCCCGAGAGATGGCATTCGCCTGAGCAACATCGGCAACAAGGATCTTGATATCGCGTATTGGAACGGAGCGGGCGAGTGGAAGACGGTGACGGTCCGCTCGTCGGCAACGCTCGACGTGTCATGCCCGAAATGCGTGGATTTTGTCGTGCTGTATTTTCCGAGTGGAAAGAAGCGCAATCCGTTAAAGGCGGCTATGGGAGCCGTCTATACGTTGTACTGGTCGACGGAAACGCAGGCGTGGGACATTTTTTCCAGTGCGGGAAAACTTGTTGAGGTCAGCCCCTAGTGTGGTGGATTTGAAGTTCCTGGCATTCTTGCCGCGGGCTCGCATAGCAACTTCAAATCCAAAACCACACTAGAATCATAGAAATGCTAGTGTCCTTTCGATTCCGAAGTTCGTGTTGAGGGTGCTGCGAGGTGTGACGAACTTCGGAATCGGGACACTAGACCGGGGTCTCGGCAGGTTTGTTGAAAACTTGAGAGGAGGCTGCAAGCGGCGGTTTCGCGATACGGCTGGATGATTGCGTAGCCCGCCGCTCCCGGGCCGCCGGAGAACATCGCGGGTTGGAGGATCCGATGGGCCGCATCTTGGTTTTTACCTTGGCAGGCTGGGCGAGCTTGGGCGCGGTGATTTTCTCGGTTTACGCGCAGGACGGCGAAACGCCGCAGCAGAATCCTCCTGCGACCGTGGTCGCGCCTTCGGCGCCGACGGCGGGCGGGGAAGGCCCTGTTGCCGCGCCGGACCAGCCGGCGGCCGACAGCCAGGCTGCGCCTGACGGCGTGCGCAAGGCCACCTCACCCAAGGCCAAGAGCGGCACGACCGCACATTCGTTCAAGCTGCAGCTGACCTATTCGGAAAAGGTACTGGTGCCGCGGGGCAGTAAAATTGAGGTGTCGGTGCATGACGCGTCCGGCAAACCGGTGGCCAGCATCAAGACCAAAACAAAACACGATGCACCGCCCTACGTTCTTGAAATCCCGGTGCGGAGCGCTCCGACCTACCCGCTCAAAGTTGATGCGGAGCTTACGTCGCGCATTGGGCACAGGTTTACCGAAAGTACCGAGATCGAAGCCGACGCGACGCAAAATCAGACGCCGGTGGAAATTCACCTCCAGAAGCAATAACGGGCGCTGCAGTCGCGAATTATAGCCGCCAAATTCGCCATTGGTTCGCGCGCGCGTTCCTTGGCCAAGCTCCGGTGAACGCAGCCCAGCCAAACGTGCGGCGTTCGATCCCGGGCGTCAAGCAATCAAGGTGCTCATCGCGGCGCATGCGGCGCAATCCGTCTCCCGTTGGGGAGGGTGGCCGAGCGAAGCGAGGCCGGGTGGAGCGCGGGTAGTGGACGGCGTCAGAACAAGATCCCGACAAGCGGGCGTGCCGGGTCCCTATTGCCAGATCTTCGCCGGCGCGCGTGAGGTGGATCACCTGCGAGCCGAGATGAAAATCAAAGTTTGGGTTGTCGGAACAAGAGCCATCGCGGTAATGGCAGCCGCGCAGCTTGCTATCGATGGCCAGATTGAACAAAGCAAGGTCACGGGTTCGTCCCTCGATCAGCAGGCGGGTTCTGATCGACCAAACGTGCTTTGGTCGCAGCGGACGTTTCGCTCCGATCAGATTGCCCTTGTTCCAGGGCGTACGGCGCGGAGAAAAGCAATGTTCATTGTCTGGCATGGTCGTACTCCTCGGTTGCGAGGACGGCGAGCATGCCGCACGCTAGGGGGTAGCGACTTGATGTCAGCTTTCAGAGCATTGCAGTCCTAGTGATGCCCGGGACGTGAACAGGGTGGGTCGCGATTGGACCCATCTCGGAGGTCGGCCGCGCCGCTCCACCGGCCCGCGTGCAGCGCAGATGGATGCTCCCGCGAATTCAATCCGCCCTGATTCCGGTTGCCTCGACGACGCCTTTCCAGCCGCGCACTTGCTCAACCAGAGCGGCTGCAAAATCCTGCGGCATTCCGATCCTTGCCTCCAAACCAAGGTTAGCCAAGCTGGCGCGCACCTCGGCAGACTCGAGGCCCTCGTTTACCGCCTGGTTGAGCCTCTCGACGATCGTCGTCGAAGTGCCCGCCGGCGCGAGCAATCCGAACCAGACTTCCGTTGGAAACCCGACTACCCCGACTTCCTTCATGGTCGGAGTGCCGGGCAGCTCCGGCCAACGGACTTCGCTCGTCACCGCAAGTGGCTTCAGCTTGCCTTCCTTGAAGTACGTAAGGAGGGTGGATTTGTTGTTGAAAACCATATCGATGTGCCCACCAAGTACGTCGGTGATCGCGGGAGCAGCACCTTTGTAAGGCACAAAGAGAATGTCCGTGCCCGTCTTGATCTTGAAGAACTCGCCCGCGAAATGCGTGTAGATTCCCGGAGGTGCACCGTACCGCAATTTGCCGGGATAGTTCTTTGCATACTGCACGAACTGCTGGAATGTGTCCGCAGGAATGCGTGGCGATATGGCCAACGCCATCGAGTTGACGCAGATTGCAGCGACCGGAGCAAAGGAGTTGATCGGATCAAAGCCGAGATTCTGGTAGAGCGCCCCGATGATTGCATTGACGTTCGTGCCGCCCAGCAGCAGCGTGTAGCCATCCGGATTTCGCGTCGGCGACCGCTTTGGCGCCGATCCTGCCGCCCGCGCCGGCAAGATTCTCGACGAGGACGTTCTGGCCAAGCCTGGAAGAGAGCGAGTGCGCGATCAACCGAGCCGCAACATCGGTCGGACCGCCGGGCGGGAACGGAACGACGATCCTGATCGGTCGCTCAGGATAGGACTGGGCATAGCCCTGCCGGGATGCCGTCGGCACCAGCGCCGTTGCGAGCACCACGAGCAGCCAGCCGGCAGCCATCCGCCGCGTTGGATGAGGCGCTAAGGCGGCGGCGGCGACATCAAGTGTCAGAACGTTCTGCATGCTCGCCTCCTCTTGACCGGCGTCTTCGGGCGATCACGGAACCCGTGCCGTCAACACATGGGTTTCTTCCGGATAGGTAACCCCATCGCCATCGGTAAAGCGCTGCAGTTGCTGCATGACGCTCGCGCCAATTTGCTGGCGCACCTCGAAATCTGCGGCAGCGATGACTGGCGCGACCGGCGTTGCTGCCAAATGGTCCAGCGTGAATTGATCCAGGCGGGGCAGGTGGACATTGATCCGGCTGACGCGCACCTCCACGTCGGAAAAGCCCGCATCGATCGCGAGACGGTGCAATGCCTCTTTGGCGGGGGCTTGCCGCGAAGCGTTGAAGCGGACGGCGATTTCGTTGCCGATGAATCGGGCGAGCACTTCACTGACGGCACTGTTATAAAGCCCGGCGCTGTTCCAAACGCTGAGCGCGAGACGGCCGCCATGGTCGAGCACGCGGCGCATCTGCTGCAGCGCAACCGCTTTGTCGGGAAAAAATTGTAGTCCTTGCTGACAGAGAACCGCGTCAAATCTGGTATCCCCGAAGCGAAGATCGAGGGCGCTACGCTCAAGCCATTCGATCGGTGCACCAATTGGCGCCGGGAGCGATCGCGCGACGGCGATCATTCCGGGGTTCAGATCGACGCCGATGACGTATCCGGTGGGACCGACACGTTGCGCCGCAACGCGAGCGACAACCCCGGTCCCGCAAGCCACGTCCAACACGCGCTCGCCTGCCGCCAGGCGAGCGGCGTCGACAAGCAAAGGTGCCCAGGGTCCGAGGATGTACCGAGCGGGGTAACGTTCGTATAGTTCGGCCGCCTCCGCGGTCAGCTGCCATTGCTCGTGCGTGTTCATCTCCTGGTCCATCCGAGCTTGCGGGATATCCGCTCCGCCGCTTGCGTCACCGCTCTGATCTGCTCTCGAGGAGGCGATGCGGGGATGTATTGGATGGAGCCGGCAATGGCGACCGCACCGACATAGTCGCCGGCGTGATTGAAGAGTGGAGCGGCCGAGACCGTTCACTCCCTGTAACACTCGATTGGGGGCGATAGCCCAGCCGCGTGCTCTGACTTGCGCTACGGCGCGCTGAAGAGCACTTGGCGAGCAAATCGTATGCAGTGTCCAGGCTTTGAGCGGCCTCGCAAGGCAGTGCTCCATTAGACCTTCAGGACCAAACGCCAACGCGATATTTCCGTGGGCGCTCGCATGAAGATCGAGCACGGTTCCGGGCTGCGTTCCGAAATTTACGATTGCCTGCCCCTGCAGGACCTCCAGGACCACGACCTGATTTTCCACCAGCGTGGATAAGGTCACCGGCTGCCCGGTTTCTTCGCGGAGCCGCGCCATGTCTTCGCGGGCAACAGCTAGAATGCCGAAGCGCTCCCTCAGGCGCTCGCCGAGAATGAACAGCTTGATTCCGGCTGCGTAACGTAGCGTCCTGGACTCCTGATGCACGAAACCGTGCCGCACGAGAGTTTTGAGATGGCGATAGACAGTCGCCTTCGACGACGCGAATTCGCGCGCGAGCTCCGAAACGCCGATGGACTCTCTCGAACTCGCGAGACGTTCCAACAAGCACAAGGATAGGTCGACGGCCTCGGTCGTCGGACCCTCGTCCGCCGGCCTCGGCTTTCCTGCCCGCCTATGCAGGACGGTCACTTTCGGCATCTGCGTTTCATCTATTGAAACAACGTTTCAATAGAGTAGTCGGCATGATCCCGCCTGTCAAATGATCGGTGAATTCTCGTGATAGCATGATGCTGTTCCAGATCTCACTAACCGCCTCACGTCAACCATCCATGATGCGGCCAGCTCAGCGTGATGTCGCCTATTGGCACAACGCTGCCGATCGCGGATGTCCGCTGAATCGTCGCTATCGGGGGATAAGCGGACAACATATGCTCAATGCGAGTTCTTCGCATTTTGACCCCAATGTATGGTCCGGCCGTGCGTCGCAAGAGGGTTTCGTCGATCTGGCGGATGTAGCGGTCTTGCATCAATGTATCCGGCCTCTGCTCGGAGCGTGTCGTGCTCCCGGCCATCATGGATATCAGCGCGCGTGCGATCTCATTAGCGGATAGACCTCAGTGGGCCATTCGGGTCACCAGTGTTCGCATGCGCCGGGAAGACCGATCCTCCATCTCGTCTTGATCCTCTCGCAGACCTCGGCAGGTAGGGTTATCGGGCTTAACGCTCCTCATCTGTATGATATCACGTGGGCATCATCGGGCGGCTACCTCACTGATCTTCGTCGCCTCGAAGTTCCGGCCATGAGCCAGAACGCTCCAGGCGATGCGGGCCAGTTTGTTGGCGAGCGCAATCGCGAGCACGTTGTGGTGCAGCCGCTTCTTGGCCGCCTCGATCCAGGGCTTGAGCCCGTGACGCTCCCAGCTCTTCGGCTTGATCAGTACAACCCAGGCGGCCTGCACGAACAGGACGCGCAGATAGCGATTGCCGCGCTTCGATATCTTGCCGAGGATCGTGCGGTCCCCGGTCGAATTTGTCTCGGAACGAGCCCCAGCCAGGCGGCAAAGTCGCGGCCTTTCGAGAACGCATCTCCAGCGCCGATCGCGGCCACCATCGCGCTCGAGATGATCGGCCCGATCCCCGGCACGCTCATCAGCCGCCCGCAACCGCCATCCTGGCGCGCCATAGTTCTCGATCTCGACCGATAGAGACTCGATCCGCTCATCCAGCCGGCGCCAGTCGCCAGCCAGGCCCTCGATCACCTGCACCATACGAGGCGACAGGACATCCGGCGGTGTAGCCAGGATGGCCGGCAGCTCGGCACGCAAGAAGCGTTGTCCCTGCCGCACAGGAATGCCGCGCTCCAGCAGGAAAGCACGGATCTGATTGATGATGCCGGTGCGCTGGCTGACCAACCGCTCACGCACGCGGTGAAGCGCCTGCAAGTCGAGTTGATCGGCGGTCTTGGTCGCGACGAACTTCATCGTCGGGCGCTGTACCGCCTCGGCGATCGCCTCCGCATCGCGGAAGTCGTTCTTCTGTCCTTTCGAGTAGGGACGAACGTAGTTCGCTGGCATCAGCCGCGCATCGTGGCCAAACGCCCTGAGCTTGCGACTGAGATGATGGGCGCCGACACAGGCTTCCATGCCGATCAGGCACCGCCGCATGTTCGCAAACCGTGCTCCACCTGACCACGTGACCACTTCGCCGCAGCACGATCGCACCACGCTCATCCTGACCCACAATGTGGAACGAGTTCTTGCCGATATCGATGCCGACAACCGCAATTGAGGGATTGAGTTCCGTGTCATGGCGTGCTCCTCGTCTTTGGCGCCCCTTGCCAGCTTCGATCGCTGGCGGGGCAGGAGCACGGCCGGACCATCCCATTAGCGGACATCGGCCAGCATCTCATCGCGGTAGTGACGCCTGTTTCAACCCCTATCAAAGCACTCGTTTGAGGCGCATGATGTCTTATCCTGATCCTGGGGGAGACATGAAGCGGCGCGAGTTCATCACGCTTCTCGGCGGTGCGGCGGCTGGCGTGGCCGCTCGGCGCGCAGGCGCAGCAGCCGGCAACGGTGCCACGGATCGGATGGATCGCCATCGGCACGCCACAGGGATCGGAGTTCCTTGAGGCTTTAAGCAGGGATTGCGGCAGTTGGGCTATGTCGAGGGCCGATCCATCATAATCGAGACACGTTGGCCGACCGACATCCGTGATCGCGTGCCAGAACTCATGCGCGAACTGCTGGCGCTAAATGTACAAGTAATCGTGGCCCAGGGAGCGATCGTGCCCCTCGTGCGCCGAGTAATCGACTCGACTCCCGTGGTGTTCGGTTATAGCGGCGATCCGGTTGAGGCTGGGCTGGTGAATAGCATCAGCCGGCCAGGCGGAAATTTCACCGGCGCAACATACATGTCCTACGAGTTGAATGCGAAGCGGGTCGAGCTGTTGCGTGAGGCGTTTCCGCACGTCACGCGCGTGGCGATATTGTCCAATCCATTGCATCCCGGCGAGCAACGCGAGCTGAAAGAATCCGAGCAGGGCGCCAAACGGCTCGATATCGGGGTTTCCTATGCTCAAATGCGGTCGGCCGCCGAAATCGAGCCAGCGTTCGAGCGCATACGTGCCGCGGGCGCCGAAGCAATGATCGCCCTGCCAGATGGGCTTGTCATGCAGCATCGGAAGCGAATCATTGAATTTGCAGTACTGCAGCGTATTCCGGTTATTTCTGGATGGTCCGAATTTGCCAAATCGGGCGGCACCATGACCTACGGGCCCAACCTCAACGATTCGTCCAGCGGCTTGCAATATATGTCGACAAGATTCTTAAGGGAGCGAATCCGGGCGAGTTGGCTGTCGAGCAACCGACGAAGTTCGAACTTGTGATCAATCTGAAGGCGGCCAAGGCGATAGGGCTGGAAGTGTCGCCGATTTGCTCGGTCGCGCCGACGAGGTGATCGAATAACGATCCTATTTGCTGCGGTGCATATGGCAGCTATGGCACGGAAGCGAAGTGCTCGAGGGTCCGCTTTTGTGCCGCTTGTGGGGGAAAGCGGACGTCCTTCAACCGGGCCAAAAACGACGCGAATGGACCCAAAGCGGGCATTTACCGGAGCTCTTCCACCCCCTTCAAGCGACCAATTTGAGCCGGTACGATATACCGTTTCTGGAGCTCGGCGGCGATGCGACGGCGGGATGTCATCAAGGTAATTGCTGGTTCTGCGGCTGTTTGGCCGATTGCCGTGCGCGCGCAGCAACCGGCGATGCCGGTGATTGGGTTCCTCAGAAGCACGGCTGCCGTAGGATCCGAACACCTCGTCAAAGCATTTCGGCAGGGCTTGGGCGAGGCCGGATTTGTCGAGGGCCAGAACATTGCCATCGAATATCGCTGGGCGGACGATCAGTTCGATCGCTTACCGGGGTTGGCAGCAGATCTCGTCCGTCACCAAGTAGCCGCGATCGTCGGCAATGCCGCTGTGGCGCGGGTCGCCAAGGCCGCAACCACGACGATCCCGATTATCTTCGTGGCTGGCCTCGACCCCGTCAAAACAGGCTTGGTTGCTAGCCTCAATCGGCCCGGTGGCAACGTTACAGGGGTGGTCTTTGACGCAGTCGAATTGACAGCTAAGCGCCTGGGGTTGCTGAACGAGTTGCT
>CAWHYZ010000009.1:0-121262 GCA_963833605.1 uncultured Alphaproteobacteria bacterium
GATAATACCGAGTCCCATTGATCACAACTCGTGCGCCCATTGGCGCAATCCGAGAGACATGATGCGCCAAGGCTGATCGACAAGCTTATTCCAGGCCTCGCAACAATGGTCGACGAGATCGTCGTATGATTTGAAGATTCGGTTTGAAAGCCAGTTGTCTCGCATGAACTGCCATACGTTCTCAACCGGGTTGAGCTCGGGACATTTGGGTGGCAACGTGATGATGGTAACGTTGGCCGGTACGACGAGGCGTGTCGATATGTGCCAGCCGGCTTGGTCGACCAAAAGGACAGCGTGGCCGGCGGGTTCAACGGCTGCGGCGATCTCCGCGAGATGCAGGTTCATCGCTTCGGTATTGCAAGCCGGCAGGATCAGGGCTGCGCCCTTGCCTCGCTTCGGGCATACCGCACCGAAGATGTAGGTGGAGGCGGTACGCTGGTCACGCGGTGCGCTTGGGCGGGTGCCGCGTTTCGCCCAGCGACGGGTAATCTTGTTCTTCTGGCCGATACGAGCCTCGTCGGCGAACCAGATTTCTATCGTGTCGCAATCGAGCGCCTTTGCGCGCGCGATTTCTTCCAGGCGCCCTGCGAAGCTTTTTTAAAATCCTCGATCGCACCCTGCGCTTGCGCATGGTGGCGCGGCCGGGCCGAGAGTTTGCGATAGCCCATGGCGCGTAGCTCCCGGCTGAGCGTCTGTTTGGCGATGGTGATGCGGAATTCTTCGAAAATCCATTGCGCCAGATCGATCAGCCGCCAGCGCACGACGCCATGGACCGCCGGGATCGGGCCACGCTCGATCATGTCGGTGATGGCCTGACGCTGGAGGTCATTGAGCTTGGACGGTTGACCCGGCGACTTGCCGTTCACGAGAGCGTCAGGTCCGCGAGCGTTGAAGCGCAACACCCAGTCCCGGATGATCTGAAGCCCGACACCGCCGATCTTGGCCGCCTCGGTGCGCGTCGCACCGTCATAGATCGCCGCAAGTGCCAAAAGCCGCCGGGCTTGAGGGCCATCTTTGCTTTTCTTGGCCAAACCGCGCAGCTGCGACGCTTCAAAATCCTGCCGTAACGGTATCGGAGCCGACATGACGAACCTCCTCGGTTCGTCATCTTGAATCTGACTCGCCCACGTTGGGGAATGGCCCAAGAGTTACGGATTTAGGGACCCGGTATAAGTCGCTTTTCGTCACTCTCAATCCGTCGCGGCCGCCGCACGCCGGAACACTGCTCCACAGCGAGGTCTACGATCATCCAATTTTCGATGGGAAGGCCATCGCCGCGCAACGAAAGCTATGGCTACTGCAAGGCGAGCGTAACACCTGGTTCTGCGGCGCCTATTTCGGCTCGGGCTTCCACGAAGACGGGCTACAGGCGGGGCTGGCCGTGGCCGAGCAGCTCGGCGGCATGCGTCGGCCCTGGCGCGTACCAAACGAATCCGGCCGCATCGTGCTGACCGCGCGGACCGTTGCCGAAAGCGAACAAGAGTTGCTGACGTGAACATCCGATCAGCACTCTACGTGGGGTCTGTCATGCACCGGCGCGTCCGGCCCCGCGTGCATAAGTTTCGCTATCGCGCCTTCTGGTTTCTGGTCGATCTCGATGAACTGGCTGAGATTTCGAAACGGTTACGGTTGTTCTCCCACAATCGCCGCAATCTATTTAGCCTCCAGGACACCGACCACGGCGACGGCACCGCGACGCCGCTCCGTGCGCAGGTGGAACGCCAGCTTGAGGAGGCAGGAATCAATCTCATTGGCGGACCGATCCGCCTGCTTTGTATGCCGCGCACGCTCGGCTACTGCTTCAATCCGCTCAGCGTATACTTCTGCTACCATGAGGATGGCGCGCTGGCCGCGCTGGTCTATGAGGTGCACAACACGTTCGGAGAGCGGCACAGCTACGTCATGCCGGTTGGGAACGAGAGCGGCGCGCTTCACCAATACTGTCAAAAGACCTTCTATGTCTCTCCCTTCATGGACATGAATATGCGCTATGACTTTCGGGTCACCGGTCCGGGACAGCGCATTGGCGTCGGGATTCGCACCAGCTCGTCCGCGATGCCCGTCATGAACGCCGTTTTGACCGGGGCGCGCAGAGACCTCACCGATCGCAATCTTTTAAATGTGTTTCTAGCGATTCCTTTCGTCACGTTGAAGGTGATCGCTGCTATCCACTGGGAGGCCTTGCGCCTCTGGCTGAAGGGACTTCGCTTGCGCCAACGCCCGGCCCCACCCAAACGAACGAGCACGATTATAGCCGCGAATCCAAGCGTTTCGGATTAATCATCATGTCTATTCAGGACCAACAGGCCGTCACCCGGTCGTTCGATTCGGAACACAACCAAATTTCGCGCTCGCTCACCGAAGTGACTTTGCGCCGGATGCTGCGCGGGCTTGAGTGCGGTCAGCTTGTCGTCGACACGCCGGGCGGAGAGCGCATTGTGTTCGATGGTGATCGGCCCGGTCCAAAAGCACGATTGACCGTCCACAGTTGGCGCTTCCTCTTGCGACTCGCCACGGGCTGGGATCTCGGCTTCGCCGAGGCATACAGGGCGGGCGAGTGGTCTTCGCCCAACCTTGCCACCCTGCTGAGGTTCGCCTGCCATAACAGCGCGGCGATGGAGCAACTACGGTCGCCGCGTGTGCCGCGCTTTTGGCTTAAGCTTCGTCACGCGCTCAACCGCAACACCCCGCGTGGCAGTCGGCGGAATATCGCCGCCCACTACGACCTCGGGAACGACTTCTACGAGCAGTGGCTCGATGCGGGGATGACCTATTCGTCCGGTCTGTTTTCTTCGCCGGATCAGACGCTGGAAGAAGCACAAGACGCCAAGCTCGACCGCGTGATCGATATGCTGGGCCTAGCCGGCGGCGAGACGGTGCTTGAGATCGGTTGCGGCTGGGGCGGCCTGGCCGAGCGGCTGATGGACCGGTGCGACTGCGCCGTGACTGGGGTCACCCTTTCGACCGAGCAACTGGCCTTCGCGCAGAAGCGGCTTCGTAATCGCGCGCGGTCGGGGCACTGTGATCTTCGCCTGCAAGACTATCGTCACGTGCGCGGCACGTTCGATCATATCGTCTCGATCGAAATGCTGGAGGCTGTCGGCGAGACATACTGGCCGACATACTTCGAGAAGCTGCGAAATAGTCTGCGTCCGGGCGGGTCGGCCGTATTGCAAGTCATCACGATCGATGACGCTCGATTCGAGAGCTATCGGCGAAGACCCGACTTCATCCAGAAATACATCTTTCCTGGCGGCATGCTCCCGACAACTCGAATCATCGAGCGCGAAACGTCCAAAGCGGGGCTTCAGCTTGTCGCAAGCGAGTTCTTTGGCGATAGCTACGCCCGTACTCTCGAACAGTGGCGGCTTCGTTTCCATAGCGCATGGCCAGCGATCGAAGGTCTTGGATTTGACGAGCGTTTCAAGAGAACGTGGGAGTACTACCTCGCTTATTGTCAAGTCGGGTTCGAAACAGGGGCGTTGAACGTCGGCCTCTACAAAGTTACGCGAGCCATGCCAAAGGTTGGCGGCAGAGCGCCTTGCGGCGCAGCGTGTTCATCCAGCTCGTGCACCTGCCCGAGCGTAATTCGGGTAGCAACTGCACGGCCAATGTCACAGCGCCATCGACGTCGACACGCATGACTTGCCTGGATGAATGTCTTGCCGAACTCGGATGTCGTGCGGACTAAGGTCGAGGGTTTCGACCTCGAAGCCGGAGCACGCCTTGAAGGCCCCGTGCGCGATCTCGACCGGTGAGCTCGCTACGGGACAAGCCATTTACGGTGAGGACGCGGGGACGGTCCGGCCACATCATCGTGACGACGTTTGGCCGCTACGATGGCATCACGCGCAGTCAGCCAATCGGTCGCGAGATCGTAGTCGGGATCAGCGAAGCCGGGGCCGGCTTGGCGGGCGCCGGGGCCTTCCGACTGCCGTCATAGGCGGCGGGATCCAAGCGGTCGTCGCAACACTTTGAAGGAGGAGGTTGCGATGAACATTCGAAAGCGACGTTCGGATCGGTCTGGACGGGCGCCATTGCCGTCACCCGGTCGACCGTCGGTAGCGGGACGCGACGAGCGACGACGGTTCTGGGCGGCGATCGCGGCAGGTATCGCAAGCGAGGATGCTGTGGTTGAGGCCGGCGTGTCGCAGGCTGTCGGAGCGCTCCCGGACCTATAGCTTCGCGTCCGTGAGCGTCAGCGTGCTTGCTCGCCCCCGGTGGTTTCTGCAGCCGGCGCCGGAACCCCTGCAGCAGGCGCCGGGACGGCTATCACCGTCGGGCGAACTTGATGCTGTTTGTTGCGATCTCATTCAGGATCAGGCCGAGCGGTACTGCGCGATCGCACGTCCAGCTCCTCCAGCCACCGCACGAACGAATGTGCTGCAGCATGGGCGTGTTCCTGGTTCTCCGCGCGTTCTATCTTGTGCAAGACTTCGTCTCGCTGGTCGACGCCGGGCCGAACTTCCTGTTCGCGAGCAAAGCTTGCCGCGTCGTTGAGATCGCGAATGACGCGCCCATCTTTTAGATGCAGCTCGGGCGTGAAATAGAACTCGATCTGCATATTAACGGTAACTCGGTCCTTATCGGAGGTTCCGAAGAAGGTCGGCTCTGGGAAGGCCTCGCAACGGCCCGCGCCTGGAGAACGCAATGTACTGATCGATCCTGAGAACGGCAAAGCAGCGCAGAGTGATGGTCGCCTCTGCATGATTAATCGGAAGGTCGTCCGCATAGGGCATTAAGGTAATTGTTCATCGCGTCCTGAACGGAGTTGGCTTGCAGTTCTGGGCGCGCTCGGCCGTATTCTCGAAGATAGTTCGCAAGCTGCCTAGTGGTCAGTCGGCTTCTCGTGATGCATTGGCTGTAATGCTGTGCCGTCCCCTGGGCGGGCGCCGTTGCTGCCACCGCAAGCGTGTCAAGCAAATCGGATATATACGCAGCGCGATCATCCTCCTGTAATCCCGCCCATTGGGAGAACGTGTAATAGAGGCGGTCCTCTGCGCCCGCGGGCCACGATAACAGCAACAACACCGCCGCAACCTTGAACACTGGAGCCTCTCGGCTGAGGGATGCCGTCTTTTCGGTATCCTTGCGACGATTTCAGCGCACCTTTCGTCCGTTGACGCGCGTGGCGGTTGCGGGATCGTTTTGGTCGTCACGCCACGTCGGATGACGGAAATGGATGACGAAATCGCCATTGTATGAAACGACTGCCTGGTCGAAGGTGATCGTTCCGATGCGGCGCCAATTCCGGAAGGTGCGTCGCTCGCGGAACGGCGGGCCGTGCGTCTCCCCCTCATCGGTAACGTCGATGTTGAACGTGAGCGTGCGTTTCGGCCCGATGTCGCCGCGGTCGTAGATCTGCGCCATGATCTCGTCGCGGAAATCCAATTCCGCTCCTTCGATTCTGGGCTGGCCCGGCGCCACCGTGAGACGCATGAAGGTCGGCGCGCGCGTGGGCTCGCCTTGCGCCTTTCCGAGTTCCGCAACCTGGTAGAGCTGGCGCATGGTCGGCCGCGTGTCGACCACGCTAAGCATGATCCCGAAGACTGCCAAGATCCCCATACCGAAGCCGCGCCGCGACGCCGTGGTGTTCGGAGCGTTGAGCAATTCGACGTCGTTGATGTAGTCGTCGTAGTCACCGCCGATATCTTGCTGAGTGATGAAACTGGCGGTGCGCAGCGGCGCGACATGATCCGGCTCGATGGTCGGGAACAGCTTGCCCACCAGCGACAGCGACCGGACATGGCCGCGCCGCGTCTCGCGGCAGCAGGTGGAATAGCGTCCCACGACCAAGGCCCGGCTGCCGTTGCGAAAATAGCCGGAATAGCGGGTGTCTTCCGTGATTTGCCACAGCCCGGTGAGGCAAATGCCATTCGGATGCACCAGGCGGCGGAAGCCTTTTCGCTCCGGCCCCCAACGCAGGTCGGCGGCGGAATCGACAGCGCGCTCGGTGGCTTGGCGAAACAGGTAGGGCGGACCGAAGGGCAGGATGCCGTACAGCAGGCTGCTCAGCGTGACCGGGTGGACCGGCAGCGGCGGCTCCCCGCGCGCCCCCCATGTTCTTTGGTAGGGATTGGCGAACAGCGCCTCGCGCACGACGGAGAAGCGCGAACCGCCGTAGGCGCGGTCTTCATCTGTGATGCCTTCTATCCCAAAAGAACGTGGACTCATGGCGCGCCCTCACGTCGGGATCAAGTCGCTCTCCATGTCCATGGCGGCGCTAGGTTATCTCAAAACGCGTTCGCGGCAAGCGAAGTTGCAACACTATGCTCACCGGAGTTGGCGTGACTGCACGGTCAGCCGGAGGGAGCGGGAGGCGCAGGGGAAGCGGCATCGACCCATGGACGGTGAATTAAGGGCCGTCGTCTGTAATATTTTTGCGTCTCAGGGACGCGATGCATATAGCGCGGTGGGTCGATTTCCCGCTCATGTTGATACATAACCTGCGTGTCGCAAGAAATTAGCGCATTCTTCCGGGCAAACCGTGCGAAGAAGCAAACGAATTCTGCGCCAGAGATTTGGTATGTTCGCTCGGCTGCTTGTCGCAACAGTGCTTTGAGTTTGCTGAAGAATTGCTCAATCGGATTGAGGTCGGGTGAGTATGAGGGCAAATACAGTACTGACGCGCCTAGCGCCTCGATTGCTTCTATTACGGGCCACTTTATGAGCTGGTAGATTATCCATGATGACGATGTCGCGGCGACCGAGGGTTGGTGCGAGGCATTGTTCGATGTACGCGAGGAAGATGGGGCCGTTCATCGCTCCATCAATCACGAAGGGAGCGACAATCCCGTCGTGGCGCAAGCGGCGACGAAAGTGATTGTTTTCCAATGTCCATGCGGAACCGATGCGACCAACCGCTCCCCGCGCGGGCAACGACCTCTGAGCCGCACCATGTTTGTGCTGGTAGCGGTCTCGTCGATAAACACCAGCCGAGCGGGGTCAAGCATGCCTTGCTCTCGTATCCAACGTCGGCGGACGCGAGCGACATCGGCTCGTTTTTGCTCTGCCGCGTGCAGGCTTTTTTTTAAAGCTGACATTGTGTCGATCAAAGAAACGCTGGAGAGCGCTCCGACTGCCGGGGATGCCCTGTTTAGCCATGACGGCGAGAATCTCTCGAGGGTCAAATCCGGTTGTTTGGCAATCAGAGCCAAGATCCAGTCCGAGTGCTCTTCCAATGGCGAAACACTCCCGCCGCTCCGTTTCGGCGCCGCGCTCCTGTCTCACTCCAGCGTTGGCACCATCGAATTACCGAACTAACGCCCACCTTGAAGATCTCGGCTATCTCCCGCCGCGACGCTCCGCTTTCGACCGCTTCAACCGCACGCTCACGCAAGTCCGTGGAATACGGCCTCGGCATCGATTTAGCTCCCAGGCAAATCAATTTCCCAGATTCGCCTAGGCGACAGCGGTTGGGAATCCCTGATCAATGCCACGGGAAATTCTAACATCTTGTTTTCGGCAACTGCAAAATAGAACCGGCCCATATCATCGGTTCTGCCGGAGCATAGATAGAATTTTGCTTTCTTTAAGATCGGTGTACGGGAGTCTGCGCCCCTCGGTAGGAAAAGGGGACCTTTTTGTCTGACCAGGATTCCACAGAGGCCTGCAGCATTCGCCTACATGCTCAATGCGGCGCTGAGCACTTTGCTGACGAGCCGCAGGGGAGAACTAGCGGCATTTGGGCACCAGTTGCACAAAATAGGAGGCCTCATCACAGGGACGGCCATGTCTAGGGAGGCCCAAGTGTCGGAAACCTGGCGCTGGGCACTTCGCCGTCAACTGTCACCGCCCAAGCCACCACAAAGCTCGCCGGCAAGAATGCGCACCTGATCCATCAGTGCCTCTTGCCGTCACCAACTTTTACGAATAGCTCGCCAGCCCTCGCAATAGTGCTTTAGCTCATCGAGGCTATCCACCTTTAGAGGGATGCAGTGGTAAGGCGGATAGCCGCTGTCCACCGCTGTCCCCGGTCGGGTTTGCGCGAACGAGGGGGTGGCTGTGATTAGCGCGAGCAAGCTGGCCAGCAGCGCGTATCGCGTGGCTGTCGTCATAGTCGCACCTGTATGTTTGAGGGTCCTTGCGGCACTTTGCGCGCTCTGCGGACTGCTCGAACATGTCACGGGCGATGTCCATGGAATGTGAAGTAGCTCATACAGGAAAGAAATAGTTGCGACGAGCAGACACCTCGGGTGTGCGCGCTCAGCGCTTATCCCAACTTTGCGTTGCTAGCGCTTCAATTGGTTTTGCGGTGCTCAAATCCCGGTGATGGGGTCGGCTGCGACAGCCTCCATGAGAACCATCTCGGCGTTGCAAATTCACGAATGCGGCTCATGGTGCCGAGGCTGCGCAAGATGACGGCGCGGTCATGGAAGAGCGGGACCCAAGAAACTTTCATTGTCAGGTGGAGCACATATGTGCGCCATTGCGCTAGGCCCTTGGCGGAGACGCGCCATCATGCGCCTGCTGTTCACAACGCTATTGTGTGCCCTCGGAATGGCGCAGGCTTCGGCCCAAACGTCGGTAAGCCAGCAATTATTGGAACTCGATGATGATGAACGGAATGGAGCCTTCACGTCCATGCTGTGGGATGGCCACGGGAAGTGCGATCAAGTCGTCCGAACGCTGTTTAAAGGCACCGTCTTGGGCGTGGACGAGTGGGAAGCCGTGTGTAGAGACCGCCGATCCTACGCATTTAGTATCCTTGTGGAAGCGGATGAGACGATGATCACGTTCGTGAGTTGCCGTGAATTGATGGCCACGAGCAAAAAGCTGTTGCGCATAGCTGGCAGCAAGAGCAAGGCGGCGGGCTGTAGGATCAGGTGAGCGGGCGAGCGCCGCTGAAGGATTGCGGCGCGGGCGCTCGTAGGCGGCGTTGGTCGCGCGCGGCCTTCACCTGGGTCGGCCCGACGATGTCGCGGGCTCCCTTGGGAGCTTGGGCTTCATCAACGGTCGTTTGCTAATCGTTAACCGTATCGTGCGCACCGTCACCGGGCATGGGTCTCGTGGGTCCATGCGCGATCCTCTCGATACTCTGGGAGATAGCATGACCGCATTGTCAGTCAGCCAAGCTACTCAGGCGCTCACCATCACTCGCGCTATCAAGTCCAGGTGGCACTCAGCGAGCCGCAAGGAAGATGGCAGTTACGAGATGGCACCGGCTCCTTCAGAGAGGCGAGTGCGATCCCTAATCCCATGGCGCAGGGCCGCAGATGCGATGGTCGAGGCCGAGCTAAGGCACCGGGTAGCTCTGGCTGAGGAACAACTTGCAGACCTCAAGACCGCGCTTGATGACATGCGGGCACAGCGAGACGCTTGGCAGGCGATGGCGCAGGCCCGCATACGACCGGCGCCATCCGGGCAGAGCCGGTGGCCATGGCTTCGGTCAACCGGATAACAAGGTGAAGTCCCCAGGTTCCGAGCGAAGGAATGGACGCCATGCAACTTGAGCTGTCGAATTTCCAGCCACTCGCAGCAAACGAAGCCGTCGAACAGGAAGTGCAAGACCTCGGTGGCGCGGAGCAGGTTTCGGCGCCGATGATCGAAAAAAGTGACCAGGATCTTGCTTCGCTCATACGCTCAGTCGGAATGACATCAATTACAGATATCGACAATCTGGTGAGCGAACTTCAAGAGGCAAGAAACTACCTGCATTCAGAAGGGGAGCGCATCCGAGCAGAGATAGCCCGTTACACGGCCCTTACGGAGGCCGCTTCGGCGTCGGTAAAGATCATCTTTGACGCTGTACGGGTTTGGCGGAAAGCAGACCACTCTGCTCACAACCAATCACATGCGAGCGCCTTTGAGATTACGGACGCTGTGATTGAGGACGCCAGCGGTTGGAGAGACGCTTCTGATGGGCCCCCACGGTGGTATGGATAGTGCGCTGAGCCTTCTTGGGGCGAACTTCAAGTAGCGTCACCATCTCCTAGCTCAGGTGATGAAGCGGCCCGATTAAGCGCGGACCCGTCCGGGCACTGACCATCCCAGACGCGGTTGAACTCACTGTCAGCCATCCTCACGGGGAGCCCCGGCTGTCGGCCGCGTAGCGTTTCAACCGTCCTCGCCAACGCCTCGGCTCTCGCTGCCCCTGCTTGCTGTTTGAGGGCGATGCTGAGCTTCTCGACCACCGAGCCCCAGTTGATGGTTGCCGCCGCTCGCTGCTTAAGCTCGGCCTGTTTACTGTTCACCTTCTCGATTGCGCTTGCCCAGGCGCTTTGGGCCGCAGGGCGCCCGTTTTGAAGGCCGATGACAGGAGCCTTGCGGGGAATGACGACCGGCAAGTTCGTGATAGGCATCCTTACGCGGTTGAGCATCAGTCGCTGCGCAGTATGGGCACAGGCCCAACACCGGAAGGTATGGCGCTCAATTCCGCATACCGTCGTCGTGTCGGTGCGAACGTCCATCAGGCGCATCTCGGCGCCGCACGCCAAACACTTCATAGCCGCCCCGGCACCCCGTTCCCCTGAACGAAGCTCTCATGGTGGCCAAAAAAGTGCGCCAAGATTGTGGTGGCGCCATACCGCTGGGATTTTGGAGAGGAGGTGGGCGGTGCGGGTGCACGGGAGCAGCCGGGCCGTTCAGCGCCCCACGAGCGGATCAGCACCGAGATTGATCTCCGGCGCGCAATGGCCTCCGCCGTATAGCGCCAGTTCGTGAGCGATCCTTGTTCCCCCCGAGAGCGCGCTGGGGGGCTTTTTCTTGCCCTCTGTGGCGCAGCGATAGAGCGTGCCGCGGGCCAGAAGATTGATTCATCACAAAACGCCAAACTTGGGAGAAACCGACGAGTTCGGCTTGCGTTTTCCTAGCTGCAGCGGAGTCCCCGCTGCGCTGCAAATGCGGAACACCTCAGCCCCGCTTCGGCGGGGCTTTTTTGGGGACCAAGCAGAGAATTGCCGCGTTGGGAGTGGCTCACACCCGGGAGCGTTTTTGCTGCCGTCGGGTGGCTTGTGGGTTCAGCGCTGCTGTCATGGTATCTAGCAAATTTTGCGAATTACGATGCTACTTATGGCTCGCTAGGCGCTGCCATCGGCATGATGATCTGGATGTGGATATCGTCTATCGTGATTTTGCTCGGTGCCGAACTCAACTCTGAGGTCGAGCATCAAACCGCGCGCGACTCCACTACAGGGCGCGAAAAGCCTCCTGGCGCACGTGGAGCCGTAATGGCGGACACGGTCGGGCGATCAACCTGAACGAATGCGAAAGTCATGCGTGCATCGGATGACGCTGCACGAGACCGGCGCTCTCGTGCATTGGCGACGCCAGGGCGCACACTATGCCGATCAATCCCTGGCTTTGCGCTGCCGCTGGAGCGATGAGAAGGACCGCCTACTCCTCATAAGGCCGTAGCCCAATGTGGTACCGCTATCTCTGAGCTCGCAAGCTCCCTTGGTCCATCGGACTGGCTCATAAAGGACCTGATCAAAGGGTAGTTAGGTGTGGTGTTGAGCAATTCATTTGGTGGACTGAAGCAGTGCCTGCATCAGAAAAGAGTGCAAACAGACGCTTACCAAAACAAATTGATCATTAGGGGGAGACCATGAGTGCACTTGCTGACTCCCTTCCAGGATGACAGAAGCCGCTGATCGCCGGCGGCGCATCAAGGTAACGGCGGCATGGCGAGAGAGCGGCTCGGCTCGCGTTATCGCTCCGGTCGCTCTCCGGATTGGCTCAAGTTCAAAAACCCAGCGGCGCCGGCGGTGCGCCGCGAGGCGGAGGAGGAGTGGAGGCGATGAGATACCGCGAGCAGTTAGCCCAGGCTGAGCGGGTCATTGCCGAATGCAAGCACCGCATCACCCGCCAACGCGAAGTTATTGCAGGTGCGTTTAAGAAGGGGGACGACACCGAGGTTGCTGTATCAATGCTCCGAGCCTTGGAGGCGAGCCTCCGAGCCTTCGAGACGCACCGCCAACTCATCCTTGATCGGCAAGAAAAGGCAGAGCAAAGATGACTGCAAAAACCGGATCATCACCGTGTGTCGGCCCCTCACCCGACTGGCTCAAGATGAGGAACATGCGGCGGGAGGCGGAGGAGGACTGGGGCACAGCGCCCCGATGACCACGCGCACCCACCTCGCCTTCCGCATCGACCGCTGGACCGACCACGGCATTGTCGAGCACGTGGCCGGCGCCGAGGATTTCCAGGTCGCGATGGCGACCTACGATGCTGCCCGCAAGCGCTGGCCCAAAGCAGCAATGACCTTGCGGCAGGGCGCCCACGTCATCGAGGATAACCGTCGCTCGCGAATTGCAACCCTCTTTTCATTTCCGTGGTCTGACAAGAGCTGCGAAAGGCGGGCGGTAGCGGACGAGGGCACCGAGCGGCGCCGCACGTGGCGCTGGCTGGGCACGACCGGGTAGGGAGGAGCCAGCCATGATGACCGAAGTAATCGCTATCTTGGTGTCCGTGGGACTCGTGCTGGTGACCATCGTAGGTGCAGTGCTCGTCTGGAGGACCAAACAGCAGGCAAGGCAGGCTGCGACGCTGGCTCAAACCGAAGCCGTCAACTATCTCCGCGAGGCACAGTCCGACCTCGAGAACGACCGAGCTGTCACACCCCAAGCGGTCGTGAGCCTCCGTAAGGCAAAGAACCTCGCCCACGGCGTGTTCAGCAACAGGACGATAAGCGACCTCAACCGCGCACTCCAAACCGCAGAAGGTGCCAGCCAGCGCCAGCGCCTACACCAAGTCCGGAGACAGCAAGGCTATCGAGGCTAGCCGCAACCTCGAAAAAGACCTGCAAGCCATTATCAATCAGATGAAACGATCGTCGCTCATCGGGGGAGCCGCCGGAATTGCGCGCTTCACCGGCTTCGCCTCAACCAACGGACGCTGACCTTTCCAGACGGCCAGGCGCTCGTGCATTGCCAGCTGCGAAGCGTGCCATACGTACGATTGCGACACGTGAAGAGCCGCTCGCCTGGGCGAGGGTTGGACAAGTCAAGACCATTTCACCGCCATGAGATTCGCGGCGATGACCGCCTTCTGTGCCGCGCTGAGGTGCGTGATCCAGTGTGCCAGCACCACACCACGAATCGTGATCGGGGGCGCGATGGCGGCGGGAGCTGTGGGAGTGGGAGTTGCAGGCTCGGGTTTTGGAATGTACAACACAGTGATCCTCCTAAGATCAAACCCTTCGGGGGCAGCGCCTGCCAGCGCTGCCCTCGTCATCCCCGGTCACGGCGGGTCCATAACCGCGACCGACATCCGCGCGGGTGCGCGAATTTCTGAAATCATTACTGCGGGGTGGCGTCTGATCCGGACAGCACCGCGGCCTTTCCGCGCCCAATCTTCAGCAGCAGCGCTTCGTCGGCGCGCGGTTCATCCACCAATCCCATCGCGCGGCTGAAGATCTGCTTTGCGGTCGCTTTGGGCGAGACCTTGGGGAGCAGCTGGCGCATTGCGGCCGTGTCGCCGGCCAGCGCGCCGGCAACCTGGCGGCGGTCTCCGAGGCTGGCCGTCGCCAACCAGGCGATCACGGTTTCAACATTGACTTCAGGGGGGGCGACGACTTTTGGCTTCTTGCCCGACTTCTTGGTCAACGCCGAGCCTCCCGGGCGCAGTAATCGCAGCGCCCCACGGAGGCTCAAAACGGAAGCACTGCTTCCGATTTGCGCTTCGATGGTGGCCCATCCCTCCGCGACCGCCATGTAATCGGTAGCCTGACGCGGCGTGCATTTGATGTTGGCTTTAAGCCAGGAGCGGAACTGTCCGTGTTCAAGCTTCGCTTTGACCACAAGTAGCTCGGCGCCGGCCGCCTTCACGGCCGCGAGGAAAGCGCAACCTGCGTTGTCAACAACCAGCTTTGCGGCATCGACGGCCGCAAGCGCCTCGCGGATTCGGACGGCATCGTTGTGTAGACCCGCCGGCACAGGTTTGCCGGTTCCGGGACTGCGATATTGACCGAAGGTGACCACGTTGGTGGTGGCGATCGCGTGCGTCTCGGTTTCCATAAGTCCTCCTCGTGGGGGCGCCTGCCAGGCGCCTGTGAACTTCAGTTCAGAAAAAAAATGACGCCGGGCCGTGGGGGTTCAGGGTCCCGCGTTTCGTTATTCAGCAGTGAGCTACACAGTCGCGCTCTCCAGCAGTCTGAGCAGCGCGATGTGCGGAACCAGCAATCGCCCTCCGATTCTGATCACCGGGGAGTTGCCCGTTCTTGGCCGCCGCATATGCCGCTGACTTGCCCAGACCAAGCATTTTGCCGGCGACGGGAACACTGTGAACAAGCACTTCAGAAGGCGGCAGCGCCTCTGTTTGCTGCGGGGCGCAGCTCTCCTGGTTGCCCCGAGTGCTTATGTTGGTCATGAAAGTCCTCGCGGGGTTTGGTCTATATTCGCATCTAATATAATTTGCTGGACCTTCCAGTTGCTAAATGGTAATACGTTTCAAACGTAATACCTTTTGCCTGGAGGTTGGAAGATGGCGAAGAAGCGGAAACAGGCGAAGCAATCGCGGGCGTGGGCGCCGCGTATCCGCGGGGATAAGACAGAGATTTTTACTTGCCGATTGCTATCCAAAACCCGGTGGGCACTCGAGGCAGCGGCACAACGAAACCGCCGCACACTGGGCGCGGAGATTGGGCATCTGCTTGAATTTGCACTGTCCTGTCAGACGCGTACGCACGCCCTCATGGCGCTGGTCGCGGAAGCAATCAACTCTCTGGTCAAGATGCGTGGTCGTGAATGGGATAAGAAGTCAATGCCGCCACCGAAATGGACCCGGAGCAAAACGGCAAACTGGCAGAAAGATCCTTATGTGCACGCACAAGCGCATGAGGCCGTGCGTGCCGCCTTCCGGCTCGTGCAGCCCAAGGGTTTTCCGCCCGATCCGGGCAAGGCATTTGATCGCGGCGGGGCAGGGCAGGGACGGTTCGCGTTCGAGGCCCTGTGGAACGAATTGCGCAGCCTACCCGACAAGCCACGCAAGCTGACGGCGCGGCAGCGCCGGCTGCTGGTCCTAAAGGTCGGCCTGCAGCCGCTTCTCGATTCCGTAGAGCTATGGGGCACGACTGGACGCCAGCTGCGCCGGATGCCATTGCCACTCAGTGAGAAGGAGCTGCGGGAATACCGTGATCTGTCGCGCAAGCGTTTTGACGACGAGGCCCTCACCGTGCGTGAGGAGAAGCGGTTAACAGAGCTTCAGGGCAAATTTCCCAAACCCAACGCGGAGGCCGCATGAGACACTACGGCGCCGGCTACATCGAGGCCCGTCGACCCGGTATCTGGCGGGTGCGCTACTACGTCGGCGGCCAACGTCATTCTGTCACGGTTAATGGCACCCGCATGGATGCGCAGCGCAAGCTGCGCGAGCTACTGGGAGCTGCCGACACCGGCGAGCACATCGCACCCTCCCGGCTCACCCTTACCGCATGGATGAAGCACTGGCTGCTGCTGCTTGGGCGCGGGGAGGCGAACGGCGTACGCCGCCGTGGCCTAGTCAGCCCAAGAACTCGTGAGCGCTACGAGGAGCTGCTGCAAGGCTACGTGCTCCCGAGTCTGGGGGATCGGCTGATCCAGAAACTGACGCCCACCGAGATCGATCGCCTCTATATTGCGCTGGAGCAGCGGGTGTCGGTGACCACGGTGCGCCATGTACACGTCGCCCTGCGCTCGTGTCTGGCCACTGCGGTGCGCAAGGGGCACCTCGCTAAGAACCCGTGCGATGCCGCCGATCCGCCGCGACCGGTCGAGCCAGATGTGGGGCAGGTACTCAATACCGACGATGTCCGACGGCTGATCGCCGGCTTCACCGGCTCGGTGTATCTGCCGATCGTGCAAACCGCCATCGCCACCGGGTTGCGGCTGTCCGAACTGCTGGCGCTGCGCTGGGCCGATATCGATTGGGCCGCAAAGACCCTGCAGGTCGAGCGTGCGATCGAGCGCACCAAAGAATTCGGTCGCGTGCTGAAGGAGCCGAAGAGCTGGCGCTCGAAGCGCACCATCGTGATCGATGCCGCCCTGATTGCCGTATTGCAAGCCGAACAGCAGAAGCACCTGCGCCTGCGCGCCGGGGTTCCGGATGGTGCCAACGTCAGTCTCGCGGCGATCAAGCTGCCGGCCAAGGCGTTGGTCTTCCCGGCGCCGCCTGTTGCCGGCACTTTCGATTTCACCCGACTGCGCAACCCCAACACGGTGACCCGTGAGACCCGTGAGCGGTTCCGTAAGCTGGGGTTCGAACGCCTGCGCTTCCATGATCTGCGCGGCAGCCACGCGACCGCGCTGCTGGATGCCGGCATCCCCGTGCATGTCGTGGCGGAACGGCTCGGGCATGATCCCGCCGTGCTGCTCCGGAGCTACGCCAGGCGAAGCCGGAAGGCCGACGACGCAACCGCAACCGTGCTGGCGCAGCTGGCGCAGGCCTACAGCACCCAAGATAGCCCCTAGATAGCCCCCAGCGGCGCAAAATGGTTCTCACAATGGCCGAGAAAGATGCAGTAAATGATTGATTTAACGAAATTTGGAAGAGAAGCGTCCCCGGTGGGACGTCCGGACTTCAAATCCGGGAGGGGCCGTCAGCCGGTCTTTGGTGGGTTCGACTCCCACTCTCTTCCGCCACGTTCGCGCCCGCGCTGATGTGTTCAGAGTGATGAACGGCCCGATCCGCACCGAAATTGTGCTGCTCGGGGGCGGGCACGCGCACGTCCATATCCTGACAGCCTTCGCCATGCGGCCTGAACCGGGCGTGCGGGTCACGCTCATCTCTGCTGATCTTGCGACCCCGTATTCGGGCATGCTGCCCGGCGTGGTCGCCGGACTCTATGCGCCGGACGAGGCGCATATCGATTTGGTGAGGCTTGCCGCCGCGACCGGAACGCGGCTGGTCCATGCGGCCGCATGCGGGCTTGATCGTGCCGCAAAGCGGGTTTTGCTGATCGGGCGGCCGCCGATCGCCTACGACGTGGTCTCAATCGATGTCGGCATCACGCCAGCGCTTGCGCCGATTGCCGGCGCGGCAGCGCACGCCATCGCGGTCAAGCCGATCGGGGCGTTTCTGGCAAAGTTCGCTACGTTGCTCGAGCGTTGCCGCACGCCCGAGGGGCCGCGCCATATTGCGGTGGTCGGGGGCGGGGCCGGCGGGGTCGAACTTATCCTCTCGATCCGCGCGCGGCTGTTGGCTGATGCACGGGCGCATGGTTGGGATGCGACCAGACTATCTTTCACGTTGGTGACGGACGGCGAAATTCTGCAGACCCATCACCCGCGCGTGCGCACGGCATTCCGGCGCATCCTGGCGGAGCGCAAGATCGCGCTCTATGAGCATCGTCGCGCCCGCGCTGTGACGGCCGCCGCGATTGCGTTCGACGCCGGGCCGCCGCTGCCCGCCGACGCGGTGCTGATCACCACGGACGCGGCGGCGCCGACCTGGCTTGCGAACACCGGGCTCGCGCTCGACCCAGCCGGATTCCTGGCGGTGGGTCCGACCCTTCAGGTCATGAACGACCCCGACGTTTTCGCTGCCGGCGATTGCGCAACCCTGATCACAACACCGCGTGAAAAGGCTGGCGTGTTTGCGGTGCGGGCAGGGCGGCCGCTGGCCGAAAACCTGCGCCGCCGTGTGCGCGGGGAGCCATTGCGTCCATGGCGTCCGCAGCGCCGGCACCTCGCGCTCATTACCACGGGCGAGCGCTACGCGGTTGCTTCGCGCGGCGCCTTCGCGGCCGAGGGTGGTTTCGTTTGGACGTGGAAGGATTTCATCGATCGGCGTTGGATGCGGATGTATCAAAACACAGACCGCTTGCTCGCGCGCATGACGGCGCGTCCGCCCCGCACGACGGAAAGCCTGGCGGCTGAGATGCGCTGCGGCGGCTGCGCCGCCAAGGTCGGACCGGGCCCATTGTCGCGCGCACTCGGGCGGCTTCCGCCCGCCAGCGCAGAAGGCGTTACGGTTGGCCTCGATCGGCCCGATGACGCGGCCGTGCTGGAAGCGCCAGGGGGGATGCTTCTCGTACAGACGATCGATCACCTGCGGGCCTTTATCGGCGATCCGTTCGTGTTCGGCGAGATCGCCGCCAATCACGCCATCAATGATGTCTTTGCCATGGGGGGAACGCCACGCCATGCACTCGCGACCGCGATCCTCCCGGCCGACGCATCCGCCATCATGGGAGAGACCCTGTTCCAGCTCCTCGCCGGCGCCCGCGCATGCCTCGACCGCGAGGGCGTTGCCCTGGTCGGGGGACATTCTGGTGAAGGCGCGGAATTGGCGCTCGGTCTGGCCGTAACTGGCGTCGTCGCATCGGACCGCATTCTGCGCAAGGTCGGGTTGCAGTGCGGGAACGCGCTCATTCTCACAAGACCACTCGGCACCGGCATCTTGTTTGCCGCCGCCATGCGGGCGCGCGCCGATGCGAGCTGGGTCGAAGCCGCACTTGCCGAGATGCGCCGCTCCAACCGCTCCGCGGCAGCGATCCTGGCCGCGAATGGTGCTACCGCGATGACCAACGTCAGCGGATTTGGTCTCGTGGGCCACCTGGGTGAAATGTTGACCGCAAGCGGTGTCGAGGCGGAGCTCGAGCTCGGCGCCATACCGCGTTATACCGGCGTGCACGCGCTGGCTGCAGCCGGCATTGCGTCAACACTGCTCGCCGAGAACCTGATGCAGGCGCAGCTGCTTCGCCTCGAGATCGATGAGATCACGCGCGCGATCCTGTTCGATCCCCGAACGTCCGGCGGCATGCTCGCGGGCGTGCCGAAAGAGCGCGCGGCCGACTGTCTGTCGGAGCTGCGCTCGGCCGGTTGCAGCGGTGCTGCAATCATCGGGTCTATTGGACGCGCCGGACTGCTTGCATCAGAGGTCGGGATCGCGACAAAACCGTAACAACTTCGGTTTGTTGGCCCATCACCAGGCCTGCGCGAGCCAACTTGCACGGGCAGTCCTCGGGATTGTGCAGGGCACCAAATGACCGCAGGCGACCTTTCACCGTCCGCCATAATGGTCTACGTTTGGGGACGAAGCCAAAGCCGATACCGTGCTAGCAGCAAAAAAGGGCCCACGCCATGACTGGAGCAGCGCCGACCAACACGTTGGCTGAGGAAGGCGCGCGGGCGAGCCGCGCCATCAATGAGACGATCAAGCGGCTCACGGCTGCGGCGGGCCCCAACCCGCTTTTGGACGGTTTTTCCGGGTACGTTCAGGCCGCGCAGGACTACAACTCCAAGGTCTTGGAGTTCACCGTCGCCAACACCACCGCGATGTTCGATTATTTTCGCAAGCTTTCGGAAGCGAAATCGACGCCCGAACTGGTCGAGCTCACGACCAGCCACGCGCGTGCTCAATTCGAGACGTTGACCGAGCAGGCCAAGGAACTGCAGGCGATTGCCCAGAAGGCAATGCCCAAGATGGGCGGCGGCCGCTGATCTCGGCTGGCGTCGACTATTCGACCTTGTTGCTGGCCGCCTTTAGCTCATTGTAGATCGCACGCACCTCCGGCTTGCCCTCGGTGATGGCTTCCCCGACGGTGCCGAGCTTTTCGCGAATCTCCTTCTGTTCAGCGTCCGAAAGGTGGTTGAGCTTACCGCCCTTGGCCTCCCACTTCTTGGTCAAGCTCTCGTTGAATTCATCCGAACCTTTGACCGCCTGCGGAAACACCGAGCGCGACGCCTTGATCACCGTCGCCCGCAGATCGGCCGGCATGGTGTCGAGCCATTTCTTGCTCATGCCGCAGTAGGACAGGATCAGGGTGTCCTCGACCTGCAGCAGGTCCTTCGACACGGTGTCGAGATTGAAGTTCACGAAAATGGTAATGCCGCTGCCCGAGCCATCAATGGTCCCGTTCTGCAAGGCAGTGAGCATGTCGGCGAGGTTCATCGGGACCAACGTCGCGCCCAAGCGCTTGAACCGCTCGCGCTCGGCCTCGGTGCCATTGATGCGCAACTTCTTGCCGTTGAAGTCCGCTATCTTGAGGATCGGGCTGCGCGCCATGTAGCGTACGTCGGCGGAGGCGAACTGGCCGCAGCCGACGATCCCCTTGGGATCGAGCAGCGTCGCGACTTTCTCGGCGACGGCCGGATCGGCCATGACGCGGTTGGCGTGCGCGCGGTTCTTGAAAATGAACGGAAAGCTCAGCACGCCCATGCGCGGATCGATGCCGGCATAGAAGTCGGCGGGGGTGATGAAGCCTTCGACCGTGCCGAGCTGTAGCCCCTGAATGGTCGCCGACTGCGAGCCGAGTTGGCCGCGCGGAAAAATCTGCACCTCGACCTTGCCGTTGGTCGCCGCCTCGATCGCCGCCTTGATGGCGCGGGCATGGTTGTGCTCGCTGTCCTCGGCGGACGTCAGTCCGAGCTTCATCGTGTAGTCGGCAGCGGCTGCGCTCTGACCCGATGCCGCCAGCGCGATGGTGACGGCCAAAGCATACCAAAGGCCGTGAAGCCGGTTCATCCGCATGTGCATTCCCTCCCTTGAGTGTTTCATTCCGGCGCGTTCTTCATGCCGGTGGCGTGGCTGCCGTCGCGTGTCACAGCAGATATGGCAGCAGGAAAAGTGACAGCGACGGGATATAGGTGACGAGCATCAGCGCCAGGATGGCCAATGCCACGAACGGAATCAATCCGGGATAGAGGACCTTCGACGGTGTCTTAAACATCGCCTGGAATACGAAAATGTTGAGCCCGAACGGCGGATGGAACGTACCGATCGTCAGGTTCATCACCACGATCACGCCGAAATGGATCGGGTCGACCCCGATCTGGCGCGCAATCGGCAAAAGCAGCGGCGACAGCACGAGCAATGCCGTCCCCGGATCCAGAAAGCAGCCGATGAACAGCAGAAAGGCGTTGATCATCAACAGGACAGCCCAGGCGGGAGCGTTCATGGTGCGGATCAACTCGGACACCGCATTGGCGACCCCGCTGATGGTGAGCAGCCAGCCGAACAAGCCCGCCACCGAAACGATCAGGAATACGGTCGCGGTCAACAGCACCGTGCGGGCCGCGATATTGAACAAGTCGTGCGCAGTGACCTCGCGATAAACGAAATAGGCGACGAATATCGCGTAGACGCAGGCAACGCCGGCGGCTTCGGTCGGGGAGAATACGCCGGAATAGATCCCGCCGAAGATGATCACGATCGCGCCAAGCGACCAGAGACCGTCGACCGATGCCGCCAGAAACTCCTTCACATTAAACTTCCGCCGCAGGTCGATCTTCTGCTCGAACGATTTGAAATAGATGTAGGTCGCGAATATCAGGCCCAAAACGATGCCCGGAATGATGCCGGCAGCAAACAGTGCCGGAACCGATGTTTCGGTCGCGATCCCATAGATGATGAAAGCAATCGAGGGCGGGATCAGGTTGTCGAGCGCGCATTCCGCCACGATCAGCGCCGAAGCGAAACGCTCGCTGTAGCCTGCCTCGCGCAGGCGCGGATAGGTGATCGAGCCGACGGCCGCGACCGAGGCGGTTGTCGCCCCCGAGATCGCGCCGAACACAGCCGCAAAGCCGAGCGAGGTCAGCGGCAGGCTCGCCCGAAAGCCGCTCACCATCGAGGCGACCCAACGCAGCAACCTGGTCGACAGCCCGCCCTTGGACATTAGATCGCCGGTGAAGATGAAGAACGGCACCGCGATCAGCGGGAACTTGCTCAAGCTGTCGAACATCACCTGATGCACGACCGGGTGGGGAAGCTTGGTGAAGAACGTGATCGCAGTGATGCAGGTCGCGAGCAGCAGGAAGAAGATGGGAACGCCCATGACCAGCAGGGTCAGGGGCATCAACACCATCACCCATCCCATGATCTGCTCCCCACTTGAATTGTTGTCGCGGCTGTCGATCCGCCACCCCGGCCCGGCGTCTCGCCGAACCGTCTCTCAGGTGAAATTGCTGGTCACGTAGGCCCGCACCCGTATGATTGCTGCAAGCCCCATCAGCACGAAGCCGACCAGCACCGCCGAGTGGGTGTAGACCAGCGGGATGCGCGCCCCCATGCTGACCTCACCGCTGCGATAGTAGAGCGTGACGACTTGCAGGGTTTGGGTGACCACAAAGGCGGCGCAGGCGACCGTCAGAAACACGACAAGCGCACCGAGGAATGCGCGATAGGGCGCCCGCGCCTTGGCGGTGAAGAAGTCCATCGACAAGTGATTGCCCGCATAGCTGATCGTGCCGGCCGAAATGAACACACCCCATACCAGAATGTCGATCAGGCCTTCCTCCGCCCAGGCGACCGGCGCCGAGAACAGGTAGCGCCCGACCACGTTGGCAAAGTTGATCGCGATGGCGGCGAGCAGGAGAGTGCCGGCGATGGCGTGGGGAAGCTTGACGAAGATGAACTTGGCGGGGGAGGCGGGTGGGGCGGAGGCAACAGGAGAATCGTTATCGCCTTGGCTCATCAATCCATCCTCCCCGCCGTGGCCTGTTTTTGATCTGCCGTGCGCACGCAAGCCTAATTGAGGCCCCGACGGGCGGCAATCGCCAAAGCATCGCTTGTCCCACTGGTGCCGCACGGTAATCTGCGGCCCGTAACCGAGCACGCCGGTGGACGGCGAAGCACCGACACGGGGAAAGCAATGGCGATCAGCGAAACGATCAAAGGTCTCGTCAACAACGCCTGGGTCGATGGCTACGTCTGCATGCTGGCAACCGCCGGCAAGGACGGACCGAACATCAGTCCGAAAGGCAGCATGCTGGTGTTCGACGATCGGCACCTCGCCTATTGGGAGCGGTCCAAGAAGAAGGCACTCGAGAACCTGGGGGCAGACCGTCGGGTCGTGGTGATGTACAGCAACTTCAAGGCGCAACGCGAGGGCGTACTGGAGTCGGGCTTTCTGCGCTTCTGGGGCACCGCCGAATTGCACGAGCACGGCACGGTACACGATGCGATCTTCGCCAGGCTTACGAAGCGCGAGCAGGAGCACGTTGGCGCCGACACCGGCATCGGCATCCTGATCAGGATCGAACGCGCCGCCGATATTCACGGCAAGTCAATCCTGTGAGGCAGCGATGTCGAGCAGTCTTGCGGGTTACGCGGCGCTGATCACCGGCGGCACGAGCGGGCTTGGCCAGTCGCATGCCCGCGTGCTCGGTGGTCGCGGCGCCAGGGTCGCGGTCACCGATCTCACCCAGGAGCGTCTCGACCAGGCGAAGACCGAGCTCGCCCGCGACGGCGTCGAGGTGCTGTGCTTGCGGGCCGACAATCGACATCCCGGCGAGGTCAAGGCTGCGGTTGCGGCCGCCGAGGCCGCATTCGGCCGGGTCGATATCCTGGTCAACAATGCCGGCATCAGCGGCATGCACGCCCGCATCGAGGACATCGACGAGGCTTTCTTCGACGATCTGTTCGACACCCACGTCAAGGGCGCGTTCTTCGCGACCCAGGCCGTGGTCCCGGGCATGAAGGCCCGCAAATTCGGCCGCGTCATCAATACCGGATCGACCTTCGCGATGACCGGTTCGCCTGCGATGAGTCACTACGCAATGGCCAAGGGCGCGCTCACGGCATTGACCCGCTCCTGGGCGCGCGAACTCACGCCGTTCGAAATCACGGTCAACACGGTGTCGCCGGGGCTGGTCGAAACGCCGATGACGCGCGGCGACCTGACGCCGGAGCATCTCAAAACCATCGTGGCCGGCATGGCGATCGGCCGCACCATCCGGCCGGAGGAGATCTCCTACGTGGTGGCCTGGCTCGCCAGCCGGGAAGCCGACGCCATGACCGGCCAGAACATCAGCCCGAACGGCGGGCAGGCGATCGTCGGGATCTAGCGCATATCCCGGAAAAGTGGATGCCGGTTTTCCGATAAGGACATGCGCAAAAACGAGATTTTAGAGCGCATCCCGAACACATACAGGAAAGCATCCCGCGAACCCATGCGGCCGACGGCGGCGCGCAGCCGGTCGAAATCCGTCACTCCGTCCTCGCCGCAGACCACACCCTCGCCATCGAGCGTCACAGACTTGACCCGGAGTGATTGCAACGCTTCGGCGATTGCCGGCACCCGGTCGGTCCAGTCGTGGCCACGCCGGCTAAAAATGCGCACGCGGTCGCGGTCGCGCCGGCAGATGAACCGGAATCCGTCGTGTTTGATTTCATAGGCCCATTGCGACCCTGTCGGCACCGCATCACCGAGCGTCGGCAGACATGGCTCTATGAAGCCGGCGGGTCGGGGAGGGGGAGGAGCGCCAGAGCATGACGCTACATAACCGTCGAACGGGCCAAACGCGCATCGACAGTTAAGACGAAGAGATTGGGGGCGCCTTCTCCTGTCCGTATTGAATATCCCGCCCCAATCCGACAGGGTGCCGACGCCACCACCCCGTTTTTCCCCACAAGGAGAGAATCGCATGCGCTCACTTATCGTTGCCGGCGCGTTGCTCGTTGCCCTCTCGGTCGGCGCAACCGCAGCCGACGCCCCGAACATTGTTGGGACCTGGACTCCGACTGCACATTCGGCTGCCCGCGTCGGAAAGAACGCTCACTATCAGTCAGCGGTCAAGCCATCACTCGCCAAGGGTGCCGATAAAGCCTTTACGTGGAAAATTGACTCGCAGGATAGCAATTCTTTTTCTGGGACTGCGACCGGCCCGAAGGGGAAAACCGAAATGATAGTCGGCGCGTTCCGGCAGGACGGCAAACGCTTCGTGTTCTCAACCGGCAATGGTAATGGTTCAGGGGAGGTGAGCGGCGACGACTTGGAATTCTGTTGGACCGACAACATTCCAAGCTACATCGCTGCGGCATGCACCACCTACAAGCGAAACAAGTAATCCGTGTTCATGTCGGTGCTTTAGCGCAGCAAAGATGGGGTAATCGGCCGGCCCAGGTTGTGGATAGCTGAAGATTTTGGGTGCTGCGCTTCAGGCTGATGGTGAAACGAGGTCCGTGTGTACGGCCTCAAGCATCAGAAGGAGAAGCGCAGCATGGACCATTTTGGTGGATTGGACGTTTCGGTCAAGGAGACCAGCATCTGCATTGTGGATGACACCGGCAGGATCGTGCGGGAAGTGAAGGTAGCGAGCGAGCCTGAAGCGCTGTTGGCGGTGCTGAAGAACCCCGGCTTCGACTTAAAGCGGATCGGGCTGGAAGCTGGACCGCTGTCGCAATGGCTGTTCAGCGCCCTAACCGAAGCAGGTTTGCCAGTGGTCTGTGTTGAAACCCGGCACATGCAGGCGGTGCTGAAGGCGCAGATCAACAAGACCGACCGCAACGATGCGCGCGGCATCGCCCAGATGATGCGGGTGGGACTTTACCGTCCGGTGCATGTGAAGACTTTACGCAGTCAGAAACTGCGAATGCTGCTGACCCATCGCAAGCTTCTGCAGTCGAAGGCGATTGCCATCGAGAACGATCTACGCGGCACTTTGCGCAACTTCGGCCTCAAGGTCGGAATGGTTGGGAAGGTGAAGTTCGAGGCCCGCATCCAAGAGCTTGTGGAGAACTTTCCCGACTTGGCGGTACTGGTGGAACCGCTGCTCATCGTCCGGCGGGCGCTCCGCGAACAGATCGTCATCCTGCACCGCCGCTTGCTGGCCATCGTGCGGGACGATGAGGTGTGCCGGCGCTTGATGACGACCCCTGGTGTCGGCCCCGTGGTGGCGCTGACCTATCGCGCCACCGTCGACGCACCCGCTCGCTTCCGTAAATCCAAGGCTGTCGGTGCCGTGTTTGGGCTGACGTGCTCCAAGTATCAATCCGGCGAGATCGATCGGAGCGGCAGAATATCACGCTGCGGAGATGAGATGATGCGGGTCATGCTCTACGAAGCAGCTCAGAGCATGCTGCGGTCGAAGAAATGGTCCTGGCTCAAAGCCTGGGCGATGCAGATCGCCAGGCGTCGCGGGATGAAAAAGGCGATCGTGGCCCTGGCACGCCGGTTGGCTGTGATCATGCACCGCATATGGGTCGACGGCACCGAGTTCCGCTGGACCCGAGAACAAGCCGCGGCAGCAGCATGAAAACCGTGCAGGATTAAATTCAATAGGAGGAAACCTGGAGATCCACCGGGCGGTGGCATGATGTCCCTCGCGGGACGATGGATGAGGTGAGTTCGCATGTCCGCTTGGATCTGCCGTTCGTCTGACGGCAAGGCCGCGGTAAAGATTGTTCCACCCCGTCCTCGAATCCCATGATGGAAGGGCCCTGGTGCCGATTCCGAAGAGAAGCACGAGCCCGTGAGCGACATCGACACTGCAGCGGTGGATAGTCTGAAAGTGCTTGACCCTAAACGGCCGATTAGAGAAGCGGACATCGGCCACCCGAGGCTCAAGGCCGTTCGGCCGTCAGCATTTCGAGCTTCGCAAACGGCGCATTCGGGCTGCACCGCCGGCACGACACCGACGGGATCAGACTTGAGATTGAAGTGCCCGGATGCCGGTCGAGGGTGCGCAGGTCGATACAGCCGACTTGCCGGCACGCAGGGCATGAGTAGGTGAGCCAAGGGACACCCGCCGCGATGGCGGCGCCGACCGTTGGGTAGAACCACAACGCGCGTCCGCCGGCTTGGCGCGCATTCCAAATCGCTACGATCTTCTGCGCGTCGGCGACCGCCTTGCGCTCGGCTTCGGCGCGCTTCGCTTCCTCAGCGGCACGAGCGGCTACTCGTTCTCGCTCCTGCGCTCGGCGGTTCGGGCCCATAGCGGGCCTACGTGGTGGCCTGGCTCGCCAGCCGGGAAGCCGACGCCATGACTGGACAGAACATCAGCCCGAACGGCGGGCAGGCGATCGTCGGAATCTAGGACGGATATTCGCCACGATGCCTATGCCATGCCCATGCTTGCATGGATGCCCTTGTGCGCGCGTGCATAGGGCATCCATGGAGGGCGCGCTGGCGGCGCAAACTCCCGTCCACATGCCCATGCTCTCATGGATGCCCTTGTGCGCACGCGTATAGGGCATCCATGGGAAGCCAGGGCGGCCGGGCCACGGCCCCTTGATGAGAGTAGAGCCGCCCTAGATGAGAGTTGGACGAGATTTTCCTCATCAAGCAAAGTCCGTTGATAAACAATGCGTTAAACCTCGAATCCGGGGCTTGATGAGGATTTTGCCGGGAGACCTGGGGTGAGCTTCTCTCATCAAGCCTTAAGGTAATTTTTCCTATACCAATCTGCGATTTCGCTCCCGGTGGCGAGCCACACCTCCTGGCGCGAGGTGATGTGCGCCAAGGCCTGGTCGAGGTATTTGCTGCGATGCGGGTGGCCGATCAGGAACGGGTGCAGGCAGATCGACATCACGCGCCCGGTCTTGGCGCCGTCCTCGTAGAGCACGTCGAACTGGTCGCGGATCATCTGCCCGAACATTTCCGGGCTCTGGTGCAGGCCGAGCAGGGCCGGGATGTCGTTGATCTCGGCCGAGTAGGGCATGGCGAGCATCGCGCCGGTCTTGACCCGCATGGGGTAGGGCTGGTCGTCGTTGACCCAGTTGCCGACGTAATCGATGCCGGCCGCCGCCAGAAAATCGAGGGTGCGCGTCGTTTCACTCAACGCCGAACTCAACCAGCCGCGCGGCCGCCGGCCGGTGGCCTTGGCGATCGTGTCCACCACCTCGTTCACCAACGCCTTTTCCTCGGCTTCGGTCTGACGGTTGATCAGGATCGAATTGGTGGTGCCGTGGCCCATCCATTCCCAGCCAAGCTCGTTGCCGGCCTTGATGATGCGCGGATAGTGCTTGCAGACATCGGAGTTGAGCGCGACCGTGCCCTTGACCCTGTGCTTCTGCATCACCTCCATCATGCGCCAGATGCCGACGCGCACGCCGTAGTCGCGCCAGGAATAATTCAATACATCGGGGTTGAGCGCCAAACCCCCGTCGGCGAGCCGGGTGGACGGACGGTCAAACAGGAAATGCTCGATGTTCGGAATCACCCACAGGGCAACCCGCGCGCCGTTTGGCCAGCGCAGCGGCTTGCGGTCGACGATCGCCGAATAGTCGAAGCGGCCATGATGCTGCGGAACGCCGGCGTCGGGAGCCGGCTTTGCCGTGGCGGCGACGATCTTGGCCTTGGCTGAACTGCGCTTGCTTTTGGCTTTGGCGGGGCTAGTGGACACGGGCGGTTCCTCGAATAGCTGATGTGCGTGTGTGTGCGCGTACTGGCCGGGCAGCGGCCCGGCGGGATAATATTGCCACGGGTAGGCCAACCGGTGAAATCGCAAGCCTGAGTGGCTGGCCAGGGAGTTTCGCAAGGATGGCGCAAATCGTTGCCGGCTTCGGGGTTCCGCACACGCCTGTGTTTCCGTTCTTCGTCAAGCGCGACGGCCCTGGCTGCGAAACCGCCAAGCTGTTTGCGGCGCAAGCCGACCAGCTCGCGGCCACGCGGCCCGACGTGATCGTGATGTTCGACACCGATCACCTCAACACGTTCTTCCTCGACAACCTGCCGATCTTCGCGCTCGGCGTCGACAAGACCTTTACCGGTCCGAACGACGAGCCACGCGAGGTTCCGAACTACATCATCCCATCAGCCCCCGACCTCGCCGGGCATATCCGGCAGGAGGCGGTCGCGGCTGGCTTCGACATCGCCCTTACCCAGGAATTCTCCGTCGATCACTCGATCGTGGTGCCGCTACATTTTCTGACGCCGGGCATGCATGTTCCAGTGATCCCGGTATTCATCAGCGGCCACGTGCCGCCGCTGCCTCAGGCGGCGCGCTGCCATGCGCTCGGCCAGGCGGTCGGTCGCGCAATCGCCTCGTGGCCGTCGCCGCTGCGCGTCGTCGTCATGGGCAGCGGCAGTTTCTCCCTGGAGGTCGGCGGCCCCCGCATGGCGCCTGGCCGCTCCGACGGCGTGCCCGATCCGGACTGGGTCACGCGCGTGATCTCCTATCTCGATCAGGCACAGATCGACACGCTGATCGCGCAAGCCACGGAGCGGCAGCTGTTCAAGGCTGGCAATGTCGGTGGCGAACTGCTCAATTGGATCGCGATGCTGGGCGCGATTGGCGATCGCAAGCCGAACTACGTCGCCCCGCAGATGCAGAACGGCCACGCCTATGGGGTGTGGCGCTGGTGAACCATGTCGATCTTCGCCGTCAATCATTTGTGCCGTGAAGTCCTGCGCGACCACGTATTCCGGGCCGCCATGAAGCAGGACCCCGTTCGGGCACTCGCCGACAAGGACCTGACCGATGCGGAGCGGGAGGCGCTGCTCGCCGGCGACGTCGGTTTGCTGTTTCGCATGGGCGCGAACGCGTTTCTGATGGCCTACCTGGCGCGTTTCGAGGTGTGCGGGCTCAACGTCGAAATCTACAATCAGCGCATGCGGGCCGAGAAAATCGATGAGCTCGGCCGACCGCTGATACACGAAGTGCAACCAGCCTGAACAATGAGGAGTACCGATGCCGACGAACCAGAGCGAGGAAGACTTCTTCAAGCAGCGCGGCTTCGGCCAGAAGATGGGGTTTGGCGAGCACCCGGCGGTGATCGTGATCGACATGGTGAAAGCCTTCACCGATCCCAAGCGCATGCTTGGCGCCGACCTTGACCAACAGATCGAGGCCACGAGGCCGGTCCTCGATGCCGCCCATGAACGGAACTTTCCGGTGCTGTTTTCGACCGTGCGCTACGACGACGTCGAGCTGCGCGACGCCGGCATCTGGGCGCTCAAGATGAAAGGCTCCGCAACGCTGAGGGCCGATACCGACGGGTGGGAGGTTGATCCTCGTCTCGACTACCGTCCGACCGACAGCCTGCTGTTCAAGAAATACGCCTCGTGCTTCTTCGGCACCGACCTCGTCCCGCGCCTGATGAGCCGCGGCGTGGATACCCTGATCATCACCGGGTGCACGACCAGCGGGTGCGTGCGCGCGACCGCGGTCGACGCGGTGCAGACCGGATTTCGGCCGATGGTCGTGCGCGAGGCGGTCGGCGACCGCTCGGCGCCGGCGCACGAGCAGAGCCTGTTCGACCTCAATGCCAAGTATGCCGACGTGGTGTCGCTCGACGAGACGCTGCACTATCTGCGCAACGTCGGACACAATGTAAAAAGCGGTGCGTGATTGGAAGTGCCTAGTGGTGCGACCCAAACAGATGCTTCGCATCTGTTTGGAAAAGTCGCCCCACTAAATCAATATCTTAGTGGGCTGACTTGTCCCAACATTTGGGAACTAAATGTTGGGGTCAGACCACTAGCGCGTGATCAGCAAAAGTGAGCACTGGTTTTGCGTTCGATCGCGCGCAAAAGCTTGATTTGGCGCATGATCCCTTCGCCGAACTGCTCACACTTCGCCGGATCATGCGCTAGCACGGCCGCGCGCTCGCTCTGGAGCCAGAATTTCCGCAAGTCGTTCGAAGCTCGTTTCCCACCCGATGCTCGCACTGCCGCAACGTTCGCCTGACTTGAAGCCTGAGTGGCGCAGCGTGATGCGCGTTCCCCCGTCGAGCGGTTCAAGCAGATAGGTCACGGTCGTCGGCGTACCCGGGGCCCCCGTCAAGTGCCATGTGTGCACCAGCTTACGCGGCGGATCGACTTCGAGGTACTCGCCTTCAAGGACGTAGGGTTGGCCTCTGGCGACGCCCGACGTGCGCCATCGCCCGCCGACGCGCACATCGCCAGTCCATTCGGCGGTGTTGAACACGCCGGGTCTGACCCACCAGTTGATGATCTCGGCTGAGGCGAGCGCGCGGAACACCCGTTCCGGGGGGGCCGCGATCTCGACGCTGGCAAGGATCAGACCTTCCGAAAGATCGGCGACGGCACGCGCCGTGCTGTTTCTGATGCTGCTCATTTTACCTCCAGGTGACGCTTCAACTGGGTAAGACTGGATTGCCAGAATGCCCGATAGCCTTCGAGCCAGCCCGCCACGCTCTGCAGTGGGACGGGGTCGACCGTATAAACGCGCTCGCGTCCGACGCGCGTGTCGACGACGAGCCTTGCCTCGCGCAGCACCCGTAAATGCTTGGAAATTGCGGGTCTGCTCGACCGGAAATCGGCCGCCAGGGCGCCGGCGTTGGCCGGCCCGGCACGCAGGCGATCGAGGATCGCGCGCCGCGTGGGGTCGGCGATGGCGCGAAACACGTGATTGCTGGCTTGCGCGCGTTGCATGATCTGTAACCTTTTAGTTACGTATCACCTCGGTCAGCGGGAGTCAACAGTGACCGCCGGCGTTCCTCACCGATCGACAGACGAGGGAACAAGTCAGGCCGAGCCCGGTTATGGGGTAGGAACTTTTGGTTCGCCCCGCGTGGAACCAGGCTGCGTGCACATCCTTTGTTTGATTCCATCGACCAGGGAACATTGGCGATTGCAGGACGCGGCTTCGCGTGCACTGCTGCCGTGGTTATGCACCGTTCGAAGCATCGGTTTGACACAATTTCACGATTTGGAAGGGAAGGGCGAGCAATAAGGAGTCGGATCGCCCACCTTCGAGGTGATCCGGTTCAACAAAAATGAGAATCCATCCCACGTTACCACACGGTTGGAGCCTGCTAGCGGCGATCCCCTTGCTTCTCGCCATGCATGCGTGGGCGCAGGCCGGCGCGTCCAAGGCAACGAACGGGGATCGTCTTTCGGACAGCATGCCCTCGTTCCGCGAAGGGCGGTTGCTCGATACATTCGGCAAGTGGGAAATCCGCAAAGGCCTTATCGACAATACCTATCTGCTGATCGGAGAGAGCACCGGTGACGGCGAGGGGCACTTCTGGCTGCATTGCGACCAGAACAATCTGATCACCGTCGCGGTACCGCTGGGCGAACAAGCGGAACGGGATCGCCTGCGCTCCCACGCGGTCACTGTTCGCTCCGACACCGGCATCAAGCGCGCCATGAGCCTCATTGTGTTTGAGAGTCTCGTCGCCGTGGCCATCGACTACGATGGCGGGCGCAACGACAAAGTCGCCGATTTCATCGACGTTCTGCGCGCCGCCCGCGACACTGTCACGATTTCCTATGCGCACCGCAGTTTCGACTATGACGTGACTCAGCTGCCGGCAGCGCAAGCCCGCTTCCGTGAGTTGTGCAACCGGACGGCGGCCCGCTGAAGCGTGTTTCGGCAAAGGCGATTCACGTTATGCCTCACGGGCTTGTTCCGGCGATTTCGTTTCCCGTGCGAGCACCCCGGCCGTGACCGGATAGCCTTGCGAGCGCGATCCACATTGGTTTCCCGAGTTCGAATGCGAGTCGTCGGGGCGGTCCGACACCAATTTTTGAACGGGCTCCACCCCTCCATACGCTATCGTGGCCTGAATTCTTGCACCGATCAGGTTCGCCCGGATGGGACTGCGTGCCACAGGCATCGTTAGTTTGGTCTTCGTCACTGCTCTCCTTGCGCCGACGGCGCCAAGTCGAGCCTACATCGATCATCCCTGGTGTACGGGCGGCGGCGGCTGGTCCGGCGCGTTGACGTGCAGTTTCGACAGTTACGAACAATGCAAGGTCAATGCCCGCAGCTGTGTCGCCAATCCCTCGATGACGCCCTATCCGCAGATCGCACCGCGAGAGGTGCGGGCGAGCGGGCGTCGATAGCAAGGGCAACTTTTTTTCACGTTGGACGTTGGACCCCGGGTTCCACGCCGCGCGTATCGGCAAAACCCTTCAGACGGCGGGAACCGGCGGGACGCGGTATCGGTTAGCGTAATGCTGGCGGGCGCTCTGAGGCCCCGTCGGCGCGGCGGCCCCGGCCGTCCCCACCCCCCACCAAGGCTGGGGCCGTCATTTTTCATCGTCCGCGTCCTGACAAAACCCGCGGCCCCGGCCGGCGCTTCATCAGCGGTCGGCCAGGGCCGCCTCGCCCCACCCCTTGGACGGCGAGCATGCGCCCACTCCTTGGGCGCAACACGGTACTATCCGGCCATGTGGATAATTCGAATTCGCCGGATCATGCGCTAGGATCGCCGTGACACACGAGAGAGAGGGCAGGGCAGTGAGATATCTTGTATTCGCATTGGCACTTGTTGGCGCCGCGACAGCGGCGCGCGCGCAAGACGCGATTCCCGATCTCAAAGGCACCTGGTCGGGCAAGGGCAAGTCGATCGTCTTCGGCAGCAACGCCCATCATCCCGGCGGGCCCACCGCGGCGGGTCCACCCCGCGTGCGCGACATCGAGGTCACCTACGTGATAGACGGACAGGACGGGCGGCTCGCCTGGGGCCGGTCCTCGTCATCGACCGCCGATACCAAGGAGCCGTTTGCCTGGGCGATCTCGTCAGACAACAAGACCATCGTCGGCGCCGATATGGACGGCTATTTTCGGATTACCATGATGTCGCCGGACCGGATGGAGAAGTGCTACACCCACAATGGCCTCAGTCCGAGCGGATCCATCGTGGCGACGTGTCACGTCGTGGAACGCGTAAAGAAATAAATCCGCGCGAACACGGTTTTCAGGAGAGAAGCCCATGGCGGAAGCAGCAACCCTCAGCGCGCTGGCGTCGCGTTTCGTCGAAATCGAGTCGGTGCCGTGGATCGAGACCACGCCCGGCAACAAGATGAAGGTGCTCTATCACGACCCCGCGACCGACATGCTGACCATCCTGGCGCGGCTCGAACCCGGCGCCGGCATCCCGGCGCATGTACACGAGGATCTTGAGCAGACCCTGGTGCTCGAGGGTTCACTGGTCGATGACGAGGGCGAGTGCAAGGCAGGGAATTTCGTCATCCGCGCCAAAGGCAGCCGTCACGCGCCGACGGCTCCCAATGGCTGTACCATGCTGGTGTTCTTCTTGAAGCCTACGGCCGCGCTCAAGAAGACGCTGCTCAAGCGCGCCTGAAGCGTCACGTGCGGCGGGGCCGACATCGGTTCGCGGTCAGTGCAGATCTGCAACAGTCGCATTAAATGTTGCCGTGGTGTGCTGCCGCCGATCGCAATATGGCCCGGGTTCGTGTCAATAGTCGGCACGTGTCGGGGCCGGGGGATGTCATGTTGCTGGCGGGCATTGGGTGCGTGATCGCTGCGGTGATCGTTTCGACGCAACTCGTTCGAGATCACCTGGGGCGGTGAGACAGACAACCTCAGGGGAAGCGCGCCAATCTGGCCGGCGCATTCGGCATAACCAACATCACGAAAGCGCCAGCATCCCGATTCCTTGCGATCCGGATGCGCTCTAGTGCAGCACCATGCCGGTCAACGGCGCTAGCTCCACAATTCCGCCGGGATACGAAGCGCCGTAGAGATCGGTTAGGTCCTTGCCACCAACCTGCATTTTCGCGCTCCGGGTCGATGACGGATTGAGTACTGCGATCTGCTTTTCGAAATGCCGATAGAGGATGCCGGACCGCGGGTCGCGCCGCATCGCCTCATGGGCCAGGCCGATTGGCGTATCGTGCTCTGAAAACTGGTTCCCGTGGTAGGCCGCATCGTAGGGCACTGGCCAGGTCAAATAACTCTGTCCGCCTTTGATGAGCAGGAAAATCGCCAGCGCTGTTTGCTTCGCCGAATTCGTGACCGACACAACATCGGGCGAAATCTGATCGACGAGAATCAATCCTTTGGTTTGCGCCAATCGCGAAAACGCCGTCAGTTTCTTGACCAACTTTTCATCCGTGAGGAATGGAGCAATGGCGTTGTTCCGCACATAGCCTTCTTCATCCAAGATCACTTCGATCGGAACCGCCATCTTTTCGTAACCCAGGGAGTTCGGATAGGAGGTCGTGTTGTTTTCATCCCAATAATGATTGACGGCCAGACAAAGACCATCCGCAGCCGATTTGTTCTTCAGAACCTGCATCCAGGCGCCGTACCCATCCGCGATGGCGGGGTCTCCGTAGACCGCCCCGCTGTAGAGACGGTGAAAACCTCCGTCGTTGTATCCGCACACGTTACCGCCGCTTGGGCTTATGTTGTCGATCGCTATCCCGTCGGCATTCTGAACTTGAGCCCTGGCCTTGACCTCCTGATAAATCCTGTCCTGCACACCCGGATTCTGGATGTTCATCGGTGTGTAATTCGTATCGTTGAACTCATAGGCGACGCTGGTTTGATCGCAGCGATATGCAATCCAGTCTGGATGATTGGCCAGATACCAGTTCGTCGGTCGCGCCGTGTAGTCGTACTCGCGGTCGCCCATCGCGTATGTGAATGTGTGCGTTCCGGGAACTTTGACATCGCTTCCGGCTCCGTTATCGGCCCAAATCACATCCACGCCGGCAAGAATGCCGCGCTGATCCTGCGGAATGCCATAGGTTTGAATCTGCGCCTTGCCGATCCGCGTTTCGGTCGAGGGCAGCGAAGCGCATGGATAGGGAAATGTGCCATTGTCTGGAGGAGCGAAGTAGGACGATGTACCTGTCGCCGCGATAGTTGTGAGTGCCAGAACAGCCGTAGCAATTTCACTGCGCATCAATAAAACCCGCGTCATTGATGATCCGGCTGTCTCATGTTCTTCCTCCTGTTGCCGCAGCACGGCGCTCGCAGGGGACTTCCCGCTCCACATCTCGGGCAAATCTGCCGTCCGGGACCGTGTTCTGCTCACCCCATGAACTCGCCGGTCACGGTTTTTTTGCCCCTCGATTCATAGGTCACTTTCCCGTTGCCGAACTTCAGCACGCGACGGACCTGACCCAGTGCCGTCAGGTAGCACTTGTTGACGCTGATTTCACCGATCGAAATTCCCATCTGCATCTCCCGCTCGTGGCCAGCTTCCGAAAAGATAGCACGCCCGCGGGTGTCGCGTGGCCGTCTTGACCGGTCTCGCGCGTCGGGCGGCCCGCAGGTGCGAATTTCGGCAGGTGCGCCCCGCGCCGCAGGGTCGGCCGGGAGCTTGCGAATATTCAATGCGTGCGAGATCGCGTGGAGCGGCGCCGGGCGCTTTGGCTGTGGAAATGCCGCTAACGGTCCGCCTTTCAAGCTGACCCACTACATAGTGGCGAGCGTCATCGATGGGCCGTGCGGTTGCTTCGGCTGTAGCGGTAGGGACGTGCGTTTCATCGCACGCCCCCCGCCCAGATCCGTACGTGCGGCTTTCCCGCATACGGCTCCCACCTCGGGTGTATGACGGCAAATGCTTGCCGTATACGCTCCAGCGCCTGTGTCACGCGAGCCTGGCGCTGCGTCCAGTGCGTGCTTTGCTGGTGCGCATTCCCCTTGGCCCCCGCCCTTCGCTCCACCAACTCCGCGGCGTTTGCTCCTGCAGATGCCTCCGCAGCGAGTTCCTTCGCTCTGTTCGCCGGCTTCATTGCTACTATGACGGGGTCCGACTTCTCGGGTCCGTGCATCATCGGCTCCGGCTCCTCGCCTTCCCGATGCGGACCGCCGTACTCGGCACACAACACGTGACAACGGCGGCCAGACGCGAGATCTCCCAGGTTCCGATGCGATCCCTTTGCACGTGATGTGGCCTTAGACCCCGGCAGGGCGTCAGCACCTCGCATAACGGTGCCGCACATGTTGCCTTCGAGCGAATGAAAACCCTCGGCCCCTGCAATGTCTGATCTTTCGTGGCTCAATCCCACACCCCATGCAATCGCTGTGTACGCTTCGTCACCACTGTCGCCAGGGGTCACGCAACACTCGCTACCAAGCGGACGCTACTCCTTACTTGGGCCGGACTTCCACCGGCTGGATCGCGCCAGCTTTGCCTGGCGCACTCATTCGATCACCACGTTGGCGTTAGTCGGGAATCACACGCGCCTCTAGGACGTCGACGCTTTCAATGTAACTCTTGCCCGACCAGCCCCTCGCATTCTTTTGTGCTCGCGCCAGACTGCCGGCCCATTCGGCACGGATGTACGGCTCGCGAGCGTTGAGGCCGTCATGCGCCACGTGGCCACGAATGTGGATCACCACGCAATGCGTATAGGTCAAGGTATGGCTCGACCGCGTGTAGACGTGCCCCCGGCTGTCAGTCGCCTCAAAATTGGCCATGGGGTCGGACATGGCCACGCGCCCATGGCGATCTCAAGGCCGATCAGACTGGCGCGGCCGAAACGATGGATGCTGGCCCCTGCCGCAATGTCGTTCAGGAACTTCAAATCGAGAAGCGGCACTAGAATCATATACTTGCTAGTGTCCGTTTGTTTCCGAAGTTCGTGTCAGAGGATGCCGGCATGTATCACGAACTTCGGAAACCGGGCACTAGGAACGCGCTTGTCGCCAGACACCGCGACCGGCCCTATCGCTCCGGGCGATCTCCTGATTGGATCAAGGTGAAGAACCCAAACGCGCCAGCGACGACCTGGGTGATCGAGCGATGAGAAGGATGTGGATTTGGCTCGAAAGAAGATCACGGGAGCGGCGCGCGAAAAAGTATCTGCAAGCTTACCCCGACGACGAACCGGCCGTTTTGAGGATCCTCGACACGCTCGCAACACCCCGGCAACCAGAGAGCGCAAGAGATGTGGCCGAAATGGCCGCCGGCAGAAAGTTGTCCGAGGCTGAATGGGCGTCCTTCAGTCGCCGATGGCAGCGTGCTTGGACCGCGATCGTCTCACCGACTAAAGTTTCAAACCGGTGAGCGAGGGAACACAAGCCTTGAACCCCAAGCAGCCGCACGGCCGCCGATGATGCTCGGCAACATGCGCGGAATGGGCATGCGCGGACTGGATGCGACCAAATTCACTCGCCGCTGAATTCCCACGATATCGCACCGTCTGGCGGTGCGCTCCCCCGCACCCCGAATGCGGCAGTGACTAGATAAGCTCCAGCCATGGGCCACAACCGCCGAGCGCAGGAACGCGAGCGCGCCGCCGCCGAGCAGGCGGCCAGGGCAAAGCGCGCCGAGGCCGAGCGCCGCGCGGAGCGTTCTTACCCTACGGCGGTAGTGTGCTAATTCCGGGCTGAATTAACTATTTTTACTCACAGGGCCTTAGTCGCTGGAACGACTTTCCGCTGCGGTGCATATGTGAAAGTACACATGCCGGGCTAGGACTATGAGTGATCGTTCCAAAGCATATAGGGCTTGGTCTACGGAATGTTTGGATTGGGCGCAGCAAACCACTAACAATTCCATCCGTCTTGCGTTTCTCACCATGGCACAACGCTGGATGGACTTAGCTAACGAGACCGAACGCCCGGTAGTTGGCCAGCAGCAGCAACAAATCCAGCCACCCGACCCGGAAGGTGGGGGCGCATAATAGGCCGCCTCAGTTGGCGGCTCATTTTACCGCGACCGACCACCGCTTGCCGGCATTCGCCCGGTGCGGCTAGCCTTCGGCCATGGGCGCCCACCGCCGAGCGCAGGAACGCGCCGCCGCACGTGCGGCAGCCGATGCCAAGTGCAAGGCGTCTTGACCCCTCCCGTTGTCGTTTCGTCGAACGTTCTCGTTCACGTTGGGGGTGGTGTCTTAATTCCGAAGCTTTTGTCCTAATTTGAATTGCGCACTGTCCTAATTTGATTTTGGCTTGTTGGCTTCTGTGAATTGTCGGCAACCCGACAGAGGAACTGTTGTTGCCCGTAGGAGTGAAGATAGAAAGATTAGAGGTTGGGAATTGAAAGGAGATGTAGGGTTTTAAGAGAATGAAAGATATGGATAAGAAAAGTTAAAATAGAATAGAGTTTAAAAGGTAGATTGATAAGGAATTAATTGAGGGAGAGAAGATATAAGATATAGAGAAAAGAAGAGAAAGTATAGAGTAAGATTATATAAATATGGGTAAGGAAGATTGAGAAGGGGTTTATAGATGAAGACGCCAGAGCGGCTGATCTTCTTCAGGAATACGAGGCGAAGATCGCGGCACTAGAACGCATGGTCGGGAGGTAGGCACTCGAAATCGAGTTTCTAAAGGGGGCGCTGAAAAACGCACTGCGGCGAGAAGCGCGAGTACATCCGTCATCACCGGCCTGTGGTGTCTCGAGTCACCGAAGGATGCCGTCTGATGAGGCCTGCCGCGCTCTACCTATTACGACGCGCAGCGGTGAAAGCTGACGACGCTGCGATCGTCGCGAATATGACTGCGATCTGCGATGAATTTGAGGCCTATGGCTATCGCCGGGTTGGCGCTGAGCTTCGCCATCAAGGGATCGTCGTTAATTACCAAGAAGATCGCCGCCTGATGAGCGAGTATGACATGCAGCCAAGCGCCGAGAGGCGGTTCGTGGCCACCACCGACAGCGACCACGACGGCCAATCTTCCCGGACCTCTCCCGCGACAGGATAGTCGATGGCCCGAACCAGCTCTGGCTGGCGGACATCACCTACATCGCAATCGCGAAGGTCTTCGTCTACCTGGCGGTCGTTATTGAGCCTGGTCACGAAGCGAAGTCGGCTACGCGATCAGCCGCATAGATCGATAAGCGCGTTGCCGTTGCGACTCTGAAAACGGCGATACGAAGAAGGCTAGCGCCGAAGGGCTGCATCCACCACTCGGATCGCGGTTCGCAATACGCTTCCGAGCCGTATCGCCACATACTCGCCGACCATGGCCTCGTCGGCTCCATGGGGCGGCGCGGCAATCCCTACGACAATGCCAAGGCCGAGAGCTTCATGAAGACCCTTAAGGTCGAGGCCGTCTATTTAATGGATTACGAAACCTTCGAAAACGTGACAGCCGACCTTCCACGTTTTATCGATGAGGTCTACAACACCCGCAGGCTCCACTCCGCGCTTGGCTACCTCAGCCCAGCACAGTTCGAGGATCACCACGCCCGGCAGACGGTCAAAACCGCCGCATGATCCTGTCCAGCTTTAGGGGCGCACTCAAAGACCGGACATGTTTTCCCGGTTTGAGCGCGATGCGATGAACTCGCGCGGAGAACGATATCCGAGAGCTCGGTGCGGGTGAACTGTGTTGTAATGTTCGAACCAGTGCGGCAACGAGCGCATCACCGTTTCAGCATTGGGCGAAGGCGAGACGCGGGCGTAGTCTCGCTTGATTGTGCGCACGAAGGCTTCCGCCATTCCATTTGATTGCGGGCTCTCCACTGGCGTAGTTCGGGGTTCGAAGCCGATCTCTCGCGCAAAGCGCTTGGTCTCATGCGCGATGTAACCGGAGCCGTTGTCGGTCAACCATTCGATGGTCTCTGGCAACCGGTTGACCGGTCCGAAGCGATAATCCACCGCTGTGACCATGAGATCGCGCACGTCCTCGCTTTTGATCCCCTCGGTGGTGGCGACAAAACCCATGGCCTCGCGGTCGCAGCAGTCGAGCGCGAATGCGACCCGGACCTTCTCGCCGTTGTCGCAGGGCAGTTCGAAGCCGTCCGAGCACCAACGCAAGTTGGAACGGTCAACGGCGATGCGACCATTGTGACGACGCTTGTCGCTGCCGCCCGCGTGGCGGTTGAGCAGTAGGCCGTGGGCCTTCATGATCCGATAGATGCGTTTGTGATTGGGAGGTGGGAGCCTTTGGGCCCAGGCCGCGCGCCGCAAGACAGCCCAGACCCGGCGATAGCCATAGGTTGGCGTCTCACCAATCACCGCTTTGATCTCGGCAACCAGATCGGCGTCGGGCTGAGGTGGCCGTCCAAGAGGCTTGGCGATGGGCGCTTTGATCTGGACCGCGATGTTCGAGCGCGCCAAGTCGAGTGCGTCGCAGACCGTCTTCATCGCAAACCGTCCCTGGGCCACGACAGCGACCGCAACAGGTGTTTTTTTGAGCCCGCGGCGACTTCAAGAGCCTCCTTGAGGATCTCGGCCTCCAGCGTCTTCTTGCCGAGCAGCCGCTGCAGTTCGCGGACCTGGCTCTGCAGCGAACGGTACTCAGACGCGGGCACCACGGCCTCTTCGGATTGCGTCGCCGTCAAAGCGCCCTGTGACGCCAGCCGCCGCCAAAGGAACAACTGGTTTGGCGCGATGCCGTGGCGGCGGGCCACCAGACTGACCGTGACGCCCGGCTCATAGGTCTCGCCCACGATCGCCAACTTCTCCGCCGGTGTCCTGCGCCGGCGGCGCTCAGGCCCGCTCAGGACCTCACTCTTCGGGATGTTACCAGTCATAGTCACGACATTACTCCTACCTCTTATCGAAGTGGGAGAACGTGTCCGGTTAATTAGGGGGCCGCTTCAGGAACCAAAACACTGGCTTGTGCATATTTACGTTTGAAAAGTGCGATGGGTCATGTGGAGAAAGGCACATGGACCAGAACGACATTTCGGCACGTATTTTCATTTTTGCGACTGCCTTGTCAGCTGTCTTCTTCGGCTCCATAGCGGTCGCGCTCAGTTGGCTTGGCTAAGGCCATGCCCGGACTTCTCAACAATCCGACGCACTGGCAGTTGCGAGCCGAAGAAACCCGTCTGCTAGCATCCCAGCTTGTGGATCCCGAGGCTAAGGCAACCATCCTCAAGATCGCCGACGAATACGACCGGCTGGCACGGCGTGCGCTCGCGCGGATGCAGGAGGCGTCCGCGCCGAAGTAGGCTCCCGACCGAGCGCCGCTTGCCCCGCGTTTGCCTGGTGCTCGGCCATGGCCCCCGACCGCCGAGCGCGCTGGAACGCGAGCGCGCCGCCGCCGGGTCAGCGCTGCCGTCGATGCCAAGCGCAAGGCGTCTGGACCCCTCGTTCTCGATTCGCCGGACGTTGTCGCTGACCTTTCCGATGTAGCCGTCCTCATTTTGATTTGTGGACTGTCCTAATTTCGATGGAACCAAAGTTCCATTTCGGGGTTTTTTGGAACCGAAGGGGCTAGGTCGTGTGAGGGGATCACATGGACCGCGTCCTGGTTGGGTTCCTCATAGCGACTATCGTTTTAGTTCTGTTGCCGTCGTTTTGAGCGTGTCATGGTAACTCCCGAACCTCTGGCAGACCTTCTAGAGCGCTCTGCCGCGTGCTCTCCCTCGGCCGACGATCTAGATCAATCCCTCCTATTCAAGCAGCTAAGAGATATCTGGCAGGCGCTCGCAGACAATAGCTGGGGTCTCAGCGACAATGATCTGGCCGAACATGTTGAAGCCCTCATCGAGCTTCATACAGAGATATTGATGTTGGCCAGACGGCGCCGTTAAGGACGGTCGGCAGGGACCGCCGCAGTTGCGGTTGCTCGCACACCGCCCCGGGGCCATCCGCGACGGTGCTTCCCTGGAACGACATACCGCTTTGCGCGTTTGTGTTCCTAATCGCATGGCGTCTCGATCGCGCCTACCGATGATACAAACCAGCCGAGGTCGTCGCTTTGCGCGGCGCCCAATATGTATTTGGGCCGAGATAAAATTCAATGGTTGGAGTGCGAAGCCTGTGGCGGCCGCATGGCATTGATACGGCGCGAGCCCCATCCTGCCCTCCCGCCCGGCTCGGAATTGCGCTCGTTCGAGTGTAATCGATGCGGGCGTGTCCAAACCCTTGATGTTAAAGCCCCACCCGACCGCAGAGCCGGTTAAAAAATGGGCGGGGTGATACCCAATTGTTTCAATACCTGTTCGCGAATGCGCGCTGGATCGCACGCGCCTGACTGGGCCACGTCAATGAATTTTCTTGGCGACGGGGTTGGTATGGGGTCTTGATGACGATGAGTTGTAGAACGCGCAAAGTATCCTAAAAATCGCACCGGCGCCGGGCCATTTCTCCGCGTCTCAGCCCAATGTCAGTAACAATAGCACGAACAAGATTAAACAGTGGTGATACTCGAACTGTGCTGGGCTGAGGTAGAGAAGCGCGGAGTGGAGACTGCGGGTGTTGTAGAGCTCATCGATAAAACGTGGAAGGTCGGCTGTGACGTCTTCGAAGGTTTCGTAATCGATCAAATAGACGGCCTGGACCTTAAGGGTCTTCATGAAGCTCTCGGCCTTGGCATTGTCGTAGGGATTACGGCGCCGCCCCATGGAGCCGACGAGGCCATGGTCGGCGAGTATGTGGCGATACGGCTCGGAAGAGTAGAACCGCGATCCGAGTGGTGGATGCAGCCCTTCGGCGGCTGCCTTACTCGGATGACCGTGTTCAGAGCCGCAACGGCAACGCGCGCATCGATCGAGCGGCTGATCGCGTAGCCGACGGCGCGGCGTGACCAGGCATCAAGAACGACCGCCAGGTAGACGAAGCCCGTCGCGATTGCGATGTAGGTGATGTCCGCCACCCAGAGCTAGTGGGCCATCGACTATCCTGTCGCGGGAGAGGTCCGGGAAGATTGGGCCGTCGTGGTCGCTGTCGGTGGTGGCCACGAACCGCCTCCGGCGCTTGGGCTGCATGTCATACTCGCGCATGAGGCGGCGGATCTTCTTGGAATTAACGACGATCCCTTGATGGCGAAGCTCAGCGCCAACCCGGCGATAGCCATAGGCCTCAAATTCATCGCAGATCGCAGTCATATTCGCGACGATCGCAGCGTCGTCAGCTTTCACCGCTGGCGCGTCGTAATAGGTAGAGCGCGGCAGGCCCATCAGACGGCATCCTCGGTGACCGAGACACCACAGGGCCGGTGATGACGGATGTATCGCGCTTCTCGGCCGCAGTGCGTTTCAGCGCCCCTTAGAAACTCGATCGAGGCCGCCCCCGACCAGCGCGAGGCGCGACCGCCCGACCGAAAAACAGCGCCGGGCCACGAAAGCCGCAACGAAGAGGAAAGGGGGAAGAAGGGAGAAGAAGGAAGAAAAAGAAGGAAGAAAGGAAAAAAAGGGCACACACCGCCGATCATAAGCCCGAGGGTTAGGCGATCCAACTTGTCCATGGAGGGGCAACGCGGCGACGCCCGATGCCGGTCCCCTGCAAAAACGGGCGGTCAACGGTGACCAGGATGCAATGCTCAATTCAGGCGTGATCTGGGAATGCGCTGGCGCTGCCCGGCGGTGCTCGCCCAACGCGCCGTTTGCGAAGCTGAAAATGTTGACGGCTGAGCGGGATGCCAACCCACCTTGATGGTGGGCTCAAGTGAGCTCACATTAAAAGCAAGGCGGCAGTAGGATTTCGTGTCAAGAAGCTTCTGTGCCATGGATCAACCAATACAATCCAGGCGAAGTTGAGGTTCACTCGATCACTTCGTCAGCAAGCAATTGTATTGAGTTGGGTAACGCGAAGCCAAGCGCGTTGGCGGTTTTTAAATTGATTACCAGTTCGAATTTGTTGGGCTGTAAGACCGGAAGATCACTCGCCTTCTCGCCCCTGAGGATGCGACCCACGTAGGTCCCTCCCTGGAAATATCCTTCTGAAATGCTTGGTCCATAGCTGATCAGTCCCCCCGAAACCGCAAATTCACGAAATTGATAGATCATCGGAAGCCGATTTTGCAACGAAAACATAATTAGCCGTTCCCTTTGAGTGTCGAAATACGGGTCGGCAGCAATTAGCACAGCACTCACGCGCTGTTCCGCGAATGATGCCAAGGCGGCGGTCAATTCTTCATCGTTGCTAGCATTTATGACATATAGCTTCTGATTCACGCTCCGTGCCGCATCCTCAACATCGTGTAGCTGAAGTGTTGCGGGCGGAAACTTTGGGTTCAACAGAACCCCGAACAGAGGCGCATTCGGAACGAGTTCGCGCAGTAGACCGATGCGCTTGGACTCCAACTGACTAGTCCACAACGTATAACCTGTGGCGTTCCCGCCCGGTTGGTTGAAACTCTTAACGAGGCCTTCTTTGATTGGATCGCCGCCCATTCCGAAAACGACTGGAATTGTCGAGGTAGCCCTCTTCGCTGCAAGAGCCGACGGATCTCCGCCCACCCCCGCTAGGACGGCAACCGGGAGCGCGACAAGCTCCGCCGCCAATCCCGGTAAACGGTCATATTGACCATTGGCCCATCGAAACTCGATGAGCACATTCTGGCCCTCGACGAAGCCGGTTTGCCTCAAGCCTTGGCGAAATGCCGCGACAAGATGAGTAGAGTCCGCCGCTGAACGACCGCTCATGAACCCGATGGTTGGCATCGGCGGCTGCTGCGCCCGTGCCACCAGCGGCCACGCCGCCCCCCCGCCGAGAGCCGCGATGAACGCCCGCCTTCTCATTCGATGACCTCGTCGGCCCGGGCAAGCAGTTGCGGTGGGATTTCAAGACCCAGCGACCTCGCGGTCTTGAGATTGATCACCAGCTCGAATTTTGTCGGCTCCTGCACCGGAAGGTTCGCAGGTTTTTCCCCCTTGAGAATACGGCCAGCGTAGATACCAGCCTGGCGGAATGCTTCGGGGGCGTCGGGGCCGTAGCTCATAAGGCCCCCGGCCGCCACGAACTCGCGTCGAACATAGGACACGGGCACCTTGTGTCGAGCGGCCACCGCAACAAGTTGAGTGCTTCGATCATCAAAAAATGGATCAGCCGCAACTAAAAATGCGTCGATGTGCTGGCGATCGACGGCCGCGAACGCGGTCTCGAAGTCGCTTTCGCTGCTGGCATTCAGGACGCGACTCTGGCGCCCGAGTGCGCGCACTGCGTCCTGCAATTCGGTTAATTGAGGCCTGGTGATGGGGTTATTCGGATTTACAAGCACGCCTATGACGGCGGCTGTGGGAACTAGCTCGAGAAGAAGGCTTAGTCGCTTTGCCGCCGTCTCGGCGGCGAGTAGCGTTATGCCTGTGATATTGCCGCCCGGGCGGTTGAGACTGGCGACGAGCCCGAACATTACAGGGTCGCTGCCGATCACAAAGATGATCGGAATAGTGGCTGTTGCCGCCTTTGCCGCGCGGATCGTTGGGGTACCGGCAGTCGCAACAATTGCGGTTACTTTCTGATTGACGAGATCGGCCGCCATTGCCGGCAGCCGATCGTATTGACCGTCCGCATAGCGATATTCGATCACGACATTGCGGCCTTCGATATAACCGGTTTCGCTGAGTCCTCTGCGAAACGCCGCAAGAAGGTGTGTGAACTGAGCAGACGAGGCGCCGTTAAGATATCCGATCACCGGGATAGCCTGCTGCGCATGAGCCGCAAGCGGCCACGCTACTGCACCGCTGAGAACCGCGATGAAGGTGCGCCGCCTCATGCTCCCTCCCAAAAGGACGCGCTAGGCTAACACCATTTTGCGGTGGGCCAGCGCCCGAGTTGTCAGTGTCTCGACCTACGGCGCGTTGGGTGCGCATCGTCAGCATGAGACGGAAGGGGCGTCAGCACCTGGCCGCGTATCTCGCCGTCCGGGTGAGCTTGGGTGTCGATGTTGATGTACCATTCACCCTGCGCAAACTGCCGGGCTTGATCTGGGGTCAGGGTCGCCTGCCCGTTGATCGGACTTTCGACGGGACTCCCCTGTTTGGCCAACCAGACCAGAGCAGGAGCATTCTTGCCCGGTTGGGCGGGACCGTGGAACTGAGCCGTGGTAGCTGGACCAGATAGGCCGCTGTAGGTAACCGTCCAGGTCAAGACCCGCGTGCTGGGGTCGTACGTCAGGTCTGCGACGCCACCGGCGGCGGGAGACGCGGGTGGTACCTCCTGGCCGCCAGAAAGCGGGACCTTGAACGAGATGGGTGCAGCCAGCACCAGCCCTGGCCAAGCGACCCAAGTCGGGAGGACCGTGGCCATGATGACCAATGCTCGCCGAGACAGCACATTATTCATGTTTGCCTCCCTCGTTGCCCGACGGTTCGCTCCCATGGCGGAAGGCTATCTGGACTCCGTCACGTGACAAAGGCGCTATCTCAAGCCGTGTAGCCTGAGTTGAGTGCGTATGCGTACCAAGTCGGAGGAGCCCGCTGCGATCGAGCGGGACCCTGCCGCCCAAGCGGCCACCGGCCCCGAGCGTTGGGCGCAGGCAGGGCCAACGCATCCCGAGGTCTTGCCTGAATTAAGCTAGATCGCCCACAGAGGGCCGTGGACGCGATTTCCAGTGGCCAGGAGCCCGGGCCAGGGGGTGGCTCAAAAAGCTGGGTTGCAAGCTTTAGCCTCCCGCCCAAGGCATTGATTTTAGTTGTTGATTCCGCGGCATCTTTTTCAGTGGTCTGCGGTGATGCTAAGCCGGGGGTAGACCTTCATTTATTGCTAAAAACTCAATAATTTCAATGTAATATGGCGGAAGGGGTGGGATTCGAACCCACGAGGGAGCGGAACCCCCTGCCGGTTTTCAAGACCGGTGCCTTAAACCACTCGGCCACCCTTCCATATCAGCAAGATCAATTACTTAGCCTTATCCTGATCGCGAACAATCTGGCAACCGAGACGGGGCGGGGTCCAACCTTAGGTATCGCGTACACGCGCTCGGCCTCTGAAAAGTCTCGCGGCAAGGACTAAGCGCGAGTTTGATCATTGTCTCCTCACGTCGGCATTGATGGCCGACCAGTAAATGGCGCCCGGCCGTGTAGAGGATACACTCTCCGCAAACATCATTGATATTTGCTCGATAATTCGGCCTTGCTGGCTTTACCCATAACTACACCCACACGTGCCTCAAGCAGTGACGGCCCTGGCGCGTAGCTTCGGAGGGTCGGCCAGGGCCGCCGTGCCGCTGGAGGGTGACCCCCCAACGACGCCAACTAACGAGCAAGATCCAGGCCGGTTCGTTAGGAATGCTTTCGCCAACAGGCGAGACCGGCAGCCCGGGCGGGCTTGCCTGAGTCACTGGCCAGCAAGAAAAAGCCCGCCTCTTTGATGCGGACGGGCTGGAAGTCTTCGGGCGCTTCCACATGCACGGGAGGAGTGCGCCCGGTCATTACAATCTACTGGCTTGGAGTGGCAATTTCGCGATGCCCTGGGCAACCGGCATGCCGGCTTGTGGGGTGGCGCACAGCTTCGACGATAATGACGGAAGCGAGTGATCGCCGTCACAGCGCCCACCCGGGAACCGCATTTAACATTCGTTTGTCTGCTCGTGGAACAAATTCCGGAGGGGGCGATGAGCGCGCCGCGGGAATTTCAGAATATGTCGCCGGAAGATCAGCTCACATTCAATAGGTGGATCAGAGCAAATGCCGTCGTCGGGTCGATCTTCGCGGTCGGAATGCTGGCGATGGCTTTGATAGGCTCCAATCCTGTAGGACACGCCGGCACTGTGATGACTGGTAGTTCCAATTATTCGAACGTTGCCACGTCCGAATAGAAAGTCAGAGACTGGGGATATTACCGTCGGCCGCATGCAGAAGCGTTCGGGCGAGTTCGCGCGACCAGTTCGGCCGGTTCACCGCCATTGCTTCCCGGTCAGGCTCTCCTGTGGCGGCTGCTCTTTCGCGATCGGCTGCGCAGATGGGGTCGTGGGATTTCCACAGTTTTATTGCTCAATCCGTCGAGCACTCTACAGACGCCTCGGTTGCATTCGAATACGGTTGAAAGTACAGGCGCGCAGCAGGTGGCCCTGCAGGTCGAACGTATCGACAGCGCGCGGCGTGTATGGGGCAACCATACACCGTGAGAGCCCGATGCCGTTATAGGCGCATGTCGGGCTCTCCTTTTGGTGGCCACGCCTCTTGCCAAAGGGAAACGGCCCTAGGCACAACCGGTGGCTCGCCTAGGGCCGTTTATGCCTTTGGGCGGCCCGCCCATCAGCACTGAATCGGCGGGCTGTCTGGGCTGTAGCGGTAGGGACGTGCGTTTCATCGCACGCCCCCCGCCCAGATCCGTACGTGCGGCTTTCCCGCATACGGCTCCCACCTCGGGTGTATGACGGCAAATGCTTGCCGTATGCGCTCCAGCGCCTGTGACACGCTTTCCTGGCTCTGAGTCCGGTGCGTGCTTTGCTGGCCCGCATTCCCCTTGGTCCCTGCCCTTGGCTCCCCCGACTCCGCTGCGTTCGGCTCCGCCGCAGATCGCTCCGCAGAGGGCCTTTGCGCTTTGTTCGCCGGCTTCACAGCTACTATGGCAGGGTCCGACTTCTCGTGTCCGTGCATCATCGGCTACGGCTCCTCGCCTTCCCGATGCGGACCGCCGTACTCTACAAACGCCACATGATCCCGGCGGCCAGATACGAGATCTCCCAGGTTCCGATACGATCCCTTTGCACGTGATGTGGCCTTAGACCCCGGCAGGGCGTCAGCACCTCGCATAACGGTGCCGCACATGTTGCCTTCGAGCGAATGAAAACCCTCGGCCCCTGCAATGTCTGATCTTTCGTGGCTCAATCCCACACCCCATGCAATCGCTGTGTACGCTTCGTCACCACTGTCGCCAGGGGTCACGCAACACTCGCTACCAAGCGGGCGCTACCCCTTACTTGGGCCGGACTTCCACCGGCTGGATCGCACCAGCTTGCCTGGCGCACTCATTCGATCACCTCGTCGGCGCGGGTGCGCAGTTGCGGCGAAATTTCGATGCCGAGCGCCTTTGCCGTCTTGAAGTCATCGTGATGTTCATCTCATCTGCTCCACCATGTATCGGCCCCGCTCAGTAATGCGCGCAGTAATCACCCCATTAGCCGTATTGGCACGAATGGTGACCAAGCCCTTTTTAGCCAGCCTGGCCACAGTCCGGAGCGGAATTAGCGTCTCAAGCGCATCGCCACGACGCCCAAACCCCCGCGGAAATCGGACAAGCACACCCACCGTGTGGAGGCGAACCAGGCAGCGGCGGGCGGTAACAGACCGGGGCATTTTTGAGCAATCAACTAGCCGCGCAGGCTAAAATGCCGGGCGAGCGGTTGCCAAGCGCCTGGTTTTTTCTCACCCCGTTCGAAGCACCCCGGTCTTAAAAGTTCTCATGGCGTTCCGGGTTCCAAAAACACTGCACCGCAGTCGGGAACAAAACTGTTCAAGCCGAGCGTCATGGGCGGGGCCGGCGGCGGATTTGGGTTTGGTAGCCATGAGCGAGGACACGGCCTTAGCCAAGCCAGCTAAGTGCAACCGCAATCGAACCGAAGAATGCCGCCAAGGCTGCAGTCGCAAAAACAAACACGCGCAGCCGTACCCCATCGTGGCCCATGTTCCGCCTCAACATGACCCAATCGCATTTTTTCGATCCGTATAAATCCGAAACGGTATTTTGGTTCCATCGAGTCCAACGGCCTACTTGATGCGCACCCCTCTTGCTTCCCCATCATGCGCCGATCGCTTGCCACCGCGAGGCTTAGACTGACCGCAGAGTAGAGCTGGCGCGGTGCTGACACGCCTGCGCTGGCTCGCGCGACCTTTTTCATACAGTTGAGCAATTCTATACAGACGCGGCATCGGCGCCGGCTCAAAATCAACAAACGTTGGGCGCTTTTTCAGCCTTCCCCCCGCTGCAAGCGCCTAAGTTTAGCCCCGGCTCGAGTGGCCTCGGCCGGGGCATTTTTTCGGTCACACCAATCGCCGTTCGCGCCTCGCGGGAGCATGTCCATGCCGCTGCGCCACCTTCTACAAGGCTCAGCTTTCGACCCGGACACAATCGAAGTCATTTCGGCAGCTTACGAGGGAGTTTGTAAGACTCTTGGCTTAGTCGACCGCACGGATCCGCTAACGCAGCTAGTCGCAAAGAAAATCCTCGAACTGGCCGAACGGGGCGAACGTGATCCGGGTCGCTTACATGGAGAAATCTTGAAGGAATTCGGGCACCCTCAATAGGCCGCCTCAGTTGACGGCCTCGGGCGTCGGCGAGGCGAAGTGGTTTGGTGGCTGATTTCGCCGGTGTTCAATTTTGAACAGATCGCCACGGCCTTTAGGGCTTAGATAATCCATAGCCTCGGGGACAAGCGATATCCCGTTCCGGCGGAGGTAAGGATGCGCATGGCATCGACGAAACATTTGACCGCCGTGGTCGTTGAAGACGATTGCGATCAGCGAGCCTTGGCGGCAACGCTATTGGAAGAAACGCAGTTTGACGTGATCGAGTGCGATTCCGCCAAATCCGCGCTCGACATTGTTCATGAACGCAAGAATCGCGTGGCTCTGGTTTTTACCGACCTTCGGCTCGCGGGCCGGATGGACGGCGTGCAGCTTGCCCGGATTCTCGACCGCGATTGCCCCGACACATCGGTAATCCTCACGTCGGGCGATCCCGGTGATCGCCTGAGCAACTTGCCCGCCAACGCGGTGTATATGGCAAAGCCGTGGCGGCCCTTGGAGATCATTATACTCGCCGAGTGGGTTCGCACATTAGCGTGAGCTGCCCTGCTTTGGATGACGGCGATCGCTCTCGCGGTGCTCGGAACGCGCGAGTCTCTGCGCCCGCCGTCGCACGACCTAAAACAACACCCTTTCAACAGGGGTGCTAACGCTACTCATACACGCGACATCTTGCTCCTGACATTGGGGAATCCAAAATGCAAGACTTCGTCGAACGCACGAATATTGCGAATTTTACAGAACGCCTCAAAACAGAAAACGACCCAACCAAGCGGGCACTTCTGCTCAAGCTCTTGGCCGAGGAAGAAGCCAAGCACGCAAGTTACGTTCAGAACGTGGTTTTGAAATAGGCCAAAGGCGGCGCGATCCAGTTCGCATTTTTTATGGCGCCTTTTCGATGCCCCGTGAGCAGTGGCCCGTTTTTGCCGGACTAGAGTGAGCAATATCGAGCAGATTCATCCTAACTCAGGGAGCATGTCACTTATGATCATCGGGACATTTAGAAACTCCCTCTTGACGCAACTTCCACTCCGGTGATTGGAGCCCTAGATCCCCTCTCTTCTTTTACCCCGGAGAGGCATGCTGGGGTTTCTTTTTGCGTAGCGTTCTAATTTCTGGATTTCCGCTCGTTACATCGCCCTGTTTCCCCCACCAGCCCCTTTTTAATTTGCTTGGTGGTCCGTTTTGAACAGACCCGCTCCCGACCTACCGTTAGGAACGCCCTTTGCAAGTCTGAGAGTATGCGATGTTTACTTCCGCTGAGTGCCGAGCGCGGGCCGAACAAAAGCTAAAGCAAGCAGAGCGCGATACTCGACACCGCAGGCGTCTCATCGCGGCCGCGCAAGTGTGGCTTATTCTCGCTGGTCGAGAGAGACGGCTAGAGGCCAGTTTCAAAATTTCCCGCAAACCCGCGCGGGCAAAGTAGGCTGCCTCAATTAGCGGCCTCGTTCCCGTCTCTGTTTTTTCGCCCGCAGCCGCACGCCGGGCGCGTCGCCCTCCAGAAATTCGATCCCGGCGGCCTCAAGGGTCGCCTGAATGGCGGCAAGGTTGCCGACGCTTGTGCTCGGTAGTCCGCTGGCGCCCTCGATCACATTGACCGTCGAGACGCTGACCACAGCCCGCCGCGCAAGGTCGCGTGCCGTCCATCGCAGCAAAGCTCGCGCTGCCTGGACCTGTGCTCCTGAGATCATGGAGGCCATCGTCGCCCGACCGCTGGGCGGCCGTCCATCAATACTGGAAGGCGGCGCAGTTCACCGGGGCCGGTTTTGAACCGAATTCTCGCTCAGATAATGAATCTGTAGATGAGCCAGATTACGATGATGGCGCCCAGAACTAGTGCCCAATTTGGTATTTGAGTGCCTGCTATCGATGTATTCCGACTGAACCATTCCATGGCTTTCCTCCCAGAAGGCCGCCTCAGCGATGCTGACGACGGCTCGCCGCGCAAGATCGCGCACCGTCCATTGTAGCAAGACGCGCGCAGCCCGGATTTGTGGCCCAGAGATCGCGGCTGCGCGTAAGGCCACTATCCCCGCTCTACGGGGTAGTATTCGAGCAATTCATATATTCTCTGCCTTTCCTCTCGGCTTCAATCTGTTCTGGCTCGGCAAAGAAATTTCTGAGCGACCCATCCATGACAAAAACCGTGGCTATCCACGAAACAATCAGGCTCGCAAAAAACATTCCCAGTATCACGATGAGCCCAATATTAGGCGATGTGTGACGCTCGATAAATGAGCCGACAAAGATACCGGCAGCGTTACAGACGATCACAAAGCCGGCATAGATGAGAAGAGCTCGCATTGCATCTCTCCGAGGTCGTCGCCCGAACTGATCATCAGCCGAGCATTGGCGGTTAGCAATACGGAGGAGGCCGTCCATATCCGCGGGGAGGGGACGCCGTGACTCAGAAACCGGGCTGGATTCGTTGGCGCTGACCGGGACGCATTCCGCATCCCATCTTCGGCAAACTCACCTGCGGGCTTCCTATTGGCTCGCGGGGCGCGGGGGCTCGCGCTTTGTGGTCCCCAACTAATAATTTCGAGTGTTGCCGATTTGCACTAGCAAAATGCCTTCCGCATGTAGATATTTGGTGGATCGGTTGAGCATCCATGCTCCCGTATCATCTGACCTCGCGCTCGCAAATTGCGTCGCGGGGTCTTTTTTTGCGAGCGTCCGGTCGGACGTATTCAAACCATCGGTCGAGAAACTTCGAAAGTCGCATCTTTTTTGGATCGACAAGGGTTCCGTCTTGGCGCTCGGTTAGAAGCCGCACCGCTTCATATGCAGCCGGGAAGGATGGGAGTCAGCGCACGGCGAAGCCCTTATCGTCTTTCGCAAGCTCATGCCTTCAACACAACCGCATCTTGGTAATCGCAAAACCCTCTAGGCATATGCGTGATGTCATCAAATACCTGACCAAAAATCCGCTGCACGTAGTCAGCACTAAGATACGTAGTTTGATACCACTCGGGGAACTCACCGAAAGGATTGTTGCGAATATAGCAGTACCCTCCCTCCCGATATGCCTTCAGGCTCTCGCCAGTCAGATGTTCATTGGCGCAAAAGTCGCCGTGTGTGCTTGCAAACAAGTATCCGCCCGGTCGGAGCACGCGCTTTAGCTCGCGCAGCCAATCGATTTGCATTTTCCAGGGTAGATGCGTGAAGACCGATACTGCCATGATGAAATCGAATTGGCCGTCCGGCCACTGTAACGGAGGCAGTGCGTCATTGACCGAGAAGTTCATGCCGGGGATGTGCTCGCGACACCAGCCGATCGCAATTTCATCAATATCGGTTCCATAGAACGTCGGCCCGGACAGATTGACGTAATTAACGAGGATGCGTCCGCAGCCGCAGCCAAAGTCAAGCACCGACTTGAACTGATCCATTCGTAGTAGCCGGGTCGCCAGCACCTTGTCGATCGCGACGGCAAGTTCCTGACTGTGTCGTCGGTAGACATCCTCGGCGAGCGACCTGCCCACGACCCTGGAATGGATTGCAGCGGGTGGGGTCGGGATATCCTCGGGGCGCCGAGATAAGAGCCTTGCCATCTCCGACTTGGTGGCGCGACAAGCTCGGCTGGTATCGGGTCTTCAACATCGTTGCGATTGCTCACGGCGAAGTAAGCATCCCAATCACGTTCCGGACTCATCAGTCCCATCCCGCGCGCGCGTTTCGCCTCGAATTCCTCCCGCGATTTCAGGATGAAGTGATCTAGGCGTGCCCCGTCCCAGACAACGTCTCGCGTCTTGCCGGTCGCATAAGGCTCGGGCATCCAGACCACATCGTCGCCACGCGGGTTGATGTAGCGGCCGGATGCGAGCGCAACCGCATGCGGGTTATCGGCTGGTCCCGCGCACTTCGCAATCCGAACAAACGGCTTGGCCATGTGGTTCATGAAATATTCTTGCGGGGCACGCCTTGTGAATCGCTCGATGACGAGGCCCTCGCCCGCTTGCTCTCGTCCCGAAGTGCCGTAGGTTGCAACGTTGATGGCTACAGCGCCGACGCTTTCATCCGAGAGCCATCGCTTTGCAATCGGCAAGATTGAATTACCTGAGGCCGGTCGCAAAAATTCATCTACGTCGAGTGCGAACAGACCGTCTGCGAACATTCGAGCGGCCTCGATGGCCTGCGCAATGAACCGCAACTGAAAGAGCTTCTGACCACGCCAATCGAAGCGGAATATGATTCCCCGCTCGTGTAGATCGTTCAGCGCTTCTGATGTGCCGTCATCGCCCCCATTGTCGCCCAAAATGAACGCCTTGATGCCGAGCGCGCGATGATACGCGATCCATTCGAGCAGATAGCGCGCCTCGCCCCGCACGGGGCTGGCAATTGCTAGGACCGGCGTCCCTAAGCGATCGGGCATGTGCGCTCGTCATGGACGGCGAGTTGACCGGGGCGCATTGGAGAGGACCCTTGCCAGTCGAGTTCGCACATGTTGCGTAGTGTCATAGGCGGTCCGGCGGGGGACTTGGGTTTCATCATAAAGCCGTTGCATCTATTGGTTCCAAACATCTTACTCCCGGCACGTTTAGGTCATATTTCCGCCCGCCGCCGAAGGTTATTGAGAAATGACGCGCCTGGGGGGATCGTCGGCGCGCGATCAGGGGGCCCTTCGCTTTGTTGATCCGTCGCCAGACCGGCTTGAGCCGCGGCGTCAAATACGTCCTCGTGACCGGCATTACGGTCACGATGCTTCTCACCTCAGTGGCTACGGCCTCTGCGCAAAACTTTTTCGAGGCGCTATTTGGCCGCCTGGTGCCTTCTCCCGGTCCCGTGCCGGACGCCAATTTCACCGCGCGCGATAGGCAGCAACTGGCATACCTACCCTACCGGCAGGCGTGGATACGGCCTGCCTATCGGCGTCAGGTCGTTCGATACCACCGGCAGGAAGTGCCCGGAACTGTCGTGGTCGATACCGCTACACGCTACGTTTACTACGTACTCCCCGAAGGCAAAGCGATCCGCTACGGCGCGACCGTGGGGGAAGATGGTCAGACTTGGTCCGGCGTTGCCACAGTCGGCCGCAAAGAAGAATGGCCAGGATGGACGCCGACCGCGAGTGAGAAGCGGCGACTGGGCCCGCTTCCGAACCATGTCGCAGGCGGTGCGAGCAATCCAATGGGTGCGCGCGCGCTCTACCTCTATGCAGACGGCCAGGACACGCTGTATCGCGTCCACGGCACGAACCAGCCCGAATACATCGGACATGCGATTTCGTCGGGTTGCATCCGGCTGACCAATGAGGATGTGATCGATCTTTACAGTCGAGTGAAGATGGGCGCGCTTGTGGTGGTGCTGGGACCGAAGCAGGAAGCGTCTCGTATCACTGCGGCCGGCGCCCGATAAAACCATCCGATATAAACACAGCGGCTGCCACAATGGCGGCCCACGCTTGGCGTTCCGCTCGCGGTAGCGAGCCTGCGCTTGTTGATTGCGTTCCGCCCTCTGCCCGGGCGGGGACCGGGGTTGGTGGCATTCCAAATCGCGACGATCTTTTGCGCGTTGGCAACGGCCTTGCGCTCGGCCTCCGCGCGCCGTGCCTCGGCCTCCGCCTTCGCTCGGGCGGCGGCGCGCTCCCGTTCTTGCGCGCGCCGGTTCGGACCCATGACGCGGCTTTGTATTGGACGATAAGTCGCAACTAGCAAATCACCGGCACAGGAGCCCCGGCGGGCATACACATGTACCCGCCCTACAGGATTTGCCGGTGCGGCAACTTTTTCCGCAGGTGCCGCAATTGCTGTGGTCGGCAGCCGTATCGATGCACACGCCCCCGCAGCTAGTTTGCCCGGACCCACAGGTCGGTCCACCCGCCGCTGGTGATGTTGATACCCCCGCTGGTGGTGATATCGGTGAGGACGATAAGGCATCGACTTTCCGCTCGATGCACACGAGCCGCTGGTCGAGGTTGGTAATTCTTGCACACTCGCCTGCCGCCTGCACCGACGGCGCAGCCATTGACACGGATATTAGAAACAATACGGAAGCAAGGGCGGCCCGATAGCCACGACTTCTGAGCAGCATTTCAGTCACCGCTTCAAAAAATCAAAGATATCACCGGTTGTAAGTAACGTCGAGCATCAGCTGGACTTATTGTCCGCGATCAGGTGACGACAGAGTTCGATAGCCCGTCAGAGTTGCTCCGTTCCTGTGCTCGGCGGTCTGGACCCATGGCGGGAGGCTAACCGGACTCACATCACGTGACCCCGGATGTAGTGAGCGTTGCGTATGCGTATCCAGGCCAAGCCCGCTCAGCAGCGGGACGATGCCCTACCGCCAAAACGGCCCCCAGCTCCGAACGTCGAGCGCGGGCAGGGCCAGCGCCTCCCTCGGTCACGACTGAACTGAGGGGATGGCCGGCTGTGTGGCCCGCGAGGCCATGCAATCGGGACCGGGTTAATTCCCGGCTGCTCATTCAGCCGAGGCTGAGGAACTATGCACCAGAGCCGAGCCAGATGAACAACAGCGTCAGCGCCAAGCCACCTACCGACCACAGGGCGACGGCAACGAGTCCATCCGATGTTTCGTAGCGCCGCTCGAACGACTGAGCAGTGTGCGGAAAGCGATGTGCGTAATCGACGGTCGCCATGTCTAAGCCCTCATAACTCGATTACGTCGCAAATACCCCATTCGCTCGAAGCTGACTGTGAGGTGCATCACAGCGTCAGATCACGGCTGAACTAGACGGCCTTCCATTGGCCGCGCCCCGAGTGGTGCGTTGCGGCTTACAACCCCGTAAGTCAGCATTCGAGCATGGCTCAGATTTATCTTAGCGCCCCTGCGATTGCCTCGCTGCGCGCGAGCGCGCGGATGACCGAAAACAAGCTGATGCGCGCCGGCCGCTACGGCCCGCTGCTCTGGCACGCCGGCGTCGCCTTTGTCGCGGTCGAGGCCATCGAGGCCCGCAAGATGCTGCACAGCCGACTTTGAGATTGGTCAAATGATTGGCTGCCGACTGTGCCAGTGTTCAGCATGGTGTCTTTTATCTACCGATGCCCCACAACCGGCCGGAATGTGCAGGGATGGTTCGCGGACGACGCGGCCGTGGATGAGGGCAAATCCTACGAGGCCGTGACTTGCCTAGCCTGTAACCGAGTGCATCTCATAAATCGAGCAACGGGCAAGGTGCTGGCTGGCGACGACCAATAGGGACGCACATACGAGCAACTCTTTGGCTGATCCGTTACGTTGCGGCGGCAAGCACGTTGCTTGTTTCTTTCCCGTTCCGCCGCGCGTTCGCGGTGAAGATGTTGCAGGCGCTGCGCCTACCGTTTTGTCGCAGCCCTTGAAGCGCCTTTTTGTGACGACCGTCATATGAAGTCGTGCCGAGCTCTGGCTCCAATGGCCCCTCGCAGGGGTGCTCAGATGAGTGTCAAAATATTCAAGACGGGCGCCGAGCGCGAAACTCTTGAATTCGCATGTGACAGCCCCTCGCACGGCGACACGGCGCGTACGGCCTGGTTCAATTGTGGTTCGTATTCGGGCAGTCTCGGACTTGCAATTACCGCCGGCTGGACCGAGAGGCACGACAGCAAAGGCGCGTGGCTCTGCCCGCAATGCGTTCACAGGAATGCGAACGAGCGGAAGGCCGCGCCCGGGAACGTCGTGCCGGTTTTTAGTCCAGACACTGCACAACAGAGCTCGCGCTGGATGTCGAGACCTCGCAGTTCTGCGACGGCACGCGGGCGCCTCCGGACCCGTTGATTTCGTCGCCGACAGCGCGCCCCTTCAGGTTGAGAAGTCCGTTACGCAAGCTGGCGGAGGGCTCGTTGGCAATCCCCGGTGACCGCGGCCACGCGGTTTGGGGGAGTGCTGTCAAATCGTGGAACGAATACGCCCTCACGCCGTTAGTGGCCCGCGGTGATGCATTCAAGAGGGGAATGCGTTCATGGCAATCCGGACGCTGATCGTTGGAAATGACGGAGCCAACAATCTCGGTGGCACAACCGGCGACGACCTGATCTACGGATTCAATCCGGACGGGCCGCAAGGTCAGGTCAGTTCAATTGCCGCCACCCGGGTCACGGCCGGGCTCGATCAACCGCTGTTTGTTGGCGCACCGCCCGGCGATTACGACCGGCTGTTCATCGTTGAGAAGACCGGTCACATCAAGATTTTGAACCTTGCGACCGGCCAGGTCCTGTCCACGCCGTTCCTTGACGTGTCGAGCCAGATTGCGACCGCAAGCGAGAGCGGATTGCTTGGCCTCGCGTTCGATCCGGACTTTACCCACAACGGCCGCTTTTACGTCGATCTCGTCAACACCAGCGGGGACACCGAAGTCCGCCGCTACCAGGTCTCCGCCACTGATCCAAACAAAGCCGACGCAGCCACTGCCACCCCGGTCATCCAGATCGATCAGCCGTCTGGTCTCTTCAATCACAAGGGCGGTTGGCTGGGATTTGGGCCGGACGGTGATCTTTATGTTTCGCTCGGGGACGGCGGCGGCGCCGGCGATCCGTCCGGCAACGGACAGAACATCGACAGCCTGCTCGGCAAGATCCTGCGGCTGAACGTCAGCGGTGATGATTTTCCGGCCGACCCGGCTCGCAACTACGCGATTCCGGCGGACAACCCATTTGTCTCCAAGCCGGGCGCCGATGAGATCTACGCGTTCGGGCTGCGCAATCCCTGGCGCCCAAGCTTCGATGACGGTCTCGGCACCTTCTACATCGCCGATGTGGGCCAGAATAAATGGGAGGAGATCGATATCGGTCAGGCCGGGGCAAACTACGGCTGGAACGTCATCGAGGGTCCCGAACAATTCGCCGGCGGACCGCTGACCGGTGGGTCCGCGGTCCCGCCCATCTACACCTACAATCACAGTGTCGGCCAATCGATTACCGGCGGCTATGTCTATCGCGGGCCGAGCGACGGGCTGCAGGGGTCGTATTTCTTCGCGGATTTCGTGGCTGACAAGATCTTCACGCTGCGTTTCGATGGAAGTCAGTGGGTCGCGACCGAGCGCACGAGTTCAGGTCGTGCCTGATGCCGGAGCCATCAATTCACCCTCGTCGTTCGGCGAGGACGCCGCCGGTAATCTCTACCTCGTCGATTTCGACGGCGAGGTGTTCAAGCTGACGCCGCAGATCACTTCCGCCGATCAGGGCGACGCGATCAACGGGATGGGCGGCAATGACATTATGTTTGGCGGCGCAGGAAACGACGCTTTGTCCGACGGCGGCGGGTTTGGAAGCGGTTCGGACAAACTCTATGGCGGCGACGGTGACGACGCCCTCAGCGTCACGAGCAATGGGGCCAATCTGCTCGACGGTGGAGGGGGAAGCGATTCACTGGGCGCGATCGGCGCAGGTTCGGACTCTCTCTACGGCGGCGACGGAAACGATGTCCTGATGGCCAACGGGACCGGCGCGAAGTCGCTGTCTGGCCGCAACGGTGACGACATCATCTACGCTCAGGGCGCGGGGGCGGAATCAGCCTCGGGTGGCGCCGGCAATGACATCGTCCTCGGCTCCGGCGACGGCAGCTATTCGCTCGATGGCGGCGACGGAAGTGACAGCCTTTATGCTACCGGTAACGGCAACGACACGCTCTCCGGCGGTGCGACCGATGCGGGCAGCGATGTCCTCTATGCGGGCGGCACAGGGGCGGATCAGCTCGCCGGCGGCGATGGAAGCGACACGCTCACCGGCGCCGGCAACGGCACCTACGCGCTCGACGGCGGCAACGGTGACGACCTGATCTATGCCCAGGGCGTGGGCGCGGAGACGGCCTATGGCGGTGCCGGCAACAACGTCGTTCTGGCCTCCGGGAACGGCAACTATTCAATCGATGGCGGCGCAGGGAACGACAAGGTCTACGCGCTCGGGTCCGGTGTGAATGTCCTTGCGGGAGCTGCCGGCAACGATTTCGTGTATGCCGCAGGTGCGGGCGCGAACTCGCTGTTTGGCGGCGATGATGACGACACGGTCCTGGGTGCGGGCGGCGGCACCTATACGCTCGACGGCGGGAACGGGAACGACCTGATCTACGCCCAGGGCGCGGCTGCTGAAACCGCCCAAGGCGGCGCAGGAGATGACGTCATTGTGGGCTCCGGCAGCGGCACTTATTCGCTCGATGGCGGTGCCGGCAACGACAGCCTTTATGCCACCGGCAACGGCAACGATACGGTGAGCGGCGGGGCCGCGGACGCCGGCAATGACTTCCTCTATGCTGGCGGCACGGGCGCGGACCAGCTCTTCGGCGGCGATGGCGGCGATACCGTCATGGGCGCGGGCAGCGGCGCCTACATGCTCGACGGCGGTAACGGCAATGACGTGATCTACGCCCAGGGCGCGGGTCCTCAAACAGTCCTCGGTGGCGCCAACGAGGACATTGTCGCTGCCTTCGGCGGCGGCAACTACTCAATCGACGGCGGATCGGGCAACGACAGCATCTACGCCACCGGCGCGGGCAACGACACGATCCTGGGCAGCGACGGCAACGACTATTTGTCGACCGGCACGGGTCGCGAGGCACTCGATGGCGGCAACGGCGACGATACATTGTTCTTCACGTCCAACGCCGGCCAGAACGATACGCTTGACGGCGGCGTAGGTACCGACACGGTCAAGTTCCAGGGAAAATTGCAGACCGATATCGTCAGCGAGTTCGACCAACGCGGGCGTTACCAAAATCGTGTTCGATGTGGGCAGTGGGGGTCAGACGGTGTTTGTGCAGAACGTCGAAACCCTGCAGTTTCAGGATGGCAGCCAGCAACATCCACCATTTCCATCGATCTAATCTCTCAGCTGGGTGCGGGCCCGGCAAAGTCGCCTGATTGGTCGCGGCAGTGTCCTCCCTATATCGTTCGATAAATTGCGCCGCACCGCGAAATCCGAGGAACTTGCGACGGACGGTCGCTCTTGCGCTTGACCTGATCTGGGGATCCCGGATCGCGGATTTGCAGGCGCACTGCTGCAACCGCCCACCCGACCGTCGGCCTTCACGCATCTCAACAACCAACATTCTGGCAGGAGAAATCGCATGCGCTCACTCGCGATTGCTGGCGTCATTCTGGTCACGCTCCCGATTGGCGCCCGCGCTGCCGACGCGCCGAACCTCATCGGAAACTGGACGAGGACTGCATTTTCGTCAGCTCAGGTCGGGGAGGGCGGTGGCTATCCCGCGGCGACGAAACCGTCTCTGACCCACGGCACCGACCAGGACTGGAAGATGAAAATCGACGCGCAGGACGGCCGCTCATTCTCAGGGACGCTGACCGGCCCGGTCGGAAGACCGCAAACGATCGTCGGCGCATTCCAGCAGGATGGCAGGCACTTCGTGTTCGCGACCAACAACGATTCGGGTAGCGGAGCGTCGAATGACAGCGAACTGGAATATTGCTGGACCACCTCCAGCCTGCGCTTTCTCGGCGCGGGATGCGCGACCTTCAAGCGGGACAAATGATCCGCGACCAGCGCCGCTATTGGGTGGCGCGACAGCTTACGGCGCTCGCGATTTGTCGTATGATGCCATTGAACATCGTCAACCCCGGGAACATACAATGGCACAAGCTGCGATGATGACGCGAACCGACAACGGCATCGCGAGCCTCGATGCGTTGTACGCGGAGGCAGACCGTCTCGAACGTCACCCCCGGCTGGGTTCGGCGCGAGAAGCCAATTCTCTGGCGAGAGCCGAACTCGCGGTTTGTCCCTGCGCATTGGTCCTACCCGGCGATCAAGAATGCACTCGAAGCCGCCGGCGGGCTGATCGACGTAGCGCTCGCCGAACGCCGCAATCTAGTGTTGCGCAATCCGTTCGCCGGCAACAACTTTGCGACGACCGCTACGTTTGCGTGTGCCTATCAGATGATCCTGCCGGGCGAGGCCGCGCCCACGCACCGCCATTCCCCCCATGCGTTGCGGGTCATCATCGACGCCAAGGGTGCCTACTCGGTGGTCGACGGCGAGAAGACGCCGATGGAAACCGGCGACGTGGTCCTTACCCCGGGCTGGTGCTGGCACGGCCACGGTCATGATGGCGACGTGCCAGCCTACTGGTTCGACGGCCTCGACGTTCCGGCGGTGCATTCGCTCGAGCCGATGTTCTTCGAGGATCATCCTGACAAGCACGAGAAGGTCGCGCGGCTGGCGACAACGTCGCCGTATCGGTTCAGCCGGGACGCCATCGCGAAGCGCCTCGACACCGCTGCCGCGGACCACCAGGGACTGCACGGACCTCGCATCACGCTCGATGCGCCCGACATGCCGACCATGATGCTGACCGTGGAACGTCTGCCAGCCGGCCAGAAGACCCGCCGCCAGCGCTCGACGGCAAACCGCGTATTCGTTGTGATGGCAGGAACGGGCCAGACCCTCGTCGACGGAAAATCCATGCTGTGGCAGCCGGGTGACACTTTGGTCGTACCGACCTGGATGCGATTCGAACACGTTGCTGCGTCCGATGCGGTCCTGTTCGCGATGTCGGACGAGCCGCTCATGCGGTTTGCGAAGTATTTCCGCGCCGAAATGGACTGAACGCGCGCTCTAGGAACATGCCGTCACGCGAAGGGCGGCACGAACACAGATTTACCATTCTGCTGGTCCATCGTTTTCACGGAAGCCGTGTCAGGGTATGGTACGGGACTGTTCGACCTCGGGGGAGGCGAACGAAAGACTGCAAGCCTACGCGCTGCAGTCGGGGACGGGCGGGGCTAGGGTCCGATGGGGTATCCGGGTGATTCGCACAATCTGCTGCGGTCGGCGCGGTACGCGGCGCTGGCGCTCGGCTGCCTTGCACTCGCCCAATGCGGGTCGCAGGACCAGTTGTCGCGCCGGGTAGACCCCAGATACGGGGTGTCGTCGAGCCCGCGCGTGGTCGAATATGGCGAACCTGTCCCGAAGGGCGGCGGCACGTACCGGGTCGGCAAGCCCTATGTGGTGGCCGGCGTGACCTATGTGCCCGAAGAGGATCCGCACTATCGCGCCGATGGCCTTGCCTCCTTCTATGGCCAAGATTTCCACGGCCGCCGGACGGCCAACGGGGAAGTCTTCGACATGGAGGGTCTGTCGGCCGCGCATCCGACGCTGCCCATCCCGTGTTATGCCCGGGTGACCAATCTGGCGAACCACAAGTCGGTCATCGTCCGAGTCAACGACCGCGGCCCCTATCACGGCAATCGCATCATCGACGTATCGATGAAGACCGCGCATGTGCTCGAGTTCCATCACCACGGTGTTGCGCGCGTGCGCGTCGAATATGTCGGTCCCGCCTCGCTCGACGGCTCGGATGACCGCCTGCTGCTGGCAACGCTGCGCGATGGCGAGCCGGCGCCGGCGCCCTCGCGGGTCATGTTGGCCTCATCACGGCCGTTTCTGCCGCAGACGCACGCACCGATCCTTGCCGCAGTCCCGCTTCCGGCCGGACGACCCTTCACCCTCGGCGAGACGCAGGATGCCGCCGACGCACCGGTAGTGACCAATCGGTCCGCGGCAGCCCGGGCGCTAAAGCCCCCGATCCAGGCAGCCCGTTTCGAGCCATCCCTGCAGCCGCGCAGCCTGCAGGAGCAGGCGCGTGATCTGAGTGGGGGGCCAGTCTCGGCCTACGCACCAGTGCGCGACAGCTACCCGCCGGCCATGGCCAATGGCCGTGGGCTCTATTGACTGCAGTTCGAGCGGTCTACGCCCAATAATTGTCAATATTCTACCCGCTTGGACATGCCTGTTGTGCGGCCCCCGGGGCCTTGCTAGCCATGCCAGGATGAAGCGCGCCCTACCGGATAAATCCGCCATTCGGATATGCTTCCAGCGCTGCGCGGCGGCGCTATTGGGTTGCGCGCTCTTGGCGTTGCCGATCATCGCCACCGGCGCGAACAATTCGATCTCCGGCCAGAAGAAGGAGGAGTTTGCGACCGCCGCGCCGTACGCGATCCTGATCGATGCAGACAGCGGTTCGGTACTGTTCGAGAAAGCTGCTGACCAGGCGACACCGCCCTCGAGCATGGCCAAGCTGATGACCACCGAGGTGGTCTTCCATGAAATCATGGAGGGCAAGCTCAAGCTCACCGACGAGTTTCAGGTCAGCGAAGATGCCTGGCGGCGTGGCGGCGCACCGTCGCACACGACGAGCATGTTCGCGCCGATCTACAGCCGCGTGAAGGTGCAAGACTTGCTGATGGGCGTGATCGTCCAATCCGCCAACGACGCCTGCATCGCGCTCGCCCAGGGAATCGCCGGCAACGAGACCGCCTTCGCCATGAAGATGAATGAGCGCGCGCGCACGATCGGGCTCACGAGCTCAAACTTCACCAACTCGACGGGATTGCCTGATCCGGGATTGAAATCGACCGTGCGCGATATTGCCAAGCTTGCGCAGTACCTCATCGAGACCTATCCGGATTTCTATAAGTACTACAACGAAAGGGAATTCACCTGGAACAAGATCAGGCAGCAAAATCGCAACCCGCTGCTGGCGATGAACATCGGCGCGGATGGCCTCAAGACAGGCTATACGGAGGAGGGTGGTTATGGGCTGGTCGGTTCGGCCGAGCGGGAGGGCCTGCGGCTGATCGTGGTGGTCAACGGCCTCAAGAGCGAGAAGGAGCGCGCTGACGAAAGCAAGCGCCTATTGGAATGGGGCTTCCGTGGGTTCGAACTCAAAACCGCTGTTTGCCGAAGGCCAGGTTGTCGGTGAGGCACGACTGTTCGGGGGCGAGCAGCGCTACGTGCCGCTGATCGGGCAGGACATGATCTCGCTGATGGTCCCACGCGGCAGCAATGACCGCATCATCGCCAGGGTCGTCTATTCGGGACCGGTGTTGGCGCCGGTCGAACGCGGTCAACGAATCGGGAAGCTCAAGGTCTATCGCGGCGATCGCGTTGCCCTGGAAGTGCCGTTGATGGCGGCGGAAACCGTTGGCACAGGCGGGATCGCGCGGCGCGCGTTCGATGCCATGAGCGAACTCGTCATCGGCCTGTTGCGCTCGGGGGCGAGCCTCGCCCCCATGTCGGCGCGGCGCGCGGGCAATCCGCAGCTTTGATGCGCGGGCGCTTCATCAGTTTCGAAGGCGGCGAGGGGGCCGGCAAGTCGACCCACGCCGCGCTGCTCGCCCAGCGCCTGCAGGCACTCGGGATCAACGTTGTGCTGACGCGCGAGCCGGGCGGATCGATCGGTGCCGAAATTATCCGCCATGTCCTCCTCAACGGCGCCGCCAAGCCGTTCGGTCCCGACGCGGAGGCGGTGCTGTTTGCGGCCGCGCGCACGGACCATGTGGCCAACACGATCCGGCCGGCGCTCGAACGCGGTGACTGGGTCATCTGCGATCGCTTCATCAATTCGACCCGTGCCTATCAGGGGATGCTCGGACAGGTCGACGCCCGCATCATCCGCGCACTCGAGCGTCTCGCTGTCGGAGACACCATGCCGGATCTCACACTGATGCTGGACGTTCCACCGCGCGTCGGCCTCGATCGGGCGGCTAAACGCCGCGGTGCCGGGGCCGCCGACCGCTTCGAGCAGGAAGCTCCCGACTTTCACGCCGATCTGCAGCGCGCGTTCCGGGCGATTGCGCAGGCCGACCCGGACCGTTGCGTCCTGATCGACGCGCGCCGATCCAAGGAGGACGTCGCCGCGGAAGTTTGGGATGCCGTCAAAACCCGGCTCGATCCGGCGGCCGTGGCACCCGCGCTGGCGCGCGCAGCGCCGTGAGTCCCGCGCGCGCCGCTAAGGACGAGCCGGAAGAAGCGCCGCATCCGCGCACGGCGACGCAGTTCTACGGTCATGACGCCGCCGAACAGGAACTGTTGCAAGCCTATCGCAGCGGCCGCATGCCGCATGCGTGGTTGATCGGAGGACCGCGAGGCATTGGCAAGGCCACGCTTGCCTACCGGATGGCGCGGTTCGTGCTCTCGCATCCCGACCCCACAGCTCAGGCGGTGCAGGCCGCGCAGTCGCTGGCCGTCGCGAGCGATCATCCGGTTGCTCGGCGCATCGCGGTGCAGGCGCATGGGGACCTCCTTAGTCTCGAACGTACTGCTGGCGAGAACGGCAAGCTGCGAACCGAAATTGCGGTCGCGGACGTTCGCCGCACCATCGGCTTCTTCGGCTCGACGGCCGGCGAGGGCGGTTGGCGAGTGTGCATTGTCGACAGCCTCGATGAGCTCAACCGCTTCGGCACCAACGCGCTCCTGAAGATACTTGAAGAGCCGCCGGCGAGGTCGTTGCTGTTGCTGGTCAGCCACGTGCCGGGGCAGGTGCTGCCGACGATCCGTTCGCGGTGCCGCCAGTTGCTACTGCGTCCCTTGCAACAGGATGACGTGGTCCGGGCCACGGCCGCGGCGCTCGATGTGGAGGAGGGCGACAGCCGATCTGCGGCGCGCCGCAGCGCTCGCCGACGGCAGCGTCGCCCGCGCACTTGCGCTCTTCGATGGGCCGACGCTCGCCGTGCACGACAATGTCGCGGCCTTGCTGGCGCGGCTTCCGGAAATCGATCCAAGAGCATTGCACGTGCTAGGCGACAGTCTCGGCCGTGCCAACGAAGGAGCATTTGATACGTTCCTCGAAGCGGTGCGCGAATGGTTGTCGACAAGGCTTGCCTATGAGCGAAGCGCGGCACGTTTGGCCCAGGTCGCTGCGACGTGGGAGAAATTCAATCAGGCCGCTGCCGACGTTGCGGTCTTCAACCTTGAGCGCAAGCCGTTGGTATTTTCAACGTTCAGCCAGCTGGCGGATTTAGCGCGGACCTGATTTGAGTGCGGAGCCAACGCTTGCCGCGCCCGGGTGCCGTTGATACCTATGACCGCCAAACAGCGAGTGAATTCATCGATGGCAAAGGCTGCTTTCTACATCACCACGGCGATCGCCTATCCAAACGGCGCGCCGCATATCGGGCATGCCTATGAGGCGATTGCGACCGATGCGATCGCGCGTTTCATGCGGCTCGACGGTTTTGATGTCTATTTCCTCACCGGTACCGATGAACACGGCCAGAAGATCCAGCAGACCGCGGCTAAAGAGGGCCTGACGGCGCGTCAGCTGGTCGACCGCAACGTCATGCGCTTCCAGGCCATGGTCGAACGCCTGAACTGTTCGAACGACGATTTCATTCGCACGACGGAGCCGCGCCATTATCGCTCTTCGTCCGCCATCTGGGAGCGCATGGCGGCCGCGGGCGATATCTATCTTGACAAATATTCGGGCTGGTATTCGGTCCGCGACGAGGCGTTCTACGACGAAAGCGAGACCAAGCTAGACCCGAGCGGCCAGCGCATTGGTCCGCAAGGGACGCCGGTCGAATGGGTCGAGGAGGAGAGCTATTTCTTTCGCCTGTCCGCCTATCAGGACAAGCTACTCGATCTCTACCGGCGCATTCCGGACTACGTGCTTCCGAAGGAGCGGCTCAACGAAGTCGAGAGTTTCGTCCGCGGCGGGCTCAAGGACCTTTCGGTCTCGCGCACAACCTTCGACTGGGGCGTGCCGGTTCCGGGCGATCCCAAGCACATCATGTATGTCTGGGTCGACGCGCTGACGAACTACATCACCGCAGTCGGCTATCCCGACACCGAAAGTGCGATGTTCAAACGCTACTGGCCGGCCGCATTGCACGTGATCGGCAAGGACATCGTGCGCTTTCATGCGGTCTATTGGCCCGCATTCCTGATGTCGGCCGGGGTCGAGGTGCCGCAGCGTATTTTCTCGCACGGATTTCTGTTCAACCGCGGTGAGAAGATGTCGAAATCGGTCGGCAACGTGATCGACCCGTTCGCGTTGGTCGACGCATATGGGGTCGACCAGCTGCGGTTCTTTCTGTTGCGCGAGGTGCCGTTCGGCCAGGACGGCAACTACAGTCACGACGCGATCGTGACCCGCATCAACGCTGATCTATCCAACGATCTGGGCAACCTAGCGCAGCGCTCGCTCACCATGATCGCACGCCAGTTCGATGGTGTGCTGCCAACGCCCGGCCCCCTCGCTGACAGCGACCAGGCACTCCTCAAGGAGGCGGATGGCATGATCGGCAAGGCGCGCGAAGCGATGAAGACGCGCCAGCTCCACCAGGTGCTCAACACCGTATGGGCGGTGGTCGCCGAGGCCAATCGCTACTTCGCCGGTGAGGCGCCGTGGGCACTGGCCAAAACCAATCCCAAACGGCAGGCCACGGTCCTCTATGTGACGGCCGAGGTCCTTCGCCAGGTCGGCATTCTGGTTCAGCCTGCAATTCCGCGCGCGGCCGCGCAGCTGCTCGACCAACTCGGCATTGCCGGCGACGCACGGCAGTTCGATCAACTGGGCGGAACGCAGCGGATCGCGCCGGCAACGAAGCTGGCGCCGCCCAGTCCGGTGTTCCCACGCTATGTCGAACAGGACACCGCAAAGGCGGGCTGATCATGCTGGTCGACAGCCACTGTCATCTCGATTTTCCGGATTTTTCCGACGAGCTTGATGCGGTCATCGCACGCGCGCGCGTGGCTGGCGTTGAGCGCATGGTCACAATCTCGACCAGGGTCAGGCGTCACGATCAGGTGCTCGGCATCGCCGAGCGCTTTGGCAACGTGTTCTGTTCGGTCGGCACTCATCCGCACCATGCGCATGAGGAACTCGATCTCACGGTCGGTGATCTGGTGGCCATCACGCGCCATCCGCGCGTGGTGGCGATCGGCGAGGCCGGGCTCGACTATCACTACCATTTCAGTCCGGTTGAGGCTCAGGAACAGGGCTTTCGCCGCCATATCGCGGCGGCGCGGGAAACCGGCCTGCCGCTGGTGATCCATTCCCGGGAGGCGGACGAGGATACGGCGCGGATCCTGGAAGACGAAACCGGGAAGGGCGCTTTCCCGGCCGTGCTGCATTGTTTCACCGGCGGACCGGACCTGGCCCGGCGGGCCATCGCGCTCGGCCTTTCGATCTCATTCACCGGTATTCTGACCTTCAAGAAATCCGAGGCCCTGCGCGCGATCGCGGCGGAGCTCCCGGCCGAGCGCATTCTGGTCGAGACCGACGCGCCCTATCTGGCGCCGGGCAAGTTCAGAGGCAAGCGCAACGAACCGTCGTATGTCATTGAGACTGCCAAAGTTTTGGCGGATGTCCGCGGCGTCAGTCTGGACCAGATCGCGCGCCAGACGACCGGCAACTTTTTCCGGCTGTTTTCCAAGGCGCCGCGCCCCCAGAGCGCCGCCGCATGATGTTGACGGCGACGATCCTGGGCTGCGGTTCATCGGCCGGCGTGCCTCGGCCGGCGCTCGGCTGGGGCGCGTGCGACCCGGACAATCCACGCAACCGCCGGCGCCGTTGCTCTCTGTTGGTAGAGCGAATAAGCGCAAATGGCCGCACGCGGGTGCTGGTCGACACGTCGCCTGACCTGCGCCAGCAGCTTCTCGATGCCAACGTCGATTGGCTGGACGGCATCGTGATCACCCACGAGCACGCGGATCACACCCACGGTATCGATGACCTGCGCTCGCTTTTCCTCCACCGCCGGCGGCGCCTGGACATTTACGTCGACGAGGCCACGGCGCGGGTGCTTTTTCACCGCTTCGGCTACTGCTTCGTGACGCCGCCTGGCAGCGAATATCCAGCTATCGCCAATGAGCACCGAATGACGCCGGGCAAGCCAATCACGATCGAAGGCGACGGGGGCCCGATCGCGGTGCTGCCGTTCCTTCAGGACCATGGAGACATTGCGTCCATGGGTTTTCGGTTCGAAGAAGGCCTTGCGTACTCGAGCGACCTCATCGGGATGCCCGATGAGAGCTTGCACGCACTTGCTGGGCTCGACGTGTGGATCGTGGACGCGTTGCGCTACCGGCCGCACCCAAGCCATTTCAGTGTCGACGACGCATTGCGCTGGATCGAGCAAATCGCGCCGGGCCGGGCGGTCCTCACCAATCTGCATGCCGACCTCGACTATGCCGGCTTGAAGGCAAAGCTACCCGCCCATGTCGAACCGGCCTACGATGGAATGCGGATCGCCGTCAGCCGATAAGGGTCACATTTCCTCATGTTTTTCGGGCATATTTTCAAATGTTCCATAATATGTCTTATGCGAATGGAACGTACCCCAGCCCTTCACGTGAATGACATTCCCCCAGTGTAGGATTGTCCCTTCCATCGCAGCCGCAAACACCTAATTAAAAATGGAACGACGCGGTCGCGTCAGCAGTTTTGGTCCCTGCAAGCAAATTCCACTAAGATCGAGGTGATCCCGTGAGCAAGGTGAAGACGCTCGACCCCCGTACGACCCGCAATCTTGACACCCCTACCGACCTGTCGCCCCAGGGCGTCAAGGAAATCTCTGCCGCGCTCAACGCGGTCCTGGCCGACAGCTTTGCGCTTTATCTCAAAACCAAGAATTTCCACTGGCACGTGAGCGGGCCACACTTCCGCGACTACCACCTGCTGCTAGACGAGCAAGGTGACCAGATTTTCGGCACGACCGATGAGCTCGCTGAACGCGTGCGCAAGATCGGCGGCCTGACCGTGCGTTCGATCGGGCATATCGCCAAGCTGCAGCGCATCCGTGACAATGATGCCGATTTCGTCGATCCAGCCGACATGCTGCTCGAGCTCATGCGCGACAACAAGGCGGTCGTACATGCGATGCGCGAGGCCCACGAAGTCGCTGACAAGCACGAGGACGTAGGCACCGCGAGCCTATTGGAAACCTTCATTGACGCCGCCGAGAAGCGGGTTTGGTTCCTGTTCGAGGCAAGCCGGGCTGCCGACGCCAGCGGCCACTGATCTTCGGTCATCTCCGTCTGCCGTTATCCACGGCTCTGTCGCGGCGGCTGTTCGCGGCAGTCGATGCCGTTTGCTAATGTCAGCGCTGGCAAATTGGGCCCCTGGCACATGAAATCCTCGCGGGATATCTCAGGCTTGATCGAGATCATGGCGGCACTGCGCACGCCGCATACCGGCTGTCCGTGGGATCTCGAGCAGAACTTTGCGACCATCGCCCCCTACACCATCGAGGAGGCCTATGAGGTGGCTGACGCAATTGCGCGCGGCGATCTCGCGGACTTGCGCGATGAGTTGGGGGACCTGCTGTTACAGGTGGTGTTTCACGCCCGAATGGCGCAGGAGCAAGGGGCGTTCGCATTCGGCGATGTGGTCGAAGCCATTACCGAAAAGATGCTCCGGCGACACCCCCACGTCTTCGGCGACGCCGACGCAACGCGCGCGGATGCTGTCCGAGGCCTGTGGGAAGAGATCAAAGCCGAGGAGAAGGCCGCTCGCGCCGCACAGCGGGGCGCAACCAATACGGATGGTGCGCTCGCCGGCGTGCCGACCGCCCTGCCCGCGCTCATCCGCGCGCAGAAGCTTCAGTCCAAGGCTGGTCAAGTCGGCTTTGATTGGAACAATCCGCAGGCGGTGCTTGCCAAAATTCGCGAGGAGACCGAGGAGATCGCGACCGCCCTTGCACGCGGAGACAGCGAAGCAGCTCGTGCGGAAGTCGGCGACCTGCTGTTTGCCGCCGTCAACCTCGCGCGTCATCTCGACGGCGATGCCGAGGCGGCCTTGCGCGCCACCAATCAGAAATTCGAACGCCGGTTCGGCGCGATCGAAGCGGCGCTGGCGCGTCACGGCCGCACGCCCGCTCAAGCCACCCTCGCGGAAATGGACGCTCTCTGGGATGCCGCAAAGCGCAGCGAAAGGCAGGCGGCTGCTGATACCGCGGCCGAGTAGCCGTCATCCGAGGTGCGCCGCCCTGCCCCAAGCGTGCGACGACTTCGGAATCGGGACACTAGACTAGCGCGGTGCGGATGCCGCCTCGACGCGGCCTTGAAATTTGGCCAGGAGCAAATGCGTGTTGGCGGGGTGCACGCGTACGGTCATCGCAACCCGACCATCATTGGCAACCGCCTTCGCCAAAACTTCAGCATTGCGGTGCAGCCAGCTCACGCCAGCCCCGTCAGCGCCGTCCAAGGTGATCCGGTAGGTTGCGCGCGCCCCGGCAAGTCGATCCTCGATCACCTCCTTAAGGTGCTCGATGCCCTCGCCTGTCACCGCCGAGACCAGAACCGACTGGTTTTCAGCTCGATCAGCGAGGTTTTGCGTTTGCTCACGTGCCTCCGGATCCAAGCGGTCGATCTTGTTCCAGACCTCGACCAGCCGCGTCCCGAAGTCCTTGATGCCAAGTTCGCCGAGGACTTTGGCAACGTCGTGCGATTGCGCGTCGCTGTCGCCGTGCGATACATCGCGCACGTGCAGGATGAGATCGGCCTCGATCACCTCCTCCAGCGTCGCCCGGAACGCGGCGATCAGGGTTGTCGGCAGGTCGGATATGAAGCCAACCGTATCCGAGAGAATGACGCGCTCGCCGTGCGACAGATCGACAGCCCGCAATGTCGGATCGAGGGTCGCAAACAGCATATCGGCCGACGTAACGCTCGCCGCAGTCATGCGGTTGAACAGGGTCGATTTGCCGGCGTTGGTGTAACCAACGAGGGCAACGATCGGATACGGCACCCGCTTGCGGCTTTCACGGTGGAGATGGCGGGTGCGCTTGACTCCTTCCAGTTCCTGTTTGATGCGGGCGATGCGCTCCGCGATGATCCGGCGGTCGGCCTCGATCTGGGTTTCACCGGGGCCACCCAGAAATCCAAAACCGCCGCGCTGCCGTTCGAGGTGGGTCCACGACCGCACCAGGCGGCTGCGCTGATAGGTCAGGTGTGCGAGTTCGACCTGGAGGGCGCCTTCGCGGGTGCGGGCGCGTTGTCCGAATATTTCGAGAATGAGGCCGGTACGATCGAGCACCTTGGCGTGCCAGGCCCTTTCCAGATTGCGCTGCTGCACCGGCGAGAGCGCGCAATCCATCACCACCAAACCGGCGTCGAGGCTTTTCACCAAACCGGCGAACTCCTCTACCTTGCCTTTTCCGATGAAGGTCGCGGGCGTAATCTCGCCCAGGAACGCAAGGCCCGCCTCGACCACATCGAGATCGATGGCGCGGGCGAGCCCGACCGCTTCATCGAGGCGAGCAGCCGGCGAACGGCAGAACTGCGCGGCTCTTGCGCGCGTGCCATCGCGCCGGTCGCGCGCATAAGGTCCGATCACGATCGCGCGCCCTGTCCCCGACCTCGCCGGGGTCACGGACTCGCGCGTGTCACGTCGTCTCGGCTCCAATCAGGTTTTTTCCTCGGCCCCGGCATCTTCGGCGGCATCGAAGAGCTGGATCGGATGCCCCGGCATGATGGTTGATATGGCATGCTTGTAGACGAGTTGGGAGTGGCCGTCCCGCCGCAATAGAACGCAAAAGTTATCGAACCACGTAACGACGCCTTGTAACTTGACACCATTCACAAGAAAGATCGTAAGCGGCGTCTTGTTCTTGCGGACATTGTTGAGGAAGGTGTCTTGCAGATTTTGTGCGCGATCGGCTGCCATGGCCGTTGTTTCCATTTTTTCTCGCGTTCCCCATCCCCGCGAGTTTGTTTTTCTTCAAATAACCTTGTCCCCGGAACTCCCCCCTGTCGAGGACAAAAATCCATATAACCAGTCTGTTAGGCAGGCTGGCTGGCCGCGTAAGTTGCCAATAAGGTCCATAGGCCGTGCGTGTTCCTCGGTCAAGCGCGGGAAACCTCGGCATAATGGTGAAAGTCATGTCGCAGCGCTGTAGCAATCGGGCCGGGCGTGCCGCCGCCAATCGGGCGTCCGTCGATCCGCACCACAGGCAGGACGATCTGGCTCGCAGCGGTCATGAAGGCCTCGCGCGCCCCATACGCTTCTTCGACAGTAAAGGGTCGCTCCTGCAATCGAAGGCCGTGGCCCTTCACCACGTCCAGCACCACCGCGCGCGCGACACCGCGCAGGATCCCTTGGTCGGCAGGCCGAGTAAGAAGCATCCCCTCCTGCGTCACGATCCAGGCATTCGATGAAGAGCCCTCGGTGATGAAGCCGTCCCGATCGACAAACCACGCCTCGCGCGCCCCCTGCTCGCGGGCGGCCTGCTTTGCCAAAATATTGGGCAACAACGAAATCGACTTGATGTCTACGCGCCCCCAGCGATTATCCGGGACGGTTACAACCGCAACGCCTTCGGCAGCCTCACGCTCCTGCCTGTTCCGATCAAGCCGACGCGCGGTCACCACGACCGCGGGAGCGGTGGGTGCTGACGGAAACGCATGGTCCCGGCGAGCCACCCCGCGGCTCACTTGAAGGTAGACGATGCCGTTACGAACCCGGTTGCGTGTGACCGTCTCGCGCAGCACCGCGGCGAGCGCCGTGTCCGACATGGGCGCGGCCATCTTTAGCGCGTCAAGCGAGCGCCGAAGCCGCGCCATGTGACGGCGCTCGTCCACCAAGCGCCCATCTCTGACTTCGCACACTTCATAGACGCCATCGGAGAACTGGTAGCCACGGTCTTCGACATGAACCATGGCGTCACGATACCGCCGATAGCGGCCGTTGACGTACGCAATGCGGAACATGGTCAGACCGGGATTAGTCCATCCCCAACGCTTTGAGCTTGCGATGGAGTGCCGAGCGCTCCATCCCGACGAATTCTGCGGTGCGCGAGATATTCCCGCCGAAGCGGCTGATCTGCGCGCGCAGATATTCGCGCTCAAACGCCTCACGCGCTTCGCGCAACGGCAAGCCCATCAGGTGCTCGCCGCCGTCGCCGTGCGGCATGGTCGGCACCATCGAGCCCACATCCTGCGGGAGCATATCGGCGCCTACTTCCGCGTCCGGATCGCCGCCGGCCAGGATCATCAGCCGTTCGACGTTGTTGCGCAGCTGCCTGACGTTGCCGGGCCAGTCGTGCGACTGCAGCACTGCGAGCGCGTCGGACGCGATCCGCCGCACCGGCAGCCCGGTCGCGTGTGAGATCTGATCCATGAAATACTGCACGAGCTCCGGGATATCCTCGCGCCGCTCCGCCAGCGGCGGCACTCGCAACGGCACGACCGACAGACGGTGATAGAGGTCCTCGCGGAACTTACCGGCAGCTACTTCCGCCTCGATGTCGCGACCGGTGGATGAGATGATGCGGACGTCGACCGACACCTTGGACGTGCTGCCGACACGCTGGAATGTCTGATCGACAAGTACCCGCAGGATCTTATTCTGGGTCTCGCGCGGCATGTCGGCGATTTCATCGATAAACAGTGTGCCGGCGTGGGCCTCTTCGAGCGCTCCCACCTTGCGGGCATGGGCGCCGTTGGCCTCGGTTCCAAACAGTTCGACCTCCATGTGTTCGGGCAGCATGGCCGCCGCATTGATCACCACAAACGGGCCCGAAGCGCGCTGCGAGCGGACGTGGATGGTGCGGGCGGCGAGTTCCTTGCCTGAGCCAGACGAACCGACGATCAGGATGCGGCTGTTGGTCGGCGCAACCTTTTCGATCTGGTTGCGCAGCTGATTGATCGCCGGCGAGTGCCCGACCAGGTTGGTGACGATGGGCGCAAACTGCTTGAGCTCGCGCACTTCGCGTTTGAGGCGCGACGTTTCGAGCGCGCGGTCTGCCACCAGGACCAGCCGGTCCGCCTTGAACGGCTTCTCGATGAAGTCATAGGCGCCGCGCTTGATCGCGGACACGGCCGTCTCGATGTTGCCATGACCCGAAATCATCACCACCGGCATCGCAGGGTGCTCCTCCTTGATCTTGTCGAGGAGCTGCAAACCATCGAGCCGACTGCCCTGCAGCCAGATATCGAGAAAAACCAGCGATGGGCGACCGCCTGCGATCGCCGACAGCGCCTCATCACTATTGGCCGCCGTTTCGGTGCTGTGGCCTTCATCATCCAGGATACCTGCGACCAGGTCGCGAATATCAGCTTCGTCGTCGACGATAAGAATGTCTGAGGTCATGACGTGAGCTCGGTTGCGGGTTGTGGAACGGAGGAATCAGCGCTGGCAAACGCGACGCGAACCCAGGTTCCGCGCTGACCTGGATTCTTTTCGGCGGCATCATGCAGCTCGATGCCGCCGCCATGCTCTTCGAGAATCTTGCCGACGATTGCGAGGCCTAAACCGGTCCCCTTCTCGCGCGTCGTCACGTAGGGTTCCATCAGACGATTGCGATTTTCCTTCGGCAACCCGATGCCGTTGTCGACGACGTCGATAACGATCAACTTGCCTGCTCGGGCGGCCGACACTTTGATGCGCCCGCGATCAAGCTCCGCCGGCGGAACGGCGGCGATGGCCTCTGTCGCATTCTTGATAATGTTGGTCAGCGCCTGCGAAATCAGGCGACGATCGAAGCGGGCAGGCATCGGAGCCTCGGCGCATTCCACGTCGATGTCGATGTCAGCGTTGCCGACGCGCTGCAAAAACACGACCTGGCGAACCGTGTCGGCGAGGTCTTCATCGCCGATGACCGCCTTGGGCATGCGCGCGAAGCGGGAGAACTCGTCGACCATGCGACGGATATCTTCGACCTGACGGACGATCGTGTCCGTGCATTGTTCAAACACGGCCTTGTCCTCGGTGATGCGGCTGCCGTATTTGCGGCGCAGGCGTTCGGCCGAGAGCTGGATCGGCGTCAGCGGGTTCTTGATCTCGTGCGCTATGCGACGCGCCACGTCGGCCCAGGCCGAGGTGCGCTGCGCAGTCACGAGTTCGGTAATATCGTCGAGGGTAATGACGTAGCCGTGGTCGGGGCCCGCCGATTGCTCCCCAGTCACCCGGACCGAAATGATGCGTTCCCGGCCGCCGCGGGTGATGGTCACCTGCCCCTGCACCAGGCGCTGCGGAGCGGTACGCGCAGTGGCAACCATCTCGGCCAATTCCGGAACAATCTCCGTGATCGCGTGGCCAAGCGCGGCGTTTTCCCTGCATGCAATGAGCTTCTCGGCCGAGCGATTGAGGATGTTGATCTTTCCAGCGGCATCGACGCCGATCACGCCTGCACTCGCGCCCGCGAGCACGGCTTCGGTGAACCGCCGCCTGCTGTCGATCAGATCGCGCGCCCGCACGATATCGTCGCGCTGAGTGCGCAGTTCCTGGGTCATCTTGTTGAAGGTCGTGCCAAGCTGGGCGATGTCGCCTTGGGATTTACCGATCGGCACCTGGACGTACAGGTTGCCGGTCGACACAACATTGGCGGCGGCGATCAAACGGCAAATCGGTTCGACGAGGCGGTTGGCAAAATTGAGCCCGATCCATACGGCCGAGAGTAGGACGGTGAGCGCGATGACCGTGTACATCAGGCCGAATGCAATCTGCACATTCAGCCGACGGGCTTCGTTCTCGGCGTATTCCTTGATGCTGGCCTGCGTCTGGCGCAGGTTTGCGACCACCAGGGGATCGAGAATGCGGGTGACGAACAGGTAGGTGTTGTCAAACCCCCGCAGCTTGACCACTGCCGCCACGTAGTCCCCTGCCAGCATCATTTTCGGTTCCGCATCGGAGGTCTCGGCCAGCACTTGGCGCGCCGGCGTCCTGAATTCGATCGGAAAGCCGGTATTGCCCTTTTCGATCACCCGCTGGTCGAGAATCGATGAGCATCGCGGTGGAAAGACGGCGCAGCGACGATTGGGCAGTCAGCAGCTGGCGCAAGGCCTCGGGGTTCTTTTCGACGAACGGCTTTGCGCGCGCAATGTCGAGGGCCATCGCCATCACGTCGCCCCCTACGGTCTGCACCTGTTCGCGAAGATAGGCCTCGGTAACGTTGAGCGAGTTTTCGATGACGGCGCGCGGGCTGAGTGAAAAGAATCGATCCAGTCCGCGGTCGAGACTGATGCTGGCGACGACCGCGACCAAAATGGCCGGCAGCGCCGCGATGATCGAAAACAATCCCACGATCTGGACATGCAGGCGCGACCCGGCGCGGCCGCGCCGCCGCGCCTGGAGCAGCTGCCACACTTCGCGGCCGATGATGGCAAGGACGAAGAGGACCGTGGTCCCATTGACCAGTAGCAACGCGTCGAACACGGTGAACGTGCCGTAGACCGAGTCGAGCGGGCTGATCGAGGTTAGTCCCTCGAGCACCAGGAACGTCATGAGCGCAGACAGGAGTGCGACGCCGACGACAGCCAGGCCGATGATTCCGGTCGCAAAGCTGGTGGCCCGCGGCTCGGCGAGCTCGACTTGCGCCTTGGCAGCTTCCTCGACGGTCGTCATGGCCACTTGTGAACCAAGACGATCCCGTCACAGCCGCCGTCGTTCGCGTGCGTGGACTTCGCGCTTGAAGACAATGACATCCCCCGCCCGTTAAGGCAGAGTTGATGCAATCATACAACAATGTTGCAAAATTGAGACGCCCGGGAGCGTCATGAGCTGCAACCTGAACTACAACCTTTTAGCGAGCAGGCCTTCAGTCAGTTATGAGCTTCTGTCAGTAAGTGATTGATCTCATTACATCCCGGTCCGAATGACCTGAATGTCAAGGTCTCGGATCTTTTTGCGCAGCGTATTCCGGTTAACGCCGAGCAGGTCCGCGGCCCGGATCTGGTTGCCGCGGGTTGCCGCCAGAGCAGCCGTCAGCAGCGGAGACTCAACCTCCCGCAAAATCCGATGATAAAGGCCAGGGGGCGGCAAGCCGTCGTCGAACCCCGAGAAGTAACGTGCCAAATGACGCTCGACCGCCGACGACAGGCTTTCTTCGCGCGGCTCGTCGCCGGGCGGTGCCAAAGTAGGCTGCGAGAGCTCAGCGTCGATCACAGCAGCTGTGATGGTCTCCTGCGGATAGAGCGCAGCCAAGCGGCGCGCCAGGTTTTCGAGTTCGCGCACATTTCCTGGCCAGCGATAGTGTTTGAGCCGATCGAGCGCGCTCTGATCGAGTTGCTTCGCCGGCAAGCCTTCACGCTCAACCAACGCAAAGAAATGGCGCAGCAGGTCTGGGACGTCTTCCAACCGCTCGCGCAGCGGCGGCAACCGCAGCGGTACGACGTTGAGCCGGAAAAACAAATCCTCGCGGAACAGGCCCTGCTGGATCAGCACGCGGAGATCCTTGTTGGTCGCCGCGATGATGCGCACGTCCGCTTTGATCGGCGTGCGGCCGCCCACGGTCGTGTACTCGCCCTGCTGCAGGACGCGTAGCAGGCGCGTCTGCGCCTCCATCGGCATATCGCCGATCTCGTCCAGAAAGAGCGTTCCGCCTTCGGCTTGCTCAAAACGTCCCGAGGCGCGGGTGTTGGCCCCGGTGAACGCCCCCTTTTCATGGCCGAACAATTCAGATTCGATGAGATCGCGCGGGATCGCCGCCATATTGATGGCGACGAACGGTCCCGTCCGCCGTTTGCCGAAATCATGCAATGCGCGCGCGACCAGCTCCTTACCGGTCCCCAACTCACCGGTAATCATGACGGTGAGATCGGTCTGCATCAGACGCGCGAGGACACGATAGATCTCCTGCATCGCGGGCGAACGCCCGATCAGCGGGATGGAATCGAAATCCTCGACCTTGGCTGTGACCGGCGCGCGCTCCTTCGGCTCCGACAGCGCACGGCCGACGATGGCGGTGAGCTCCTTCAGGTCGAACGGCTTGGGCAGGTACTCGTAGGCGCCGCGCTCCGACGCACGGATAGCCGTCATGAACGTATTTTGCGCGCTCATGACAATGACGGGCAGATCAGGCCGCAATTTCTTGATGCGCGGCAGAAGATCAAACGCGTTCTCGTCCGGCATCACCACATCGGTGATGACCAGGTCGCCGTCGCCCTGGCTGATCCAGCGCCAAAGCGTAGCGGCGTTGCTGGTCGATCGGACCTCATAGCCGGCCCGGGACAAGGCCTGGTTGAGCACTGTCCGTATGGCGGCATCGTCGTCTGCGACCAGTATGTTTCCCGCGGGCATGAGCATCCTCTTAGGTAGCGCCGCCCGGCTCGGCGTCGTCACCCGTGAATTTGGGCATAAGCACGCGAAAGATGGTTCGTCGCGGCTGCAACTCACATTCGATGATGCCGCCGTGATCGCCGACGATCTTGGCAACCAGCGCCAACCCCAAACCGCTTCCGCTGGGCTTGGTCGTCACGAACGGATCAAACAGATGCGGCATCAGGTCTTCGGGAACGCCCGGACCATTGTCCTTGACGCAAAATTCAAGCGGCAGCGAAACACGCGCCTTGCTGCCGGGCAGCGATAGCCGCACGCCCGGTCGAAATGCAGTCGACAGCGTGATCTCGCCGTCGCCGGTCCCCTCCCCGATTGCCTCGGCGGCATTCTTCAGGAGATTGAGAAAAACCTGGATCAGTTGGTCGCGATTGGCAAAGACCGGCGGTAGCGATGGATCGTACTCTTCGATGAAGCGGATGTGTCGCGCAAATCCTGATAATGCCAATCGCTTCACGTGCTCAAGCACGGCATGGATATTGACGGGCTGCCGCTCGACCGGGCGCTCGTCCGCAAACACCTCCATCCGATCCACGAGCTTCACGATCCGGTCGGCTTCATCGCAGATGAGGCGCGTCAGCGTGCGGTCCTCGTCCGCCGCCGATTGCTCCAGCAGCTGGGCAGCGCCGCGGATCCCCGACAGTGGATTCTTGATCTCGTGCGCCAGCATCGCGGCGAGTCGCGATCACCGAACGTGCCGCTCCGCGATGCGTGAGTTGGCGGTCCATCTTATCGGCGATCGTGCGCTCCTGCAGCATCACCACGATTTGACCAGGCTGCTCCGGCACCGGCGCGACGTGCAGATCGACGATGCGTTCACCCGGCATGCGCGGCGTCGAGAGATCAACCTTGTACTCGTTGACCGCGGCACCACAACTCCGCACCTGGTCGACCAACGCCAGCAGCGGGCTGCCGAATGGAACCACATCCCGCAGGGCGTTGCGCCGCAGCAGCAGCACGGAGCTTTCAAAGAAGGCTTCGGCCGCCACGTTGGCATCGGCAATCTTGCCGTCCATTCCGACGACGATCACTGGATGCGGCAGCGCATTGAGCACCGCCTCAGCAAAGCTCGTCACGGGCCGGAGCATGGGTTTGGCGACGCTCATGCGGCAGCCTTCTGCGCCAGTGTCGCGAACGCCTCCGCGAGCAAGCCCTGAACCTCGCGCGGCTGGTCCGCCGTGAGAACACGCGCGCGCAATGGCTTGAGCACAGCCGCGGAGGCGCCAGCCCCTGCCACAGCAACATCCAGCCCCCACCCGAGATGTTTGCGCGCGTGGCGTGATCCAGGCCGGGTGCCGTAGTGGGTGAGTATCTCGTCATAGAGTTGGGACAGGAGAGACCACTGTGTCTCCAGCGGCGGATCGGGCTCGCGCACCCTGGTTGCGAGATAGCGCGCGAGCTGGCCGGGGAACCATGGCCGGCCCTGCGCGCCACGCCCAACCATCACCGCATCGGCGCCGGACGCAGCAAGCGCCACAACAGCATCCTGGTACGAGCGAATGTCGCCATTGACGGCGACGGGAACCGAGACCACGTCCTTGATGGCCCGCACTGCGCGCCAGTCGGCATGTCCGTTATAGAATTGACAGCGCGTGCGACCGTGCACCGTGATCAGGCTTATGCCTGCCTCCTCGGCCCGGCGGGCGAGTTCCGGGGCGTTGATCGAACGCTCGTCCCAACCCAGCCGCATCTTGAGGGTGACGGGGACGCGGACCGCAGCGATCGTCGCCTCGATCAGCCGCAGGGCATGGTCGAGATCACGCATCAATGCGGATCCGGACTCCCCACCGGTGACGTGCCGCGCCGGACATCCCATGTTGATGTCGATAATCTCGGCGCCCGCGTCGACCGCGATGCGCGCGCCCTCGGCCATCCAGTGCGCTTCACATCCTGCGAGCTGAACAACATGAATGCCGACACCGGGGGCTTGCGTCCGCCGTCGCATGTCTTGCCGCCCCTGCACCAGAGCAGCGCATGCGGTCATCTCCGACACCACCAGGCCGGCGCCGAGCAGCGCGGCCATGCGCCGAAAAGGGCTGTCCGTCACGCCCGACATGGGAGCCAGAAGGACCCGATTACCGACGCGAACGCCGCCCACTTCCAAACCCACACGGGGGGAAGTAGCCTGGGGATGGGCAAAACTGCTCAACGTATGCAGCTGCCCAGATTTTAGGCCGTATTCCATCTGCCCAGAGTTTAGCCATTTCCGTCTCGTTTTCAAGTGTTGCATCGCAACAAAATAGCGGATGCGACCAACTGCAAACAGGTTTTGCAAAACCAAGGGAAGCGCTAAACCAGCGCCGGCGTGAATGTGGGACCGACAATGGGGCAAATGGTTGCAGCGGTGGTGGTTGCGGCCGGGCGTGGAGCGCGCGCCGGCGGCGGACGACCCAAGCAGTATCAAGAAATCCAGGGCGTGCCTGTCATTCGCGCAGCTCTAGCGGCGTTCGCGCAGCACCCCGACATCCAATTTGTCCAGCCCGTCATCCATTTCGATGATCTCACGGACTATCGAAAAGCAGCGGCAGGGCTTCGTTTGCTCGATCCCGTCGCCGGTGGGGCCACCCGGCAGGATTCGGTATTTGCCGGCCTCGAGGGGCTGAAGCCGCATCGCCCTGATCGAGTCCTCGTACACGATGCCGCCCGGCCGTTCGTGTCGGCGGCGCTCATCGGGCGCGCCATCGCAGCGAGCGGCGCGGCGGTACCGGCCCTCACCTTAGTCGACACCGTCAAGGTGGTCGCGGGCGAACGCGTGATCGAAACGCTCGATCGTAGCCGGTTGCGATCGATCCAGACCCCTCAGGTATTTGGCTTTGCACAATTACTGGAGGCGCACAAAAAAGCGGCGGCCGCCGGCCGGCATGACTTTACCGACGATGCGGCGCTCGCGGAGTGGGCAGGCATCAGCGTAGGCGTATTTGACGGTGATGCCGGCAACGTCAAGCTCACGACGCCGGAGGACTTCGCCGGCGCCGAAACGGCGCGGCAGCGCACACCCGCCGATGTGAGGATCGGATCAGGTTTCGACGTTCACGCATTTGCGGACGGCGATCATGTCATGCTTGGCGGCATCCGCGTCCCGCACAATCGTGGCCTCACCGGCCACTCCGACGCCGACGTGGCCCTGCATGCGCTCGTGGATGCCATCTTGGGCGCCCTCGCGGACGGCGACATCGGAGCGCATTTCCCGCCCAGCGACCCGCAATGGCGCGGTGCCAGCTCCGACAAATTCCTGGCATTTGCCGTCGCACGCCTGCGGGCGCGGGGTGGTGAAATCGCACACCTCGATCTGACGCTCGTTTGCGAAGCCCCACGCATCGGACCCCACCGCGAGGCCATGCGCCAGCGCATCGCGGAGATTGCGGCCGTGTCACTTGATCGAGTCGCCGTGAAGGCGACGACCAGCGAGAGACTCGGCTTCACCGGCCGTGGTGAAGGGATCGCCGCTTATGCTACCGCCACGGTCCGGCTGCCTTGGAGCACCACATGATGGACGACGAGCTGCACGCAGCAGCGCGGCGGACTATTGACGCTTGCGCGGCCCGCCAGCTGACGATAGCGACCGCCGAATCCTGTACCGGCGGGCTGGTCGTCGGGGCGCTGACGGAAATTCCCGGCTCGTCCGCCGTCGTCCTGTGCGGGTTCATCACCTATTCCAATGCGGCCAAGGAAAGCATGCTCGGCGTCCCCTCGCAGATCTTGCAACAGCATGGTGCGGTCAGTCAGGCGACCGCCCAGGCGATGTCGGATGGGGCATTGGCACGCAGTCCAGCTGATCTTACCGTCGCGATCACCGGCGTCGCGGGACCAGGCGGCGGGTCGCCCGACAAGCCGGTTGGGCTGGTCCATTTCGCAGCCGCCGCACGGTCGGGCGCGCGTACGACGCGTGCGGAACGTTTTGGAGAAATCGGCCGTGCCGAAGTGCGCCGGCAGTCGGTGCTGGTCGCCCTGACAATGCTCGAACAATTGGCGAGCGGTTACGCCGCGCCGTAGAGCGCGTCGGCACGGCGCTCAAATGCCGCGGCGAAGCGACGAAAGACCGCCTCGAACATTGCGCCCATCAACAACGCGAGGGCGCGGCTCTTGAATTCATAGGCGAGGAAAAACTCGACCTCGCAGCTGTTCTCACCGGTTCGATGGAAGGCCCAACGATTTTCCATGCGGCTGAATGGACCGTTGAGGTACTGGACCAGGATCCGCAGCTGCGGCCGGTCGAGCGTCACCCTGCTGGTGAAGGTCTCCTTGATCAGCTTGTAGGCGATCGTCATGTCGGCGACCAAAACCTCAGTCCCGCCCTCGCCCGGGTCGCGGCGGCGCACTTTGAGGTCGCGGCAAAACGGAACGAAGCGCGGGTATTGCTCTACATCGGCGACGAGTTCGAACATCTCGTCGGCCGAGTGCGGGACGCGCCGTTTGGTTGTGATCTGCGGCATCAGCGGCGGCGCGCTGCCCGCGCCGCCCGCAACCGCGCGAAGTCCTCGCCCGCGTGATGCGAGGAACGGGTCAACGGGCTCGACGCGACCATCAGGAAACCTTTGGCATAGGCTATCGTTGCGAGCGCTTTGAACTCGCCCGGTTCGATGTAGCGCGCGACCGTATGATGCTTGCGCGTCGGCTGTAGGTATTGGCCGATGGTCAGAAAATCAACGTCGGCCGAGCGCAGATCGTCCATCACTTGCAGCACCTCGTTCCGCTCCTCGCCGAGGCCGACCATGATGCCGGACTTGGTGAACATGGCGGGATCGATCTCCTTGACCCGTTGCAGCAGCCGAATGGAATGAAAATAACGCGCGCCCGGCCGCACCGTGAGATAGAGCGACGGCACGGTTTCAAGGTTGTGATTGAACACGTCGGGCTTGGCTGCCACAACCTCTTCGAGCGCCCCCGGCTTGCGCAGAAAATCTGGTGTCAGCACCTCAATGGTCGCCTTCGGGCAGCGCGCCCTGATTGCGCCGATCACCGCGGCAAAATGCGCGGCGCCGCCGTCGCTCAAATCATCGCGATCGACCGAACGTCACCACGATGTGCGCGAGGCCGAGCTTCGCGGTTGCGTCGGCCACGTGGGCCGGCTCTTGCGGATCAAGCGCGCCCGGAAGCCCGGTTTTGACGTTGCAGAAGGCGCACGCCCGTGTGCAGGTGTCGCCCATGATCAAAAAGGTCGCGTGCTTTTTCTCCCAGCACTCGCCGATGTTGGGGCAACTCGCCTCCTCGCACACCGTGTGCAGCCGATTGTCGCGCATGATGCGCGCGGTGTCGGCGTAGCCCTTGGAGACCGGCGCCTTGACGCGAATCCAGTCGGGCTTCTTCAGCGAAGGCGCGTCGGGGCGGTGCGCCTTCTCCGGATGACGAGGCCTGGTGGTGTCGAGCACAACGACCATGTGAGGTTTCCTCGCGCTCTAGATACGCGGGGTGCGGCTGTCCCGCAAGGCAAGCGCATGGCAGCTACGCGGGAGATGCTCCCAGCCCGGCACAATAGCCGAGCGCGGCGAGCTCCCACGACGAGCTGCGATGCGACGCTCCCGCTAGCGCATCGCGCAGGATCAGCTGCAGCGGGTGGGTGTCGTACAAAAATTTGGAGCCGCTGATGGCAACGATCTTCTCGATCGCCTGTTTGGCGAGCGCGGATGCGCGCGATCCGCGCATGCGCGTGATCGCAATATCCTGCTCGGTGATCGGCAGGCCAGCGCGCAGCACGTCGTCGTTGCGCTCCGCATAGGTCGTCAGAATCAGATTGGCAAGTTCAACATCGAGCGTCGCTTCGGCAAATTTGCTTTGCATCGCCGGCCAGTCTGGAAGGGCGGGCGCGGATGCCTGTTTGCGCATCATATCGGTGGCAAGCTCGAGCGCGCGCGTCGCCAAACCAACGACAACGGGGTTGAGCGAAAACGGGGTCACGAAATTGCGTGGCACCCGACCGAGCAGATAATCCGGATGGACCGCGCGGCCCGGCGCTGTCCCGGTCAGCAGCGTCGACCACGGAAGGGTCCTGTACGCAGGTACGAAAACGTCCTCCGCTGCCCCGGCTTTGCTGCCGGTTCCAGCGAGTCCCAGCACCTGCCAGTCATCGATCATGCGCAGTTCCGATCGGCGCACGAGCGTGCCGACGGGGCCTTCCAATTCCGTATTCGCGTTCAACACCACCCAAGTCGCATAGTCCGATCCGCTGAGATATTGCCAGCGGCCACTGATGCGGTATCCGCCATCAACCCTTCTGGCCTTTCCCCAAGGAACGACCGACGCACAGAACAGAGCCGCGCGGTTCTCCCACACCTCTTCCTGTGCCTTCTGCGGAAACAAAGCAGCAATCCAGGCGGTCTCCGCCAGGATCGCATAGACCCAGGCCGTCGAACCACATCCCATCGCCAACACACGCGTGATCGCCGAGAAAACTGAGAAATCCACTTCCGCACCGCCGAGCGCGCGCGGCAGCAGCACGTCGAGCAGACCGGCCGCGTGCAGTTCGGCAATCAATTCCGGAGGAACCTTGCGTTCCGCATCGGTGCGCGCCGCGCGCTCGCGCAACGCCGGCACAAGGCTTTGCGCGCGCGCCACCCACTCGGCCTTCGACCGGTTCGCCATGGTGGATCAGCCCCTCGCCGCCAGGAATTTTTCGAGTGTCATGGCTTGCTCCTGGACCAAAGCGGGGCGCACCTGGACATTTGCAAACAACGTTCCCTCCTCGACCCATGCACGTTGCGGCGGCAGTCCCCAAATTTGCTTGCGCAGTTTATGGTGAGGATCCCAACGCACGGGCGCGTTCTCGATATCCATGATCTGGTAGTGGGTGGTGAACAGCTCGATCCGATGGCCATCAGGATCGCGAAAATAGACATATTGCGCGTGGCCTGGGCCATGGCGGCCGGGCCCGCGTTCGACCGCAAGCCCGTAACCGAGATTGCCGGCAACGTCGCAGACATGGAGCAGCGTGTGCGCATCGACCGTCGTGAACGCGAAGTGGTGAATGCGCGGGCCAGCTTGGTTGAACAGCACGAGATCGTGCGGATTGCCTTTGCGCTGCAGGAAGACCGCAATTAGGGATGCATCACCCTCGGTAACGACGTATTCGGAAACGCGAAAGCCCTGCTTCATGTAGAACGCGCAAGCGCCCTCAACGTCCGGCATGAGAATCTGGAAATGATCGAGCCGATGTGCGCGGCCGCCTTTTTGAACATGAAAGTCGGTAAGCAGCCGCGGCATCACGTCCATGGTGGCGCAGAACTCCAGCGGCGTGCCGAACGGGTCGGACACGTGCAACGTACGGCCCTGGTGTGGAACCTTCGCCCATGCGACCGGCAGGCCAGCGCTGGTGTAATACGCGTGCACGGCGTCCAGGTCCTGCTCGGTGAAGACGCGAAAGCCGACGCGCTCACACAGGGCCTGACCGGCGGTACGTCTGAGTACCAGACTGTGATGGCAGGCCTCCTCGAGCCCGCGCAGGTAGAGCGTATCGCCCTCTTCGCCGCTGACGGCGAGCCCGATCACCTGCGTGTAGAAGCGGCGACTCGCGTCGAGATCGCGAACCGTAAGCACCACGTGACTGGCGCGGGTGATGTTGAACGGCGGATTATGGACCGGCGGAGGAATGTTCATCAGGGGTGTTCGGTGTTCTCGGATGGCATTGCTTGATCTCTCAACCAAGTTTATCGCATGCCGCCACGCCCGTCACGCGCAGCCGCCGCATGGCGACCCTGCACGGCGCGTCCTCCAACGCCGCGCTCCAACCGCTCCAACGGCCTTCGCGAAGCGCTGTCAGCGCACGCCTTCCATGGTGAAGCCGACCTTCAGCGTCACCTGAAAGTGGCCGATCTTACCGTTTTCGATGTGGCCGCGCGTTTGCACAATCTCGAACCAACGCAGGTTGCGAATGGTCTGGTTGGCACGCGCGATCGCTGAACTTACGGCATCCTCGATGCTCTTGTCCGAGGTGCCCGCGAGTTCGATTACACGATAGATGCGGTCTTCCTGCATGGCGATTGCTCCCTGTTGACGATCAATCCCGACAACCAATTGGCCGCCCAAATGTCGGATGAAGGCAGTGGCGCGCCGTCAACGCGCGCGCCAAAACCTCACCGCATTCTAGATCAACACCGCGCCGCCGACCGCCATGGCGAAACAGCAGTTCGACTGTCAGAATGCCTCCTGCGATCACACCTTCGATCGAACGTCAGAAGCTGGCCTGTCCCGAGAGCCATAGATTTGTGGAGCCGGCCGCGTACGGCAAAGATATGGATGAAGCGGGAAAGCGTACGTGCTGCGCGCGCATGAGCCATAAGGCGGCGGCACCCGCCGTAGCCCATGCTAGCGCATCGAACACCGCATGAACGAAAGCCTCGCTCATCCTCCCTCGAGCTGGATTGAACCTGCTCCGCGGCGCCGGCGGCGCGGGACTAAATGTTCAGCACGCGTCCATAGGCGTCGAGCACCGCCTCCTTCATCATTTCCGACAGGGTCGGATGCGGAAACACGGTGTGCATCAGCTCTTCCTCGGTGGTCTCGAGATTCATGGCCACCACATAGCCCTGGATGAGCTCGGTTACTTCCGCACCGACCATGTGGGCACCCAGGAGCTGGCCTGTGTTTTTGTCGAACACGACCTTGACCAGCCCTTGATCCTCGCCGAGCGCAATCGCCTTGCCGTTGCCCACGAATGGAAACCGTCCGACCCGAACCTCGTATTTCATCTCCTTCGCTTTCGCCTCGGTGAGGCCGACAGACGCAATCTGTGGCGAACAATAGGTGCAGCCTGGAATAAGCCGCTTGTCCATCGGATGCGGCTTGAGCCCCTTGATGGCTTCGACGCAGATGACGCCTTCGTGCTCGGCCTTGTGCGCCAGCATTGGCGGACCGGCGACGTCGCCGATGGCGTAGATGCCTGGCACGTTGGTTTTGCCATAGCCGTCGATCACAATCGTGCCGCGGTCGGTCTTCACGCCGAGCTTTTCCAGACCAAGGTTCTCGGTATTGCCGACGACGCCGACGGCCGAAATCACCCGATCGATCTCGATTGTCTGGGTGGCGCCCTTCCCATCCTCGAACGTCGCACGCACCTTGTTGGCCTGCTTGTCGAGCTTGGTTACTTTGGCCCCGGTGAAGATCTTGATGCCCTGCTTCTCGAATGCTTTGCGGGCGAACGCAGCGATCTCCGCGTCTTCGGCTGGCAGGATTTGCGGGAGCACCTCGACCACCGTCACCTCGGCGCCGAGCGTACGATAGAAGGAGGCGAACTCAATTCCGATTGCTCCGGACCCGATCACAAGCAGTGATTTCGGCATGATGTCGGGCGCCATCGCCTCGAAGTAGGTCCAGACCAGTTTCTTGTCGGGCTCGATCCCGGGCAATGCGCGTGGGCGTGCGCCGGTCGCGATGATGACGTGTTTGGCCTGATAGTTGCCGACGCCGAGCGCCCCCTTGGGGGATTCGGTCTTTGAAGCCTTCACAGTGACCATACCGGGCGCATCGATAGCAGCTTCGCCCCAGATGACCGTGACTTTGTTTTTCTTCATGAGGAACGCAACGCCATCGTTGAGGCGCTTTGACACCGCTCGGGAGCGCTTCACCACGGCGGTCGGATCGTAGGTCACATTCTCGGCCTTCAGCCCATAGTCCTTGGCGTGCTGGAGGTAGTGGAAAATCTCCGCCGAACGCAGCAGCGCCTTGGTCGGAATGCAACCCCAGTTGAGGCAGATGCCGCCCAGATAGTCCCGCTCGATGATCCCAACACGAAAGCCCAGTTGCGCGGCTCGGATCGCGGTGACATATCCGCCGGGACCCGAGCCGATGATCAGGATGTCGAATGACGTGTCGGGCATGGTTCTATGACGCCTATTGGCTGCTTCTGATCATCTGAACTGCCATCCAGTCCTCATATCACCGAGAGCAGGAACGCAGCAACGCCGCGGCCCCCTCCCGGCGCGGCCGGATTCATTGAGGCCAACGTCCGAACCAATGAGGCGTCAGTAATGAGCCGTCCGCCCGAGTAGGGGCGGACGAAGTGCGTTTCGCCAGCGTCAGTTGTTAGTGAGAGCCGGACAGCCACCCTCGTTGAGCGGACGGAAAGCCTCGTCGCCCGGGATAGTCGCTACCAGCTTGATGAGATCCCACTCGCCCTTCGATTCTTCCGGCGACTTGATCTGCACCAGATAGACATCGTGGACCATGCGGCCGTCCGGCCGCAGCTTGCCGTTGTCCGTGAATGCGTCCTTGACCGGCATCTCGCGCATCTTGGCGAGCACAACTTTGGGATCGGTCGAGTCAGTCGCGGCGACAGCCTGGAGATAACTGCGGACCACCGAATAAGTCCCGACGTGGAAAGTCGACGGCGCGGTTTTCCGGCGCGCGATGAACTTCTGCATGAAGTCCTGTGCTTCCTTCGTCAATCCCGGCATCCACGGGGTAACGTACATCATGCCTTTCGCGTTCTCGAGGCCGGCACTCTTTATCCCCGGCAGCGAATCGAGGCCGAACGGCACGACCTTCTGTCCGCCGCGCACAATACCGAACTCGTTGGCCGCTTTGACCGCGTTGACGCCGTCGTCGCCACCGTTGTTGATCGCGATCACGTCCGCCTTGGAGGCCTGTGCCTGCAATACATAGGACGAATAGTCGGTGGCGCCGAGCGGATGGGAAACCGAACCGACGACCTTCCCGCCGTTTTTCTCGACCGAGTTCTTGACCGAATCCTGCAGCATTTTTCCGAAGATGTAGTCGGCGGTGATGAAGTACCACGTCTTACCAAGCCGTGGCACGGCGCGCCCGATCGCGTTCCCGATCTCATAGGTGTCATAAATCCAGTGCACCGAGATGTTGGGCGCACAGGCCTTGCCGGTAAAATCCGCCGACCCGGCACTGGTCAGAAGCACCGCCTTGTTTTTCTGCTTGGCAATGTCGAGCACCGCGAAACCGACCGCCGAGTTGACGAGATCCGTCACGGCGTCGACCTTATCGACGTCGAACCAGCGATTGGCCAGCGAGGCGCCAACGTCCGGCTTGTTCTGGTGATCGCCGGCGACAATCTCGATCGGCTTGCCGTTGACCTTGTTGCCAAACTCCTCGGCCGCCATCTTGGCGGCTTCGACCGAGCCGTTGCCTGAATTTTGCTCATAGGCACCGGAGAGGTCGGTGAGAACGCCAATCTTAACCTTGCCGTTGGCGATTTCAGCCTGCGCCGCGCCCGCGCATACGACCAGGCCGGCAGCGAGCGCAACTCGAAAATTGTTCATTCCTATCCTCCCTTGCGACGGATCAAGCCCTTGACCGCATACTCTAGACGGCTCGTTTAGGTGTCAACGCACGGGCGGACTGACATGCTACGTTTTTGAGAATTTGGAGAAACGCTTGTGACACGGTGTCATCCGCGCATTCGTATATAGGTGGAAAATCAAACCACCATTCCGACCGGGTTCTCAATGAAGGTCCGGAAAGCGTCCAGAAGCTCCGCGCCGAGCGCGCCGTCGACGGCACGGTGATCGGTCGAGAGTGTCACCGTCATCTGGGTTGCGATTTCGATCTTGCCGCTGCGCACGACCGGACGCTGCTCGCCCGTCCCGACTGCCAGAATGGTGGCATGCGGAGGGTTGATGACCGCGGCGAACTCATGAATGCCGAACATGCCGAGGTTCGAGATCGCGGTGGTGCCACCCTGATATTCCTCGGGCTTGAGTTGGCGATTGCGCGCGCGGGTTGCCAGATCCTTCATTTCGGTCGAGATCTCAATCATGGTCTTGGTTTCGGCCTTGCGAATGACCGGCGTCATCAACCCGCCTGGGATCGCGACCGCAACGCCGATATCGGCGCGCTTGTGTTTGAGCATGCCGGCTTCGGTCCAGGTGACATTGGCGTCCGGCACACGCATGAGGGCAAACGCCATCGCCTTGATGACAAAATCGTTGACCGAGAGCTTCCAGGCCGGCTTGCCGTCCTCGCCCTTGCGCGCCACCGTGTTGATGTCTTCGCGCGCCGCCAGCAGCTTGTCGATTGTGCAGCTGATGGTCAGATAGAAATGCGGGATCGTCTGCTTCGCCTCGACCAGGCGGCGGGCGATGATCCGGCGCATGTTGTCGTGGGGCACGACCTCATATGATCCCGGCTCGAACAGTGCGCGGATCTTGTCATCGGACGGCGGCTGGATAGGCACTGGTGCAGGCCCGGGTACGCCGGCCGGCGCGCGCAGCTGCGCGGCGCCCGATCGCGCAGCCTCCACATCGCGCGCAATAACGCGACCATGCGGGCCCGATCCAGTGATGCGAGCGATGTCGATGCCGGCCTCGCGCGCAACGCGCCGCGCCAGTGGCGACGAGAAGACACGACCGTGGCCGTTGCCGCGCGCCTGCACGGCGCCACCGTCGCCACTGCGGGCGGGCTGAGGCCGTGCCGCGGGCGCGCTGGCCCCTGCTTGCTGTTGCGGGGCTGGCACCGAAGGCGCCGGATGGGGTGCGGTACCCGCGGGTTTCGCTGAACTTGCTGGTGCAGCGTCCTTCCCTGCTCCCGCAGCCGTAGCCTTAACGTCCTCGCCTTCGGCCGCCATCACGGCGATCAGCTGGTTCACCGGCACGTCGGCGGCGCCCTCCGGGACGACGATTTTCGCGAGCGTGCCTTCGTCCACCGCCTCGTATTCCATCGTGGCTTTGTCGGTCTCGATCTCAGCGATGACGTCACCGGGCTTGACCTTGTCGCCCTCCTTCTTGAGCCACTTGGCGAGATTGCCCTTCTCCATGGTGGGCGACAGCGCCGGCATGAGGATGTTGATAGGCATGGCGGGCGTCTCGCGCTCAACTGACGGCGGAAGTCGTGCCGGGATCGGTGGGGTTGTCGAGTTCGGCGTCGAACATCATGCGCACGCGTTCGAGCGTGCGTGCTTCCGGCGCCTTGCCTTCGCTCTGATAGATCCTGCTCACGTGGCGCGCCACGTCGGCGAGCAGCATGCCCCAGGCTTGCGGATCATCAAAGGCCGGCCGCAGCGACACGTGCAGCGCACCCTCGACAATGACCGCGCGCAGAACCTCCACCCCGCCCTGCTCCAAGGCAGCCGGCGGAATGTGCAGTGCGTCGAACATGGGCGCGCTTTTGCTGGTGCCCATGCTCATCGGTAGCAGACCGCCTTCACGGCTTCGACCACTTCGGCGACCGAGGGCAATGCGAGCTTTTCCAGATTGGCCGCATAGGGCATCGGAACATCCTTGCCGGACACCCGCGCCACCGGGGCATCAAGATAGTCGAACGCACGCTCCATGATGCGCACTGATACTTCCGCCGCTACGCCCGATTGCGGCCAGCCTTCCTCGACCACGACACAGCGTCCGGTCTTCATCACCGACTGCACGATTGTATCGGTGTCCATCGGGCGCAGTGTGCGCAGATCAATCACCTCCGCGGCAATGCCATCCTTTGCCAATTCCTCGGCGGCCTTCAGGGCATAGGTCATGCCCATCGACCAGGACACAATCGTCACCTCATGGCCGCTCCGCACGACCTTGGCCTTGCCGATTGGCACCAGGAAGTCGTCGAGTTTGGGGACTGGAAACGAATGTCCATATAGAATTTCGTTTTCGAGGAACACCACCGGGTTGGGATATCGGATCGCCGATTTGAGCAGGCCCTTGGCGTCGGCCGCGTTATAGGGCGCGATCACTGTGAGCCCCGGGACGTGTGAATACCAAGAGGAGAAATCCTGGCTATGCTGGGCGGCGACGCGCGCGGCCGCACCGTTCGGCCCACGAAACACGATCGAGCACCCCATCTGACCGCCCGACATGTAGTGGGTCTTGGCCGCCGAGTTGATCAACTGATCCATCGCCTGCATGGCGAAGTTGAAGGTCATGAATTCGACGATCGGCTTGAGCCCGGCGAATGCGGCCCCGACACCGAGCCCCGCGAACCCATGCTCCGTGATTGGTGTATCGACGACACGCTGAGCGCCGAATTCCTGCAGCAGCCCCTGGGTCACCTTGTATGCACCCTGATATTCGGCAACCTCCTCGCCCATCACGAATACGGTGGGATCGCGCCGCATCTCTTCCGCCATGGCGTCGCGTAATGCGTCGCGCACCGTCATGGTGACCATCTCGGTGCCTTCCGGCACGTCCGGTTCAGGCAGCGCCTCCGGCTGGGGCGGCGCAGCGATCGCCGACGCCGGCGCCGCTGGGGCGCGTGCTTCGATTGCTGGCTGTTTGGCAGACGCCGGCTCGGTCGCTTTCTGCTGCCCGGCAGGCGGGGCGGCAACAACCTTGACCGCGGATGCATCTTCGCCATCGGCTAAAATCACGGCGATCGGCGTATTGACGGCTACGTCTTCCGTGCCTTCCGGGACCAGAATCTTGCCCAGCGTGCCTTCGTCGACCGCCTCGACTTCCATCGTCGCTTTGTCGGTCTCGATCTCAGCGATCACGTCGCCGGATTTGACCTTGTCGCCTTCGTGCTTGATCCACTTGGCGAGGTTGCCCTTCTCCATGGTCGGCGACAGGGCAGGCATGAGAACTTCAATCGGCATTTTCCAATCCTGTCAGCGCCGTCCAACTCTTCACATTCGTCGCGTTGTCTTCGGCAAATCTCGGCCGTGTTAAAATTCTAGCTCACCACATCCGTCCATAGTTCGGCCGGATCAGGCTCCGGATCATGGGTTGCGAATTCCGCAGCTTCGTTGACGGTCGCGCGCACTTTCGCGTCGATCGTCTTGAGCTCATCCTCGTTCGCCCATTTGCTGCTGATAATACGCTCGCGCACCTGTTCGATCGGGTCGTGTTCGGTGCGCACCTTCTCGACTTCTTCGCGGGAGCGATATTTGGCGGGATCGGACATGGAGTGCCCGCGATAACGGTAGGTGAGCATTTCGAGGATGATTGGCCCGTTGCCTTCCCGACACCACTTGACGGCCTTCTCTCCCGCGGCCTTGACCGCACGCACGTCCATGCCATCGACCTCCTCTCCCGGAATGTCGTGGGCGCGGCCGCGCATATAGAGATGCGTCGTGGCCGATGCGCGTGCCACCGACGTTCCCATGCCGTATTGATTGTTCTCTATCACGTAGACCACGGGCAGCTTCCACAGCTTCGCCATATTGAAGCTCTCGTAAACCTGACCCTGATTAGCGGCGCCATCGCCGAAATAAGTCAGGCTCACGTGGTCATTGCCGCGGTATCTGTTGGCGAACGCCAGCCCCGTGCCCAGCGGCACCTGCGCCCCTACAATTCCGTGACCGCCAAAAAAACCCTTCTCGACGCTGAACATGTGCATCGAGCCGCCTTTGCCCTTGGAATAGCCGTGCTGGCGCCCCGTCAGCTCGGCCATGACGCCTTTGGGATCCATACCGCAGGCCAGCATGTGACCATGATCGCGATAGCCGGTGATAACCTCGTCCCCATCCTTGAGCGTCATCTGCATGCCAACGACAACGGCTTCCTGACCGATGTAAAGGTGGCAAAAGCCGCCAATCAGGCCCATGCCATACATTTGGCCGGCCTTCTCCTCGAACCGCCGGATCAGCAGCATTTGACGGTACGCGGAAAGCTCCTGCTCCTTGGTGAGGGCCGGCACATCTGTGCGGGCGCCAGCACCTTGGACTGCCGCTTCCGCACGCGACGGTTTCTTTTGGGCGTCTGCGACAGCCATTGGTGTCCTCGTGCACGATCTCTCGGCCTCTCCAATAGCCCAAATCCGGAGGAGGCGGAAGAAAGGGACCGGGCGTTCCGCTGCGGCCTTCGTCCATCGCGGGCGCAGAGCCTGGTAAGTGCCGCGGGGTGCCTCGAAAATTGGCGACCCGCGCCGCGTCATAGGCGCGTTTAGCGCGCTGCCATGTCCTGGTATGGTCCCTACCGCAAGGGTGCTGACCGATGTTGTGGGGTTCGTGCAATCGACTTGGTTTCGTGCTCGCGGCGATGCTCTTGCCGGCAGCACTGCTGCACGCGGCGCGCCCCGCGCCCACCGATGCGCCCATCCACACCTCGCTTGCCGGCCAACTCCTCGTCGCGTCGCCGTCGATGCAAGACCCGCGCTTCTATCAGACTGTGATCCTGATGATCCGGCATGATCGCGATGGCGCTTTCGGCATCGTCATCAACAGGCCCGTGCAAGAGCGGTCACTCGCGAGCTTGTTGCAGGCGCTTGGCCATGCCGACACGAATGTCGACGGAACGATACGTATTTTCGCCGGCGGCCCGGTGCAGCCTGAGGTCGGTTTTGTGGTGCACAGCACCGACTATCATCGCCCCGAGACGCTCGACATCGATGGTCACGTGGCCGTGACGTCCAGCCGCGAGATCCTGCGCGACATCGCCAAAAGGCAAGGGCCCAAACGCAGCCTAGTTGCATTCGGCTATGCAGGTTGGGGCGCGGGCCAGCTCGAAGGCGAACTCGAACGCCGCGCCTGGTTCACAGCCCCTGATGATGTCGAGCTGATCTTTGAGCAGAATCGGGAGAAGGTCTGGGACGAGGCGATGAAACGCCGGACACAGGACCTGTGAGATCACGGTCGCTTGCGCAGCATCACGACATCGCGTGGGTCCGCGAAGCCGAGCAGCGCGCGTGCCCGTTCGTCCAGCATGTCGGGATCAAGCCCGTCCGATTTGAGTAGCGCCACACGCCGCTCCCAACGCTCCCGCTCGGCCTTGGCTTCGGTCAATTCGGCGCTGAGAGCCGCGACCTGCTGCTCGAGGGTAGCGCGCGCCGTCAGGCCGTAGTTGCCGGAATACGCATTGGCACCGAAGTAGCCGATCAGCAACGCGGCAATGATGTAGAGAGCAAGCGCGCCGAAGAACGCGCGAAGGCGCGGGCGGGTGACCATGGTTCGACCATGCTGTGCGGAACGTAAACGTCGCGTTAATGCTCATTGCCCGCGAGTGTCTTTAACGCGGACCGCCCCGCGTACGTTGCCTGCGCGCCCAGCTCTTCCTCGATCCGCAGAAGCTGGTTGTACTTGGCAATGCGATCGGAGCGTGCGAGCGAGCCGGTCTTGATCTGCCCGCAATTGGTTGCAACCGCGAGGTCGGCGATGGTCGAGTCCTCGGTCTCGCCCGATCGGTGCGACATCACGGCCGTATAGGCCGCCTTGTGGGCCATGTCGACCGCGGCCAACGTTTCGGTCAGCGTTCCAATCTGGTTCACTTTAATGAGGATCGAATTGGCGAGGCCGTCCCGAATACCTTGCTGCAGACGGCTGACGTTGGTGACGAAGAGATCGTCGCCGACCAGTTGGCATTTGCGGCCAATGAGATCAGTCAGCAGCTTCCAGCCCTCGAAGTCATCCTCAGCCATCCCATCCTCAATCGAGGCGATCGGATAGCGCGCGACCAATTCGGCCAAGTAATTGGCCTGCTCCTCACGTGACCGCGTTTTTCCTTCGCCTTCATAGCGATAGGAGCCATCTTTAAAGAATTCTGTAGAGGCGCAATCGAGCGCTAGTACGAGGTCGGTACCAACTTTGTAACCGGCCTTCTCGATGGCGCCCATGACGAAGTCGAGCGCCGAATTCGCGTTCGGGAGGTTGGGTGCGAAGCCGCCCTCGTCACCCACGTTGGTGTTGTGACCCGCTCCTTTGAGTGCGCCCTTGAGGGTGTGAAACACCTCGGCACCCATGCGCAGCGCTTCCGCGAAGGTTGGGGCGCCAACGGGCATGACCATGAATTCCTGGAAGTCGATCGGATTATCGGCATGCACGCCACCATTGACGATGTTCATCATCGGGATGGGCAGAGTTCGAGCCGAGGTCCCGCCAACGTAGCGATAGAGGGGGAGGCCGTTCGCGGCCGCCGCGGCCTTGGCGACGGCCAACGACACCCCCAGAATGGCGTTCGCCCCGAGCCGTCCTTTGTTGGGCGTACCGTCGAGCGCGATCATGGTTTGGTCGAGCTTGACCTGCGCCTCGGCGTCCATGCCACCGATCGCCTCAAAGATCTCGCCGTTAACCGCCTCCACGGCCTTGCCGACGCCTTTACCGAGGTAACGGCCTTTGTCGCCGTCGCGCAGCTCGACCGCTTCGTGTGCGCCCGTCGATGCCCCCGATGGCACCGCCGCGCGGCCGCGCGCACCATCCTCGAGCACCACATCGACCTCCACCGTCGGATTGCCGCGGCTGTCGAGGATTTCGCGGCCGATGATGTCGACGATGGCGGTCATGGGCACCTCTTGGTGTTTGGCTGCGCTGGCGCTTTTAGGCGATCAGGCGCAGGGCGCAAGGGGGGCGCCGGCTTGCCAGCAATCAAAGCTTGCCGCATGAAGGCCGCGCGAGTTGAATTGGCCGATGTCGATCGAGATGGCAGCCACCACAACCGGCATGGGCGCAAGCATCGCACAAATGACCGGACCCAAGTCCGGTTCGGTGTCGCCTATCGAGGCGCGGCCGCAGGTCGTCGCGCTGATCTACCCGGGGCCACCGTTCGCCGCTGGAACGCCGGAGCAGGCCGGCAGCGGCCTGACCCAAAAGCTGCTCGAGATCCGCGGTGCTGCAATCGCCGCGGCCAAGGAAGCCGCGGTGCGGGCCGGCGCGCGGCTCGCGTCCACCCGGACGATCGCGTGAAAGGCGCTACAGTGCGGCGCAGACCAATCCGCAAGAGACAGACGCGCCTGCAACTCGGCCGGGCAACAGCGATCCCCGCCTCTCCGGATGAAGCAGTGCTTGATCGCGTCGCTAATCCGCACCTCGACACCGCCTATGTGGCGCGCTTCACGTTTCCGGAATTCACCTCCATGTGCCCGGTCACCGGACAGCCCGATTTCGGCATTCTGGTCATTGATTACGCTCCGCGGCGCTGGCTGATCGAATCGAAATCGCTCAAGCTTTATCTCAACAGTTTCCGTAATCACGGCACGTTCCACGAAGAATGTACCGTCGCCATCGGCAAACGCCTCGCCCGTCTTCTAGCCCCGCGCTGGCTGCGGATCGGCGGCTATTTCCATCCCCGCGGTGGCATGCCGATCGACGTGTTCTGGCAAGTCGGCAAGCCACCTGCCGGAGTGTGGGTACCGGACCAGGGCGTCGGGCCCTATCGCGCGCGCGGCTGACGTGGCGTCACGCCCGACCGGACCCCCGGGCGGGACTCCAGAGCCAGATCGAACACACGATGCCCGTGGCAATCACCATCAAGGCGCCGAATATCAGGCTTGGCGCCAAGCCGACTTGGGCCATGGCGACCCGATAATAGATCGGACCGATCGACTGCCCGAGAAAAAAGAACGTCGAATGAAACGCCGCCGCCGAACTGCGCGCCGTCGGCGCAAGTTCGGTGACGTAAATCTGAATGACCCCGTGCAGCAAATAGAAAGCCAAGCCGAACAAACCAAATAGAGCGAGCTGCACCGGCCAAGGGGGTAGGAAGGCCATCGCAATCAACCCGAGCCCCATCAACAAGCCGCCGGTGAACATCAGACGCGACTGGCCGAGCAACGGCAACAGCCAGGGAATCACGAGCGAATAGAGGATGCCGCCCACGCCGAAGCCGGCGATGACCACGCCCGCAATGGTGGCACGGTATTCGCCGATCTGGTGCAGAAGCTGTGCGACGTAGGGAAAAATCCCGAACAGGAAAATGCCCTCCATCAACACGCCGCCAAAGCAGAATTTGGTCAGCGGGTTGGAGAAGATGGCGCGGTAGCTTGCAGGAATTTCCCGCAGGTTGACCTTTTGCGTTGGTTTGACCCCCGGGCCGCCGAAGCCAACGAACGCCGCAATCAGCGCGATCGCCGCAAAGCCTCCGTTGAACAGGAATACGGCGCGCCAGCCCGCAAGGTCGGCGATGATACCCGCGGCGGATGAGCCCAGGAGGTTTCCCAACATGGCGCCGGCCAACAGCCGGCTGACCGCCACTTGCCGCCCCCTGATCGGAACAACCTGCGCAACAAGCGCCAGCGAGACTGGGAAAATCCCACCCGCAACAATGCCTGCGACAATGCGCGACGCCATCAGAATCGACAGGTTCCCGGCAAACGCACCGGCGAACGTGGCGATCGTGACGACCACCAGACAGGCAAACATGGTGCGGGTCTTGCCAAGCACGTCGCCCATGGCGCCGAGCACTGGTTGCATCAGCGCGTAGGGGAGAGCGAACGCAGTTGCAAGCAGTGCCACCGTCTCGGCTGGTTGTGAAAGATCGGCCGCAATCTGCGGAATGATCGGATCAACCGCGCGAAAAAACAGGCTCGATGAGAATACCGCGAGCCATACCGTCGCCAGGATGCGCTGGGGCGAGAGCGACGGCGGCGGAGGCGCTGCGGCGGGAGGTGGCGAGCTCATGCCTTCGCGAGCTTGTCGAAAGCCATGAGGGTCCGCAGAAGCTGTTCCATCTCCCGCAACGGCACCATGTTTGGTCCGTCGGACGGTGCGCGATCGGGATCCTGATGGGTCTCGATGAACACGCCGGCGACGCCGACCGCGACCGCGGCGCGCGCAAGCACTGGCACGAACTCGCGCTCTCCTCCCGAGGAACTCCCCTGCCCGCCTGGCTGCTGCACCGAATGCGTGGCATCGAATATCACTGGTGCGCCGGTCTCTCGGCGCAGGATCGGCAGCGCCCGCATGTCTGATACCAGCGTGTTGTAGCCAAACGAAGCACCGCGCTCCGTGACCAAGACATCGCGATTACCTGCAGCGGTGATTTTCGCAATCACATTCGACATATCCCACGGCGCCAGGAACTGGCCCTTCTTGACATTGATGGGACGGCCGGTTCGCGCCGCTGCAACCAAGAGATCGGTCTGGCGGCAGAGAAATGCTGGGATCTGCAGAATATCGACCACTTCAGCGACCCGCGCGCATTGCTCGGCCTCGTGCACGTCGGTGAGGATGGGAAGTCCGGTTTGCGCACGCAGATCCGCAAAAATCGGAAGCGCCGCGTCAAGTCCGATGCCGCGCGCGCTTGCCGCGCTGGTGCGGTTGGCTTTGTCGAAGGAGGTCTTGTAGACCAGCGCGATGCCAAGCTTCTGCGTGATCTCTTTGAGCGCGACCGCCATTTCCAGCGCGTGGGCGCGGCTTTCCAGCGCACATGGTCCGGCAATGAGCGCCAGCGGCAGGTCGTTGCCGAAGCGCGCCGGGCCGACGGTCACCACCGGATTGGGTGGAGGTTGTGTCCTGACGCTCACGCGCGATAGCCTCTGAATGACCCTGTCGTCTGGGACTAGTGTCCCGAATTCCGAAGTTCGTCACACGCTACAGCACGCTCAACACGAACTTCGAAATCGAAGGGACACTAGCAAATATATGATTTTAGTGTGGTTTTGGATTTGAAGTTCCTATGCGAGCGCGCGGCAAGAATGATAGGAACTTCAAATCCACCACACTAGTGGGTAGCAGGTTTCGCCGGTTCATGAAAATCACGGGTCAGATCAGCGTACCGGCGCCCCGAAACCGCGTGTTCGAGGCTTTACGCGATGCGCGTTTCTTCGCGACCTGCATCGATGGGGTACGTGACCTCACCGAGGTGGATCCGGCGCACTACAGGGCCGTGCTCGAAACAAAAGTCGCCTACATGAGCTTTCGGTTCAATGTCGCCGTCGAGCTGACGCGCATCGAGCCCCCTGCTCTGATCGAAGCCCGCATCGAGGGTATGCCGATCGGCATCGTGGGCCGCCTCATCGCAACATCGACCACTCGGCTTATCGCAGACGGGGATGTGACGCTGGTCGACTACACGATCGAATCGACGCTCAGCGGGAAACTCGGCAGTATTGGTCAGCCGGTCCTCAAGGCGAAAGCCCGGGACATGGAACGGGAATTCACAGCGCGAATATGCGCCGCCTTCACACAAGCGCCGGCCGGGGAAACGCGATGAAGCCATTCGAGATCGAGGCGCCAGATTCATTACGGGCGGCTGTTGAGCGGCTTGATCGTGAAGATCCATCAGTCCGCGTGATCGCCGGCGGCACTGCGCTGATGCTGATGATGAAGGCCGGAGTGTTCCGGCCGTCTCGGCTGATCAGCCTGCACGCGATCGAGGCGCGTTTCTCGAGCATTGACCTGTTGTCGGATGGCAGCCTTCGCATCGCAGCCATGGCGACCTTGGCTGACATGGAACGCTCCGACGATCTTGCCGGGTTCGCGCCCGTGATCCGTAAGACGCTGCGAACGTTGTCGAACGTGCGTGTCCGTAACGTCGCGACCATCGGCGGTCATCTCGCCCATGCCGACCCGCATATGGATTTGCCACCGGTGCTAATCGCGCTTGGCGCGAATGTCCTCGTGATTGGTCGCGGCGGCGAACGACAGATCCCGGTACAGGATCTGTACGCCGGCTACTACGAGACCGTGTTGATGCCCGATGAACTGATCTCCGAAGTACTCATCCCCGCCCAGCGGCAGCGGCGATCGGCCTATGTCAAATGCAGCACCCGCGCCGCACATGACTGGCCTGCGGTCGGAATTGCAGTGTCGCTTGATGTGGCGAACAACGTGGCCCGCGACCCTTGCATCGTTATCGGCGCGGCGACGGAGCGCCCCCTGCGGGCGACCGCTGCCGAAGACGCCCTCAGCGGGCGTCTCATAAGTGCGGAAATTTTGCGCCGTGCCGGTGCCGCAGCGGCCGACACAATCGAGAGCGTCAGCGATGCGCGCGGTTCGGCGTCGTACAAGAAGCAGCTGATCGGGATTTACGTGGAGCGCGCGCTGGTAGCCGCGGTCGGCAGCGGGGTTGGAGTGCCGCACCAATGAGCACACGCGCGATTCCAAGTGGACAGGTCGGCCGCTCGCTTCCTCGCCTAGAAGCCCACGAGAAGGTCACCGGCCGAACCGAGTATGTCCACAACCTGCGTCTGCCCGGAATGCTCTACGGCAAGATCTTCCGCAGCACTGTCGCGCACGGGCGCATCCGCGCCATCGACGTAACCGGCGCGCAAGCGTGCGCTGGCGTGTTCCGCATCGTCAGCGGCGAAGACATCCGCAAGATCATTCCCAACCCATACTACGGCCCGGCGTTCCACGATCAGCCGATCTTGGCGCTAGACAAGGTGCACTACATCGGCGAACCGGTCGCGGTCGTGCTGGCGGACGATCCCTATGCCGCAGAGGAAGCCGCCCAGGCGATCGTCGCCGACTACGACGAGCTGCCAGCGGTGTTCGACGAAGTCGAAGCTGTCACGTCGCAGGCCGTCGTACACGACGAGCTGAAACCGGCCGGCACATTCCCGGATCTCAAGCACCTGGAAGGTCGCCGCAACACCAATGTCGCCCTCGATTTCCATTTGCGCCGAGGCAACGTCGAGGCTGCGTTTGCCCAGGCCGATCATGTGTTCGAACACACGTTCCGGACCCAGCAGGTGCTGCACCTGCCGCTGGAACCGTTCGTCTCGGTCGCCGAGATCAGCGGTCCGGGCGTGACCATTCACACCGCATCGCAAAGTCCCTCGTTCGTGCGCATCGAGATTGCCCGCCTGCTCGGTTGGCCGGAGAACCGGGTGCGCGTGAAGGTCCCCTACCTCGGCGGCGGGTTTGGCGCCAAGCTCTACATCAAGCTCGAAGCTTTGGTGGCGGCGCTCGCCCTGTTGGCGCGCCGGCCTGTGAAGATCTCCCTCTCCATGGAGGAGCAATTCTATACGCTGACCAAGCACGCCAGCACGTTCCGGATCAAAAGCGCAGTGAACAAGGACGGGCGCATCACGGCGCGACACTGTGATGTGTGGTGGAACGGCGGCGCCTACGCGGACATCGGCCCACGCATCACGCAAAAATCCGGGTTCACGGCGCCTGGACCCTACGACATCGAAAATGTGTCGATCAACTCGTTTTCGCTCTACACCAACCTGCCGCCGGCCGGCGCGCTGCGCGGCTTCGGCATTCCGCAGCTGGTGTGGGCCTATGAGAGCCACGCCGACATAATCGCACGCGAGCTTGCCATCGATCCGGTGGAGTTCCGCCGCAAGAACATTTTGCGCGACGGCCGCCCGCAAGCGACCGGTACGCTGATGCGCGACGCCGCGATCGAAACCGTGCTCGACCAAGTGGCGGAGCGATTGAATTGGGGGACGCCGTTCGACCGCGGCAACGGCACGGTGCGGCGCGGGCGCGGCGTTGCCATCGGCTTCAAGGCGTCGATCTCCCCGACCACGTCGATGGCGATCGTCAACGTGGCGGCCGACGGCAGCGTGACGCTCTATTGCAGCACCGTCGACATGGGCCAGGGTTCGGACACGGCGAATGCTCAAGTCGTCGGCGAGGTGCTCGATCTTGCGGCCGAGTCGGTGCGTATCGTGCATCCGGATACTGACGTGACGCCTTACGATATGGCGACGCTTGGCTCGCGCTCCATGTTCCACATGGGCAATGCTGTGAGGCTTGCGGCCCAGGATGCCAAAACCAAGCTCGCGGCGCTCGCCGCCGAACTCGGCCTGCCCCCCGGCTCCAACATTCCGGTACCCGAGCTGTTCCGTCGCAAATACGGTATGCAGGCTGGCAATGTGATCGGGGTCGGAAGCTACGTGCCGAGCTATCAATCCCCCGATCACGACACGGGGCAGACCACAAACGCGACACCCTATTGGATGATCGGGGGCACCGGCGCGGAAGTGGAGGTCGACACCGAGACCGGCGAAGTCCGGATCACCAAGCTCGTCAATGTTGTCGACGCCGGGAAGCCCGTTAATCCGAAGATCGTCGAGGACCAAATTTCGGGCGCTGCCGTCATGCAGCTTGGATTCACCATGCAGGAAAAGATGGAGTTCGATGCCGGACAGGTCACCAATGCCTCGCTCGCGGACTACAAGATCCCGAGCATACTCGACCTGCCGGCGCTGATGACAAGCGAGGCGGTCGAGGGAGGGCAACACGACGGGCCGTTCGGGGCCAAGGGGGTCGGCGAATCCGGAACATTTGCGGTGTCGCCAGCCATCGCCAACGCGATTGCCGACGCGGTCGGGGTTCGCCTAACCGAATTGCCGATCACCGCCGAGGCCGTGTACCGGGCGCTGCGCGCCGCCAACAATCATCCACGCGGGGACGGGTGAGATGGCAGCGAGCCAGCGTACGATCCGCTTCACCCTCAACGGCCAACAAGTCTCTGCCGAGATCGACCTGCATTGGAACCTAGTCGATCTGCTGCAACGGAAATTTGACCTGTTCGGCGCACGCGAAAGCTGCGCGCAGGGCCTATGCGGATGTTGCACCGTCCTGGTCAACGGTAGAGCAGTCTCGGGCTGCCTTTACCTCGCGGCGCGCGCCGACGGCGCGGGCATCACGACGATCGAGCACCTCGGACCCGCCCAGGCGCTCGATGACGTACAGGAGGCTTTCATCGAGGCCGGCGCATTTCAGTGCGGCTTTTGCACCCCCGGCTTTGTGCTGATGACCCGGCAATTGCTCGACATCAAGCCGGATCCCAATGAGGACGACATCCGTCACTACCTCGCCGGCAATCTCTGCCGCTGTGGCGCCTATCCGCAAATTATCGCGGCCGTGAAGCTGGCGGCCCGGAAACGCGGGCGGCGTCCATCGTCCTGAGCATGCACTGGACGCCGAGCCTGGGCATTCATGCGTGACCATGGATGCCCATGGATGCCCTGTTGTGCGCGGGCACCCATGGGGCATCCATGGCAAATAATCCTATTGCTACACTCATTTCACGGCTGAGAACGCTGTCGGCTCGAGAAACTGGTTCGACAGCGTCAGGACGATCGGACCGTCCTTTTCCGTCTCCGCTCGCTTGGTCAGCCATTCCGGGTCGGTCGCGAACGCGGTCCACTTCTTCTCGCGCTCGGCAAGCGACTCCCACGCCAGCATGTAGAACAGGTTCTGGTTCGATTCACCGATCATGGTGGTCCAGAACCCCGCCTGGCGGATCCCGTGCTTCTTGAACAGGTCGAGCGTGGTCGTTTCGAAGCGCTTGAGCAGCGCCGACATGCGATTGGGAGCGACGTGGTAGGTTCTCAGCTCATAGATCATCGTTTTCTCTCAAAACGAGGTTGCGCAAAATCATCTGTAGGCGTGTCAGCCGACACTTATGCGCTCCAGCGGACGCAGATTTCCCGGTGCAGCGAGAGGGAGATTACACCAGCCGGCTCTGCTCCACCGCCGCCTCGATGAACGAGGAGAACAACGGGTGCGGCGCAAAGGGGCGCGACTTGAGCTCCGGGTGGAACTGAACGCCGATGAACCAGGGATGGTCGACGTATTCGATGGTCTCGGGCAGCACCCCATCGGGCGACATGCCGGAGAAGCGCATGCCGTGTTGCTCGAGGCTGCCCTTGTACTTTGTATTCACCTCGTAACGGTGGCGATGGCGTTCGGATATCTCCGTTGTTCCGTAGATCTCCGCGATCCGGCTGCCGCGTGCGAGCTGCGCCGGATAGGCGCCGAGCCGCATGGTGCCGCCGAGGTCACTCCCCTTCCCGCGCGTCTGCAGTTCGTTCCCCTTCAGCCACTCGGTCATCAGGCCGACAACGGGCTCGGAAGTCGGCTCGAACTCCGTCGAGTTTGCCTCGGGAACACCGCACAGATTGCGTGCCGCTTCGATCACCGCCATCTGCATGCCAAAGCAAATTCCGAAATAGGGAACATTGCGTTCGCGCGCGAACCGAGCCGCACGAATCTTTCCCTCTGCCCCACGCTGACCAAAGCCACCGGGGACCAAAATCCCGTGGACGTGCTCAAGAAACGGGGTCGGGTCTTCACCCTCGAAAATCTCGCTTTCGATCCAATCGAGATTGACCCGAACCTTGTTGGCGATGCCGCCGTGTGACAGCGCCTCGACCAGCGACTTATAGGCATCCTTGAGGCCCGTATACTTGCCGACCACCGCGATCGTCACGTCGCCATCCGGGTTGCGGATGCGCTCGTTGATGAGCTTCCAACGTTCGAGGTCCGGGCTGCGCGACGCGTCGATCCCAAAAGCGGCCAAAACCTCGGTATCAAGCCCGGCGGCGTGATAGGCTTCAGGAACTGCGTAGATATTGTCAACGTCGCGCGCCTCGATCACGGCGGATTCACGCACATTGCAAAACAGTGCGAGCTTGCGGCGCTCTTCCTTAGGAATTTCGCGATCGGTCCGGCACAGCAGAATATCGGGCTGGATTCCGATTGAGCGCAGTTCCTTGACCGAGTGTTGAGTTGGCTTGGTCTTTAGCTCACCGGCCGACGAAATGAACGGCATCAAGGTCAGATGGATATAGACCGCGTGGTGGCGCGGGAGCTCGTTGCCGAGCTGACGAATAGCCTCGAAAAATGGGAGACCCTCAATGTCGCCAACGGTTCCGCCGATCTCACACAAGACGAAATCAAAATCGTCATTGCCGTCGCGGATGAAGTCTTTGATGGCATTGGTGACGTGAGGGATCACCTGGATCGTCGCGCCGAGATAGTCGCCGCGCCGTTCCTTGGTGAGAATTTCCTGGTAGATGCGGCCGGTCGTGATGTTGTCGTTGCGGGTTGCTGGCCGGCCGGTGAACCGTTCGTAATGACCGAGGTCCAGGTCGGTTTCGGCGCCATCATCGGTTACGAACACTTCGCCGTGCTGATACGGCGACATCGTGCCCGGATCGACGTTGAGATAGGGATCAAGCTTCCGCAGCCGCACGGAGTAGCCTCGTGCCTGCAGCAAGGCGCCGAGCGCTGCGGATGCGAGACCCTTTCCGAGGGAGGAGACCACGCCGCCGGTGATGAATACGTACCGCGCCATGGGGCCCAACCTTTAGCGTGAAACGGTCGATTCGAATAGAGCAAATGTGCGTATTTGACCAAAGCCGACCAGGTTCGGCTGCCAATTGGGACCAATTGTGAAAATATCAAGCCGCCCCACGCATAATTCAGACGCCTGATCCGACCGCAGAGACCGGACCGGACGGCGACTTGGATCTGTGCGTATCGCCACGGCGGTGACGCACGCTTGCGCGAATTATCGCGACAGCGGTACCTGCGGTCCCGCCGGCGGCACCGGAGTGGCGGGAACTGCCGGGCCCGACGGCGGCGGCTGCTGACCCTGGTTGCGCAACGTGTCGAGGAGGCCGCCACCACCCTGCCCAAGCGGTGCTGGCGGTGCACCGGGCTGCTGGGTTGCAGGCGCGCCCGTATTGAGGATCGACTTCGGCTTGCGATCGAGACCCGCCAGCACCGACAAGGTCAGGCTTGTGATGAAGAAAACCAGCGCCAGGATCGCGGTCGCACGGGTCAGCACGTTAGCGGTTCCGCGGCTGGTGAGAAATCCCCCGGATGATCCAATCCCAAGGCCGCCGCCCTCGGACTTCTGCAGGAGCACGAAGCCGATCATGGCGAGAACGACCATGAGGTGTACGACGACAACAACGGTCTGCATCAGGTCTCCTAGAACGCGCGCGGCGCGCGGCAACAACCGGGCATAAGGGGGTGCGGGGTCTCTACACGATACCGTAGCGAATTGCTACCCGCCCTATCCTGGAGATAGGTGGCTCATTAGCCGGCTGCAAATCTTGCTCTTCGCCGCCGTGATCGGCGGTTGGGACAGGGTTCGCGCCAAGTCACATGCCAAAGCTCCCCCGCTAGCTGTACGCCCCGGCGATCGCCAGAAAGTCCGCGGCCTTGAGGCTTGCTCCGCCCACCAGTGCGCCATCGACGTTCTCTATCCCCATGAGTTCCGCCGCGTTCGACGGTTTGACCGATCCCCCGTAGAGAATGCGGATGCCGTCCCCTTCCGAGCCGAAGCGCATGTGCAGTCTCTGGCGAATGAACCCGTGCGCCTCCGCCACGTCCGCCGACGTAGGCGTGCGACCAGTTCCGATCGCCCAAACCGGTTCGTAGGCGACAACCAAATTGTGCGATTTGCTGTCGTTCGGTAGCGACTCTTCGAGTTGCCGCTCGAGCCGCGACAAGGTGGCGCCGGCGTGTCGCTCAAACTCGGTCTCCCCAATACAGACGATTGCGACCAACCCGGCCCGCCATGCGGCCAACGTCTTTCCACACACTTGCGCGTCCGTTTCCTCGTGACCGATCCGCCGCTCGGAATGCCCGACAATGACGGCGCGCGCACCGGCGTCGGCGAGCATTCGGGCCGAAATGTCGCCGGTGAACGCGCCGAAATCCTCCGGGTGGCAGTCCTGGCCGCCAATCAGAACGCCGGACCCCTCGGCACGAGCCGCGAAAGCAGCGACGAGCGTCGCGGGCGGACACACCATCAATTCGAGCCCCGCCCCGAATCCCTGTGCCCCATCGATGATGTGGTCGAGTTCGCCGATCGATGCTTGCAGTCCATTCATCTTCCAGTTACCGGCAACCAGCGACCGACGCGTCATGTTTTCGTCCCTGTGTACCGGTCCTCGTCGCCAGGCGATCACGACGCATCGCCAATGCCGGCTCTGGCCTTGTAGGTGACACAACCAACCGCGTTAAGCCACCGGTTGGCCGACCGTTCCAGGTTTCGGCCGTCGACCAATCCCGCCCGCAAATCCGCCACGGTTGCTACGCACATGTCGCATGCCTATTATGCGCTGGCGGCAGCGGCCGTTTTCCCAATCTCATCAACGTGGTTGCCCTATGCTCCGAGGTCTTCGCAAAGCCTCCACTGGTTGGCTCGGCAAAATCGTCATGGCCGCCGTCGTCGGCGTCCTCATCATCGCCTTTGGCATCTGGGGCATCGGCGATGTCTTCCGCGGCGGCGGACGATCCACCGTTGCGACGGTCGGCGGTATCGAAATATCAGGCGATCAATTCCGGCAGGCCTATACGGAGCAGTTGCAGCAGCTCCAGCGCCAGTTCGGCCGTCCAATTTCTCCCGAGCAGGCGCGCGCTTTCGGCGTCGACCGGCAGCTGCTCGAAAAAATGATGGCCGAAGCCGCTATCGACGAGCGTGCGCGCAAGCTCGGCCTTGGCGTTGCGGACAGTGAGGTCGCGCGCCGGATCACCCAGGACCCGGCATTCCGTGGCATCAACGGCCAGTTCGACCAACAGCAATTCGAACAGAAAATCCGGTCGATCGGCTATACCGAGCCGCGCTACATCGCCAAGCTGCGCCGTGATATCCAGCGCAAACAGCTAGAAGAAGCTTTGTTCGCCGGCGTGACCGTGCCTCGTACCGCGATCGAGGCGTTCAACCGCTACCAGAACGAAGAGCGCAGCATAGACTACGTCGTGCTCGGGCCCGAGGCAGCCGGCGACATTCCCGCTCCAACCCCTGAGGCGTTGGCAACGTATTTCGACGATCGCAAGTCGCTGTTTCGTGCACCGGAATATCGCAAGCTCTTCGTGCTGGCAGTGACCCCGGAAGAGATCGCACGCACGATCGAGGTCTCCGATGCCGATGCTAAACGCGTCTACGACGACCGCTCAGCACGCTATTCGACACCGGAACGGCGCGAGGTCCAGCAGATTGTCTTTCCGACCGAGGAAGATGCGAGCAAGGCGGCCCAGCGCCTCAAGGAAGGGCTAACCTTCGACGCACTGATTGAGGAACGTGGCCTCAAGGGCACGGACGTGAACCTCGGGCTGGTGCCGAAGGCCGGCATCGTGGATCCAGCTGTCGCGGACGCGGCGTTCGCGTTGCAGCCAGGGGCAGTCAGCGAGCCTATCAAGGGGCGGTTCGGTGTCGCCCTTGTGCGCGTAACCAAGATCGAGCCCGCGCAGGTGAAGCCGTTTGCCGAGGTTGAGTCGGCGATCAAGCACGAGATCGCGCTTGATCGGGGTAAGCGCCAGGTTGCCACCCTGCGCGACAAGATCGAGGACGAATTGGCGTCCGGTGCACGGCTCGACGAAGCCGCCAAGAAGCTGCAGCTGCCCTACCGCACGATCGACGCGATAGACCGCTCAGGCCGTGATGCAGCAGGGAATCCGGTTCCCGACCTGCCGGCGAGCGCAGAGCTTATTCCAAATGCGTTCGCCGCCGCGGTAAGCGCCGAAAATGAGCCGCTGCAGATTCAAGGGGGCGGCTACGTCTGGTACGAGGTCGCCAGTATTACGCCGAGCCGCGACCGGCCCCTCGATGAGGTAAAGGATCGCGTCGAGGCACGCTGGCGCGAGGACGAGATCGCGAAGCGGCTGCACGTCAAAGCGGAAGACATGGTCAAAAAACTCGACAGCGGCGCCCAGCTCTCTGAGATCGCAGCGGCCGACAAACTTCAGGTCAAATGGGCCAACGGCTTGAAGCGCCGGGGTAGTGAGACGCTTCCGCCGCAGGTGATCGCGACGGTGTTTCGAACGCCAAGAGGCTCGGCCGGCACCGCCGAGGGCAAGGATGCGAGCGAGCGGATCGTGTTCCACGTCGTGAGTATCACGGTCCCGACGTTTGACGCCACTTCTGCCGATGCCAAACGCCTCGACGACGCGTTACGGCGCGTGCTCGGCGAGGAGCTCCTGACCGAATATATCATCAAGGTCGAAGCGGAGATCGGTACCCGCATCAACCAGGCCGTCCTCAACCAGGCGCTCGGCAGCAGCGGCAACCAGTAATGCAGATCGAGCCCGCTGCCAACGTCTTCGCTCAGCGTTACGCGAAGGGCGAGGCGCAGGTCGTGTGGACTACGCTGGTGGCGGACCTCGAAACGCCGGTTTCAGCCTTTCTCAAAATCGCCGGCGGAAAGCCGATGAGCTTCCTGCTCGAGTCCGTAGAAGGCGGCGCCGTGCGCGGGCGCTATTCCATCATCGGCCTCGATCCCGACGTGATCTGGCGCGTCAACGGCGGCGTCGCCGAAGTCAACCGCACAGCGCAGACGACCCCCGCCACCTTTGTGACATGCGCCCGCGCGCCGCTCGCAGCGTTGCGCGAGTTTGTCGCTGAGAGCCGTATCGATCTTCCGGGCAGCCTGCCGCCCATGGCCGCTGGGGTGTTCGGTTATCTCGGCTACGACATGGTCCGCCTGATGGAGGAACTGCCGCCGCCGAACCCCGATCCGATCGGCCTTCCGGACGCCATTCTGGTGCGACCGACCGTGGTCGTGATTTTCGATGCCGTGAAGGACACCATCACCGTGGTCGCGCCGGTGCGACCCTCCGGGCCGGTGTCCGCGAACGCCGCGCTAGCGCGTGCGGTCGAGCGCTTGAGCGCCGTCATCGACGATCTCGATCGTCCGCTGGACAACGAAGCCGCGATCGATATCGCCGGCCCTTTGAGCATCACGGCCACCTCCAACACCACGCCGGACGAATTCCACCGCATGGTCCTCAGGGGCAAGGATTACATTGCTGCAGGGGACATTTTTCAGGTCGTGCTGGCGCAGCGGTTCGAGCTGCCATTCACACTGCCGCCGTTTACGCTCTATCGCGCGCTGCGCCGGGTCAATCCGGCGCCCTTCTTGTTCTTTCTCGATTATGGGGCGTTCGCTGTCGCAGGCTCTAGTCCGGAAATTCTGGTGCGCGTGCGCGACGGCACGGTAACGATCCGACCACTGGCGGGCACGCGGCGGCGGGGCGACACTCCCCATGAAGACAAAGCCCTCGAGGACGAGTTGCTGGCCGACCCCAAGGAGCGTGCTGAACACCTTATGCTGCTCGATCTCGGCCGCAATGACGTTGGAAGGGTGGCAAAGATTGGCTCCGTCGCCGTGACCGATCAGTTCTTCATCGAGCGCTTCAGCCAGGTGATGCACATCGTGTCGAATGTCGAAGGTGTGCTCGATGCGCCCTACGATGCGCTCGATGCGCTCGTCGCCGGCTTCCCGGCCGGCACCGTATCGGGCGCGCCCAAGGTGCGCGCCATGGAAATCATCGACGAGCTCGAAAAAGAAAAGCGCGGGATCTACGCCGGCTGTGTCGGCTATTTCTCGGCCGCCGGCGATCTCGATAGCTGCATCGTGCTGCGCACGGCCCTGCTGAAGGACGGCCGTATGTATGTGCAGGCAGGCGCCGGCATCGTGGCAGACTCGGATCCCGCCGCCGAGCAGCAGGAATGCGTCAACAAAGCCAAGGCGCTGTTTCGCGCTGCCGAGGAAGCACGGCGATTTGCATCGTCCGCGCGGCGGGGACAGTAAATTCCATCCAACTTTTGCGGCATCCAAACAGGGGAACGGGCTCAACCGTTTCCCCAACCCGCAGTTCGCTTGCGCAGGCGGGATGGCCAAAGCAGGTGTACGCGTTGGCGCGCCAAGTGCGGCGGAGCTGATTTCGACCGTCGTTGACTTGCCACTTCGCCCCTCCCCCAGTAAGACCCACGGGCGGGCAGATTGGGTCATGATCCTGCTGATCGACAATTACGACAGTTTTACCTTCAACCTCGTCCACTATCTGGGCGGCTTGGGAGCGAAGGTCGTCGTCCATCGCAACAACAAGATTAGCGTTGCGAACGCAATTGCGAGCGAGCCGGAGGCGATTGTGCTCTCGCCCGGCCCATGTACCCCGAACGAAGCCGGGATCTGCCTCGATCTGATCGCGCAGGCCGCCCGCACGATTCCTCTCTTGGGGGTCTGCCTCGGTCACCAGGCCATAGGCCAAGTGTTCGGCGGCCGGGTCGTGCGCGCGCCGGCGCCGGTGCATGGCAAGCTTTCAGAGATCCACCACACCGGCGAAGGCGTGTTCCGCGGCATCAATGGACCGTTTCGGGCGACACGTTATCACTCGCTCATTGTTGATCGTAAGAATATCCCGGAACATATTGTTATTACTGCGGAAACAGACGATCATCTTATGATGGGCCTACGCCACAGAACGCTGCCCGTACATGGCGTTCAGTTTCACCCGGAAAGCATCGCCTCCGAGCATGGTCACTTGATCTTGCAGAACTTTCTCGACATAGCGGCACAATGGAACGCCGCCACCGGCCGCTTCGCGGGGCGCAGCAGACAGACAGCGCGGGTGCATTGAGATGATCGAGCTCAAGGCACTGATCGGTCATGTCGCGACCGGCGCGCAATTGTCGCTTGACCAGGCGGCCGCCGCCTTTGACAGCATGATGGCGGGCGAAGCCACTCCGTCGCAAATGGGCGGCCTGCTGATGGCCTTGCGGGTTCGCGGCGAAACCGTCGAGGAGATCACCGGCGCGGTTTCGGCGATGCGCGCCAAGATGGTTCGGGTGGAGGCACCGCCCGGCGCGATCGATGTGGTCGGCACAGGGGGCGATGCGTCGGGCTCGTACAACATTTCTACATGCGCCGCGTTCATTGTGGCGGGGGCCGGCGTTCCAGTGGCCAAGCACGGTAACCGCGCGCTCTCTTCGCGCTCAGGCGCGGCGGATGTCTTGAGTGCGCTCGGTGTGAAGATCGATCTTTCGCCCGAGGCCATCGCAACCTGCATCACTGATGCCGGCATTGGCTTCATGTTCGCGCCGGCACACCATCCGGCGATGAAGAATGTTGGTCCGACACGGGTCGAACTTGGCACCCGCACGATCTTCAACCTGCTCGGGCCACTGTCGAACCCGGCCGGCGTCAAGCGGCAGATGGTCGGCGTATTCTCCAAGCAATGGGTCGAACCACTGGCCCATGTGTTGAAAAATCTCGGTTCGGAATGCGCCTTCGTGGTGCACGGCTCCGATGGTCTCGACGAAATCACTACAGCGGGGTCGACTTTCGTGGCCGCCCTCGAGAAAGGCACGATACGCACGTTCGAAATCGTGCCCGAGGAACTCGGCTTGACCCGCGTCAAGCCGGACGCCTTGCGCGGCGGGGAGGCCACCGCCAATGCCGAAGCCCTGCTACAGGTGCTGCGGGGTAAATCTGGTCCGTTTCGCGATGTGGCGATGCTCAATGCCGCAGCGGCGCTCGTCGTCGCTGATGCCGCAAGCGATCTTAAGCATGGCCTCGCGTTGGCGAAAAAATCGATCGACACCGGCGAAGCCGAAGGGGCACTCGACCGGTTGATTGCGGTCTCGAATGGGTGATGTCGGACATTCTCACCAGGATCGAAGCCTACAAGCGCGATGAGATCGCGGCGGCCAAACGCACGCGTTCGCTTGCGGGCCTTGAAGCCGATGCCAGGATCGCCCCTTCACCGCGGGGTTTTCGTGAGGCTCTCGAGCGCCGGCTGGCGAACGGCGATTATGCTTTGATTGCGGAAGTGAAGAAGGCAAGCCCGTCCAAGGGTCTGATCCGCGCTGACTTCGACCCGCCGGCCCTGGCCCGCGCCTACGAGCAGGGCGGTGCCGCCTGCCTGTCGGTGCTCACTGACCGGCCGTCGTTTCAAGGCGAGCCCGGCCACCTCACGGCGGCGCGCGCGGCGACGGCGTTGCCCGCGCTGCGCAAGGACTTCCTGTTTGATCCGTATCAAGTCGTGGAAGCACGCACCTGGGGCGCCGATTGCATCCTGATCATCATCGCGGCCGTCGATGATACGGCCGCCGCCGAGCTCGAAGCCGCGGCTTTCGATTGGCACATGGACGTGCTGATTGAGGTGCATGACGAAGACGAGCTCGCGCGGGCGCTGCGGCTCAGATCACGGTTGATCGGGATCAACAACCGCAATCTTCGGACCTTCGAGACGAGCCTTGCGACCAGCGAGCGGCTCGCACCCAAAGTGCCGCGCGACAAGATCATCGTCGGGGAAAGTGGCCTAGCGACGCCAGCCGATCTGGCGCGGCTTGCTGGGTGCGGCATCTCCACATTCCTGATCGGCGAAAGTCTGATGCGCCGTGCGGACGTGGCAGCAGCGACGCGGGCTCTGCTCACCCGCACTGCCACGGTCGCGGCACCAGCGCAATGAAAGGCCGCCGGCTGACGCATCTTGGCCGGCGCGGCGAGGCGCGCATGGTCAACGTCTCCAAGAAGCCGCCGAGCGAGCGAACCGCGACCGCGGAGGGCCGTGTGGTGATGCGCAAATCAACGCTCGATATCGTGCGCAAAGGCGACGCCAAGAAAGGCGATGTGATCGGCGCAGCGCGCATTGCGGGCATCATGGCGGCGAAACGTACCCACGAACTCATCCCTCTTTGCCATCCCCTCGCCCTTTCGCGCATCGAGGTGGAAATCACGCCCGACAACAAGTTGCCCGGGCTTGTCGTGAGCGCCACCGCGGGCGTCACTGGCAGCACTGGGGTCGAGATGGAGGCACTGACTGCCGTCTCGGTCGCGTGTCTGACCGTGTACGACATGGTCAAGGCACTCGAACGCGGCGTGCGGATCGAGGGTGTACGCCTGATCGAGAAGCGCGGCGGAAAATCCGGCCATTTCCGAGCGGAGGCCTGAATGCTGAGCGTCGCCGACGCGCTCGCCCACGTGCTCGGCGACGCGAAGGCGCTTCCCGCGGTCGAGACCGAATTGACCGACGCTCATGGCCGGGTTCTCGCCGACGACCTCAAGGCACTACGCACACAACCGCCAGCGCCGGTGTCCGCCATGGATGGCTACGCGGTCCGCGCCGCGGACATCGCGAGCGTTCCAGCTCGGCTGAAAGTCATCGGCGAAGTGGCGGCGGGCCGCCCGTTCGAGCGCAAGATCGGGCCGTTTGAAGCTGCGCGTATCTTCACCGGCGGTGTTGTTCCGTCTGGTGCCGACACGGTTGTCATCCAGGAACACACGACACGCGCCAACGACGATGTCACCGTCACGCGCGCGCCCGGAGTTGGTCGCAATATCCGGGTCGAAGGACTCGATTTCCGCGCTGGCCAAACTTTGCTGCCACGGGGGCACCGGCTGAGCGGACGCGACCTTGCGCTCGCCGCGGCCATAAATCACCCAACCGTGCCCGTGCACAGGCGGCCTAGTGTTGCCCTGCTCGCGACCGGCGACGAACTCGTGCCTCCCGGCAACCCGCCCGGCCCGGGGCAGATCGTGTACTCGAACGGTTTTGCACTGACGGCGCTCGCCCGCGCCGAGGGCGCTCACGTGATTGATCTCGGCATCGCCCCGGACCGGCTCGATGACACGATCGCAGCCGTGCGGCGGGCCCGCGCGGCCGCGGCTGATGTCCTGGTGACGACTGGCGGGGCTTCCGTCGGCGATTACGATCTGGTGCAGAAGGCATTCGCGGCCGAGGGAATGACATTGTCATTCTGGAAAGTCGCAATGCGCCCTGGCCGGCCACTGATGCACGGGCGGCTCGGCACGATGCAGGTGCTTGGACTACCGGGCAACCCGGTGTCGGCTTTTGTGTGCGGTCTCCTGTTCCTGATCCCCTTGTTGCGCACCATGAATGGCCGGAACGACGTAAGCCTGCCGGTCGAATCGGCGGTATTGGGTTGTGATCTGCCGGCGAACGACGAACGGATGGATTTTTTGCGTGCTTCAGTGCGCCAAGGAGCCGGGGGATGCTTCGTGGCAACCCCATTCGGGGTCCAGGACAGCTCCATGGTCGATGTTCTTGCCAAGGCGGATTGTCTTGTGATTCGAGAGCCTTACGCGGCGGCGGCGAGTTCCGGCACTGACTGTTCGATGATCCGGATACCCAATTAGCGGGGTGTCGCCGCCCGGAAATCCGTCTTCACGCGATTTTAAGTGGTTGCAGAACACATATCGAACGGATAATGTCTGTTCATGATTTGTTTTGCGGTGCTGCTGTGGCAGTTCAACCGTGTGGGGGCGTGGAAATGCTGACGCGTAAACAATTCGAGCTCCTGCGTTTCATTCACGAGCGGCTGAAGGAGTCTGGTGTTCCTCCTTCGTTCGACGAGATGAAGGATGCCCTCGACCTGCGTTCCAAGTCGGGAATTCATCGCCTTATCACCGCCCTGGAAGAACGCGGCTTCATCCGTCGCATGCCCAATCGCGCGCGCGCGATCGAAGTGATCAAGCTACCGGAGTCGGTGAGCCAGGGCATCGGCGCACGTTCCCGCGGTTTCACGCCGAGTGTGATCGAAGGCAATCTCGGGCGCGTGCGGCCGGCGACAGAGGACGACAGCAGCCGGCCGATTGCGGTGCCGGTGATGGGACGGATTGCCGCCGGGACACCCATAGAGGCAATTCAGAATCGCAGCGCCGTGATAAACATCCCGACCGAACTGCTTTCGGTCGGCGAGCATTTCGCGCTGGAGGTCCGCGGTGATTCCATGATCGAGGCAGGCATCCTCGACGGCGACATGGCGCTGATCAAGCGCACCGAAACCGCCGACACGGGTGACATCGTGGTTGCACTCATCGACGATGAGGAAGCAACCCTGAAGCGTTTCCGACGCCGCGGTGCCTCGATCGCGCTTGAGCCGGCCAATACCTCCTACGAGGTGCGCATCCTGCCGCCCAATCGCGTGCGCATTCAGGGCAAGCTGATCGGCCTGTTCCGCAAGTACTAATCACCCGCTTCGAGGTCTTCGACGCGTGGGCTTGCGTCGGCCGGAGTGAGGGCGGAAGAAGCTGATGCGCCCGTGGATCCGCCTTGCGAACGCGCCCACGGGCGCTCAGATCCGGGCGTGATAACACGCTCAATTGTCCACCCCTTGTCGTCCTGCCTTAAGGTCATCGCGCCGCTCTCGCGCAACGTCCGCCGGTCGATCGCCATCGCGCGGCAAGTGGGTGGCGCTTCACGGGTCGTAATCACAAGGTCGGCATCGAGGCAGTCCTCAGCCAGCGCATGCGCCGTGCGCGCGACCGACACGACGCTGCTGTTGGAGAGGCGTGCTGTGCAGCCCGCGCCATCACAGGCAAATCCGTTCCTTAATGCTTCATCGTTGGGCTGGCGCTCGTCGCCGTCGGCGGTGAGCCAATCCCGTACGGCTATCGGATTGCTGGAGTTGCGCATGATGGCGAGGCGCCCATCGGCGCCGCGCACCGCGACCACGTCAGCATTCGCCGTTACCAGCACGTCAGGACGGGGCGCGCGAGCCGCCATCACGACAGCGACCAGGACCAACGCGATCCCCACGAAGCGCAACCGGGTTCGCAAGAGGCAAATCATGACCAAGCCGGCGGTCGCGACCACAAGTGCACCGACCCCAAAGGCCGGGATACGCCCGACAGCGCCGGGCAATCCGGCGACCCACAGCGCGATCGCATTCATCCACTCGATGCCGACGCCCATGAGGCGCCAGAGCGGGCCGTCGAAACCGAACGGCATCGCGACCAGGGCCAGCAATCCCGCGGGCATCACCCAGACAGACACGATCGGCATCGCCAGCAGGTTGGCCAGCACGCCGTAGGGCGCGAGCCGATGGAAATGGAATGCCGCATAGGGGGTGGTCGCCAGCCCCGCTACAAGCGATGCCAGTATTAGCGTCGTGACCTCACGCACGCCCCACGCTGCCGCCTGCGCGGCGAGAGAGTTGGGTTTGCCGACACCGGCCCATGGCCCACCGCCCTCGTAGACTGCGACCAGCGCAAGGGTGGCAGCAAACGACATCTGGAAACTCGGGTGCACAACGGACTCCGGAGCTACCAGCATGACAGCGAGCGCCGCGAGCGCGAGGTTGCGCAAGGTCAGCGCCGCGCGGTCGATCGTGATCCCGATCAGAACAATGGCAATCATGATGTATGAAAGCAACTAATCATTTCGCCATCATTCGCCATCATTCGCTACAGGCCGGACTTAGTCCGATTCTACAGGCACTTTTTGTGTTATTTATTTGTTGTTGATTATTTACTAGTTCGCCAACGTTCGCTACAATTCTCGAATCCGACGTAGGCTAGAACGTAGGCTGAAGGGTAGCGATCATGGTTCGGCTCATTGGAAAGCTCTCCAGCCTACGTTGTAGGACGGCCGGCATCGGGATGCACTCGGATGGCGGTGGCCTCTATCTACATGTCCGCAAGGGTGCCGAACGGGAAGGAAAGGCCGTCCTTACCCGATCATGGGTCTACCGATACGCCGTCGATGGACGAGAGGCATGGATGGGCCTCGGCAGCTACCCCGATATTTCCCTTGCTGTAGCGCGTGAGAAGGCCGCTGATGCGCGCAGGCTTCGCGCCGATGGAATTGACCCGCTGGCGGCCAAACGTGATGCGAGAGCGGCGCTGAGTCGGCAGCAGGCCGAAGAAAAGGCCCGGGCGATGACGTTCGCCGAGTGCGCCACCGCCTATATCGATAGCCACCAGGCATCATGGCGGGGCGCCAAGTATGCGCAGCAATGGGTCGACTCTCTAGCGACGTACGCCAATCCCATCCTTGGTCCCCTCCCCGTGTCACAGATAGACACCGGGCTTGTGATGCAGGTGTTGTCGCCAATCTGGCAGCGCAAGCCGGAGACAGCGGCGCAAGTCAGGGGACGGCTTGAGCTGATCTTGGACTGGGCACGGGTACACGGCTATCGGAGCGGCGAGAACCCCGCGAGGTGGCGGGGGCACCTGGATCACCTGCTGCCATCCCGTTTCAAGGTGCGGCCGGTCAAGCATCACCCTGCCCTGCCCTATCATGAATTGCCGGCGTTCATGGTCACGCTTCGGCAGCGTGAAGCCGTCGCTGCTCGCTGCCTTGAATTTTTAATCCTGACCGCTTGTCGAACCAACGAAGCGCAACGCGCGCGCTGGTACGAGATGGACTTCGCAACACGGACTTGGACTATCCCTGCTGCGCGCACCAAGGCCAACCGGGAACACCGCGTGCCGCTGTCGACCGCCGCCATCGCTGTGCTAGCGCAGATGCGGCGGGGTGCTGCAATCTCGTTTTTGAAGGGGCGCAAAGCCCTATGGCGTTGCGCGGGCTGCTCTCACGAATGAGGCGCGTTGACATCACGCCGCACGGCTTTCGAGCCACTTTTCGGAGCTGGTGTGCGAGTGCACGAATTTTCCCGCTGAGATTGCTGAAATGGCGCTTGGGCATGCGATCGGTAGCAAAGTCGAGGCAGCGTACCAAAGAGGTGACATGCTCGATCGTCGGCGCCGACTGATGCAGGCCTGGGCCGACTACTGCAATAAACAGCCCGCCAGCGCAGAAGTCGTGTCGCTGCGCAGCGCGTGATAGGTTTCAAATCGCGGCGGATAGGGTCGCTCCCGACAAGGCCGGTTTCCGCATCGGCCTTCCGCCGCGTCCTACATGCGGGTGCACGATGCGGAGGCGCACATGCCGCGGCGCTATTACAAGGAACCGGACGTTACGTACGGTCGCCCCAAGAAAAAAGTTGCCAAAAGCCCGCCTGATTTTTTCCGGACCTACGACGAAGAAATGAAGGGCTGGAATGCTCGCCGGTTTATGAGGGAGCTGGTGATGCGCCAAGGCGAATACTATTACGAGTTACGTAGGCAGGAATGGGAAGGTCAGGCGCCCCACATGCAGGGAGTGCCAATAACCGACCCGGACGAAATCAACAAGTTTCTTTGTCGCCCATCGGCTGTCAGTGAAATCAGTTCAAAGGAAGATGCGGATCAGGTCCTTCGCCTGGGCATGATCTTGATCGCGATTGATCCGAATACGCCAAACCTTGTTGAACGTCTAAGCGCGGTGGTCAAAGCGATCCGTAAAAGACACCCACTGAAGAAACAGCGTGGGCGTCCAAGCAAAGCGCCCGATGTCCCAGGAATTGGTCTCGATACTGTCGGGCGATGGCGGGACCACCGCATAGTTGCACTTCATGACCTTCGACTTAGGGGTTACGATCCCCGCAAGGACCGTAAACAACTCGCAGCTTGGATGTTTCCAGAGCAAAAAGATCAACGGAAGCGGGGGCAAATGCTCGATCGATCAAGGAGGTTGTTGGACGAGGCACTCGCTGGAGTCCGTAGTCTTGATGCGCAGACGAGGTGAACTTTCGTCGCTGATTTAG